>CAZSWT010000029.1:0-39186 GCA_964611035.1 uncultured Desulfobacteraceae bacterium
CCGGCTCAATCATTGTGAGGCAAAGGGGAACGAGTATCCATCCAGGAAATAATGTTGGCCTTGGAAGAGACTACACGCTTTTTGCAAAGATCGATGGAATAGTTACCTTTGAACGATTGGGTAAATCCAGAAAACAAGTAAGTGTTTATACCCCTTAAAAATTAGTCAGTAGTCCGTTGTCTGTTGCAACGGACTACAAACAATGGCATACAAATATATGGGATTTATTGACGAGGCCGAGATCACCGTAAAATCAGGTGATGGGGGAGCTGGTTGTGTAAGTTTTCGGAAAGAGAGATTTGTATCAAAAGGGGGGCCTGATGGTGGGGATGGAGGAAAGGGTGGAAATGTTCTGATCAAGGCCACAAAAAGACTCTATTCCTTATATGATTTTAGCTCCAGGCGTTATTTTAAGGCCCAAAATGGCAAGTCTGGGAGAGGTAAAAACAGGTCAGGGACAAAAGGTAGGAGTATCGAAATCCTGGCCCCTATAGGAACTATAGTAAAAGACGGGGAAACAGGAGAACTGCTCGCAGACTTAGTTCACGATAACCAACAGATAGTATTAGTGCAGGGCGGAGATGGTGGCAAAGGGAATAAACACTTTACTACCTCAACAAACAGAGCTCCCAGATTTGCTCAAGAGGGTCAACAGGGAAAAGAAAAAAGACTTAAACTGGAACTCAAACTTATCGCTGATATAGGTATTATAGGTTTACCCAATGCTGGTAAATCTACCCTTTTATCCCGTCTTTCCAATGCACATCCTCAGATAGCCGACTATCCATTTACAACCCTTGCCCCTAATTTAGGGGTCCTTACTTTTGATGACGAACAATCCATTACTATTGCTGATATCCCAGGCTTGGTAGAAGGTGCCAGTAATGGCAGAGGTTTAGGTCATAGATTTTTACAGCATATTGAGCGGACTGGGTTTCTTTTGCATATGCTGGATATATATCAACCAAGTTCTGGAGACATTTTAAAAGATTTTTTTGTAGTACAAGAGGAATTAAAACTATCCCATCCATCCCTGATGAAAAAGAATCAGGTGATTGTCCTAAACAAAATTGACCTAAAACCAATCAACGGTAAAGGTATCGATAAAATTTGTCATTCCTTTAATGATTTAGGCTACAAGTGCCTGGCCATCTCTGCCCTTGCTGGACAAGGATTAGAGGAACTCAAACAATTACTAAAGGATAAAGCTCTTCCATAAAGAAGTGCCTAAAGTTTAACACAACAAGCCCAACAGACACGGCAAACACAAAGAACACAATTTATGAAAAATTCAAGGAAAAGTATACTGCAACATGTCAAGAGGGTAGTTGTAAAAATTGGAAGTGGCGTGCTTACAAAAAAAGACGGATTAAACCTGGGTTTGATAAACGCCTTGAGTGAAGATATATGTTACCTTATAGAAAAAAGAGGGCTCGAGATTATCCTTGTATCTTCAGGCGCTATTGCGTCCGGCCTAAAAAAAGTAGGGCTTTCCCAAAGACCACAATCCATTTCCCAACAGCAAGCGCTTGCAGCAGTAGGTCAAAGCTCTTTGATGCTTGCTTATGAACAGGTTTTCAGAAGTCACGGACATAAAGTGGCTCAGATATTAGTTACCAGAGATGATCTCACTAACAGGAAGAGATACCTCAATACTCGAAATACCATTTTTACCCTTCTTAATTGGAAGGTTATCCCAATCATCAACGAAAATGATACCGTCGTAGTAGATGAGATAAAATTCGGTGATAACGATAATCTTAGTGCCATGATAGCCAATCTTACAAGCGCTCACCTCGTTATCAACTTAACCACTATTGATGGGCTTTTTGATGATGATCCGAGGCTGAATAGCAATGCACACCTCATTTCTTTGGTCGAAAAGGTAACAAGCAAAATAGAAAAAAAAGCAAGCTCCATCCCAGGTGCCTTAGGAAAAGGTGGCATGGGAAGCAAGGTAAAAGCAGCCAGGGACGTAGCCATATGTGGAATTCCGACTATTATTGGCAATGGTTTAAAAAAGAACATAATGAGGAAAATCTTTCAAGGAAAGGAGGAGGGAACTCTCTTTTTGCCTCAACCTACCCCAATGCGGAGTCGTAAGCACTGGATTGCCTTTACAAAATCTCCGAAAGGAAGGATAATGGTAGACAGTGGCGCAGAAGATGCCTTGGTAAAGAATGGAAAAAGTTTACTTCCTTCAGGCATACTTGCTGTTTATGGGAAATTTAACCTTGGAAATTCTGTAATGATAATCAATAGAAGTGAAAAAAGCCTTGCAGTTGGCCTTGTCAATTATCATTCAACAGATGTGGAAAAGATTATGGGACAAAAAAGTTCTAAGATAGAAAAAATCTTAGGATACAAACATTATGATGAAGTGGTTCATAAAGATAATCTCGTTTTAATGAACACTCATGGCCTTTCGGCCACAACGAAGGATGAAAGTAGTTGAGTGGTCAAATGGTTAAGTGGTTGAGTAGTAAAGACGTTAACTTTAGGCACTTTAGGCACTTAAGCTCACTTTAGGCATTTTCATATAAATCTTTAGAAGATATGCACGGTTGTGGACTTTAATAAAGCAATACAGGCTATGGCAAAAGATGCCAAGGAATCTGCAAGGCTTTTAAGGGTTGCTAAAAGAGCAGAAAAGGATGCTGCATTAGAATTCATGGCAGAGCGAATTCTCTCTAAAAAAGAGGAGATAATTAAGATAAATGCCAAGGATACTACATTAGCCAGGGAAAATGGGTTGAATTCAGCAATGATAGATAGATTAACCCTGGATGAAAAAACAATTACCTCAATGATTGATGGATTACATGAAGTTGCCGCCCTCCCTGATCCGGTTGGTGAGGTAACAGGTATGTGGAAAAGGCCAAATGGATTACAGGTAGGCCAGATCAGGATCCCGCTGGGAGTAATAGGCTTTATTTATGAATCCAGACCTAATGTAACGGTTGATGCAGCTGCCCTGTGCCTCAAATCAGGGAATGCAGTATTACTAAAAGGGGGATCTGAGGCTATACACTCCAATTTAATCCTGAACGAAATTATATCAGAAGCATTGAAAAAGGCCAATCTGCCAGAAAAATCGATTCAGGTCATCCCTTATAAAGAACATGAGGCAGTTGGTATTCTTTTGAGTATGGATAAGTATGTGGATATAATTATTCCCAGGGGTGGCGAGGGTCTTATCTCCTTTGTTGTTGAAAATTCAAGAATTCCAGTATTAAAACACTTTAAAGGTGTCTGCCATGTCTATGTAGATGAATTTGCTGACTTAGAGATGGCTCGAAAGATATGTTTTAACGCCAAGGTACAACGACCTGGTGTCTGCAATGCGATGGAAACGATGCTGGTACATAAAAATGTAGCCTCCTCTTTTTTGCCAGGCATGATAGAAGAATTTAGCAAGGCAGGTGTTGAAATAAGGGCGTGTGAGAATACGCTCAAGCTAATCCCTGATCTTATCTTGGCAAAGGATAGTGATTGGCCAGCCGAGTATTTAGATCTTATACTGGCGGTCAAGATTGTCGAGGACATGGATGAAGCAATGGATCATATTGAAAGATACGGCTCTAACCATACTGAGACAATTGTTACGAATGACTATGGGAAATCTCAAGCATTTCTGGAGAGGGTAGATGCCTCGGTTGTACTGATAAATGCCTCTACTCGATTTAATGATGGCTTTGAGCTTGGTCTTGGTGCAGAGATCGGGATCAACACATCTAAATTGCATGCTTACGGACCAATGAGTCTCAAGGAGTTGACCACCACAAAGTTCATAGTATATGGATCTGGACAGGTAAGGACGTGAAATTAGGTATCCTGGGAGGGACCTTTAATCCCATTCATTCAGGTCACCTTAGAGTGGCAGAGGAGATAGGTGAAGAGTTAGGATTAAACAAGGTCTATATCATCCCATCTGGTATGCCACCACATAAGGAACAATACCCCCTCGCTGATTTCTCTCATCGTCTTGAGATGGCAAGACTGGCAAGTAAAATTTCCCCTCGACTTGAGGTGTGGGATATTGAGGGGAAAAGGCCTGGTTTTTCCTATTCCATAGAAACACTACAATTATTCCACTCCTCTTTTGGATCTAATCTCGAACTATTTTTTATAATCGGAACGGATGCCTTCATAGAGATAAAGACCTGGAAAGAATATCAAAATCTCTTTAATTTTGCCTCATTTGTTGTTATTAATAGGCCAGGTCATAATAAAGAAAAGTTTTCCGAATTTCTTGACTCTCTTAATGTTGGATTTATATGGGACCAGGAAAGAAAATGCTTTTGCCATCCATCGGGAAATGTATTGCTTAAAAAGAATACGACATTGATGGATATATCAGCGACTCGAATCAGGAAAATGATAGCCAAGAAAAAATCTATTCGCTTTCTTGTACCTGAAGTAGTACGAGAATATATAGAAAAGGTAGGTTTGTACCTAAATTAATGAATCCTCTCGATAAGGCCCTTCTATGTGTTAGCATCATCCTTGAAAGGAAGGCAGTTGACCCTGTCCTTTTTAAGGTTGCAAAGTTGACCTCCATAACCGACTATTTCCTTATTGCCAGCGGCAAATCCAGCAGGCAGGTCCAGGCCATTGCCCAATATCTACAGAGAAGAATGAAAGAAGAAGGCTTCACCATTTATGGCATAGAGGGTGAAAAGGATGGCCACTGGATCTTATTAGACTATAGTGATGTTGTGATTCATCTATTTTACCAGCCAATAAGAGAATTCTATGACCTTGAAGGGTTATGGGTTGAAGCCCCAAGGATAGAGATAGATAAAAAAGCTGTGAAAGATGAAAAGTGAACTACCTCGAAGCCCCGCCAGACGGGACGGAGAATTAAACCTTGTCCGCCGTGTTTCTTGTCCGCCGTCTTTTTTATCCGCCGTTTTTCTGGCGGAGTGGCTGACTGGTGGACTTGTCCGCCGTGTTTCTGGTGGACTTGTCCGCCTTTGGTGGATTAAAAAGCTTGTTATCCTCTTTACAGCTCTATTGATAATTCTCACCCCTTTGGCAAAATCACGTGCCTCATTGTTATCACCAGAAGAGGAAACTGAACTCGGAGCCAGATTTCTTAAAAGAATTAGATCTCAGTATGAATTTGCCGACTATCCTTACATCACTCAGTATATCAATGACCTTGGTAACTACATTGGCCGTCAAATAGAAATACCTTATTTCCCTCTTCATTTTTATGTGATAAAAGCCACCGCAATTAATGCATTCGCAGCCCCTGCCGGGCATGTGTTTTTCTTTTCAGGACTGATTAAAATAATAGACAATGTGGATGAGCTGGCCTCTGTGCTCGCACATGAGCTTGGCCATGTAAGTGCCAGGCATCTGGCTTTGAGGATACAAAGATCCAAGAAGATTGGAATGGCCACAATGGCTGCTATCTTAGCAGGAGTTCTTATTGGAGGTGAGGCAACAGGTGCCATTATGACAGGATCAATCGCTGCCGGAGCTCAGGCTGAACTCGGCTACTCTCGGGAAGATGAAAGGCAAGCTGATCAATTAGGATTCAAATACACTCATATGTCAGGTTTTAACACGCAAGGAATGATAACCACATTAAAGAAAATTCAAAGGGAAAATTGGTACGGCGGTCAGAATATACCGCCTTACCTTCTTACCCATCCTGGTGCACCGGAAAGAATGGCCAATATAGAAACAATGGCACGAGAATATACAAAAATACCTGATTCTGATACAACAAAAAAACTACGATCCCGTTTTCCGATCTTTCATACTATGGTTGAGGCCCTATGTGATGATAAGGAAAATGCAGCAAGAGAGTTTAAAAATAGGTTACGTATAGATCCCGAATCTATTTTGGCCCATTATGGTCTTGGTCTTGTCCTTGAAAGAGATGGTAAAATACATGAGGCCCTCAATCACTTCAAAATAGCTTTATTAGGAAAGGGAAATTCTATCCCCATTATGTTTTCTATGGCTAAGGCCTATCAGACGATCGGCCAATACGAAAAATCTGTATCTATTTTGCAAAAGGCCCTTCACCTGTCCCCTAAAGATAAAGATATTTTATATCTTTTGGCCCTGTCGTTTCAAGATCTTGAACGATATGTTCAGGCATCAAGGATCTATGAAAGGCTGACCTTCCTTCCGCCAGTCAAAGACATGGTCTATTATAATCTTGGCCTGGTCTATGGACGGCAAGGTAAGTTAGCCCTGGCTCATTATCATTTAGGCATCTATTCCAACAAACTGAGAAAGAAAGAAGATGCCCTTTTCCATTTTAAAAAGGCAAAAGAGCTGGCAGAAAGCAAGCCAGCGTTAAAAGAAAAGATCAATAAAGCCTTGAAGGGACTTCATAATCATTAATCGTTATTGGGGAACCCTTACTTAAAGGAGGCCGAGGAAAAAACCTCCCTGAAAGTGGCACTCCCAATTTTTTGTTTCCACAAATCCGTCATAAGAGCAAAACAGAGGCTTGACCCTTCAGACACCTTCACAGGATGTAATTTTCTTGATCGAGCCAGATCTGCCGAGGTCATGAAGCGCCTGAAGTAATGGGTTTAGGAGTTCGTGGTACTTCGGCATCTGGTCATGCTTTGCCATGTAAAAAGTCCCTTTCTTTAGATTCCCAACACTTGAGAAGCGCTAGTGAAACAAGCGTCTTTCTCTAGGCGGTTGTTGGGCCGTGCCGTCATCCATAATTATACACGGGAGTTTCGATCACCCTCTCGGGGCTCTTTTTGCTCTTGATAATGCCTTGGATATGTTCTACCGTTTCAGGAGCAAAGAACTGTTCTCCTGTCTCTCTGCATAAACGCGCTGGCACATTTATAACAATGAAAAAATTACCGTCATGTTCCAGTGTATAAGTCACTTTAGATTCTACCATTGTCTCTTTCATTTCAAATCTCCTTGTATCTCACCTTCCGACCCGAAAATCGATCCACAGCTCAGGGTCAGGCTGGTAGAGGGTAATGATCTTAACAAGTGGTTGACTCGGATAGCTGCACTATACATGCAGCGGCCTGCCCGCTTTAGTGTAACCAACGATGAGACAACTTGGGCCATATTTGTCTACCGGGTAGTCTTCAATTATTTCACTTTTCCCGGCCACTACATCCTCCAATTCCGCCACACTTATGTCACGGATAATACTCTGATCGACTGCATGTTTGGAGTATTCGTAATGACGCCTCTTAATCTTTGCGCGTATTTCGAGGATCAGTGCCATGATCAGATAGTATCAAACCTCAAAGTTGTAGTCAATTCGCCTACGCCCAACGCCAAGTTCAGGAAGAGGCCAGGGAAAAGAAATCTACGCTAAGGCATATTAAACACAAAAACATGCAAAAATTTAAACCGCACGAACCGGGCCGTCCCTTGAAACGACTGGTTCTGCCATACTCCAAAATTTAGCGCTTCAATTTTTTAAGTTTTTTCTCAATTTCATACTTTATTTTCTTAATCTCACTGTCAATACCAGTAAGAAAATTCTTTCGAGTTTTCAAAAGAAATTTTTCTCCCAACTCACTTTGCGCTTCCTTTAGAAGTTCCATGCCTTTTTCAAGTTCTTTTTCCCTGAAATGTTCACGTGCAGTGTTGATAAGGGAAGAAATTTTCTCAACCCTTTCTTCCTTAATCTGAGTGATCATACTTTCCATTTCAATAGCTGTTTCTTTTAACACCTGATGAGTGTAGTCTACCTCCTCAAGCAATTCCTCCATAAGTTCAAGGGCTCGATCAGTTTTGTTGCTAGAGTAGATTTTCTTTTTTTTGGCGAACCTGAGTGCCTGTTTGATAGTCGTACGAACTTCTTTAACCCTCTTCCTTATAAATTTACCTTTTTCAAAATACAAAATGATATCTTCAAGGAGAAACTCATGAAGCTTTATTAAACCATACGGCAGACCATTTTTTTTATATCGGTAAAGCGAAAACATATTCAGAGCTCCTATCTTTCCGTTCAAAGGTGTCCGCGTGGAAACAGCTATCTATAGTTTTATTAAATGGTTCTTCTCCAAATTAGTTGGTAGAAAAATGATTTACCAAAATACAACATATTAAAATTAAATGTAATTTCACCATCAACCTTTTTGATTAATTAGGCCATATTGTTAGGTGATAATGTTACTCCACAAATTAAGTATTAACAGGAAATTACTTTTATAGGCAACTGCTATGATGAGCCTGGTAGGTACCCATTATCGGAGTTGCTTTTAAAAGCTATACCTACTGAAATCATTAATCAAATAAGATTTAAGCCTTAATCTTGACCAACTAATTTGGAGAAGATCCATAAAAAACAAAATGGATAAGCCTCCAAAAAAATAATGCAGGGCATCCTTAAAAAACTAAGTTGACTAGCGCAGAGAGAAGAGTTAAAGGGTGTTCTATGCCAAGATTAACTCGACTAGACGCACCCAGTGTATTGTATCACTCGGAGCAACAATCATTAGTTGATTGAACATTCTTTAGAGTTTTAATGGTGCGCTTTACATTGCAGAAGCTTGTTAATCGTTATCTGTTATTAGGAAACGAATAACGAGAATATTGACAACATGGTGCATATATCGTAATGGATACGCTATCATGTTAAGGATCTAATCTTAAAATCTTAAATGAGGAGGAAAAGATATGGCATTAATGACACCGGAGCAGTTTGAAGAAAGTTTAAAAAGTATTAAACCAAGGGTCTTCATGAATGGGAAAAGGGTTGAAAATATCCTTACTAATAGGAACACGAGAACAGTTGTAGAGGCCAACAAGGCAAGCTACGAATGGGCCCTTGATCCAAAATACAAGGAGATTATGACGTGTCATTCACCCCTCATAAACGATACGGTTAATAGGTACACACATGTGAGTACGAGCATTGACGAACTTATCGCAAAGGCCAACGCAGGCACCTTCACCGCTGAAATGCTTGGGACATGCATCTATAGGTGCGTGGGATACGACTCTTTTCATTCCCTCTACGCTACCACCTGGGAAATGGACAAAGATCTGGGCACCGAATATCACCCCAGGTTTCTTGAATACCTCAAGATGGTGCAAAAGAATGATCTCTCCGTTGCCGGTGCATTAACCGAGCCAAGGGGAAGTAGAAAGGAGAAAACACCTGACTGGCCGGATCCATATCTCTCTTTAAAGATTGTTGATAAAAATAAAGACGGGATAGTGGTGAAGGGTGCAAAGATAAACATTAGCGGGGCATTCGGAAGCCATTATATAAATGTCCTACCCCAGGCAGCTCACTATAAAGGCGAGGAAGACTATGCCATTGCCTTTGCTACCCCAGTTGATGCTGAGGGTATTACCTATATATGCCAGTATACTCCCTATTCTGCTGAAAGAGACCAGGTAGATGATTTGGAAGAGCTTGGCAACCCCCTTTACGGGCAAAGGGAAACATCTATGGTCGTATTTGACAATGTGTTTGTTCCATGGGAGAGGGTATTTCATTGTGGAGAGTATCAATATTCAGTAAAATTTGTTACTAGATTTGCCAAGACCCACCGAATGACCTGCGGGGGAACCTGCAAGGTTGGTTTTATGAACCAGATCATTGGAGCAGCAAAATTAATCCAGGAATATAAAGGTCTTAATAAGGCTACACATATTAATGAGCAGCTAATGGAAATGGTTGTCCTGAGAGAAACAAGCAGGGCATGTGGGCTTGCAGCAGCTTATAACGGTGCTGAGGAGCCTTTAGGTTCTGGTGTTTATCTTCCTGATGAGCTCATGGGCAATGTATCAAAGCTAAATGTTGCCAACGCCTTCTGGAGAATTATGGCGCTTGCCGGAGATATCGGTGGAGGGTTGATAGTGACCCTCCCATCTATGAAAGAGCTAAAAAATCCCGAGACTAAAGACTACGTAAAAGAATACCTCGGCTTCGGTTCAGATGCGCCCGCGGAAAATATTATGAAGGTTACTAAATTATTGCAAAACTGGACTGCAGGGCTTCATGGCGTAGGGACATGGCATGGGGCAGGTCCTATTATGGCCCAAAAGATTATGCTCCAGAGGGTTATTGACTACGAGCATGACAAGTGGATTGTAAAAAGGACATTGAATATAAAAGATTAACGTGACGTGATCTGTCATTGGTTAAATGTTTATCTTCTTGACTATTAGTAGTATCTCAAGCGACAAATGATTATTGACAAATAACATTTACTCTATTTTGGAAGAAAACATGAATACATACACCGGAAGAAAGAGGGTTAAGGCCGCATTTAAAAGGGAATATGCGGATGTGGTTCCAGCATATCCTATATTAGGTCAATTTACCTCTCAGCTAATTGGCATCTCCATAAAAGAGTTTCTTACAGATAAAGAAAAACTCGCCAAGGCAGAGATTGCCGCCTATGAGAGATACAGGCCCGATATTATTGTAGTCATGGCAAATTTGCTCATGGAGGCAGAGGCCATGGGAAATGAGCTTAAATTTCCAGATGATGGAATGTGCATATCAAAAAAAGTGGCCCTCGAGGATAAAGGAAAATTAAACAGCCTCTCCGTACCTGACCCGTATAAAGATGGACATTTGCCTGATTATCTTGAGGCATGCAGGATGATAAAGGATGCGATAACTGATTCGAGTGTTGGGGCAGTTATTGCCGGGCCATGGACTATTGCAATTGCCCTGAGGGGCGCCAGTGAACTGATACGGGATGCAATGAAAGACCCTGCCTATGTTCATGAACTGATGGAGCTCACCACAGAGGTGGCCATCCGTTTCGGGCTGGCAATCCCATCAACTGGAGCAGGTATGAGTTATTCAGAGGCACCAGCTTCAGCCAGCCTCATCTCTCCAAAGATGTACAGGGAGTTTGTACTTCCCTATCACAAAAAGGCAATAGGGAGATTAAAGGAGGAAGGCATTAACTGCACCTTACATATCTGAGGTTATGCAGATCCCATCCTGGAAGAGATGGTAGAAACTGGTGCAGCGGCAATAAGTGTTGATGAGCCCACAAATTTGGCCAAGGCAGTTGAAGTTGCAAGAGGAAAGGCGGTTGTTATCGGTAATGTCAATACCAATCTATTTTTTCTGAGCAAAAAGGAAGATATGGAAAAGGCAGTAAAAAACTGTATTGATATAGGCGCACCTGATAGTGGCTTTATCCTTGCATCGGGATGTGAGGTTCCAGGGATTGCCCCACCTGAAAAGGTACAGTGGTTTATGGATGCTGCAAGGGAGTTTGGGAAATATCAGTAGAATGGAAACGAGGGAACTGTAGTCTCCTTAATCTTTCAAAAGGAAACAGGGTCTTTTAGTGGCCAAAATAACTAAAAAATTTGGTATGAGTTCTTTTGAAAAGGAAGATGTTTTTCTCCAGATTCTCAACAACCTGCCCAACGGTCTTTTTACCATGGATGGGGAAAGCAGGATCAATTACTTTAATGCCGCCGCCGAGCAGATCACAGGTCTAAAAACTGCGGATGCCATAGGGATGCATTGTAAGGAGGTGTTCAAGAGCCCAACCTGTGAAATCGACTGTCCTCTGGAGAAAACCATCCATATAGGAAAGAACATCTACAATCGGGAACTTGTACTGACCAGAATAGATGGTAAAAAAATTCCCATTATCTGCAGTTTCTCTATATTACGGGATCGTCATGCAAATATCGTTGGTGGGGTGGAAATTTTCATAGATATCTCGGCTCGTAAGCGTCTGGAAGACAATCTTAGGCTTTCTGAGAGGGAATATCGGCATATCTTTGAAGGTTCCAAAGATATGATCTTAATCACATCCAAGGATGGTATTATTAAGGAGGTGAACCAGGCTGGGGTAGACCTGCTGGGATACAGCAGCAAGCAAGAATTGTTGGAGCTGTCATCCGTGGAGGAGATATACGATAATCCAAAACACTGGCGGGTGTTCCAGAAACAGATTAACCTATACGGATTTTTAAAAGATTTTGAGGCTGCTTTCAAGAAAAAGGATGGCACGCGCCTGCATTGTCTGCTCAGCGGAAATGCAACCAGAGGCAAAGATGGAGAGATTACCGGGCACGAGAGTATTGCCAAAGATATCACGGCCCGCATGGATGCCATTCGAAGTTTTCGGCAGCGGCATTGGGAATTGTGGCTCTTAAACTCGGTGGCGTTTGCCATGAACAGGACTCAGGACCTGGACGAAATCCTCATGACCGCCTTGAAAAAGGTCTTAGAGGTGTTGAACCTCTCCTCAGGGGGCATCTTCTTAATGGATCATGAAAAGTCCGCCTTTTCGCTCAGGGTGCAGCAAGGATTAACTGAGAGCGGAGGGAATAAGACCTGCCAGATACTTCTTCGTGATAAGCCCCTCATGCGCTCGTTACTAAAAAAAGACCTCTCTCTAAAGCCCGAACCTATCTTTCCCCCCTTCAAGGCTACCTTGGAAAATGCGACCAATAAAAATTCCCCAGAACTTACCTGTTTTTTGATTACAGCAAAAGAAAAGGCTTCCGGTTTCCTTGCGTTCAAGGTTCCAGCAAATAGGGATCTCACTACAGGCAAAGATTATAACTTGTTGGGCTCACTTGGGAATTTCTTAGGTAGCGCTATTGAAAACGCTCTCCTGCATCAAACAATTCATAAGCATCGCGAAGAATTAAAAGGGCTGACGGCCAGGTTGTTTCATTCTCAGGAGGAAGAGCGAAAACGGATCGCTCGAGAATTACACGACGAGGCGGGCCAAGCCCTTACCGGGCTAAATTTTACATTAGAAACCATTGAAAAAAAGTTGTCATCAGGAAATGGGCATATAAAGGCCCTTATCACTGATGTCAAGAAACAGATCAACCGCACGCACCAGGAAATGCGCCGGATATCCTACAGGCTTCACCCTGCCCTTTTAAGTGACCTCGGGCTTGAACCGGCGCTGGACTCGTATATGAGAAGTATTTCCAAACGCAGCGGGCTGGAAGTTGATTTTAGGATGGTGGGCTTTGAGGGACGGGTGGACCAGGAGATTGAGATCGTGTTGTATCGACTTTCCCAAGAGGCACTTACTAACACACTGAAGCATTCCAGGGCAAAACATTTTAAACTCTCTATCATTAAAGGGTATCCCAAAATCATTTTTTTAGCTGAAGACGATGGGATAGGATTTGTTTCTGGTGAATTTGACCAACCTAAACATGCTCTGGGCCTGTTGTCCATGAGGGAACGCGCTGCCATGTTGGGAGGGAATTTTTCTCTTCGCACCTCTCCAGGAAAAGGTACACGAATTCGTATTGAGATCCCCATCAGAGATAGTTCTAATGACCGATAAGACAATCACTATCTTTTTGGCAGACGACCATACTATCGTCAGACAGGGTCTTGCCAAGCTATTAGAGGGAGAGTCCAACTTCCGGGTGGTAGGTGAAGCAAAAAATGGCCGGGAAGCGGTAAGCAAAGTGGAGGAATTAAAACCTCACATCGTCATAATGGATATCGCGATGCCGCTCTTAAATGGCATTGAAGCTACCCGCCAGATTAAAAAAATCCATCCTCGAACTAAAGTCATTATCCTTTCCATGCATTCTCATGATCGTTACATCAGTGAACTTTTCCGCCTTGGTGCATCAGGGTATCTGCTCAAGGACTGTAGTGGTACTGACATTATCAAGGCCATCAACGCAGCCCTTAATGGAGACACTTACCTGAGTCCCTCCATATCACGCCGGGTCATTGAGGACTATGTTTCTCTGAAAAAAAAATCTTCCAGGGAAGACCTATACAGCAATCTTTCTAACCGGGAGCGCGAAGTGTTTCAGATGATTGCCGAAGGACATTCGACCAAGGAAATTTCGGAAATCCTTTTCATAAGCCCGAGCACAGTTAAAACCCATCGCTCCAAGATCATGGAGAAATTGAAAATAGAAAACATTTCCCAATTGATTCAATTTGCCATACGCATAGGGATTGTTGACATTAATTCCTGAGGACCTTGTGTTAACAAGTTGACCTGACCTCATCCTTTTCTTGGGACTCGCTAAATCTTTTGTAATCTCAAATTGGGCTAAAAATAGTCATGTGTCTTAAAAAAAATCATCCAATGGACTATTGACATTATTTTAGATTCTTTATTATTATTTTTGTCCAAAATCACTTTTTCTTTGGACAGCATTTGAATCTTGTGAAAACTCGAACGCTATGTTGGAATCTCTGAGTGCTTTAAATAGCTTATTTAACGGCTTTTAGGTGTTTAGCTCATTGAAAATACACAGTTTTAAAGTGTTGTCTGTTTTGGACAGCATTTTTAGCCCAAGACAACCTAAATATCTGTTATGAAAGGACGTCATGTAAAATCAGGGACTTACCTGTCTAAAAATGATAATTTTGATTTATTTTGGACAGTAGTGATTTATTATGTTAAGAGATGATTTAATAAGTCGCCACTTTTCAGCAGTAACGAGCACATGAAGAGAGAAAATTCGATCAGATAGGTTATAAGAAGTGATGAGATCTGTAATGGGCAACAGCGAAAAATGCATGATATTGAAAAAATATGTTGCAAAAAGAGTTTGTTTGGGAAACGAGCCCAATAAAGAATTGAAATAAAAAATTGTGGATTAAAAATCGGTAAAATTTTAGTTAGGGAACTTTACTTATTAAATCATCTCATGTTTATATTGTTTTTCAGGTCCGAGATTTGAGTTAAAAATTTTGGTTATACGCCATTTCATTGTCTCAATTGACTGTTTGACGCAATTTGGGGGGAGTGAATCATGTCTTATTCGGCCATGCAACGATTTAAGGATGCATTAAAGGGAAGTCCACGGGATAGGGTTCCTATTTTTCCTATGATTGGCGGATGGGTGGCGGCCAACTTTTCCGATTTCTCGCCGCCTGAGGTAGCCTTAGACCCTAAATTAATGGTTAATGCACAAATTGAGGCAAAGGAGTCTATGGGATATGACCCCCTCTACAGCTACGTTCATGCGCTATATGTCCCTGAGGCATTCGGATGCCGGGTTCGTTTCCCGGAATCCGGGGCACTGGTAGACCCACTTCCCCTTAAAATTAACTGTGTAGAGGATATTGATAAGGTGCCCAAACCTGATGCAAAGAGAGAAGCAAATCTGCCGGTTATATTAGATGCTACCCGGGGATTAAGTGCATATGGCAATGATGAGATCCCTGTGGTGGGCCTATTTGAAGGTCCTTTCACTACCACCTGCCGGGTCATAGAGGCCGAGTTTATTATGCGAATGATCTATAAAAACCAACCGGTTTTGGAACGGCTCCTGGACAAAATAACCGATTTTCTGCTTGAATTCGGCCAGGCGCTAATCGAGAACGGGGCAAATCTCCTCCTCATCCCGGAGCCGACGGCCTCTGCTTCCATGATATCTCCGCCAATATTCCGACGTATTGTCCTGCCCAGGCTCCAAAAAATTATCAATGAACTAAAAGTTCCTTGCATTTTACACATCTGCGGAGACACCGCTTCTCTGCTTGAGCTCATGACCCAGACTGGCGCAGCGGTCCTAAGCCTGGATCAATGTATGGACCTTGCGTCGGCAAGAGCAACGATCCCCAAGGCAGTCTTGGGGGGAAATGTAGATCCGGTCATTTCTCTGCTGAGGGGAACCAGAGAACAGGTCGAGGCGGACACAGTTAGGTCTCTTTCGAAGGGAGGCCTCGACCACTTTATTCTCATGAGCGGATGTGGGATCCCTTCCCAAAGCCCAGTAGAAAACATAAAAGCCATGGTCCATACTGCGATCGAATATTCTTATGGGTTATTCACTTAATCATTTTTTGTCGAGAGTTCAGCCATTCTATTGCAACAAAATGCTTATAGAGTTTAATTGTAGGAAATTGAGAGAAAGGAGGTGAAATTTGAGGATATCAGTAGTTTTAAATTCAGACTCAGAATTTCAAAGGTTTTCGCAAAAAAAAGGGGGTTATTATGAAAAATTTGAGATGGTTCTTAGTATTTTCTCTCTCACTGGTTCTGGCATTTACCGCCGTGCTCAACTCTCCGGCCTATGCAAAAAAGGCTGTGGAGCTTAGATGGTGCACTTTCTTTCCGTCCACCCATCCGCTGTTTCCTATGTCGCAACGTTGGGGGGGCGAAATAGAGCAGCTCACAGGGGGGCAAGTGAAGTTCACATATTTCCCGGGTGGCACCTTGCTTAAGGGCAACGAGATCTATGACGGGATCCTAAAAGGTGTCGCTGATATCGGAATGTCTTGCTTTGCATACACACGGGGTCGTTTTCCCACTATGGAAGCGGTTGACCTGCCAATGGGTTACACCTCGGGAATGTCTGCGAGCTTTGTCATAAACGATTTTTATAATAAATTTAAGCCAAAGGCCCTTTCGGACGTGAAGATGCTGTTCCTGCATGCCCACGGTCCGGGAATACTTATCAGCAAGAAACCGGTTTATACCTTAAAAGACATGAAGGGTTTGAAGGTACGTTCCACCGGGTTCAGCGCCAAGGTGTCCAAGGCACTGGGCGCTCTTCCGGTTGCAATGCCCATGGGAAGCACGTATGAAGCCCTGAAAAAGGGTGTGGTGGAGGCCTGTTTTACTCCCATAGAGGCCCTGACGACATGGAGACTGGCAGAGGTGGTCAAATACATCACTGAATGTTATAGTGTGGGCTACACAACAGGATTTTTTGCGGCGATGAATCTGAAAAAGTGGAATTCACTCCCCAAAGACGTTCAAAAGGTCTTTGAAGAGGTGAGCGCAAAGTATATTGCCAAAGCGGGAGCTGTGTGGGATTCGGCTGATGAGGCAGGCATGAAGTTTGGCCTCAAACTTGGTGACAAAATGATCCCCCTGTCACCCGAGGAGAGCGCAAAATGGGCCAAGGCGGTCTTACCGGTTATCTCAGGATATGAAAAGAAAGTGGAAGGCAAAGGTCTGCCTGGGAAACAGTATGTGAAGACATTAAAGGAACTGGTAAATAAATACAATAAAAAATTCAAAAAGTAGTGAGCCTAATAAGCGGAGGGGTTGACTCGGGATCTTTTCAGGGCCCATCCCTCTGTTTTATCAAGCGGAGGGAGATATGATTGCTTTTGGCAATGGAGTACATAGACTATCTTCCATGCTGAATTTCGTATCGGGATTTGGCCTAGTAGGAATGACCTGCCTTACGTGTGCTGATGTGGTCCTTCGCCTCTTCAGGCATCCGATCTTGGGCACCTATGAGATCATCGGTTTCATGGGTGCAACGGTGGCCGGTCTGGCTATGGGCTACACCACCATGAAAGGCGGCCATGTGGCTGTAGCAGTGGTTGTAATGCAATTATCCCGCAGGATACAAATGGGTATCTTCACGATAATAAATCTCCTCGGCATAGGTTTGTTCGCTCTGTTAACATGGGTATGTATAGACTATGGAAACGATTTAAAGATCTCAGGAGAGGTGTCTTTAACGTTAGAACTACCCTTTTTCTCTGTGCTTTACGGCCTAGCCCTCTCTTCCTTTGTGGTCTGCCTGGTTCTTTGGGTGGATTTATGGTCTGTCCTTGCAGGGAAAGAAGAGCCGTGGTCCAGGGCCGGGGCATAAAGAGAGCGGAAATGAGTTCAACTACTATCGGTCTAATCGGATTAGGGCTCCTGCTCATCGTCCTTTTCTCTCGAATGCCCGTGGGATTTGTGATGGCCCTCTTGGGACTGCTTGGCTTCAGTTATGTGGTGTCCTGGGAAAGTGGCCTCAGGATCATGGCAAAGGACTTCTTTACTATATTCGGGTCCTATAGCTTGACGGTTGTACCATTATTTATTTTTATGGGCCAGATTGCATTTCATGCCGGCATAAGCCGCCGTCTCTTTGACACAGCCTATACGTTGTTCGGTTTTCTGCCAGGGGGGATGGGCATTGCTACCATAGGGGCATGTGCAGGTTTTGCGGCTATCTGCGGCTCCACCAATGCATCCGTGGCAACTATGACCACCGTGGCCTTGCCCGAGATGAAAAGGCACAAGTACGACCTTTCACTGAGTACAGGTACTATTGCTGCAGGCGGCAGTCTCGGAGTCCTCATTCCCCCAAGTATAATCTTCATCGTTTATGGTATTGCCACTCAACAATCTATAGGGAAGCTTTTTGCCGCCGGCATCTTGCCTGGATTGGTCCTGTCTGTCTGTTTTGCCCTAACGATTTTCATCTGGGTACGGCTCAAACCCGATACTGCACCTAGCGGGTCAAAAACTACCTTGAAAGAAAAAATCTTTTCGCTGTTCGGGATTGGGGAAACCCTGGTCCTTTTTTTTCTTGTTATGGGAGGACTTTTTGTAGGTTTTTTCACTCCAACAGAAGCGGGAGCCATCGGTGCGGGCGGGGCTATAATAATTGGTACTGTTCGTAGAAAACTGAGCTGGAAGGGGTTTGTGCAATCGGTTACGGAAAGCACAAGGATTTCTTGTATGGTCCTGGTTATTGTTGCTGGTGCAACTATATTTGGCCATTTTATGGCTATTACAAGGATCCCTTTTATAGGAGCCACTTGGATAACTGAACTCCCCTTGCCAAATTACGGCATCATGGCGTTTATTGTCTTTATTTACCTGATTGGAGGGTGTTTTATGGACTCCCTTGCCATGATTCTTCTTACTGTCCCAATCCTATACCCTCTTGTAACATCTTTAGGGTTCGATCCTATCTGGTTTGGAGTGATTATCGTCTTGGTTACAGAAATGGGCGTGATCACCCCGCCGGTGGGCATCAATGTGTACGTAATTTCCGGGATTGCCAAAGATATTCCTTTAGAAGTCATTTTCAAAGGTGCATTCCCCTTTCTGTTGGCAATCCTCACTACTGTAACTCTTTTGATGATTTTCCCCCAAATTGCCCTTTTTTTGCCGAATCTCATGAGATGATGAGGCCAGTCCAATTTCAAGTGTAAAGAAAAACAGTTAGTCTGATAGGGATAAAATGAAAAAGCAAGAGATCATTAAAAGCACCTGCGGCCTTTGTCAAATTGGCTGCGGCATATTAGTCACTATGGACAATGGCAGGGTTACCCAGATAAAGGGTGATCCTGAGAGTCCTCTCAATAAGGGGGTACTATGTGCTAAAGGTTTGGCATCCCTGGAATACCTTTACCACCCCGGCCGTTTGAAACACGCATTAAAAAGAGCAGGGGAAAGAGGAAGCGGTAAATGGCGTCAGATTTCATGGGATGATGCACTGGATACAATTGCCAGCGAGTTTATTAAAGCAAGGCACAATCACGGGGCTGAGTCGGTAGCTTTCATCCATGGAGCAGCTAAGGGCCTACAGGAAAGTTATTTAGCCAGGTTAGCATATGCTTTTGGCACGCCAAACGTTGCTTGGCAGGGGCATGTCTGCTTTGTGCCGAGGATGTTGGCATCTAGAATTACTTATGGTTTCTATGCAGTGCCAGACTATGACTACCCACCAGCCTGCATTGTGGTCTGGGGTAAAAACATGGCAGAGACACTCCATCATGCCCACCAGAGGGTGATTAGAGCTATAGATAAAGGGACGAAGCTCATTGTCATAGACCCCAGGCGAATCGATTTAGCGGCCAAGTCAAATTTGTGGCTGCAGCCAAGACCGGGATCAGATTTAGCACTAGCCCTGGGCATGATAAATGTAATCATAAACGAGAAGCTGGTTGACAGGCCTTTCGTGGATAAATGGACGATTGGTTTTGACCTACTTAAGAACCACATTAGGGACTATACACCAGAAAAGGTTGAACAGATAACCTGGGTTCCAGCAGATAGAATCAGGCAAGCTGCCCGGCTCTATGCCAAGACTAAGCCTGCCTGTATCCAGTGGGGAAATGTCCTTGACCACGGCGTTAACAGCTTCCAAGCAGCTCGCGCGATTTGTATCCTGAGGGCCATTACCGGCAACCTTGGGATACCAGGTGGAGAGATACAGCCATTGCCACTGCCATTAATCGGCCGCAGATCGCCTGAATTAGAACTGTGGGACAAACTGCCGCTAGATAAGTGGCAGAAAAGGGTGGGAGCAGAGTTGGAATTAATGCCCCTAATCAGATACGTGCAGCCTCAGAGCATAATAAAAGCTATCATGCAGGAAGATCCTTATCCTGTCCACGTTGCCTATGTTCAGGGAGGCAACCCTCTTTTGAGTTATAGCAACGAACGGGAAACATATGAAGCACTTAGGAAACTGGACTTTTTGGCAGTGGCTGATATGTTCATGACCCCCACTGCAGCCCTGGCTGATATAGTGTTGCCGGCTGCCACCTACCTTGAATTCGATAGTATTGTGACACCACCATATTCCTACCCTGTGACCTCAGTCCAGCAGAAAGTTACCAGAATAGATGAGTGCCGATCAGACTATGAAATACTCAGCGAGTTGGCAAAAAGGCTCGGTTTGGGAGAGTATTTCTGGGATAAGGAAGAGCAGTGCCTGGATACTGTATTAAAACCCGTTGGTCTATCCTTTGACGAATTTAGAAAAATTGGAATAATTCCCGGCGCCAAGCAATACAGAAGCTATGCAAAAAAGAAACTTGAAACACCTTCGGGAAAGGTTGAAATATACTCGAATCGACTCAAAGAGTGGGGGCTAGACCCACTACCAGCTTACTATGAGCCCCCTGAGACCCCATATAGAGATACTGAATTAGCCAAAGAATACCCCTTAATTCTGACCTCTTGGAAATCAGCCACCTTCCGACATTCGGAAGGACGACAAATCACTACCTTGCGAGGAATGCACCCGGAGCCGGTGGTTAACATTCACCCCAAAACAGCAGATACTCTGGGAATAAGAAATGGCGACTGGGTATACATTGAAACTAAGAGAGCCAGTATAAAACAGAAAGCCCATTTAACCACTGACATTGACCCAAGAGTGGTAGGTGTTGATTACGCCTGGTGGTTCCCAGAGAAAGGGGCTTCAGAGTTATACGGCTGGGCAGAATCGAACATTAATATGCTGACCGATAATAAACCACCATTTAACCGAGAGATAGGCTCCACTAATTTAAGAGGTATGCTCTGCAAAGTTTACAAGGCGTAAACTGCGATGGGTAAACTCTACACGTAGGAGGAATACCAAAATGAGTAATGTTGATTTGTTATACCATGAGCTGTTATCCACTTTTCCTGAAGAGCGGGTGAGCCGTGACGAGGCAATTCTCACTAGCTATTCAACGGACATTTCATCTCCGCCAGGAGTTGCTACTCTTCCGGCCTTGGTTGTCTTACCACAAACAACCGAAGAGATTAAGATACTGCTGGTGGCAGCTAACCGCTTTAAAGTACCGGTAGTCCCTATGTCCCGGGGCTCAAATATAGCCGGCCTAGCGGTACCACATAAGGGCGAGGTAGTAGTTGATTTAAGGCGCATGAACAAAATAATAGAGATCAATACCGACGCTGCTTATGCCGTTGTTGAACCAGGAGTTACTCACCACCAATTAAGTCTTGCAGCTAGGAAAAAAGGGTTTATAAACCACTTGCCGACGGCTACGGGCGGTGGCAGCACAGTAGCCAACTATCTCATGCGTCCTTCAGGTAATTTATCCGCTAAATGGGACCCCGACCCCATAATATCTCTGGAGGTGGTTACCCCCAGTGGTGACGTCATAAGAACCGGTTCAGCTAGCTTTGGCACTGCTGGATGGCGCGCGCGGTATGGACCTTTTCCTGATCTCACCGGTCTGTTTGCCTGTTCCTACGGAACACTGGGAATTGTAAGCAAGATGTCGGTGAAGCTTTACGATAGAGGTGAGGAGGAAAGACTGTTAATTACCAAGTTTGATAATTTGCCCTCGGCACTGGAGTATATGAAACTTATTGTAAGGCGAAACTTGGCTGACAGCGTGACCTTTTGGAACTGGGTCTGGAATATGTTCCATGAATTGATGGCCTCCAAATCAGAGGAGCTGCCAAAAGAGATGATGAAGGAAGACCAAAAAACGCCACCACCAGGGATACCTTTTGGCATTGCCTCGGCCCGGCTCAGTGGCTACAAAGAGGTTGTGGATACAGCAGAGAAGACATGTATCCGATTAGCTAGGGAACATGGAGGGGAGTATTTGAATGAGGAAGAGGTCAAGTCCACGCATCCTGGAAGCTGGGAATACCTCTATTCCTTTTTTATCGAGGGCATTCATCCAAAGCCAGGCGAGGAGTCGACTATGAGACGCGCCATGTGGCTTCCCGGCTGGCTCATCAATGCTGAACCAGCCGGGATCCTTGAGCTTGAAAAATATATGTGGGAATTCGCCAAAAAAGAGGCCAAACCCCCTTACATGTTTAGGGTCTTGCCTTTCAACCATGCGAGAGAGTTTTTCTTTGCCTTTGTCATACTCATCACCGGTACCCTTGATAAAGAGAGAGAGTACATGCTGCACCTTAAAAAGGCCTATGCCAAACTCTATCATGAATTATTGGCCAAGCACGGTGCTATCATGTTCCGATTCAGACAGGATCCCACCTTTCTAGCTTTGACCGGCCCCTACGGGGATCTTCTTCGAAAGACAAAAACCATTCTTGACCCGAATAACATTATGCATCCGGGAGTCAACTTATTTTAGGAGGTAAGTGATGAGCCATGGTATTACATTGGATGAACGACTCTACCGATTTGGAACCATGTGTGTAAGAGGTGGATGCTGCACTGTTGGTTATAAGGATACAGAGTTCGAGCCAATCTGCCCTATCTATGAGAAATACCAATTTTTTACCTACAGCCTTGGAGGCATGGTGCAGATCGGTCGAGCATTATATGAAGGAAGACTTGAGGTAAACCAGTCCGTCAGTAATGTAATCTATACATGTATGAGTTGTGGGGCTTGTGGGGAAATGTGCGCAGAGGTGGATTTCCCGGATATCATGCAGCTACAACATGAGCTCAGAGCCAGGTGTGTTGAGGCAGGACAGGTCCCCTATGAGCATATGGCTGCTATTGAGGGGTTGAAAAAAGAAGATAACATGCTTGGACAGCCCAAGGCAGATAGAGGCAAGTGGGCTGAGGGCCTGGATGTCAAGGACATCACAAAGGAATCGGCAGAGATCTACTTCCATGCTGGCTGCAGGATCTGTTTCGATGAGGAATTGTGGCCGATAGCTCGAAGCGCTGTCAACCTCTTGAGAAAAGCAGGAACCGATGTAGGTATTGCAGGAAAGGAGGAGACCTGCTGCGGCGGCCGTGCCTATGAGCTTGGATACCATGGGGAGTTCACCAAGTATGCCGAAAAGAACATGGAATTACTTAAAACGGCAGGCATTAAGACACTGATTACTGCTTGCGCAGATGGCTATTATGCCTTTAAGGTGCTTTATGACATGATGGGCAAGAGGGGCGATGTGGAGGTCTATCATATCACGGAATATCTCGATCGTCTTCTCAGGGCAGGCAAGCTCAAGTTGACCAGCAAGGTACCCATGAAGGTGACCTATCACGATCCATGTCATCTGGGCAGAAAAGTTGAACATTGGCTGCTTCAAAAGGGAGAAGCAAAACCTGGCGAAATATACCAGGCTCCCAGGGATATCCTCAGGGGTATCCCTGGTCTGGAGCTGATTGAAATGAGACGTAATAGGGGAAATGCTTGGTGCTGCGGTGCAGGTGGAGGGGTTATTGATGCCCACCCGGATTTTGCTGTGTGGACGGCTATGGAACGGATCAATGAGGCAAAATTGACTGGGGCTGAAGCCATGATTACAGCCTGCCCATGGTGCAAAAGGAATTTCACCGATGCCATGAATAAAAGCAAAAACGGGCTTAAGATTTACGATATTGTGGAACTTGTGGAACAGGCGCTCTAAAGAGATGCTAAAAGTCAACTTTTGTGTAAAGCAGCTTTTTTACCAGAGTCCAGAACTAAACTGCCGTTTCCAGTACAGCTATCTATAAGATTGAAGATCGTCGATTGGCAATTGAAAAAAACCTGAAAAGCAAAAACACACAGAAACGAGATTCCAAAAACTTATTACTAAACGCTTAAATTATTCAAATTTGAGGAACAATGTTCCTCAAATTTCTATGGAATTGGCATGAAGGAGATCTTATGTTTAAATTTATAAAGAACAGAAGGTTGTTGAGATTGGGGGCGTAAAATTCGGAGGCCAGCCAGGTGAATACCCCACGGTCGTTATACCCTCCATTTTTCAGAAGAGAGACAGGGTTTTTGAGGGAGCAAAGAGAAAACAAGGCTTTAACGAGAAGCGGGCAGAAAATCTTTTGAAAATGACAGACAGGCTATCAGCAGAGACTGGGATTCCCTGCATGGCAGATATAGTCCACAAGACGGGGGCAAAGTTTAAATCCATGTGGGAATCAGGATGTAAGGACTCTTTATACATGATTTAATCAATAATACCATAAAGAAAGGATGTATTATGATCTTAATTGGTGAAGATTTAAATGTGATGTCTAAACAGATCTCTCTGGCTATAAAGGAACGCAATCCTGAACCAATCCGGAAGTTTGTTGTAGGCCAGACACAAAACGGTATGGATTATCTGGATCTAAATGTGGGCCCACTAACAAAAGAGCCAGTAGAAACAATGCAATGGCTCGTCAAAACTGTTCAGGGGTTCACTGACCTTCCATTGTGTCTGGACACGACTAATCCTGTAGCCATGGAGGCAGGCCTTAAAACCTGCAAAAAAAAGGCCTTAATCAATTCCGCATCCGGGACCAGTGAAAGCAAGGAAAAAATGTTACCTCTGGCCCCAAAATATTCAGCCGGCATAGTACTCTCTGTCATAAATGATGCAGGATTGCCATCAGATGCAGACGAAAGAGCAGCGAGCATTCTGGAGTCTTTGGAGTTTGCAAACGAGCTGGGAGTTCCTAACGAGGATATCTGGATCGACCCCGTTCTCCTGCCAGTAGGTGTGGATCAACGTCAGGTATCAGCATACTTGGAATTTATACAGATGATACCTGATTTGGCGCCGGGGGCTAAATCAGTATGTGGTTTGTCCAATTTATCATATGGTGCTCCCAAGGAATTGAAAGTGTTGCTCAATCGTACCTTCCTTGTAATGATAGCAAGGTATGGCCAACATTCAGCTATCGTCAGCGGTTTCGATGAGGAACTTATTCATATCAATAAAGGAGAGATACCGGAGATTGTCAACCTCATACATCGAGCCATGAATGAAGATGATATGGATATTTCTTCTCTTCCTCAGAAGGAAGTAGAGTATGTGAAGACAACTCAGGTCCTTATGGGCAAAACTTTGTATTCCCATTCCTGGTTAGAGGTCTAAAAGGAGGCATTCACTATGAAGTATGAGGCACCCTTAGAGAAATATCCTGTGAACATTAGAGAGGCTGTTTTAGGGAAAGGAGAAAAGGCTATAAAGATAGGGGGAGAAAATACCTTTCCATTCCATTTTTTTGAAGGCTCCCTTCCTGATCCTCCAGGCCTTGCATTGGAGGTATTAGACATACAGCCTGAAAATTGGTCTCACTGGGTATTGGAACCATTCCAGGATGTGGTATCAGAACCTGTAAAATGGGCCAAGAGGTGTGTGGATGTATTTGGGGCAGAAATTCTTTGCCTCCGCCTTTTGAGTACCGATCCCATGGGCAAGGATGCATCACCAAAACAAGCGGCTGTAATAGCTAAGAAAGTGGCTGACGCCATAGATGTTCCTCTTATTGTATGGGGAACAGGAACGGAAGAAAAGGACTCGCGAGTTTTAACGGAAGTAGCCCGGTTGTGCTCCGGAAAAAATCTACTACTGGGTCCGGTATTAAAGGGAAATTATGAGGAGATTGCTCAAATTGCACTGGAACACGGCCATGCAATAGTGGCTCAAGCCTCTATGGATGTTAATTTGACCAAGGAATTGAATATCGCCCTCTGTAAGTTTTTCCCTCCAGAGAAGATTGTTCTTGATACGACATCTTCCGCACTCGGTTATGGACTTGAATATACATTTTCTATCATTGAAAACGTCAAACAGATTGGCCTTATTAATAGGGACAATATGATGCAAATGCCTATCCTTGCTGATTTTGGAGGGGAGTGCTGGAGAAGCAAAGAGGCAAAAGAGAGCAAAGAACAAGGCATTCTTTGGGAGGCAATAACCGGGATTACATTCCTTTTGGCCGGGGCCAATCTTCTCATTTTAAGGCACCCGGACACACTCAAGTTGATTAAAGAGATGATTTCAGAGAAGAAATAGGAGGTTTATTATGGCTCTCAAGGGAGCAGAAATTATGAAGAGGCTGCCCAAAACCAACTGCAAGGAATGTGGTTATGCCACTTGCTTTGCCTTTGCAATGAAGTTGGCCACCGGGGGAGCGAAACTTGAGGATTGTCCATACCTCGCTCCTGAAGTCAAGGCCGAGTTAGAGGCCGCAATGGCACCTCCAATAAAGCTTGTGACAATAGGTGTAGATGAGAATGCCCTGGTCATTGGTGAAGAAGAGGTCATGTTTAGACACGAGAAGACCTTCTTTCACGAACCTGGCATCGCAATCCTGATCTCTGATAAGGAAAGTGATTCAGATATTGAAAAAAAGATAAAAGATATTAAAGAGTTTCATTTTGAGAGGATTGGAAAAGAGCTGAAGATAAATCTATTAGCGCTCTCTTTTGAATCAGGCGATAAAACTAAATTCGAGACGCTGGTTAAGAAGGCTTATGAAACTACAGATTTTGCGCTTATTCTGATCTGCAATAATATAGACGTTTTATTTTCTGCTGCCGCACTATGTGCTGACAGAAAACCCCTTGTCTACCCCATAACTAAAGAGAATATTGATTTAGCTATCCCTAAACTCAAAGAACTTCGCACCCCGGCAGGGGTTAAAGGGGAGAGCATAGAGGAAATCGTTTCGCTGACATCTACATTGAAAGAGGCCGGATTAGAGGAAATTGTTTTGGATCCTGGCTCAAAAAATGTGAGGGAGGGTATCAGAGATCAGACATTTATAAGAAGGGCCGCCCTAAAGAAAGGATTTAGACCTCTTGGATATCCAACCATTACCTTTCCATGTTTCATGTACCAGGATAAATTTAAGGAAGCTTTGGCAGCTGCTGCTTTTATAACCAAATATGCAGGCATTATAGTGATCTCTCCGGCGGATAAGCACTTCCTTTTTCCTCTTCTGGTGCATAGGTTTAATATCTACACTGATCCCCGAAGGCCTATGACAGTGGAAGAAAACGTCTACGAGATAAGTGAACCCAATGAATATTCTCCCATACTTATTTCCACAAACTATGCACTGGACTTTTTTATTGTGTCCGGGGCTATAGAGGAAGCTAATATCCCAGCATACTTATGTATAAAAGATACGGGCGGTATTGGAGTCATGGCCGCATGGACCTCCGGCAAATTCAATGGAGAGGCTATTGCTGATTTTTTTAAGAAATACGGCATTGAGAATAAAGTAAAGCATAGAAAGCTTATCATTCCAGGTGTGGCGAAAAAACTCAAGGACGAGCTGGAGGAAGAGCTTCCTGATTGGGAAATCATATTTGGCCCTATTGAGGGCAGTGATATTCCAAAATTTCTATCTAAAGAATGGAAGAAATAATACTGGAGCAGGCAAGGGTGCAAGAAAAAACAGTAAGGGGAAAATTAACTGAAATATTAGCTGGATTTAAGAAGGATAGAAGCCGTCTGATTCCCATTCTCCAGAGAGTGCAGCATGCCTTTGCGTATCTTCCCAGGGATGCAATGCTTGAAGTAGGGTCCTATTTGGGAATGACTGATGTCCAGATCTATGGGGTGGCTTCATTTTACAATCACTTTAGGTTCACACCCCTTGGAAGACATCCTATCAAGATGTGTATGGGCACTGCATGTCACATGGCAGGAGGCAGACTGGTCTTGGAAGCGCTGGAAAGGGTACTGGATATTAAAGTGGGTGGAATCACGGAAAATGGGGAGTTCAGTCTGGACAGGGTTGCCTGTATTGGCTGTTGTGGATTGGCCCCAGTGATGGTGATTGGCGAAAGAATCTATCCTAAAATGTCTCCTACAAAGGTGGATGAAGCACTGGTCAACCTCAAAATAGAGGCCGGAGAGGTAAGTCCAGCGAATGATGATCAAGCAGCCAAAGAAGATCAGATAAAGATTTTGGATAAGAGACTATAATGAAGTTCGAAGAAATTCAAAGAGCTGCAAAAGCGGAATGGGAGTCATTAGAGCACGACCAGGCACCTGTTATCCGAATTGGTACAGCAACCAGTGATAGGGCCTCAGGTGCCCTGGAGGTTGTTGAATCCTTTGAGAAAGAGCTTTACAGATTAAATGTGGAGGCCAAGATCATCCAAACCGGCTCTGTGGGGTTTTGTAATTACGAACCTTTGGTGATCATCAGTAAACCTGATTATCCCCGTATCTGTTATAAAAATGTTACACCAGATATGGTTCCCCGTTTAGTTGAAGGCTTTCTCTTGGAGGATGATCCCTGTATGGAATTTGCTCTGGGGACCCTTGAGGGAGGCAATGGCACTCCTCCCTATATACCTGAATTGCCTCGCTCAGAGCATGAATTACGGTTAGTTCTAAGAAACTGTGGTTTTATCGATCCAGAGAATATAAATCATTACATTGCTTTAGGTGGATATACCGCTTTTGTTAAGGCTTTGGAGATGACCGCGGAGGAGATCCTCGAAGAGATCAAGCAATCAGGACTTAGAGGGAGAGGTGGCGCTGGTTTTCCTACCGGGAAAAAACTGGAGTCTTGTATGAAGGCTCGGGAGACACCAAAGTATGTAATTTGTAACGCTGATGAGGGGGATCCTGGCGCTTTTATGGATCGGGTTGTCCTAGAGAGCGATCCCCATTCGGTCTTGGAAGGAATGATTATTATTGGTTATACATTAAATTCTTCTCAGAGCTATATCTATACCCGAATGGAATACCCTCTTGCAGTAGATCGTCTCAAGACCGCCATTGAACAGGCGAAGCAACTCGGACTCCTGGGTGAAGATATCCTGGGAACAGGGTTCAGCTTTAATATCGAGGTATTTCAAGGTGCAGGGGCCTTCATCTGTGGGGAGTCCAGTGCCCTTATGTATTCTATTGAAGGGAAAAGAGGATTCCCCAGGGTGAAACCACCCCGGTCCATAGAAGTCGGGCTTCGGCAAAAACCCACCCAGCTCAACAATGTAAAAACCTTTGCCTGTATCCCGGTAATCATTGAACAGGGGGCTGAGTATTTCTCGAGTATTGGCAGTGATCGAAGCAAGGGAACAGCAGTTTTTGCCCTGGCAGGCAAGGTGGAAAATGTTGGGCTCGTGGAGGTGCCGATGGGTACAACCCTTAAGAAAGTTATATATGACATTGGTGGGGGGGTAAAAGACGGTAAGGGATTTAAAGGAGTGCAGATAGGTGGGCCTTCCGGTGGGTGTTTACCGGAAGCATTTCTTGATACCTCCATTGACTTTGATTCCCTTACAGAAGCCGGAGCAATGATGGGATCCGGTGGTATGATTATCATGGACGAAGATAACTGCATGGTTGATGTTGCCCATTTTTTCCTTGACTTTACGCAAAAAGAATGCTGTGGAAAGTGTGTAATGGGCCGTCTGGGAATCAAGCAGATGATGAGTATTCTTGAAGATATCGTAAGTGGTGACGGTAGACCTGAAGATATTGAACAGCTCATAAGCTTGGGTGAGGATATCAAGACAGGCTCCCTTTGTGGCCTGGGAAAATCTGCACCAAACCCTGTGCTTACTACCATCCAGTATTTTCGTGATGAATATGAAGCCCATATCCTGGAGAAACGATGCCCGGCACTTGTATGCCGCGACCTTATAGCCTACTATATTATCCCGGAAAAATGTTACAGAGGCTGTGAACACTGTGTACTCACCTGTCCTTCCGAGGCTATTGTAGAACACCCCAAGCGTTTTAAGGTTATTGACCAGAGCAAATGTATCAAATGTGGGAACTGCTTAGAGGTCTGCCCTCCCGAGTATAATGCGGTGATCAAAATTTCACCCATCAGTCAGGTGCCCCCCAGTGAGGTCCCCAGTAAGGATGAGCAGTAATGGACTTAATTGAATTAACAATTGACGGAAAAAATGTTAAAGCGGAGCCAGGGACAAAGATCTTAAAAGCTGCACTTGATGCTGGAATCTATATTCCTAACCTTTGTTATCTTCCCGAGGCCGATCTTCCTTTTGGGGGATGCCGCCTCTGTTATGTTGAGGTTGAAGGCAAAGGGTTGATGACCGCCTGCACACAAGCCGTAAAGAATGGAATGGTGGCACATACTCAAACACCAGAAGTTAACAAGCTTCGGCGAACTGCCTTTAAATTGTTGATTGCCTACCATAACCTTGATTGCCGTTCTTGCTGGAAGAATAAAAACTGTGAACTCCAGAGACTTGCAGCAATCCTTAAGGTAAAGCTAAAAAAACCCAAAGGTTTTAGGAGATTGCCAACAGAGTTACTCCCGCTTGATAAAACAAACCCATTTATAGTCCACGATCCAAATAGGTGTATCATTTGCGGGAAATGTGTATGGGTGTGTAACGAAAAACATGGTAATGGTCTTATAGATTTTGCCTACAGGGGATATGAAACAAGACTAAAAATGTCCTCTAACATATCACTAATAAAGGAAAAATGTCCCTCATGCGGCGAATGTGTGGAAATTTGCCCTACTGGCGCTCTGCAACCGCAGTCCGCTTTACAATCCGCTGTTAGTTTAACCGGGGACTGATAGGCAAGAGGTAACCATAAAAAAAGAAAGGAGGAAGAAATGGATGCAATGACATCAAAAGAAAGGGTAGAAAAGCTCTTCAAAAAAGAGCCTATTGATGTAATGCCTGTGTTTAGTGGTCAGGGCATGGTAACAATCCAGGCAATAGAAAAGATGGGGATCCGCTTTGCCCAGATCCATACCTCAGCGGAATATATGGCCCGTTCAGCCATGACAACAGCAGAGATATTTGGTTTTGATGCTGTTATTGTCCCTTATGATATGTGTACGGTCCCAGAGGCCCTTGGAAGAGGTGCAAGCCTCTATGAAAATGCGGATGGGATACTCTATCCCACTGTACCCTCCAAATGGAAGACACTGGATGAGGTAGAGCTAGATTCTGAATTTATGAGTAAGGGTAGAATGCCAGTGGTAGATGACGCTATCAGGATTTTAAAATCCAGCTCTGATGGTAAATTTGCTGTGGGAAGCTGGGTTCTTGGTCCTTTTACAATGGCGGGACAGCTCTTAGAGCTGGATGTACTGCTGAAGGGCCTAAAAAAGGAGAAAGAAAAGGTCGAGGGGTTTCTTTCAACAATGACAGATCTTGTTATAGAAGTAGCCAAGCACTATCAGGGTTTAGGGGTAGACTACATGAATATCCGGGAGATGGGTTCCGGAACAGATATTATTTCTCCAAGGATGTGGAAAATGCTTGTCCTGGATAATCTCCAGAAGGTATTCTCAGCCCTGCGCTCGCCCAAGATACTTCATATCTGTGGATCTACAGATATGATTATTGAGATGATGAACGACTGTGGTGCCGATGCCCTCAGCGTGGATCAGAAGAACAATGTTGGAGAATCCAGGAGAAAGCTTGGAGATGATGTACTGCTTCTGGGCAACTTTGACCCCTATGGGACTATGGCCAAGATGGATGCGTCTGAAGTGGAGTCAGTTATAAAGAAATGTATTGATGATGGGGTAGATGCGGTCTGGCCTGGATGCGACCTGTGGCCAGAGCTGAAAAAGGAGAATGTTGATGCATATGTGAGGACTGTGCGGGAATACGGTAAAAAGGCCTCACCAGCAGTGGGAAGGATATAAAAAAAATTTAAATAAGTAAATTTGTCTTTAGGGAGGAATCTAACTATGGGAAAAGAAGAACTCAGAAATGAACTCTTAAAGGACCTGAGTGATGCAGTAGTGGATATGGATGAAGACAAGGCAAAAGAGACCTCACAAAGGGTGCTCGATGAGGGTTTGAATGCATATGATGCGATCATGAACGGGCTTGCCGCTGGTATGGTAATTGTGGGCGAACTCTATGATAAACATGAATACTTTGTGCCTGAGCTCCTTATGTGTGCCGATGCCCTTTATGCAGGCCTGGATTTATTAAAACCTCATATAAAACCAGAAGATTTGGGAGAGAGCGCAAAGGGCCAAGTAGTTATAGGTACAGTTCAGGGCGATGTCCATGATATCGGCAAAAACATTATCAAAATGATGTTCGAGGTTGCAGGTTTTACAGTACATGATCTTGGCAGGGATGTTCCTTTAGAAAAGTTTGTGGAAGAGCAGATGCGGACTGATTCTGATATAGTGGCCCTTTCAGCTATGATGACTACCACAATGATGGGTATGAAAAAGGTGGTGCAGATGATAAAGGAAAAAAATCCTGATGTGGCAATTATGCTGGGGGGTGCACCTGTCACTAAGGATGTCACAGATCTGTTTGGGGCTGATGGCTATGCAGAGTCTGCCGGTAACGCTGTCCAAGAGGCCATTAAGATGATTAGCCGATTGAGGGAAATACAAAAGTAATATTGACTATTGACAATTGATTATTGCCTATTAAACCTCAAAGATTTTAAATTAAAAGTTATCGTATAAGTTCAGCCACCAAGTCTCAAAGGCACGAAGAAATGATTATGTCTCTTATTAAAAATTATATTTAACGAATTATGTAATAATCTTGGTGACTTCGTGGCTTAGTGGCTGAACTATTACAAATCATCTATTTTAAATCATAAAAGGAGTTTGCTTAGTGGATGAAGTTGGAAAATCTAAAATCATCTTTCAGCCCTCTGGCCGAAGAGGAGAAGTGGAAAAAGGTGTAACCATCATCGAGGCCTCAAGGCAATTGGGCGTAGATATTGAGAGCCTATGCGGTGAAAAAAAGGTCTGTGGCAAGTGCAAGATACGAATAGAGGAGGGCTTTTTCGAGAAATACGGCATCCAATCAAGCAAAGATCATGCAGGTGGGTGGCTTGTAGAGGAAGAGAAGTTCATCAATAGAGAGCAAAGGGAGGCTGGTTACCGTCTGGGTTGCTGTGCAAGGGTTGAAGGAGACCTCCTGGTCTTTGTGCCTGAGGAATCGAGGGCCGGTAAGCAGGTGGTGAGCAAGGCAGCCAGAGATATCCAAATTGAATGGAACCCTGCAGTCGAATATTATTATGTTGAGTTATCAGAGCCCACCATCCAAGAACCCACTGGTGATCTGGAACGTATTTTAGAAGAACTCAATCACAAATACGGCCTAAAAAATCTGGATATTGACTATTTGACATTACAAAATCTTTCAAATCAACTCCGCAAAGGCAAGTGGAAGGTGACAGTAGCCATTTGGATGAATGAAGAGATATTACAGGTTTTGCCAGGCAAGAGAGAGAACTACTATGGACTGGCAGTCGATGTGGGAACCACCACGGTGGCTGCCTATTTATGCAATATTGCTACTATGGAAGTATTGGATACTGTTTCCATGATGAACCCCCAGTGCAAGTATGGTGAAGATGTGATGAGTCGAATCACCTATCATATGATGCATAAGGATGGTCTTGCCAAGATGAGTGGTGACATTATTGAGGGCATAAATAGCCTGGTCACTCAGGCCTGTGAGGCCACGCACCCACTCAAGAAAGGTAACAAAAATAATGGGAGTGACAACAAGGAGGAGGATGAAAAGATCGTACAGGATAAACCATATCCTTGCCTTACACCCAACGATATTATCGATATGACAATAGTAGGGAATACAGCCATGCACCATATCTTGTTGAAGCTCAACCCAGAGCATATGGGAGTTGCCCCCTTCCCCCCAGTAGTCCATAAAAGTATGGACATCAAGTCCAGGGACCTTGGGATTCTGATAAATGAATCTGCCTATGTACATATCTTACCCAATGAGGCCGGATTTGTAGGGGCAGATAATGTAGGAGTTCTTATTACTGAAGAGCCGTACAAAAAGGATGAGATGCAGCTTATTATAGATATTGGGACAAACGGTGAACTTGTACTTGGAAACAAGGAAAAACTTATCTCCTCATCATGTGCTACTGGCCCTGCCTTTGAAGGAGCACAGCTTGCATTTGGGATGAGGGCTGCGCCTGGAGCTATTGAGCGCATCAAGATCGATACCGAGACTCACGATGTGGATTACAAGGTGATCGGGAGGAATGCCTGGAGAAGTTACTCAGAGGCAAAAGAGATGGAGGCAAAAGGCATTTGTGGTTCGGGTATCCTGGATGTGTTGGGAGAGCTCTATCGTTCTGGAGTGATCCTGAAAAGCGGGAGATTTAACTCAAAGCAGAAGAACAGTCGTTTTCGGAGGAATTCTGACAATAATCAGCCAGAGTTTGTCATTGCCTGGGCTAATGAAACAACTATTGCCAAGGATATAGTTATCACCCAAAAAGACGTTCGACAGATTCAGCTGGCCAAAGGTGCACTCTACTGCGGATGTAAACTGATGATGAAGAGAATGGGCATAGACAAGGTAGACAGAGTGAAGATAGCAGGGGCCTTCGGCACCCATGTGGATAGGGAAAAGGCATTGATAATGGGGCTTTTTCCTGACTGTGAGATAGAGAAAATTATCTCAATAGGCAATGCCGCTGGTGATGGGGCAAGGGCAGCACTTCTCAACCGGGAAAAACGTGAGGAGGCCAATTGGGTCTCAAGGAATGTGGAATATATTGAACTTACAGTGGAAAAGGACTTTCAGCAGGAGTTCATGGAAGCCATGCAGATACCCCACATGAAGGACAAGTTTGAACACCTTAAAGGGATAGTTCCTGATGAAATCCTAAACCAGTAGTTGGATTTATTATATTAACTATTATAAACTCTCTAAAATCGATTAATATTAATACTCTATTCCTCTTCTGGCCTGAATCCCTTTGTGAAATGGGTGTTTTATTTCCCTCATTTCAAATACAGTGGAAGCGTGCTCTTCCATCTCCGGGTGGGCATTCCTGCCACTTAATATTAAATGCAGGTCCTTCGGTTTTAAAAACATCATCTCTCGTACCCTGTCTGGATGAACAAGGCCCAAATGGGTTGCTATATTAATCTCATCTAATACAACTAAGCGATCCTTGAGAGAAAATATCTCTCTTAAAGAGGCCTCCCAGGCGCCTCTGGCAGCCTCTATATGTTTTTTTGATGGCTTAGATGATCCAAAGATAAATCCTTCACCCATGGTCTTAATCTCGAGATTTGGGAATCTTTTAATAGCAATAACCTCTCCATAGGCCCTGGGTGATTTGATAAACTGTAATATACTTGACCGGATTCCATTAGCTGCAAAAAACATGGCCCTTCCCAAGCAATAGGTAGTCTTTCCCTTACCGTTTCCAGTAATTACCCCAACACATCCTTCCTGGTTGCTGCCATCGATCTTCCATGAGCCTTCCTCTTTCTTATGCTCAACCATCTCTGTTACAAGATCTGCCTGTTCAATAACCTCAGCCCTCGCATTACTGCCAGTCAAGACCAATTCCACATTGGTTGGTTTTTTTTCTATAAGGTCGATGACAGTGCTCACAGAAATAATGCCCATATCAACCAGTTGGTTAATACCCTCAAGGATAATAATATCAAAGGTACCACTAAAAATTATATCCTGAACATGCTCAATGGATTTATTAATCTTATCTATGTCACTATTATGCAAGTTTCCATCAGGAGCTACATATTCTGATCGTAAGCGTTCAACCACCACGTGAGGCTTAAGAAAGGAAAGTGCCCTATCCTCTGTGTCTATAAAGGGATGGGGCACAAAGCCCATAATAAAGGTGCGCAGATTTTGCCCTGTGGCCCTAAGACTAAGACCTATGTGTGAAAGATTAATCTGCCCTGTTTTTCTTGTATAAACTTGAACTAATCCTTGTTTCAGCATCTGTTTACCTATTCTCTTTCCAACATTCGCACATTACTGCTCGCCTTACTTGCTCCCTGATCTATAAATACCTATCACTTACAAATAAACTATATGACCATAAGGAAAAAATCTATAACATTTTCTTTACTAAGACACAATTCTTTAACCCATAGATTGACAGGAACATTTTAATTAGTTAAAAGATGGAGCAATTAAAGTATGTTGGATTTCAGATTTCAGGTTCAGTTTCTATATAACTAATGGAAAGTATTATTAATGAAAAAAAAACATAATCTCGGTCTTGTTCAGATTTATACTGGAGGTGGAAAGGGAAAGACAACTGCCTCCCTTGGGCTCGCTGTGAGGGCTGTCGGACATAATTTCAAGGTTGCTATTATTCATTTTATGAAGATATGGGATTATGGAGAAGTAAAAAGCCTTAGAAAGCTTGGGATTGATCTTTTTCGATATGGAACAACAGAACTTATTGACCCCAAAAATCCATCACCTATAGACTATGAGGAAGCCAATAAGGCACTACTAAAGGCAGAAGAGCTTATTGAAAAAAGTGACTACGATATCCTTATTTTAGATGAAATCAATGTGGCTATTGATTTTAACCTGATTCCATTGAAAAGGGTAATTGATCTTATAGATAAAAAACCAGATAACCTCGAATTGGTTCTTACCGGACGAAACTGTCCTCAGGAGCTCATTGAAAGGGCTGACCTTGTGTCCTTTATAGATGAAATCAAGCATCCTTATCAAAAGGGAATAGAGGCAAGGAAAGGGATTGAGTTTTAATTAAAGGAGGCCAGATTACATGTTCATCACGTTAATGAGAAAGCACACGAAAGGTATCTTGGTTAAAGTAATGGTTGGCCTTATCGCCGTTGTCTTTGTTTTTTGGGGTGTCTATGCAATCCGGGAAAAACCTGGCTCAAAGATTGCCTATGTAAATGGCGATTTAATCACAGGACTCGAATATGAGGCAAAATACCGTGAGATGCTCGATGCGCTGCAAAAACAATATAAAGAGTACTGGAATGACACACTCGTTAAGGCATTTCAAATCAAGCAAAGGGCCCTAAACAGCCTAATAGAAAAGAGATTAATCAGCCAGGAGTCTAATAGAATCGGCCTTGGGGTTACAGATGATGAGGTAGCGAATGCTATTTTTACCTACCCTGCCTTTCAGGTAAATGGCAAATTTTATGAGGGAAGATATAGGTCTCTTTTAAGTTATAATAGAATGGAACCAGCGGATTTTGAATCAGCAATAAAATTAGAGTTGTTAGGGAAAAAAATCCAAAACTTTATAAAATGCTTTTTCCCGCTCACAGACTTGGAGATGATGGATTACTATTCCTACCAAAAAGAGAAAGTTAATATTGGCTTTGTCTCTTTCAATCCGAGGGACTTTAAAGGAAAAATGGTGGTAAAACAAGATGAGAAAGAGGCATATTTTAAGGCACATAAGGAAAAATATAGGATTCCAGAAAAGATAAAAATAGCCTATCTTGTCCTTGCTCCATCTGATTTCTTAGACAAGGTAACTATTGCAGAAAAAGAGATATCAGATTTCTATGAATTAAATCAAGAAAGCTTTAAAAATCCGAAAAAGATTAAAGCAAGGCATATTCTTCTTAAGGTATCACCGGATGCATCGGAATCAGAAGAGACAAACACAAAAGAGAAAGCGCTTTCTCTGTTAAAAAGGTTGAAAGATGGAGAGGATTTTGCAGCGCTGGCTAAAAAATACTCTCAAGGTCCTACTGCATCAAAAGGAGGCGATCTTGGTTATTTTACGCGAGGAAAAATGGTTAAATCCTTTGAAGAACTTGCCTTCAGCCTTAAAAAAGGAGAAATAGGTGGACCGGTAAAGACCCGATTTGGCTGGCATATAATCCGAATAGATGATATCAAAAACACTACTATTAAAACCCTTTCTGAGGTCCGAAATCAAATAGTAACCACATTAAAAAACGATATAAGTAATGAAATAGCGCATGAAAGGGCCCTTACCTTGATGGATCAGATGCCTTATGACATTAATTTAGCTACCTACGCAGCCCAACATGGTCTTGCAGTGAAGGAAACGGATTATTTTCCTAAAAAAGGGACTATTCCAGGGCTGGGGGGAGATGAAAGACTTATAAAGTCTATATTCTCCCTAAAAAAGGGGGAGACGAGTGAGATCATCGAACATAAGGATAAATTCTATATCATCCAGGTTGTTGACAATAAAGATTCCCATATACCAAAAATGAGTGAAGTCTCTGATCAATTAGATAAAGATGTTATCAATCATCTATCTCTTATTGCTGCAAAAAGGGAGGCGGAAAGCTATCTTGAGGAATTAAAAGGGGGTGCTGATTGGTTTGAACTGGCTAAAAATAAAGGATTAAAAACAGATGAAACAGGCTTTTTTACCAGGAGAGAGAATACCCCAAAAATTGGTTACTCACCATTGCTATCTGAGGTCACCTTTTCCCTCTCATCTCAAAAGAGATATCCAGATGAGGCCTTTGAGGTAAATAATAAAGTTTACATAATTAGATGGCTTACAAAAGAAGACATAAATATGAATGATTTTGATAAAGAAAAGAAATCCTTTAAACAAATGCTTCTTTTAACAAAAAACAGGAGAATATTTAATGCCTGGCTTCAATCCATAAAAGAAAAGGCAGAGATAAAGATTGTTACTCCTATTGAGTAAAAATAACCCAATTGTTGGCAATTTTTCCTTGACATAATTTAAAAATAAATGGTATCGAGTCTGGGTGTTAGGTTCACTGTTCAGGCTTAATTGCTTTATGATTTTCATCATATTTATCGGATGATATAGCATTCGCCCCGCCCGCCTCGCCTGAGCGAGAGCGATGGCGGGCAGGTCTGGATTTCTGTGCAAGACTGCCTGGTCTACTGAAAAAGACGGATGAGCTGTGAATTCGTTAGGGAATCGAACCCATTTTTCATCTGTCTAACCTTGAACCGTGAACCCCGGAACGTTGAACCTGAGCAGTTACAATAAATGTTTATTTCCAGTGTAATTTGAACTTCATATAGAATAAAAAAGGAGAAATGAAAGGTGAAACCTCTAAAGAATGTCCTAATGATTTTAATTACTTTGTCCCTTGCTCTTCTAATTAGTCCTGCTAACCTACAAGCAAAAGACTGTGCTGAAAGTTCCTATCATGGGCAACTTGGAAAAAGTCCGGCCCTTGGTGGCTGGGGTAATGGTTTGGGAATGCTGGAGAAGTGGTGCGCACTCCCTAACTTTAGCTTTGAAAAACAGGGAAGGATTCAGGGGTGGAAGGCAAAATGTGGTAAATGTCATATCTCCACCTATAGAGACCCTGCAACAGGAAAAACCGATTGTAGCCTTTGCCATGAGACCAGGGATGGCAAAGGGGAACCAACAATAG
>CAZSWT010000030.1:0-37690 GCA_964611035.1 uncultured Desulfobacteraceae bacterium
TTGCTGACGCGACTGCAACTACACCACCATGCCCCAATGATTTTGCTTCGGCCGCTGCCCACATTCGACGTCCACGCTCGTCAAGTTCAATTTGCAGAATCTTGTACTTGATTCTGATTGCATCTATTTTCTCTTTTGATATCATATGACAGAAATATCATAAGAAAACTTAAAATGCAACAGAAAAGCGATGATTTATTTATTTCCATCTCCTAAGCGTGAGTTGCAATCGTTTTTTAGCAACCAAAAGTGCAACCTCCCATGTGCTGATAGATGAAATTAATATCCCCTTCTCTTCCATTGCGGTATCCAAAGATTTTTTTGCTTTTTTAGAAAGCAATTCTGGATTACTAACGAACAACACCCAAACATGTGTATCCAGAATTATCATTTTAAAGCCTCCCAATCATTTAACCCTACAGGAGCAGTCGGAGATTCATACTTGATTACGGTATTGCGGAGTGCTTTTAAGGCTTTGGAAAGATCTTCGGAATACGGTACGATTTTTATAACTGGTTTACCACGATCAGTTATGATTAATGCCTTCCCTTTTTGTTGCACCTCTCTGAAATACTTCAATGCATTGGGCTTAAATTTTGATTTTGAAATGAGCTGCTCCATATTAAAACTCCCTGTCTAAAAATTCACAGAAACTTGAAATGACATGGTCATGATACCATGGTCACTTAAAAAGTCAATAAAAATTCGAGGGGATCATTAGCTTTTCTCTTCTTTCCTCGGGTGCAGCGGTCCGTGGTACTCAAAAATCGATCTCAAAGATCTCGGCCAAAATAGCGGTTGACAAAGGGGCAAATACTGACTATAATTTAGATCATAATGAACGCTAAAAGCCGATTTGACCTGATTTACGCTCCTGAACTTAGCCCCGACATGTCGGGGAACTTTTTCGACAGGCCCGCCCTGGTGCGACTTGCTTGGAATAAATTGTCTTCGCTGTAAGGTGCATCAAACAGATGCCATATATCAAAGCCCCGTCAAATCAGGTCTGGGCCAGGGATTAACAAGATTAATCGTTCGACCTGGAGGCTCTCGACAGGCAAGATTTTTTTATATTCTTTATATCCCCTCGACAAGCGGCACGACGTGAGCCGTTCGGCCCTGAGCTCACAGCCGAAGGGCTCGCCGACACGTCTCGAGGCCTGAGCCTGTCGAAGGCCTGAACATCCCTGGCCCAGACCTGGCTTATAGGCTTAATAGGATGATCCGAACACGTAGCATCCTATAGATTTAACAGGCTGATTCAAGCATGTCGCGCCAGGGCAGGCCCGTCTATCCTGTCTAAAAAATGGGATTTCCTATACTATTGAATTACAATATTCATTGGCGATTGAAGATACCCTGCCTTATTAAAAACTAAATCTACCAAAATAGCGGTTGACAAAGGGGCAAATACTGACTATAATTTAGACCATAATGAACGCTAAAAGCCGATTTGACCTGATTTATGCTCCTCAGGTTAAAACGCACCTCCAAGCAATCGACCGGAAATATCATTTGCTTATCCGTCGCACGATCGAGACCCAACTGCAATTTGAACCAAATGTAGAAACTCGAAATAGAAAACCTCTGAAAAGACTCATAGAAGCGGGAGCGGATTGGGAGCTCCGGTTTGGTCCTGATAATCGCTTTCGTGTGTTTTATTCAGTTGAGCAAGAAAATCGTCAGGTTTTCATTCTTGCTATAGGTATTAAAAGAGGTAATCGATTGATCATTGGTAGGGAGGAAGTAAATCTATGAAAATTGCACCAATTGTCGAAATCAAATCGCATCTTAGCGCCTATTTGAAGGAATCGGAGAAAGGGCCGATTGTAGTTACCAAAAATGGCAAGCCGGTGGCAGTCTTATTGGGAATAAAAGATGAGGATGAGATCGAGCGTTTGGTTTTGGCCTATTCCCCTAAGTTTCAAGACGTTTTGGCTAATGCTCGGCAGCAAATTCAAACGACCGGCGGCATAGCGCATGAAGATTTCTGGCAAGAAATAGAAGCTGAACCTGAATAGGTATTGTGCAAACCGAGTGGCGTTCGAATAAGGAACAATAATTATACCTCAAACGAGTTGATCCAATACCACAAAACTTCCATTTGTTGAGCTATGGGCTATAAACTATACCTGCCCCGCCCAATTTACCCCGTAGGTCCGGTAGATCGTACTGGGGTGGAATCTATTTTGTAGTTATTCCATCGGGGTTAAATTTTCCGCAGAAAACAAGCGAAGTTTACAGCGCCTGCCCCGTAGGTATGAAATATCGTACTGGGGTTAAATGTTTTTTTATTTTATTTAACTGGGGCGGACTTGTCCGCCGGAATCATGGCGGATTTAACTGGGGAGTTAATTTGCTTTTGCCTTCAGACGGGTGTAGTTATTAAGGAGGCAAATCTATGATCATTTATACTTTTTCTGAAGCACGGCAAAAACTTACTTCTGTTCTGGAAAAAGCAAGGTCTGAAGGAAAGGTTCTTATTAAACGTAGAGATGGATCTGTTTTTGAGGTTCAGCCTGTCTCAAAGAATAAATCCCCGCTCAATGTTAAAGGCATTGATCTTGATTTGTCTGCAACCGAAATCGTCGATATTGTACGCGAAGTTCGGGAAAGGTAATCGCATCAGCCTTATAGGCTGTAGGTAGAAAAGCAAAATGATGAAAGTTTACCTATGCAAACGCATCTTGTGATTGAATTACAATATTCATTGGTGATCGAGGCTACCGAAGAACCAGATTACTTCGGTTTTTACTCCCCTGATTTAGAAGGCTTTACAGGTATTGGACATTCAATAGAAGATTGCCTATACAAGGCAAAGTGGGGGATGATTGAACATGTGAGCTTATTAAAAGAACAAGCATTACCAATTCCTCCTAAGAATCCTGATCCTAAAATTATTGTTCAAAATCAGATGACATCAGTAGCAACCTAATCAGTGTCTGAACGAAAACTCTCCAATTTACACTTTTCCTGTCATTGCGAGGGAAGCATGACCGAAGCAATCTCTTGCAAATAAGGGGATTGCTTCGTCGTTCGTTCCTCACTCCTCGCAATGACAGCTCGCAACTAAGGGGTTTTCGTTCAGACACTAATTAGAATTTTCGGTCCAATATCTACTACAAGAATAGCCCCATGTAATATATAATCAAAAAATAATATCTCTTAAAACCCAGCTACCACAAACGGGCCAGCGGCATAGATACCCACGAGCTTACACCCGTGATCCTCTACCTATTCTTGATAGATATGGAGACGCTATCGCCCCCATGCCAACGATGAGAACTGGTCAATTCGAATGATCTGTCAGGCCATGGCTGTCCATAAGAGGATATTTTTCAGGTGATTCGATAGATTCTAGTTCCAGGTCCACATCTAAATCCGGCCAATATAGATGATGTGGTTGGGGTAACTCAACATTGAAAATTAAAGATATGCTTACATCTTTAAACCAGGGAAAGAGCTCAAATGGCAAAAAATATTCCCTACCATGTACCAGTAGCCAGAAACCATGCTTAGATATGTTTAGCACCTCAATCTCGGAAATGCTTGCGCCAGCTTTTTTCAATTTCATCTCTTCTATCCTCCACAATTCTTTGGAGTTCACCCACCTCTTTGTCTGAAAGGCTGTATCTCTGTGCCAAGGATACATTCGGTTGTAACCATAATTTTGCCTCACCTTGTCCAGAGTAAACATGAACATGCATTCGCTCCTCTTCCCGTGAAAAGAAAAAGAAACGATATCCCTTGTAACAAAAGCAGTCGGACTCATAAATGCTTCATATCTGGCTTTACGTTTATCGTGAAGCGACCGAGGCTTCGAGGATTAGCCTATCATTATACCCAAAATCTCAGGATAAATAAGGAGCCTTTCTTTATCACTTTCCCTTAAGCATAAAATGACAACTCTTGAATAGAGTATAATCCATTTTACCAACTTTGATAATGTAACAAATTATCGTTGAGATGCTTCAAGGATTGTCAAACCCACCAATAGATCGTCTCTATAATCAAGAATTATCCCGTCATCTCGAATTTCACTATGTGTTGATTTTGGCTTTTCTTCAAAGTGAAGATATAATACATCAGCTTCTTTATCATAATCCAGCCACATTTTCGTCTTAGGCAATTTTATGAAGTTCGTCGTTGCTCTGAGCAAATAATCGATGCTTCTTTCTTCTAAGTGTTCTGTGCCCATATAATCATCTTTCTGTTATACTTTTTCGCAATAAATGCTGTAATAACGAATCCATCGTTTCGGCCGATCTCTTTGTATACTACATGCAGATATCTTTGTTTTGCAACTGATAAAACAGCTATCAATGACCCAGCATAACCATGCAAAATCCAGGTTGGCTTTTCAATACATGATAAGATCCTGTCATAATATGCTTCCATATACGGTTTGTTGTTCACGATGTGCTGCCATCTTTCTTCCGTAAGCCGAATTGGAACTCCATTAACTGAATACACAACATCCAACTGATATCCCCAAAAAGACTTTTCTATTAGTCTGCTTCCAGAAGTTCTACAATTTAACAATTTACTGCTTGTCAAATGATACTATCTTAATTTAAATTCATACCAGATCCAATTTATAATTTCAATCATTTAGGATAAATTAGAGATATTTTAGCTATCCCGATTATTATGACGCAAGGTTACGATGGGGATACAGATATTATCAACGATTGGAAAGTACTCCATTTTCAGGGGTGAGAAAGTACCCTTACTTGAGAGCCAATAATAGGGTGGATTTATAGATTTGCTGCCGGAGCAAAAAAGGGTTCTCTTCTGGCAAGAACATCCAAAATGACATCTATATCAATAAGTATGCTTTTCACAGGTACTTGTTTTTGATATGGCTGTGATAGTCTTGTACCAGGACTCCTTCTTTTCCTAAAATCCCGGCCAGTTTTTTTAAGACGGGAGGCATTTTATTGGGTGGTTGTTTCGATTTTGTAAGTAATATGAAAAAAGTCGAAACAATGTGAGAAACGGATAAGCCACGAGCTTCTGCCCATTCCTTAGTCCCTCGATTCATAAATTCGATGACGTATTTATTTACTCGGGACTAAGTGCTGAGTGAGCCCTTCGGTCTGAGCGACTCGACATGAGTTCGCCGACATGTCTCTGGGTCGAAGACAATCGCAAAGATTATACTCTTTAGAATACGTTATAGTATTTGCGAATCGAAGCACTTAGCAACTTTAATAGTTTCGTCTTTTACGCTTAATGTGAGTTTTCCCATAGTATTAAACCTCCAAAGGTATACTTAACAAAAAAATAATTTATTACGTATTAAAAGTCAAATGAAAAGAGATATCAGTATTCAGCTTTCAGCTTTCCTTTTTAACTTTATTCTTCTGCCGCAAACCAAAAGGCCCTATAACACAAAGCCCCTTTTTGTTGAGCTATGAGCTATCAACTATAATCACTGTTATTACCGAACCTCAAAGAAGTCTTGTGATTATTGAGATTTTCTGATAGAAATATATAAAGCAAAAACAGGGTAAATATCCATGTAAGAAAGTGGTGAAAATATCAGCTTTTGATTGAATAACTTGGCTTTTTTAATATAGAAAATAATGGATTTAAGTTTAAATATAGTAGTGATAAGGAAATGTTAGGTAAACAATTAGGGCTTTATTTAAGGAGAGGATAGGCATGAAGCAAACACTGGAGCAGGCAAAAAAAAGTTACTCAGGCGAATGGATAGCCTTTATTGTGAAGGAAGAAAAAGAGGCTGTAGATAAATTGGAAGGGGAAGTAATTGAACATGACAAAAGTAGAAGGGAACTTCATAAGAGACTTCGGGAGCGGAACATAGAGAAAGCTTATGTGACTTTTGCTGGGCCTCTGATAAAACCTGGCTACTCGGTGATGTTTTAATGAAGCAACATTTGGAGATTCCAATAATCCTTAGAAGAGTCAGGATCAATGGCACAAGTGCTTCTCGAGAAATTGACATGATCTTAGACACAGGTGCAATGTATACTGCCATTTCATGGGATACTGCAAAAGATATAGGATATGACCCCGCAGTATCCCAAAATCGTGTTCCTATTATAACAGCCAATGGAGTAATTGAGGTTCCAAAAATAAAGATCAGGGGAATTGAATTCAGAGGATTGTATGTTAAAGATGTTGAAGTCATTTGTCACGACATGCCAGAACTTGCAGAAATAGAGGGCTTAATTGGCTTAACCTTTTTAAAACATTTTAAAATCTTTCTGGATTTTAAAGATAATATTCTAGAGATTATGTGAAATAATCACAAGAGTTTTATAAATTTACAAAAGCCGTGCCTTATCTTAATCTCTAATTCATTGCCATAAAATAATAAAAAAGCCATCTGTATAGCTATTATAGCTCATGGCTAATAGCCTAAGAATAGCCCCATGTAATATATAATCAAAAAATAATATCTCTTAAAAACCTGCTACCACAAACGGGCCAGTGGTTTAGAATTCAATTAACAAAAGTTTATGCTTCCAATGCCTTGCTGACTGTATCTGGATTTTTTGAAGCAACTTTTAATAGAGCCCTCGCTGGACCCTCCGGCTTACGCCTGCCTTGCTCCCAGTTTCGAAGCGTGGAAACGCTGACACCGATCATAAGGGCAAATTCATTTTGAGATTTGTTAAGTTTATTTCTTATCTCTTTAATGTCCAATGGCCTAAATTCGAACGTCCGGCTGGCTTTTAGTTGCCCTTTTTTGATCTGCCCCGCTTGTTTGATACTTTTAACAAGATTATTAAAACCATTCTTTTTCATTGCAGCCACCTTAGCATTATAATACTATAAATATCCAAATCCATAGAAACTTTGAAGGAATTAGCAGATTAGAGGGTTGGTCCCTGCTATTTTTCGTACCAAATCATGAGACGCCACATATTAATTTACTATTGCCTTTCCGGAATCCTGCTGGCCTTATGCTCTCCTTCTTTCGGGTACTGGCCTCTGGTCTTTGTCGCCGTCGTTCCCCTTCTGTATGCTCTGGAAGATGAATTCAGATCGGGCCATGCCACGTACGGGCGCCTATTTCTTAAGGGTTTTGTCACCGGCCTCTTTTTTACAGTTTCTTTGTCTTTTTGGATTGTGCATAGTAGTTTCTTGGCCGTACTTCCGACAGCAGCTCTATTCGCCAGCTTATACGGGCTGTTTGCCATGGGGGTTCTCTTAGGTCTGGAGACCGGACTTAAGGGGTCACTATTGTGCCTGTGGACCGTATGTCTGTGGGTTGCTCTCGAGGTGCTTGGGTCCGACGTGTTTCTGCCGATTCCTTCTATCGCCATAGGTTACCTCGTCTGGTCGGTTCCCCTGCTTATCCAGGTAGCTGATATAACAGGGGTTTTTGGTGTGAGTTTTTGGATCATCGGCATCAATGTCTTGATTGTTCGTTGGATGCGAAACGGGTTTAGGTCCGATGTTCCATGGGCTCTGGTTGTCCTGGTTATAACATTTCTCTTGGTAGGTTACGGCTTTTCAAAATATTCACCCCAAGCAGCCGTTCCAGGGAAGGGATCATCTATTGCAATAAACCTGGTTCATACTGCTGTGACGTCAGAGTATAAGAGAGATCCTGGCTTGAGGGAGAAAATATTTGGATTATTGAAAAAAAAGACATGGGATTCTATTGATAACAGGAGCGATCCGCCAGATCTGCTTATATGGCCTGAGACAAGTGTACCGGTTTTTCTGCGTTCTATACGCGAAAAGGTATTTATTGAGGGACTGTTGAATTTAGCAAAAAAGGCCAAAACTTCAATTCTCTTGGGGGCACGCTCTTTTCATAGAGAGGATGATGGCGAGATCAGAAGGTTTAATGCATCATTTCTCGTACCTCCCAAGGGTTATATTGCACAAGAGTATCACAAGATTATACTCACGCCTTTTGTGGAGATGAATCCTTTGGAAGCCATACTTCCCGGGAAGCTGCGGCAGAAATGGAGATCTAGATTTGATGCAGGAAAGGAACTCGGCATCATGGAGTTGGATACCAGGAATAAATTTGGTGTTCTCATTTGTTATGAAGTCCTTTTCCCGGACCTTGTACGGCGGGTTGCCAGAGAAGGTGCCGGATTTCTTGTCAACATTACCAATGACGAAGCAGCATTCGGCGACATCAGACCAGCCTACCATCTTCCCCTGCCGCACGTGATCTATAGAGCTGTCGAGACTCGGCGATTTCTGGTGCGTTGTGCCAACTGGGGTAAATCGTTGGTTGTATCTCCGCAAGGGAAAATAATACAATCATCTCTTGTGGGGAGCACCGGCGTTCTTTCATCCAATATTCTGCCCATGTATGATCAGACATTTCTAACACGTTATGGTTTTATATTCGCAAAAGCCCTTCTCTTTTTTTGCATCACCTTTGCCATGATCTTAATTTGGCGTCGGCGTATCCTTGTGCAACGATCGTGAAAATATCACTACGCATTTGTTCCTCTTTAATTTTCTCCTGCCTTTTGGGGATAAATCTTTTCTATGGTTTTCTGATACTTTTCTCTTTGCTCTGGGAATAAAAGTGTCTGTTCCAGTAAATTGTAAGCTTCCGGTTTGTTTCCTAGCGAGAGTAATGCCATTCCGAGATGGTAGCAAATCTCAGGATCCCCTGGATTTGCCTCCAGGGCTTTTGTGAGTAGTTCTGTAGCTTTTGAAAAATCCTTGCACTGATATGCATACCATCCTTCTAAATGCCATATGGTCGCAAGCTTTGCCTTCTTATTAGCTTTTAGGGTGTGGAGTAACCTCGCCAAGGCATCAAAATCTCTTGTATGACAGAGCGTCCAGCCGAGAGAAGTAAGCAGGGGAACAGAATCCGGCTTAAAATTAAGCCCTGATTCATATACATCTCTCGCCCTGTCCCACTGCCCCAAACGCGCAAGGAACCCTCCATGAGCCAGTTGAGCAAAAACAAAGTCAGGCCGTTCCTTCGTTAAGCTGTTGTAATGCTGGAGGGCCTCCTGGTGCAAGCCGGCCACCTCGGACGCTTTGGCAAGTTGAAATCGAAGGGCAAAACTCTCTGGCATGATTTTTAAAATCCCCCGGTATTCGGAAAGCGCTTTGGTATTCTTTCCAAGACGCCGATAGCTTTCAGCTAGCGTCAAGTGTAGGAAGACATTATCTGGTGTCTTTGCCAGGGCCTTTTGGGCAGTTTTGATCGCCTGCCTGTAATATCCTTGATCCAAGCAGAAATACGTCAGCCCCAGAATTGGCCCAAGTGATGGAGGCCCTAAGTGTCTTTGTAAGGTAGGGTGAGTCGCCATTTCAGAAAAGGGTATCGATGCCCGGCTCAATTGTTGTGTCACCATTTGTTTTTTAGCCATTGCAAAAAATATGGCTGATTTAACTAGCTCAACATTCGGTATAGTTTTTCCAGTCTCCTGGATTCTTTTTAATGAGGTTAAGGCTTCCTTAGTGTCATTCATTACAAGATATGCCAGCGCCCTAGTAAGTTCTGCACTTTCCTTGGGGTATGAGCCCCAATATTTTTGCTCCATATCTTTTAACAGTTCAATGGCCTTTTGAGGCTCTCCAGCCAAGACAAGAAAATGTGCCTTTATTGTTAACAATGCTGGGGACTCTTTCTTCTTTATTGCTTCATCTATTATGTCTATTGACTTTTTTAATTTTCCTAGTGAGGCATAATATTTTGCAAGTGCAATGAGATTAATCACTGACACAGTATCCTGACTTACCTGATCAATGAAGACATCTTTGGCCTTTTGAAATTTGTTTATTTTTAGATAAGCAATTGCAATTGTTTCTTGAAGCCTCTTTTTGTTTATTGCTTTCGCTGTTTCATTAAGCTTATTGGCTCTTTCATAATAGATGAGTGCAGTTTTTGTTTTTCCTAATGTATCGTAAGCCCTACCCATTTCGAAAAGAACTTTAGGGGTTCTGACATTACTCAATAGCCCTGTTTGAGATATCTTCATTGCCTCAAACGGTCTTTTCATCTTCAAATACATTCGTGCAATCCTTGCAATCGATTCTTCGTGTACATTCTTACTTTTTAAAAGAAAGGAAATTTCATTTTTTGCTTCGGCAAAATTCTTTTTACCAATGAGAGCGGCTGTCTTGATTGAGAGGATTTCTGACTTACCTTTATTTTCTTCAGGCATTTTCTCTATCGTGTTAAGAACCATGTCGTATAATCCTTTAGCCAAAGCCTTTTTTAGCTCGTTTAGTACTGACCTCTGGGGAATTATGCTTATGTCCTCGTGCTGCATCTCTGCTGGCGACGGGAAAATTTTGTTTTCATTCTCAGTTTCACGGACAGTGATTGCGTGACCAGTTGTTGAAGTGGAAATAAGAAAAACGATTAGAATCGCAAAAAAGTTAATTGTAACTAATTTCATTTGAATAACCCTCTTTTTTTGCGCTGCTGTCTTCTCCTCTGAGATCATATGAGGTGATAAAAATTTCCTTTTCGGCCCCCGTCCTCAATATGGCTCAATTTGGTTGCAATGCCACCATGCACCAGTAAAATTAATTGCATGGATAGGTGAGTTTGTCAAGCAGAAACGTAGAAACAAGAAGCCAGTAACTAGTCAATCTTTTTCCACAAAGTAGTAAAAAATTACCCATTTTTTTAGAATGTTATTACATACTATCTTCATCACCCTACAATAGACTTCCCTTAATTTAAAAATCGTAAAGACGATGAATACCTAACTTATTGATATTTCAATAAAATTAATTTATTATTTTTTTCTTCCAAATCTCCTTCGATCTGGCACATCAATTGCTCAGTTATTATTTCAAATTTATAAGTATGCTCTATTTAACAAGTTAACTAAAATGAAAGGGGGTGAAGCAAAAAATTCAGTCATTAATTCGTTAAACACAAACTAAACTAAGTAACTAATCAACAAAAAAAGGAGAATGAAATGAAAAAGTTATCAAAAATTTTAATATTATCAATTTTATCAGTCTTTTTAGTGGCTGGAAGTGCATGGGCAACGACTATTAATCCTCTTGGTGGAGGGAATGGTACAGAAGACAATTTGCAAGCGATATTGGATGGCATAACAGTTACCCCGCCAAGTACTGTAAACGTATATAATGACCACCTAACTGATGGAAGTGATGCCTATTGGATGATCGGAGGATCAGGCGGTTCGTTAGCAACAATGATTATTGAGTGGGCAGGACATGCCGGAGCTAATACTTTTGGAATATACGATGCCTCGAATCCAATGAATTCTGTAGAACTCTTTACTGGAAGTGATACCTCTGGACAACAAGCGTTAGTTGGTATACTTGCAGATGGTAGTGTTAAATTAAATTTCTCTGACACCGGTGTAGATTTTGCTTCTGGGAATAACTTCGGCTTTTATATAGACCATCCTTCTGCAGGCACATTCTATTCCGATACAAACTTAAATACAGATAGCTCTGATCACATGGTTGCGTTAGGAGGTGTTGGTGATATGATACAAATTCCTCCGTATGCAGCAGGCCCTTGGGGGCCGAATGAATATATTCTAGCTTGGGAAGATCTCCCTTTTCAGAGTTGGGATTATGATTATAATGATATGGTGGTACTGGTTGAATCAGTTAGTCCCGTTCCCGAGCCCGCTACTATGTTGCTGCTTGGCTCTGGCTTAATCGGCCTGGCTGTACTTGGTCGGAAGAAGTTCTTTAAGAAGTAAAGGCATTGTTTCTATTAGATTCTTCAGGCTAAGGAAAAACTTAGCCTGAAGAATCCCAAAAAATGAAACATTTTATTACTAAGAGGTGAGAGAATGAAAAAATTATTAATGTTTTTATGCGCTATGTTATTGGTTTTTGTAGGCGGTAATGCGTTTGCGGGTGCGGGTAGCGGAGAGTACAGTATAGATTCCGTGCAAGACGGCGGAGACTGGATGAGCGGCACGATCAATGTAAATGCCGGTCAGACGTATGACGTAACCATGCTCGTCAGCTATGATGACGAGCCTGATATTGATAAGTACCATGACAACATCTCAGCGTCAATAGACCTTAACGGGTCCGAAGTCTGGTCTGCATCTGCTGGCTATGATACAAAAAATACTAACATGTTTGGCAAAGTTCAAGATGCAACGTGGATACTGAAAGGAGACCTTACTGTACCTGAGGGTCTGGCAGGTGAGTACCTGGCTAGTGGTTTGGTTTATTACTCTGGTGGCCCCTGTAGTTGTTATGCTGAACTTGCCTCATTTGAAGCGGACGTGAATGTGACCACCAATTCTGTCCCAGAACCTGCAACCATACTTCTGCTTGGCAGTGGTCTGTTGGGCCTTGTTGGTCTTGGACGCAGGAAGTTTTTTAAACGAGGATAAAGGAAAAAGGAGAAAGGGTAGGTTCATTCCTTACCCTTTCTCCCATATACTTATTATACAACAATATTCCATGATTCCAAAATTCCAATATTCCTAACTCGGATTCTTTCTATGACTGCAACGCTGAAACACTACTTGAATCCACTGCACATATACTGTAGATTGCGTAATATCGGCCTGTCAAAAGGACCGGCCGTTTTTTTGTGTCGAATTTACGAGAGGACAGTATTTAAGTACTTAGCTCCCCAGTGAAATAAGGTTATTGCATAACCTGTGCTTCGCAATTTCACGGGGCGGGCATATAGCTGATAGCTCCCCAGTTAAATCCGCCCCAGTTAAATACGCTCTGCTGTCTTTTTCAAAGAATTTAACGGGGTGAACTCCGCTTGTTTTCTGCGAAAAATTTAACCCCAGTACCATCTCCCGGAGCTACGGGGCGGGCGGGGCACGCATAGCTGATAGGTGATAGAAGAAAGTTCATAGCTAATTAAGGTTGGCTCAAATGGTTGAGGCCCGCCCTGGTGCAATGTGATCTAAAAAGTCTGTTGGCGCTGTAATACTTTATAGACGAAACCTGGAAAAATCAGGCTCTCTTAGTCAGGTCTGGGCCAGGGTTGTGCAACTCGCATCGTTAATCGTAAAGCCTTTATGGATAAGGACAAAAAGCCAATAAAGAGTTTTCAGGATTTGGATGTTTATCAAAGCTCTTATAAAGCAATGCTTTCTGTATTCAAGCACATTTTGCCAAAGTTGCCAAAGGAAGAGGAATATGATCTAAAAGATCAACTTCGCCGTTCAGCCAAAGCGATTCCGAGATTAATAGCTGAAGGGCATTCTAAAAGGCATCAGAAGAAAGGGTTTCAAAAATACCTTGACGATGCAATGGCAGAATCAAATGAAACCATAGTTTCTCTAAGCCAGGCCAAAGACATTTACTCCAGTTATGTTGATGTTAGGTGGGTAAAAAGTCAGTTGGCTCGATAGCTTGTGAGCAATGAGATGATGATTAAATCATGATAATTCTTAGCAGCTCTCTTAACATCAGTACAATACTCCGTTACTTGAAAGGAGGTAAATTATGAAGGGACGAAAAAATGAATTTTGGAGGCTTTTCGCGGAGGGGATGCATTATTTGATCTTGTTTTTCTGTTTGACTTTGGTTTTGCCTGTGATTCTCCCGTGTCAAGCAAATGCAACGCTGCTTAATTACGCATCCGCAGATGCCTATGTAAGTGTAGACCAACCCGACGTGGGTGGAGCTCACCGATCAGCAAGTCATGCAGGAGAAGGGCATCAACTAGCTAACCTCCCCTGGCCAAATATCGGTTTTCCTGATTACGGTAGTGCAAAAGTCGATGTTCGCCCGGATAGCCGAACTATAAAAAGCTATGTTGGACTGGACAGCATTTCTGGTCTGGGTGGCGGCATAGGGGGCTTTGAACCCTTTGACCTTAGTGACGCCGAAGGATACTTTGCCAACCGATACCGGGTTGACGCAGGAACAAGCGACTTTCAGGTTGGTGACTCTATTCAACTGGTCTTCAGCACGGAATTTGATGGAAAGCTAAGTATTTGGAAAGGTAATCCTGATTCGCGGGATCCTGGTCATCAGAACTACGCCGCCTCCCAAGTATTCTTGGTATCCGACCCGGACGCGATAGACCTTGAGTTCCTTGACATACGTGATAATTATTTCGCCAGCAAAGAAACGGAAGGGCAATTGGGGACAGGTCCTGGATTCGCTATGGGTGATCTCCTTTTGTTCTATGATACCGAGATGCCAGTGCCCGTGGGAGGGATCCCGTGGGGATCTTATGATCCCGATACAGGAAAGGTTTCTTATGATTATGATTCTGAAGAGAAGACGGTCCACGTTGGCGATTCCATCTTTGTTGAAAACTACTTCAATGTATGGGTATCCTTGAACGAGTGTTCTAATGACGCGTATAACGCGGAGGCCGATTTTTGGAATACCATGTCCTCGCCAATTTCCTTTGGGCCCGGCTACCAGGGCTTGCAGTTGACGGCACAATCATTAATCGGTCCAGCCTCTACACCAGTCCCTGAACCTTCAAGCTTTCTATTACTTGGCAGTGGTCTGGGATGTCTACTTATGCGGCGAAGAAAGCGGCGTAGTGCAGTCTAAGGAGGAACTATTTCATTACCCGCCTAACACTTATCAATGGGGTGAACGTGGACGGCAAACAACGCGGCGTTTTTCAGAGGCCGTGCCCCGCATAACTCTCGTTGCTATTTGAAGGCTTGGTGCCCCGCAATGTTTGCCGCCGGTTACCCCGGTTATAGGTCATAGGTGGTAGAAGAAGGTTTATAGGTGATAGCTGATAGCTCATAGGTGATAGAAGAAAAATGGCATTCGCGTTTGAGGAATTGAAAGTTTATCAGCGGGCTTTGGATTTTTCAGTTGCAGTTATTGATATTATTGATGAGATTGAAACCCCGAGGAAACATTTTCGATTGGTTGAACAATTAGAATCCTCATCTACATCAGTGGCGCTCAACACCTGCCCTGTTAAATAGCTTGCGGTTGTATGTATTACACATATGTATTGCAGAGCATGAAGGATAAAGGTTTTTACACAGGTTTTACCGAGAATATCAAGCTAAGACCTGCCCTGTTAAATAATGCTTCGCATTAAAACTCTAATTTGTGTCGAAATTAGAATTTTATTTAACAGGGTAAAAGCAGCATAATAACGGCCAAGTGGAATCGACAAAGGAAAGGACGCCATTTAAACTCATTTATTACGAAGCCTGTATAGATGAAAGGGATGCAAAAAAGCGTGAAAAATATCTAAAATCGTACCATGGAAAGATGTTTCTAAAGAAAAGGCTCAAATCTTATTTAACAGGGTAAAAGGGAAAAGGACGCTTTTCAAAAAAGGAATTTAAACATTTCTTATATATATCAAGAGGATCTCTTTACGAAACTATCACAATGCTTCAAATTTTACGAAAAAAGCATTGGTTAGACAAAGAATATTACCAAAAACTCTACCTTGAGGCAGAAGAGATAAACAAAATGATTTCCGGCTTAATTAGCTCCATTAAAAATTAACTATGAACTATCAACTATGACCTATGACCTAACAGCTCTGAGCTTAATATAGACAGGAGAAAAACGATGATCCAAGAATTAGCAGAGAAACGAGGTGAATATAGGTTTCCTGTTGTACTCCCTGTTGAATATTTTAAGCCTGAAGACTCAGGTATATCGAGTTATTCTTTAGATCTAAGTAAAAGTGGGACATTTATTTCCTCAGATGTTCCTCTTAGTATTGGAAGTAGATTTGACATAAACCTTGCTATCCCTTTTAATGACGAATCCTCCAAAATTTTACGAACGGAAGGAACGGTGGTATGGGATAAGGTGCAGCCCTTTAAGAGCAAAAGAAATGGAATGGGGGTTCAGTTTGTTGAGCCTTTGCCAGAAAGCCTATTATTAAAAGCATTAGCTAATAACATTAAAAAGCTAATAAAGGAAACTGAGTCAAAAAAAACATTAGAAAGAAGGATTGAGAAACTGGAGTCAGAATTAGAGGAGACAAAAAGATTGGCTAGTTTAGGCCGGTGCACAGAAAAGATCCTTTTTGACGTATCCAACCCCATATTGACACTCTCTGGAAAATTGGAAATTATTAAATCAAAAATGCTTGAGCACAGAAAAATGCTTGAAGAGCATAATGAAATTAATCAAGAAAAGTGTAAAAATCACATCCAAGAGGTTATCGATTATTGTAAAAAGATTGATCAAATCCTAAAGGATTACAAGATAATATCAGATTTAGCACATATTGTAGGAGATGATAAAGAAGGTATTGAAAGAAGGTTACTGCAAAGGTATCAGTAAGTTTTCAGAGGTTCAGGGTTCACCGGCCCAGTGAAATACGCCCCAGTTAAATAAAACTAAACAACATTTAACCCCAATACGATATTTCATATCTACGGGGCAGGCGCGCTAAACTTTGCTGTTGTTTACGCAAATTTAACCCCAGTTGAACACCTAAAGGATACCCGGTTCAACGGGGCAGGCGGTGTAAGTTTCCTGATAAAATCGGGATTCAGCTTTCAGCAATTAGTAATACCTGCCATTATATATTTAACCAAATAAAATCCCATCGCATAAATATCTTACCTGTTAATTAATCAAAAATCCTCAGAATATTCTACAAGATCCTAACCCATTGTATAAATATATATTCCATAAAGTGGTAATAATTTATACATAAAATGGTAGATATTTTGCCACTTTTTTATTATTAAAACTATACCACAGGTATCGAAATTAAAAAAAGTAATGTAATTCCAGAGGTTATAAAGTAGTATTTTTTAACTTATTACCGGTATAGGAATTGCTTGCATTAATAATGATACTCTAATACCATTAGTCGAATGGGAAAAAGAAGGTCGAATCGTGCAATTTATCCCGCAGCGGCGTCATGGATTCCAAATAAAAAGACAAAATAAACGATAAAGAGGAGGAGTGAAAGTTAATATTAGGGGTTTTTGATATGAAAAATACTAGTTGCATCATAAAAGTTTTATCCTTAACGTTTCTCTTTGCATTTGTTTTTTCAGTCGGTCTCTTATACAACGCTCAAGCCACTGAATCGTATGTGGGTGCTGGGGTTCTACCACAGACTCGACATACAAGCCAGTATACAACATCGGAGACCGCAACTCAAAAGCTGACAGCTACAGAGGTAAAAAAACTGGTATCCATTGAGGAGCTTAAACACACAAACTGGTGGGCCACAGTTCAGCAAAAGATTAGAGACCAGGAGTATCATGTCACTTATCAAGAGAGGTCTCATCTATCTGAAAATAAGGGAGCATACCATGCCCCGAACAGGGCCCAGAATCTGAGAACTTATTTTACTCCGGAAGGGATCAGGATAATACGCAGAACAGAAACAAGACCCACATGGAATGCAGGGCTCAGCCTTGAAGGTATGGGTCGGGGTGACAGGATCACATCCCTTCCAGAAGATAAAGCTCCCGTGGTGGTTGGACCCCGTATTGAGTATCACCGGGGTTTACTTGTAGAGTGGTATATTAATCGGCCTGAGGGGCTGGAGCAGGGGTTTACAGTAACTGAGAAGGTAAATGGCAAGGGTTTTCTTGCGCTGGCTCTTCATGTGCATGGAAACCTGAATACTGTGCTTTCTGATGATAGCAAAGCAATTTATTTTTTTACTTCTTCAAATGCAGAGGTATTGAGATATAGCAATCTTTGTGTATTCGATGCAGAAGGCAAGAGATTAACGAGCTATTTCGATCTTGCAGATCATACTCTGAAGATTGTGATTGATGATAGTACTGCCACCTATCCTATCACTGTTGACCCACTCCTCACATCGCCCTCCTGGACGGCTTATGGTAACCAGGCAGGTGCCTACTTCGGTGTCTCAGTAGGCACAGCAGGGGATGTGAATGGTGATGGGTTTGATGATGTCATTGTCGGGGCATATTATTACGATAATAGTCACACTGATGAGGGAGCAGCCTTTGTGTATTACGGCTCTGGCACAGGGCCTTCTCCCAACCCTGACTGGACAGCTTATGGCAACAAGCCAGGTGCCTACTTCGGTGTCTCAGTAGGCACAGCAGGGAATGTGAATGGTGATGGGTTTGATGATGTCATTGTCGGGGCATATACCTACGACAATGGACAGGCTGATGAGGGAGCAGCCTTTGTGTATTACGGCTCTGGCACAGGGCCTTCTCCCAACCCTGACTGGACAGCCGAGAGTGACCAGGCAAATGCCTACTTCGGTGTCTCAGTAGGCACAGCAGGGGATGTGAATGGTGATGGGTTTGATGATGTCATTGTCGGGGCATATTATTACGATAATAGTCACACTGATGAGGGAGCAGCCTTTGTGTATTACGGCTCTGGCACAGGGCCTTCTCCCAACCCTGACTGGACAGCTTATGGCAACAAGCCAGGTGCCCGCTTCGGTTCCTCAGTAGGCACAGCAGGGGATGTCAATAATGATGGGTACGATGATGTCATTGTCGGGGCATATACCTACGATAATGGTGAGCCAAATGAGGGAAGAGCCTTTGTGTATCATGGCTCAAACACAGGGTTAAGTGCCACAGCTAATTGGACAGCCGAGAGTGACCAGGTAAATGCCTACTTCGGTGTCTCAGTAGGTACCGCAGGGGATGTAAATAATGATGGGTTTGATGATGTCATTGTCGGGGCAAATGCCTACGATAATGGTGAGCCAAATGAGGGAAGAGCCTTTGTGTATTACGGCTCTAACTCAGGCTTAACAACACCTGCGGCCTGGACAGCCGAGAGTGACCAGGCAAATGCCTACTTCGGGTCCTCAGTAGGCACAGCAGGGGATGTCAATAATGATGGGTACGATGATGTCATTGTCGGGGCATATACCTACGATAATGGTGAGCCAAATGAGGGAAGAGCCTTTGTGTATCATGGCTCAAACACAGGGTTAAGTGCCACAGCTAATTGGACAGCCGAGAGTGACCAGGCAGATGCTTTATTCGGTTTTTCAGTAGGTCCTGCGGGAGATGTTAATAACGATGGATATGATGATGTCATTGTCGGGGCAAATGCCTACGATAATGGTCAGGTTTATGAGGGAGCAGCCTTCGTGTTTTATGGCACCAGCCCCTGCACAGCAGCAGCTGCAGAGATAAATCCTACATCGGTGAACATCAACACCCAGAATCAGGCATTCTCCTACTACATTGAGCCTTTTATCAGCGCAGGTGACTCAGGGGTAGACAAGATAGAGATTACTGTGCTAGGAACCTACTCTGATGTAAAGGTAACGGATGTCTTGGTTGGTGGCGCATCAGCCCCATACACTGACAATACCGCAGGTAGTAATGCCATCTCGGTCACCTTAACCACAAAGGTCATCACAATTGGTACAACAGACCTCCGGGTCAACTTCACCGCTGATACACCAGGTGCAGTGGATGCAGGTGTTGATTTTACCTCTGCCCTGGATGATACTGCAAACTCCGATCCGGTGACCTGCACCTCAGGCGATGGAGACGGGGGAGGAAGTATTACTACCAATACCTGGACGGTTACAGCAATTACTCCTACAATCATCCTGCCAAGTGGCGGTGGTGGCGGTGGCTGCTTTATCGCTACCGCAGCCTACGGCTCTTACATTGAGAAACATGTCATGGTGCTGCGTGAGTTCCGGGATCACTTCCTGGTCACCAGCCCTGTGGGTAAGGTCTTTGTGGGGCTTTACTATACCTATTCCCCACCTGTGGCTGACTTCATTGCCAATCATGATACCCTGCGTGCATTCGTGCGCTGGAGTCTGATTCCTCTTGTGGGCATGAGCTGGCTGGCATTGCACCTTGGCCCCACTACCACAATAGCGCTCACACTCCTGCTTCTTGTTTTCATAAGTGCCAGTACTATAATTTTGTTTAGAAGAATGGGGTTACAAGAAAGTAAGTTTTAAGGTAATTTAAAGGCATAAATAAAAAAGGGTGGGATTACTCTTTCCCACCCTTTTTTTTGGTTCCTGATCAAAGAACTATTGGTTGCACCAATATAGAGAGCGCCGGATTTGAGTCGGATGATATAGAAATAAGCAGGCATAGGCTTTACTCTAATGAAAGATTGGCCCTTCGACAGGCCCTTCGACAGGCCCTTCGACAGGCTCAGGGCGAGCTCAGGGCGAGCTCAGGGCGAGCTCAGGGGCATCACAAGGAAGATTGAAAAAATTATTTGACATTCCATATTGTTAGTATATAATGCAGCAAAAATAGCAAAGATAGCATTCCATTGCTATAAATGCTATGATCGCTATAATTGTAAAGGGTGGGTAAAATGGCAGTGAATCCTTTTACTCCTGGAAGAACAGTAGATCCTCAATTTTTTGCTGGGAGAGGAAGTGAAATAGATAGGTTTACTATGTTTCTCAAGAGTGCTAAGGATGGGAATCCTATGAATTTAGCTATCTTGGGAGAGAGAGGAATTGGAAAATCCTCCCTTTTAAGGAAATGCGGGAGTTTGGTTAAGAAAGAGAAATGTGTGGCTGTTCGTATAGATCTGGATGTCTCGGTGGATTCAATTGACTCTCTCGTCTTTCAGATCCTAAGTGGAATAAAGAGAGAAGGGAGCTTGCATTCAAAGCTCTTTTCACTCTCAGAGAAGATAAGAAGTTTCTTTGATGAATATCGGGTTTCAATTGGACTATTAGGTTCCTCCTTTCAGGCAACTAAAAGCCAGGTATCTTCATCACTGGAGGCCCGTGATGAGCTAAGAAGGATTTGGGACAATATTACCCCTGGGGTTCCTGGGGTGATTATAATGATGGATGAGGCAGAGCAGTTAGAGAGAATAGAGGGGGGCCTTCAGTTCTTACGCAATATCTTCGGGAGGCTATCTGAGGAGAGATGTGGATATATGCTTGTTCTCTCAGGGAAACTAACCCTTTTTAGGCAGATAAAAAAGATTCATTCTCCTTTAGCTAGATTCTTCAATCCAATCACTCTTAAGGAATTAACAACAGAGGAGAGCATTGAGGCCATTGAAAAACCCTTGTCTGATTCACCATATAAGATGATTCCTAAGGTAAAGAATCTAATTGCCGAAGAGAGTGAGGGACATCCTTACATAATCCAACTCTTTGGCTATTATTTATGCGAGAATGCAGTCAAGAGCAATATCAATGATAGGGTTTATAGTGCCTGCTTTCCAATGATACTTAATGGGCTGGCCAGTCAACTATTTGAAGATTTCTATAGCTCCGCTAGCTTTTCCGAACAAAAGATTTTACAGATAATTGCTCAAAGCAAAGATAGAGTAATTACTGTATCTGATGTAGCCAAGAAGATGGGAAAAGAGAGCAAGCAAATAACCTATATCTTCAATAGGCTTTATGAAAAGGACTGTTTAAAGAAAATAAACAGAGGTAAGTACATGCTGTTCCATGGTCTCTTTAGGGAATATATTAAGAGTGTTGGGTGAGAGAAATGGTAAAAGAAATAACTTTAAAATGATGAGTTAGAATTTTGGTAACAATTTAGCTCTTTGAAAGTAATTTGTTACGGTGTTGTCAGGTAATGATACCTTTTCTTTTGTTCCCCCCGGGGCGTAGGCCTTACCCTCCGGGGCGTAGTCCCCTACGGGACGGAGTCAGGCCGGAGGCCAAGTCTCACAGATCTGTTAGAGATAAAATTTTGACTTGATCCCTGGTATGATACACGGCACTACCAAGAGGTGGTTCATGAATAAGGCTAAAATTGCGGTTACATTAGATCAAAATATCGTTGAACATCTCGACAGATTTGTTAAGGAAAATGTCTTTACAAATCGTAGTCGAGCCATCCAGGAAGCGGTTCAAGAAAAGCTTGAACGGATGGAGCGTGGTCGATTGGCAAGAGAATGTGCAAAACTTGATCCAGTCTTTGAGAAAGCATTGGGCGAGGAAGGTTTGTCTGAGGATACGAGCGAATGGCACGAATATTAAGGGGTGAGATTCGTTGGGCCGAATCTCTGCCAACCGCTTGTCACGATATAAACGGGGTGAATGGGTACAAAATAAGTTGTTTCAGTACTCCCTTGATGGTCAAATTAAAAAAATATTGACATAGTTCAATGCTTAGTCTATAAATAAACTTATGATAAGACTAAATATACATGAAGCAAAGACACATCTTTCTCAATATCTTGAAGAACTGGCCAGAGGTGAAACTATCATTTTATGCAAAAGGAATATTCCTATTGCTGAAATCAGGCCTATTCGTCCGCACAGAGAGTATAAACGCCCCATAGGGTTGGCAAAAGGTGAATTTGAAGTTACCCCTGAATTTTTCGAGCCCCTGCCCGATGAAATGCTTGGTGCCTTCACTGGGGATAATATATGAAAATACTCTTAGATACCTGTACATTTCTCTGGATTATCACTGATGATCCAAGACTTTCACGACAAGCCAGAAAGCTGTTTATTAATCCTGAAAATGAGGTTTATCTCAGTGTTGCTTCAACCTAGGAAATCGCTATTAAATACAACCTGGATAAATTGTCGCTTCCGAAACCCCCGCAAAAATATATCCCTTCTAAACGGAAAGAGCATGAAATAGACAGTCTTCCATTGGATGAAGAAGCAACATTATACCTGACTAAACTACCCAATCTTCATAAAGACCCTTTTGACCGGATTTTGATATGCCAAGCTATTGTCGCCGGATTGATTATATTGACACCGGACGAGCTTATCACACAGTATCCCCTCCGATCAGCGTGGTAATATCTTCAATCACTTTCAGGAGTATGGGGAAGGTTATATAATGAACTACATCGCAGCCCCGCTCAGGCGGGCAGGTCTTTGGGTCCCCGCCTGCCGGATGGCGGGCAGGTTTGTGCCCCTGGCCCAGACCCGCCTGCCGTCCGGCGGGCAGGCCTGTTTTATACGCTTAGTAGTTTTACCCCATGTTAGATATATAGTTTGCATGTTTCATAAGATCAATCAATCTTGTCGCACCCCTGGCCCAGACCCGCCTGCCAGATGGCGGGCAGGCCTGGCATGCAATGCTGAGGCTGTATTGCCAGGACTTATAAATAATATAGGCATGGCGATATTTGCCTAGGAAGTCGCGCCAGGGCAGGCAGGGCAGGCCCTGGCCCAGACCCGCCTGCCAGATGGCGGGCAGGCCTGGCATGCAATGCTTAGCTATATTATATGATATAAATAGATATTATATAAGTTGCAATATATGCTAAGGCACTCGCGCCAGGGCAGGCTTGGTGGCTGAATAGTTACACAACGAAGATTTAAAAATTATTTGACATTCAATATTGTTAGCATAATGCAGCAGAAATAGCAAAGATGTAGCACAATTGTTATAAATGCTATGATTGAAAAGGGTGAGTAAAATGGCAGTGGATCCTTTTGCTCTTAGAATACCAGTCGATCCTTAATTCTTTGTTGGGAGAGAAAGAAAAATAGATACATTTACTATATTTCTCAGAGTGCTAAGGATCTTGATGAAATTATTTGATTTCTCCTTAAACACATTTAATCCTTGAAGCAACATCCAGGAAAAAATCCCGGGACCAGATAGACAAGTTCTTGGGATTCTTGATAAAGGGCTCCACTTCCCTTCGGATTTGATCTACATCCAGATTGTTTATCGCTTTAGTTAGTAAATCCTGAAACCTTTCCGATGTCAAAGGTGCATCGTCTTTCCAGTCTCCTGTTTGGCGCATTCGCTGTTCAAGATGGTAGAGGTGAAGCTCAGGATGATTAGCAGCGTACCACACAAGATCATACCAGTCGCGTCCTTTAACCCGACTTTTCCATCTTCGGCAGAGAATAGCGTGCATTTTTCCGGCAAATAGGTCCGGAAGCACAAAAGCTCGCACTGCAAAAGGAATAGGTTGCAAGAGGTACCGGGTCTGCGTTTCAAAACCCGGTGGCGGATCGGTATCCACCTCCAGTTTAATCTTCAAAATTTGACCCTTGGGTATTGCCTGGACTATCTCCTCCGCTACCTCGATAACAAGGAGTTGTTTCCGAGTGTTTGCCTTGAGAAAGGCCGATTGCATGGGTGATTGCATGGCCTTGTCGATCCTTTCAACTCGCACATCAAAACCAAAGGCTTTGGTCTCCCTTTGGAGGAATGCAGTATACCCAGTGATATCAAAACTATCCAACGGCTCCAGCAAAGAGAAATCCATGTCTTCGGAAAATCGATCCAAACCATAAAGAACGCGTAAGGCTGTTCCACCATAGAAGGCCGCTTTTTCAAAGAACTTACCGCGCCATAGCCCGAGAAGGGCCACCTCCTGCAGGATTTCCCGCAAGGCGTTTATGTAATCGTTAATCCCTCGGCATACATATTTGGACAACATTCGGGCAACTGCTTCATGCATGGCCGCTCTCCTTTTCTTTCTTTTTGTGGATGCGATGAACGAGCTCACTGAGCAGCCTAATCTTTTTAGACCGGTAACGTCGGGCAATTGCATCAAGATCCATTTGCTTCAGCTCCCCCAGGACTGCCGGATCGATCCTGAGACTTTCTTCGAGGTGCTTGCTTAATTCCTTTTGTGTTTGAATCCCCGTACCTCTGCCTTCATGAAGCTTGTCAGCCAGCGCCTTTGCAGGAGTGGCCATTAAGAAGGCTCTGCCATCACCGATTTCAATCCGATCCATTCCAATGCGGAAGGCTTCAAGTGGAATCATGCGATAGGTGAAAAGACCAATAGGAGTGAAGAACTTGTGGGACCGGCCAGTGGTTACAGAGGTTATTGCTTCCACGCGCTCTGGGATCAGGCCATAATGCTGCAACGCATAATCTAAAGATATATAAGATGGCCCATAAATTAGATTAGCCAGAATCTCCCGCGAATAAGGCCTCCGTCGGTATTCGTCGCCAAAAATATAAAGACCCTTTTTGACCCGGATGATGATACCCTTTCTAAGAAGGTCTGAAATCTTATCTCGTGGACGAGCATAATCCTTAAGACAATCCAAAAGTGTCTGATAGTCGAATTCTTCCTGCGATATTTCCTTTCTAATCTTTGCGATCATCATGATTGCCTGGCATATAAATAGATGTGTTGCTCAAGAAAGCACCGATTGGGTAATAATAACATTTTTTAGCAAAGTATGTCGAGAAAATATCGACATATTATGAATAAATAAGACAAAAATCGACATCTATAACCCTGAGGTCACTTACAATCCTAATAAAATACCATGGACCCTTAAAATGACTACTTGCAATCCAACTGACCCAACTCGCTTTGTTCAGCTCAAACTAACTGTTTTGGATCTCGCTACCTCATTTCATCCATCCTCACCTGTTATTTTCGTGATTTTGCTAATTCTTTCAGCTTGGCCAAATCACCTGAAACAAGTGCTTCTTTTTTAGATCTAGACCATCGTTTAATTTGGGCTTCGCGACGCCGGGCTTCGACGAAGGTCTCAAATTCTTCAGAGTATAGAAGATCAACAGAGGGATCTAGTTGGGTGGTTCGAGAGCCCTTGCCAGAGCGATGATCTTTATAGCGCTGATCCAAATCTGTGGTTGCGCCGATGTAGAGAGCGCCAGATTTGAGTCGGAGGATATATAACCAAGCAGGCATAGGCTTTATTCTAATGAAAGATTGGCCCTTGGCAGGCTCTTCGACATGCCCTTCGACAAGCCCTTCGACAAGACCTTCGACAAGCTCAGGGCATGCTCAGGGCCATTTCGACTCAACTTCACTCTTCGGTCGAAGACCTTGAGCGAAAAAGGACGCTTATTGAGCATACAATAGCGTCCTTTTGAGTCGAAATGGCTCCCCGGGACGGACTCGAACCGCCGACCAAGTGGTTACAAGTGCCCTGATATTTCTACCAGGCTTGGACTATCTCATCACCCGTCCCGAATACTAGGGATGAGGGTGTCGGGCGCTTCCCCTCCTAGTTTTTCTCGGAGAGTACGAGCCGAAGCTCTAGTCTCTGCACCTTCCCTAAACAGCGATGGTTTAGGGCTTGGCTCAGGGTTACCATTCTCCGCCTCAAGCGAAGGGCAGGCTTCCCTGAATTCACCCGATTTTTCAACCACGATTTCTCATGGAAGCTGCAGTTTCTCCTACAGCCACCCGCTCTACCACTGAGCTACCGGGGAGTATCATTTTTTTCCCTTAGCAGACCAAATGGTTAATCCGCCAATATTCGTGGCGGACTCTACCACCTGAGCTACCGGGGAGTAATGTTTTTATAAATCCATTCCCGCCCTTTACCACTTTTGAGAAATTTCTCCCTTCTCATTGCGTCACTTCTACTCTCCATTTCTTCAAAGTGGATCAAGTGCCATGGCCCTTGCTGTTTTCTTGTATACCTCCGTTTGCCAACTTTCCTATCGTTATGTTCCCTTAATCGTCTTTCTAAATCTGAAGTATGCCCAATATAAATTTTGCTAGTTGTTTCGCTCTTTATTATATATATCCAGAAAGACAATTTAATCACGTGGTTAATCCCCCTATATTCGTGGCGGACTCAACCAGTTGAGCTTTAGCGAAATCCCAATAAAATCGGGACTGAGCTACCGGGAATATACAAATAAAATTTAACAAATACTTATTTGAACGTCAATCAAAATATCCGCATAAATTTCCTACCAAAAAAACAGTTTCTTGACATGGGAGAAAGTTACCTTTAATTTAACATCAGGGTAAGGAAAAAAGAAAGGAGATAATGAAGCAGATTATTCTTGGTACAGCAGGCCATATAGACCATGGTAAAACCGCTCTTATTAAGGCCCTGACAGGCATCGACACAGACAGGCTCAAGGAAGAGAAAGAGAGAGGAATAACCATTGAATTGGGTTTTGCCCATCTCACGTTGCCAAGCGGGCTCACTATTGGCATTGTGGATGTACCTGGCCATGAAAAGTTTGTTAAAAATATGGCTGCAGGTGCAACCGGCATTGATTTGGTAGCCCTTATCATTGCAGCAGACGAAGGTGTTATGCCTCAGACAAGAGAACACCTTGAAATTTGCTCTCTCCTTGATATCAAACACGGCCTGGTAATAATAACTAAAGTAGATTTGGTGGATAAAGAATGGCTCAACCTTGTGAAAGATGATATTTCCACATTTCTTGCCGGCAGCTTTTTGCAAGACTCCCCTATAGTAGAAGTCTCCTCAAAAACTGGGGAAGGCATTAAAGAGCTCATAAAAATACTCGGTGAATATACTGAAAAAGTACCTGAAAGGGACTCTGGAAATTTCTTCAGACTTCCTATAGACAGGGTTTTTACCATGAGGGGTTTTGGGACGGTTGTCACCGGTACAACAATATCAGGACACATAAAGACAGGCAGCGAAGTAACCATTTATCCAAAAAGAATAAAAAGCAAGGTGAGAGGAATCCAGGTACATCATCAGGATGTGCCATCAGTCAGGGCAGGGCTAAGAACTGCGATAAACCTTCAGGGGATTGAAAAAGAGGCCTTTGTGAGGGGAGATGTAGTTGCTGAAAAGGATTCTCTTAAGCCGACATATATGGTAGACGCTGTTTTGAAATACCTGGAAAGTAACCCTAAAAAGCTACAAAACAGGACGAAGGTGAGGTTTCACTGTGGTACCTCTGAGATAATTGCCACGGTCATTCTCCTGGATAGAAATGAGCTATCTCCCGGGGATCAGTGTTTTGCACAATTTCGTCTGGAAAGGCCTATAGTGGTTCTTAAAAAGGATCGATTTGTTATCCGAAGCTATTCACCAATAAGAACTATTGGTGGGGGTTATGTTTTGAATCCTCTTCCGTCAAAGAAAAAGAGATTCTCAAAGGATGCTTTACAGGAGCTCACTATTTTAAATGAGGGTTCTGATGAGGATATTGTTGAGCAATACATAAAAAACAGTCAACTTCAGGGCGTAAGCAAAACCGAGCTTTCTTTTCTTGCCAATCTTACTAAAAAAGACCTTGATAAAATAATTACACTATTGCTTTCAAATAGGGTTATTTTTCAGGCTGACATAGAAAATGATATATTTATCCATGCTGAATTTTATAACAAGGCTAAAGAAGATACAGTAGCCATTCTTAGTGATTACCATAGGCGTTTTCCCTTAAAAGAGGGATTTGTCAAAGAGGAATTGAGATCCAAGATAAAGGGTAATGTAAAGGAGAAACCCTTCAATCAGCTCCTTACTACCCTGATTCAAGATGGTGCCATTGTAAGGAACAAGGATCTCATCAAGCTCAAAGATCATACGGTTACGCTCCTTCAGGATCAAGAAACGGTGCGCAATCAGATCGAGCAAATCTATCTCAAGGATGGTCTTGAGCCACCATATTTTAACAATCTGGATCCAAAGATAATACAAAAAGGGGGGAAAGATTTGCTGGAAATCATAGTCAAGGATGGAACCCTTATCAAGGTAAAGGAAGACCTTTATTTCCATAAAAAGTCGATAGAAGAGCTCAAGAAAAGACTTATTGCTTTTATAAAAGAGAAAGGTGAAATAACGACACCAGAATTAAAGAAAGTTACAGGGGTTTCAAGGAAATATACCATCCCTCTTATAGAATACTTTGATAAAACCCAGCTAACGGTAAGGATAGGAGATAAAAGAGTACTCAGAAAGAGACAGTAACTAGTGCCTGAACGAAAAGCCAGTTCAGGAACGATTTTGGATTGCGGATTGCGGATTTTGGATTAAAAAAACAAAGCAATTTCAAAGCGTTGAAGATTTAAGGCCAAAACTTGAAAACTATATTTCGAGGATTTCGTTCAGACAATAACTATATTATCAATAGGCAACGTAATTAGTCAGTAGTCATTTGTTTGGATAATAATAAATTCTTTGCCTTTTGATGTCATCTACAAGTGAAATTAATTGTAGGTCTAAGGTAACTATTCAGGGTATAAGGTTCAAAGTTCACGGTTCACGGTTAGGAGAATTTAGGGTGACATAAGTCTCACTCTGAACTACTGTACGAGACAGCCTGGTGTATCGAAAGAACCGGATGAACTCCACATTCGGCTCTCGGAATCGACCCTCTCTTTCAGCTGTTTAACTCTGAATCCCGATTTTATCGGGAAACCTCGGAACACTGAACTTGAGTTGTTACGATCTAAGAATGGGGGGATAGCGAACGATGGATTTTTCATCCTTTACAGAAGGTCCATTACTGTGGATTGTTTTTTTAGTATTTATTGTTGGGATTATTACCAGGCTCGTTTTCTTTTTCTTTGAAATTATTAAAAGCAGCAGAGATAAAGATTACAGATGGAGGTATATCTTAATTACAATTGGGCGCTCCCTCCTGCCTTTTCATAGTGCAGTTGGCAACAAGCCTCTATATGCAACCCTGCGCTATATATTCCACATATGCCTTATTGTTGTGCCTATCTGGTTTTCAGGACATATCACCTTATGGGAAGAATCCAGATTTGAGTGGACCTGGAGGTCTCTGCCAGATGCATGGACAGATTGGATGACACTTCTTTTGTTAGGCCTTGCCACCTATTTTCTAATCAGGCGTATCGCATCAAAAGACATTCGCTTTAACTCTTCCGTACCAGACTACGTTATAATCATTCTCACCGCCTTACCCTTTGTAACTGGATACTTTTTAACCCATGGTAGTCTGGATTCTATAGCCTTCCTCGGAAATAACATGTGGACCATTCACATTTTAAGTGGCGAGGCAATGATAATTATGGCGGTTTTTCTCTTTTGTAGAACCCGTCTTAATACTCAAAAATGCACAGGTTGTGCCGCCTGTGAATTAAATTGCCCAACAGGAGCGCTTGAATCTACCGATGAAGGAAATCTAAGAATATTTACCTACTCGCATTATCAATGTATCTGTTGCGGGACATGTGTAAATACCTGCCCCGAAGAAGCGGCAGATTTAAGGCATGAAATAAGCTTGAGAAAATTTTTCCAGATAGCTCCCAAACAAGAGATACGCTCGGTAGAACTTAGGGTGTGTGAAAGATGCGGAGCCTGGTTTGCGCCTGTCCCCCAGTTGGATAAAATCGGGCAGACCTTTACTCATGAATATCTGCGTTTCTGTCCCCGTTGCAGAATGGTCAACATTGGAGACCTGTTGCATCAGCTGTCTCCCTGGCACAGAAAAGAGCTCGAAAGAAATAATTGAATAACCTAATTCCTATTGAAAACAAGAGATTTTACGGTAACGGGAAATACTTGACCAGCAACTAATGGTTCACCGATATCAATCCAGTCTCCTTCTTCCAGAATTAATTCATCTAATGAAAGTAAATTAGTTTTCAAGCTAGTTTCTCGTCGAATTACGTTCCCCACACTACAGGCGATATCCTTTTCAAAGATTAAAATAATTGGTATGTGACTTTTTATTGAATTGGTAAAAGCTGCTTCAATAGCTTTTGCAAATAATTCCAATTTAGGGTAAGAGGCTCTAACCGGATCCTTGAAGTATAATGCTACAATTTCTTCACCTTCGATTAAATCAAACCTTTGAAATGAGACATTTATCCGTGATACAACGTGTTCAACGCTTAATTTTGACCTTTCGACATCCACCCTAATTACGGGAACATTTTTTATCGGAAATGAAAGCTTGTCATCCATAAATCCTGAAGAGCCAGAAATTGATAGCGAATATGCACCCGCACCAATGACTGTTGCTCTAATTTTGTTTACGGGCTCTATAACCGGAGAAGCCAATTTAAATGTCAGAGATTTTATTTTATCGGCCAAGATTTGACCTATATCGTCGTAATTGCCATTACGCCCATATATCAACTCTGCAACCCCCCCCGAAAATGAATATTCATCAATTCTATCTGGAAAATCTAAATCATTAGTCACCATTAACTGCCTGGCCAAAGAGGAACTTGCAGGGCCTGTAATTACCTCAATTAGTGCCTCGGCAAACTTTGTGGCTATTCTTTCTATATCGTCCTTTGGGATTTGATCCCCAATTCCATAATTCAATCCAATGTGGTCCATAACTTTTCTTGCAGGTTCGTCAATCCTCCAAATTTTTCCTTCGGCATTTACGCCAAGTAAAATAGCCCCTACAGATATACAACTCGTTGATATAATCTCTCCATTTTTCGATATGGCAATGTTTGATGTTCCTCCACCAATGTCACAAGACAATATTGTTTTATTGTAGTCTTTAGATCTATTTGTTGCACCTGAACCCATTGCAGCGATTAAGCTTTCAAAATTCGGTCCTGCCGTTGCTGCGACAAATTTTCCCGCATCCTTTGAAAGGGCTTCTGCTATTTGTCTTGCATTATCTTTCTTAGCCGTCTCTCCAGTTACGACAACTGCACCTGTTTGAATATCTGCAGGATCAATTCCTGCTCGTTTATATTCTGCTTTTAAAAAATCAGTTAATTTATCGATATCAATTCTATCATTATCCAATAAAGGCGTAGTTATTATTCTTCCCTCATAAATCACGTTTCTTTTTTGAATTAAAAAACGACGTGAATCAGACCGCTCATCTCTTCTTAGTACAAGATTTGAAAAAACCAAATGGCTTGTTGAGCTTCCTACATCTATGCCAACTGAAAGTATTTTAATTTCGTTTATTTCCATTGTTATTTCTCTAACCCAATTTTCAAGTTAATTTGCGGGTTGTTCTTGAATCCTGCGGCTGATGTCTTCTGCCGCTTTTTTGGTTAACATGATAAGGGCCTTCATCTTTTTCTCGTCCAGGCTTGCCTTAAACCCAACGACCCAGATTGCCGACATCAATTGACCCAATCCCACTATTGGCGATGCTACGGCCCTGACACCCAAGATATATTCCTCATCATCAATGGCATAGCCCATTTTCCTAACGCGCCTTAATTCCTGATAATACAACTCCGGATCAACAATGGTATTTTTCGTAAACCGAATCAGCCCCTTTGGTCGGATTATTTTTTCGGTTTGCTCCTCTTCCATTGATGCCAAAAAGACCTTTCCCACTGCCCCGGCAAATAGAGAGATCGTTGTTCCTATCGGGGCCGTAATCTTAAGATCCTGTCTTGATTCAACAATATCCAATACGGTTACGTGGTCCCAGCTTGAGATGCCCAAGAAGACCGATGCCTGTGTCTTTTCCATCAGTTCCTCCATAATGGGTCTTGCCAGGGTCTTTAGGTCAATCTGTGAGTAGGCCAAACTGCCAAGTTCGAAAAGCGTGAGGCCCAGTCTGTACCTTTTCGTCTGCGGGTCTCTCATGACAGCCCCCAACTCCTCCAGGGTAGAGGTCATGCCATGAACAGTACTCTTGGCCATGTTGAGGCCCCTTGCTATTTCGCTCACCCCCAGACCTTCTTTGGATGTAGAAAGAACCCCAAGAATTTCAAAAGCCTTTTTTACTGAGGGTGCCCCGTATCTTTTCATATTATTGTTCAGCATAATGAACTTATTTATACTTTATAATCTTGTGGCATTGTTTGTCAACTCACATTTTGAGTTATATTTAAAAATAAAACATATAAAAAACACAGTGATCTTTTAAGAAAGACAATTCTCTTGACAAATGGGATAACTATGGTATAAATTATTAAATTTTCAGTTCACGATAATGAACCGGGCATATTTTGGTATTCTACTTTATGACAGAAAGGAGAGTATTATGACAATAGAAAAAGAAGGGCTGTCAACAGCCGAGAGCCTGCGACAGACCAGGACCATCGGCAAGTTTAGATGCCATAATCCTACTTGCATGGAAAGAATTCAGCCAGAGAAGGGACAAAAGACCGTCAAATGCCCGACATGCGGAATGGAATATCGGGTCCACTGGGTCAATCCCAACCTGCCCCGTATCAGAGGACCGGTATGGGATACAAACAGAAAATTGGCAGAAGCAAAATTAAAAGAAATGGGGGTAAAATAATATGCCTTTAGACAGAAAGATAGCATATATTGATCTCAACACAGGTGATATCCAGACAAAACCTATTCCGCTTGATGTAAGGAAGAAATTTTTAGGCGGCAGGGGGTTAGATGCATATCTGCTTTATAATCATACAGAAAAAGGTTGTGACCCCTTGGGCCCTAAAAATACCCTTATGGTAAGCGGTGGTATTTTGACAGCGACATGTGCTTCAGCAACCGCCAGGACTCATATCATGGCCAAATCGCCCCTGACCGGTTTGCTCGGAAGTTCAAATATGGGAGGATTTTTCGCACCTGAAATGGCCTGGGCAGGCTTTCATCACCTTGTCATTAAGGGCAAGGCTAAACACCCGGTCTATATCTATATCCACAACGGTGAAATCGAGATCCGGGACGCCCACGACATTTGGGGTAAATCCATAACAGACTCACAATGGGCTATCAGGGAAGACCTGGGCGACCAGGAGGTCAAAAGCCTTGTTTGTGGCCCGGCCGGCGAGAATCTGGTCAGGTTTGCCAATGTAATGACGGGAATTAAAAATTCCGGTGGCAGATCCGGGATGGGCTGCGTTCTGGGCTCCAAGAATCTTAAGGGCGTGGCGGCCCGCGGAACCATGGATATAAAGATTGCCCAGCCAAAAGAAGCCCTGGAATACAATAAGCGTTTCATTGACCAAATAGTCAGCGCCAAAGTAAATCAGACCCAGGCAGTCCTGGGAACGCCTTTTATCTGGGGGGCAACAAATTCCTGGGGTGGCATCAGGTCCAGGAATTTCCAATATAACCAGTGTGAGTATGCTGATGATATCGAGCCAGAGAGGCTTGATGAAATTGCCGAAGAGACCATGGGGAAATATCACATGACTGGTTGCTTTGGCTGCCAGGTTCATTGCAGGGCACAGTATAAGATCCCTTCAGGTCCATACGCCGGCACTTACGATGAAGGGCCGGAATATACATCCCAGGGCGCATTTGGCGGAGAAACGGACACACCCAGGGCTGTTACGGTGCTTACAGGAAATCATTTGGTTGATAAGTTCGGAATGGACAATCTCGAAACAGGAAGCCTTATTTCCTGGGCCATGGAGCTTTATGAACTGGGTATCATCACCAGCAAAGAAACAGATGGAATAGACCTGAAGTTTGGAAATGATGATGCGGTTATAGAAATGATCGACCGTATATGCCATAGAAAGGGTTGGCTGGGAGATGCTCTTGCAGACGGAGGTATTGCAGCGTCGGAAAAGATCGGGAAGAATTCCTTTAATTATCTCATTCAGGTCAAAGGTATGAGCAACCTGCACTCGGATGAGAGGGCGACACCTGCACTGGCACTTAATGTTGCTACGGGGTCAAGAGGTTCTGACCATTTGAGGAGCAGGCCGGCCATCGATCTGTACCATCTGCCGGAAGAGGTCCTAAGGAAAATTTACAGCAACCCGGTCCCCTACGATGGACCGTTAAGCTCTGAGCATACGGAATATATCGGTAAACCCTGGCAGGTTTTCTGGCAGGAGAATTGTTACATGGGCGTTGATTGCCTTGGTATATGCAAATATCACACAACTTTTTTGGGGGCGACGCTTCCTAATTTTGAGGATTGGTCAAAAGTTCTTTATTATAATACCGGCCTTGAAATGACCCCAGAGGAAATCTGGGATGTGTCTGTAAGGTGTAATATGATTGAAAGACTCTTCAACCTAAGGGAAGGGCTGACAAGAGACGATCTTAAGAAAGGCGATATGTTGAACCATCGCTATTTTGATGAGCCTTGCAGACGGGGAGCCATAGATGTCGTCGGTATGAAGATTGATAAGAAAAAATTTATCCGGATGGTCGATGAATTCTATGAATACAAAGGTCTTGATAACAACGGTGTTCCCAAGCCTGAGACATTAAAAAAACTCGGCCTGAAGAATGAGCCTTCTCACTTAGTGTGATTATTTGAAAGGAGCAAGTAAATGGAATCAATGGGTAAAGTTCTGGTAATAAACTACGAGAAGTGCACCGGGTGCCGGCTGTGTGAACTCGTCTGTGCGGTAATGCATGATGGTATTTCTAACCCGGCTCGGAGTAGAATAAGGGTGATGAAGTGGGAATCGGAGGGTCTTTATATCCCAATGACTTGTCAGCAGTGTCAGGACGCCCCGTGCATGAATGTATGCCCAGTCAAGGCCATCTCCCGTGATGAGGAGCTTGGCCGGTTAGTGATTGACTATGATGTATGTATCGGGTGCCGCGCGTGTGTTGCTGTCTGTCCCTTCGGCGCTATGAGTTTTAATTCCATAGACAAGAAGGTATTCAAGTGCGACCTCTGTGATGGCGACCCTCAATGCGTTCGGTTCTGTGAGGTAAACGCAATTGAATATGTTGATGCCGATGATGTCAGCCTTTTAAAGAAGAAAGATGCGGCGGAAAGAATATCTATTGCGGGGAAAGAGGCAGCGTCCTTAGCGGCCCAGGTGTAATTACAATAAAAATTGTATCTAACTGAGACACGGAGATTGCCGACCACAGTCGGTAATCTCCGTTTTTTTTACATTTTAGCTCTTTGAAATTACCTGCTGAATGAGCATGGAGATATCTTTTTTTAACCATGCCCTCACAAAGACGAGTAGGTAGGCCGCTTCAAACCAGTGCACACGGACAAAGTTCCTAGAAGACAATGACGAGTTGCTCGTGCACATGGTTTTGAAGCGGCACGCTGAGGCCCCATGTTAGAGGCATGATGTAAAAAAAGACATCCCCATACTCATGCGTCTCACTAAGGATAACTATGTGGCTTTTAATAAAGGCCAGTGGGAGTTTTAAAAGAGCTAAAATGTTACTATTTTTTCAATCAACCACCAATAGAGCACATCTTTCGGTAAACCATCTGGTCATGTTCAAAGTTCAGTGGATGGGATGGTGGTTTGAGGTTGACCGCCTCTAAAAAAATCTTAATTAACTCCTCATCAAGGCAACCCCTTCTTAACGGTTCTTTGATATCCACCTCAGTGTTTGAAAGGAGACACGGTAAAATCATTCCGTCGGCGGTTAGCCTGAGTCTGTTACAATCCTTGCAAAATGAATCGCTGATTGCGCTTATGAAGCCTACCTCCCCCTTACCGCCATCAAATCGAAATCTTGCTGCCGGACCATCATTTTGCCCATGAGAAAGCGGTATCAATGGACCAAATGTGTTTACAAGCGCCTTTTTTAGCTCTGAGTTGGAGACAAATGCCGTGTTATTGGTCTGCAGTCCAATAGGCATACATTCTATAAACCTTATATGATAGGGCTGATCAATGGCAAGGCGGGCAAAATCCAGCACCTCATTATCATTTATTCCCTTCATAACAACGATATTTATCTTTATGGGATAGAATCCCATATCCCTGGCCTTTTCTATCCCCTCCCAAACCTCATTAAAATAATCAAACCGGGTAATCAATTTAAAATTGAGCCTCTTAAGGCTATCAAGGCTTACATTGATCCTTTTTATACCGGCAACCTTTAATGTCTCCAGATTATCCTTCAGACAGACACCATTCGTGGTTATCGAAACGTCAGCAAGACCACCAAGGGCTGTAAGCATGGGTATAAATTCCTGAACCCCCTTCCTGACAAGCGGTTCTCCTCCTGTCAGTCTGATCTTGTTTATGCCCAATTTGATCGCAATCCTGGCAATCCGAAGCAATTCTTCGTAACGCAATATGTCTTTATGCCTCAGCTTTCTTTCACCCTCGGGCGGCATGCAGTAAATACAGCGCAGATTGCATCTGTCAGTAAGGGATATTCTCAGGTAGTTTATCCTTCTATTGAATCTGTCAATTAACACTCAATTATCTCCTATTAAACAAGTGCCTAAATTGCCTAAAGTGAACTAAAATGCCTAAAGTTATGAAGAATATTATTATGGAGCATAAAAAATACCCCAAGGGACTTGAAAACGATCTCAAAAACTCGCAGTGCAAATAATCCATTTATGCGAAAACTTTATTCAGCATCCCCAAATTCGTGGTTTTTATGTTAAATAAATTGCGTAAGTCATTATTATATTATTGATTGTCAATTGTGAATCTACAAATTATTAGAACTTTAGCTCACTTTAGGCACTTATAACCCTGGCCCAGTCCTGGCTTATAGGCTTACTATGCTGATTTGAGCACTCACTGGCTTATGGCTTTATTAGGCTGATCAAAGAGCATAGCACCAAGGCGGGCTTTAGGCACTTAAATCAGGGTATCTCAATCTCAAGCCGCCCCTTTTTAAATCCTTTAAGGGAGGATAGCATTGCCAAAAAGCTATTTTTGAAAAGGTTAGACATAAAGGGGTTTAACGGAAACTCAGCCCCATCGACCTTAATAGAGATTGGTGGATTCAAAGAAACACAGTTGGCAGTTGATTTTTTACCCTTAACAATCTCCTTAGCAAGTTCAAAACAGCTTTCATACCCACAGTGACCGCAATTTAGATTAGGCAATTTAAAGGATTTTTCGCTAACAAGAGCGGCCATTTTCTTTATATGATCATCATTTTCAATGGCAAAATCAGAGATACCTTCGGTAAAACTGGCGGTAAAGAGCTGCAGCCCATCAAACAATTCATTTTCCTCGCCTTTGTCCCTTATGCAGACAATCTTTGGAAATGTCTTTTCCTTTTTAAACCCCTCTATCAATACAATATCACAGTCAACATATGTCAGGATATCCTCTATTCGCTTTCTTCCCTTTAGTATTATCTCGGACTCCTTTGAGGAAATGGCGGAAACAAAGGCAGCATGCGCCCTGAATTTTGATGTGTCACTGCTGGGAAAATCAATATCCCCTGAAGCATGTTTGAGAATAGCTACACTGTAGCCCATCCTTGACAGTTCCTGAGATAATCTAATAACTAATGTGGTCTTTCCACTTTTTTTATAACCGATTACTCCAACTACCTTCACCTTAAACCTCCTGAGTTTTTTTAAAGTTCCCTTTATGCCTATCCGGTTAGCACAGGTTCATCTGATTTCGCGGGATTCGTATGTGT
>CAZSWT010000031.1:0-37217 GCA_964611035.1 uncultured Desulfobacteraceae bacterium
GCGCTTTGCCAGGAAAAATCATTCAATATCTTAAAAGGGCAAAATCAAATAATCCTGTGTTCTGCCTGGATGAAGTAGACAAAATGAGTACTGATTTCAGGGGAGACCCATCGGCTGCTCTTTTAGAAGTGCTTGACCCAGAACAAAACTATGCCTTTAATGACCACTATCTTGATATTGACTACAATCTTTCAGAGGTTTTTTTCATAACCACAGCCAATGAACTTATTGGTATTCCACCGCCTTTGCAGGATAGAATGGAGATTATAAGGCTGCCTGGTTATACAGAGATTGAAAAGTTGCACATAGCGAAAAGATTTCTGATAAAGAAGCAGATCGAACAAAATGGTCTTTCTGAAAATAATATCTCTTTTTCTGATCAGGCCATTTTAAATATAATCAGGTATTATACCAGAGAGGCGGGAGTTCGAAATTTAGAGAGGGAAATAGCTGCGGTATGCAGGAAGATTGCACGAGAAGTGGCTAAAAAAGGCGTATCTATAAAGATAAGGATTAGTGCAAATTCTCTTCATCATTACTTAGGTGTTTCTAAATTTCACTATGGAAGAAAAGAGGAAAAAGATGAAATAGGTCTTGCTACCGGCTTAGCCTGGACAAGTGCAGGCGGGGAGTTGCTTCATATAGAAACCACTGTTATGCCAGGAAAGGGAGAACTGGTCTTAACAGGTACCCTTGGAGATGTGATGAAAGAATCAGCGAAAGCTGCCTTAAGTTATGTCCGCACAAAAGGAAGAAGGCTCGGTATGCCAGATGACTTTTATGAAAAGGTAGACATACATGTCCATGTTCCCGAGGGAGCAACGCCTAAAGATGGGCCATCGGCAGGTATCACTGTAGCGACATCAATTGCCTCTGCACTTTTAAGAAAATCGGTGAAAAGAAATCTGGCCATGACCGGAGAGATAACACTCAGGGGCAGAATTCTTCCCATAGGGGGCCTTAAAGAAAAGATAATCGCTGCCCATAGAGGTGGAATAGAAAAGGTTCTCATCCCTCAAGAAAACAGAAAGGATATTGAAGAAATACCAGCGAGGGTTCTCAAAAAAGTGGAATTAATCCTGGTTGAGCACATGGATGATGTCCTGGAGAAGGCCCTTACAATGGTTAAAGGAGAAGATCTCTTTCTCCCGGAGGATAGGTTTCAACCTTTCACCTTACCTATAGGAGAGGTCAAATCTCAGATTACTGCACACTAATTGGGGGCGGGTAGCTCAGCGGGAGAGCGTCGGCCTTACAAGCCGAGGGTCACAGGTTCAATCCCTGTTCCGCCTACCAGAAATGGCTTATCGCTATTTACCAATGGCCAGCGGCTATTGGCTAATAGCTAAACGCAAAACAGAAGGTTTTTTGGGGACGTAGTTCAGTTTTGGTTAGAACGCCGGCCTGTCACGCCGGAGGTCGCGAGTTCGAGTCTCGTCGTCCCCGCCATTTTTTAAAATGCTCTTCAATAACCACGAAAACTATCTTTGTGGTTGGTTAGAACGTCCCGTCAGCAATGACGGGAAGGTCGTCCCGATTCAATCGGGATCGTCCTCGCCAGAACAGATAAGGGATTCCAATATTTTTGGAATCCCTTTTTTATTATGATACTCCAATTTCCAACCCTATTTCCAACCTCAATTCATAAGCTATTACATTGCTGAGTTGAGATGTTGGAGTACACATGTCCATTGTAAAGCTCAAAGCCGCACCATCTTGCGATAATGGCGAGGTATCTGCAATTTTTACTTCAGGGTGAACCAGAAAATATTTTGATTGATTTTTAATTTCCTCAATTAGGAACGATCAAGATTAGAGTATGAAATAGTGTATGCATTATTACTCAACGAATCTACGTATAACAGTTAGAATTATTCACCCCGCCTGTTCATGTTACGTATGGTAATAATAAGCCAGGAAACTTGTGGGAGACTTTCTAGATAGCAGTAATGTTACACTTTGAAAACAACGTTTGAGCTCAGCAGCTGCAGAGAGCCGTCCGCTGGAACGAAGGTTTAGACCTCATTTCTGACCTGTCATGTATTTGGCCCCGGTGCCGGTTCACTCGCAATCGATGCTCTGACAAGTATCCGCCGCGCCAGCGGTTCAAGCAGGTGCGGTGACAGATAGATAGGGAACTGCGAGAGAGCGAAATACAGCCAAGTGAGGTCGGGCAGTGCTCCACCGGTCGCCGCAAGCATCAAACCCATATTGCGCTGAGAAGCCATGAATCCGAGTGCAAGGGCACGCTCTCTGCCTGCGGGTAAGAACATGAGAACGGTCATGAACAGCACAGCAAAGAACACCACAAAGGCAAGTGCCGCGAGGGCCATTGTGATCATTGGTGTCTTGAGTACACGAACACCGACACTTTCCATAACGGCTGCTACAAATACGAAAAGTACAATGACGTTGAAGCCATCGATCCGATCCTTGTGGCGTTCGATAGTCGCCAGGCCAAAAAAATGACGCAAGCCCAACCCGACCAAAGCAGCGCCAGCGAGTATTTTAAATAGCTTGGCCGCGAGCATCAGCGGCGAAATTGAGAGAGTCGATCCGACAAAAACGAGCGCAAACAGTGGTGCGGTGATGGGGACGAGCGTCGTGCTGGTCACGAGGGTAACAAGCACGAGGGTGGTATCCAACCCCATCAATGCTGCTAACGCTGGAGCTGCCATCATCGGAGAGGCGACTGTCTGCAGTATTAGTCCAAGGAACAGCTCAGGTGCCTTCTGAGGCAGACCGAACGCGCGACAGCCTAAACCAAACAAGAGTGGAATTGCCGCAGAGGTCCATGCAGTTGCGGCAAGCACGACAGCCGGGCGACGGAGGTAGGTCTTGACCACTGCGATGTTCACTCGGAGGAAAGCAATACACAACAGCACGAAGACGGCCTCAGTTACGTACGGTTTAAGTACAGCGCCAATCCATGGCAGTGCAATACCGATAACAACGAGCGCTGCGACCGCTCGCGTACCTTGCCTGCCGAGCCATGAGATAACCGTCAAAGGTGCGTCAAGAAAGAGGATCCTAAGAAACGTCATGTACATCCTCCCAAGTGATTGACAAGAACGAGGTCTAACCAGTTAGTATAAAGTTTATGTATAGTTCTAAAGAATTAATAAAATATTGCGAAAAAATTCTCCATTTCATGATTTTTCTGGCTGCATAACACAACAATCTGCATGCTATCCGATAACCACATAATTACTAAAAGGTCCAGTATTTGCAATTAACACTAAGTGCCATATACTCAAATCTGCATAAATATCAATATACATATGGCAGTTGAAAGTTCAACATCATTTTAAAACTTGTCCTCTAAAATGAAGGCTTCCATAGAGGCCTTATATGATCGAATTTCAAACATCACAATTGCAAATTAAAATATGCTATCAGTGACTCCCATCAATGACTAATTCTGTTTATTTCGGTTTCAAATAACCAATATCACAAATTTGAATATCTGCTATAATGCCAAACTCTAAATAATTGTAGATTTCAACGTAGCTTTTCTGGTTCGTGAGTTCTCAACCCAGGTGGTGGGTCTAACGAAGCTTATAGTCTTTCCTAGTTGATTCTTTTTGCTACGAAATCATTGAGTGCTGCTTCTCATGATGAAGCCCTTATCCGTGAAGGAAGGCAAGGGAAGATATGGCTGACAATAAGTTTGGTACACTTCACAATTTCTGTTCCACCTGCAATGTCGGCAAACTTCTATGTGCTTTCTGGGCAGATTTTTGTACCTCGGGCAGAATAAGTATTGTGTCTCTTTGTCTTTCAATTTCCCTAATTCCATAACGAATTTAGAAGATCGGTGAATTTTTCGATCAAACTAATACCATAAGCTCACTTCAGGATCAATTTTCTTTCTGGAAAGTGGACAGAAATAATAGCATCCATACCATAGATCACACATCCATCTCTACAATTAGCCATAAATCCCTTGACATTCCTGCCTTTTTATAAAAAGATTTTTTAAATAAAATAGAAAGGAGCATAGAGAAATGAAAATCGACCTTAATTCTGATGTAGGAGAGAGTTTTGGTGTCTATAAGATTGGTCTTGATGAAGAGGTGATCCCTCTTATTAGCTCAGCGAACATTGCCTGCGGATTCCATGCTGGAGATCCAACGGTGATGAAGCGTACCATCTCCCTTGCCAAAGAGCATGGAGTGGCAATGGGCGCCCATCCAGGATTCCCAGATCTGCTGGGCTTTGGCAGAAGAAATATGGACGCTACATTGGAGGAAATCAGAGACTACATCACCTACCAGATAGGCGCACTTCAAGCCTTTGCCACCTCACAGGGAATGAAACTTCAACATGTCAAAGCCCACGGTGCGCTCTACAATATGGCCGCCCAGGATATGCGTATCGCTGAGGCGATAACGCAAGGGGTTTCCAAGCTGGACAAGGATCTTGTCCTCGTCATGCTGCCAGGTCCCAAAAAAGATGAGGTCCAAGAAATAGGGAAACGGTACGGCATCCGTGTTGTCTTTGAGTTTTTTGCAGACAGGGGCTACAACAGTGATGGCACCCTTGTATCCCGAAGGGAGCCAGGAGCAATGATTCATGATCATCAGTTCGCTGCCGACCGGGTTCTCAAAATGGTGACCGAGGGTAAAATCGCCTCCAAGGATGGAACCGAGATCGAGGTGGCATCGGATACCATATGTGTCCACGGTGATAACCCTGCTGCGGTAAGGCTGGTAAAGCAGATCAGGGAAAGCCTCCTTTCATCTGGCATAGAGATTATACCTATGGGGCAATTCCTGTAGTAAAGGGCAATGCTCTACGACAAATTCCAATATCGAATCATGGGTGACCGATCCTTGCTCGTCGAGTTAGGGGATGAGATCAGTCCTGAGGTGAATCGACGAGTGAGGGAACTTTCTGTTATCCTTATGGAAAACCCCATAGAAGGTGTGATTGAGACCGTCCCTGCGTACCGATCTTTGCTCGTTATATACAACCCGCTCAAGATCGACCTCGTCATTATAAAAAACCGGATGAATGATCTCCAAAAGAAGATCGGGGAAATCCAGATCCCTGAGCCAAAAACACTGGAAATTCCAGTTATCTATGGAGGTGAATATGGACCTGACATGGAATGGGTTTCACAGTATCACAACATAACTGTCGAGGGGATCATCCAGCTCCATACGGGAACGACATATCAGGTCTATATGATCGGCTTTATGCCGGGCTTTCCCTATATGGGAGAACTACCTGAAGGCCTTGCTACTCCACGCAGGGAAACCCCAAGGACGGTAATTCCTCAAGGCTCTGTAGCTATCGCCCAGAGGCAAACCGGCATTTACCCGGTAGAGAGCCCTGGGGGATGGCAAATCCTCGGTCGTACGCCCCTGAAGCTCTTCAACTCGCTACACTCACCTCCCACCCTCCTCGAGATGGGCGATCTGGTGCGGTTCTTTTCAATAGGCGAGAAGGAACTTAAGCAATGGCAGTAGTAGAAACCATAGAAGTTCTGACACCCGGTCCCCTTACCACTCTTCAGGACTTGGGGAGGTTCGGCTATGGACGGTACGGTGTTCCGCCTAGCGGGGCGCTTGACGCCTTCTCACTAAGGGCGGCGAATTTGCTCGTGGGAAACAAAGAGAATGAGGCATGCCTTGAAATCACTATGTTTGGGTTAAGGATCAAGGCCCTCAGAGATGTGGTCATTGCAGTTACCGGCGGGGACCTTCTGCCTTTTTATAACGATAAACCCCTCAGCATGTGGGCCTCCTTTATCTTGAAGGAGGGCGATACCCTTTCGTTTAGAGGGGTGAAAGGCGGGTGTCGCTCATACCTGGCTATAGGAGGGGGATTCTTTTTGACTGAGGTTATGGGCAGCAGATCTACCAATCTTTCCTCCGGGTTCGGTGGTTTGGATGGAAGGCCTTTGAAAAAAGGCGACATCTTCACTGCTCATTCACCGCAACTTCATCTTAAAACCGCGGGACGAGGGTTCCCTCAAGATCTAGTTCCTCGATACAGCAGGGAATGGCGTCTAAGAGTTATCTTTGGACCGCAAGACGATCAATTCACCGAGAAGGCTAAAAGCACCTTTTGTAATTCCCCCTACCAGGTGAATCCTCAATCGGACCGCACCGGTATCAGGCTGTCTGGTCCATCAGTTGAGAGAAGGCCCAATGTACATGAGTCGATCATCTCAGAGGGAGTAATCCCCGGCGCCATCCAGGTACCAGGGGATGGCCAGCCCATTATCATCCTGGTTGAAATAGTCACCGGAGGTTACAGGAAGATCGCCACTGTGATTACAGCTGACCTTCCACTCTTAGGGCAAATGAAGCCTGGAGATACAGTGACCTTCAAGCAGGTATCTCTGGATGATGCGTATGAAACCTTACGGGAGATAGAGGAGAGGATCAAAAGGTTCAAGGAAAGTCTATCCAGCCAGTCCTAAGAGGTAGCCAGCTCTTCATTCAGCATGTCTGATACAAACATATGGCCCGGTGTGTGTGTGATACAGATATCGGGCTTGGCATCCACAAGGGCCGCCTGAGGTGTCACGCCGCATGCCCAAAAAACGGGCGTCTCGCCTTGCTTGATTTCTACCGCTTCGCCAAAATCCGGTCCGGACATGTCTTTTATCCCTATCTCCTCCGGGCTCCCTATATGGACAGGTGCCCCATGGACAAATGGATACCGGGATGTTATCTGCACTGCCCTGGTCACTTTTTCATGTGGTATAGGTCTCATGGTAACAATCAAAGGACCTCGGAATATCCCACCATCCTTGCACGGGATATTGGTGATATACATGGGAACGTTCTTCCCCTCTTCTATGTGCCGTACCGGGATATGGGTCTTGATCAGTGCCTCCTCAAAGGTAAAGCTACAGCCGAGGAAGAAGGTGACAAAATCATCCTGCCAGAGCTCTTGTATGTCCTTTCTTGTATCCTTTAAATTACCGTGGCGGAATACATTATAGCGGGGAACATCGGTGCGAATATCTGCACCGGATGCAAATGAATCTATCTCGTATCGTCCTGGCTCCAAGACCTCCAACACGGGGCACGGCTTCGGATTCCTGTGGCAGAAGAGAAAGAAATCAAAGGCGTATCGAACGGGCAAGATAACAACATTTGCCTGAGCATAGCCCATAGCAAGCCCTGGTGTAGGCTTTTCCCATTCTCCCCGTCGGATACGTAAACGCAACTCCCTGGGAGAAAGTTCCTCAATCACCTTAGCTCTCAATCTCAAATCCCCAAAAAGGCCTTACGGACTACATCACTCTTGATTAGCTCCTCCCCAGTGCCTTCCAGGACTATCCTTCCTGTCTGAAGTACATATCCCCTGTCGGCAATCTCCAGGGCCTCACGCACGTTTTGTTCCACGAGGAGGATGGTCATTCCCTCTCCTTTAAGCTTACGGACGGTATCCAACACCTCGTCTACTAAGCGGGGGGCAAGCCCCAGAGAGGGTTCATCCAGCATAAATAACCTGGGGTTGGACATAAGGCCGCGGCCGATGGCCACCATCTGTGATTCACCGCCAGATAAGGTGAGGGTGGCCTGGTCTCGGCGATCTTTCAAGCGGGGAAATAAGCTATAGACAAATTGCAGGTTCTCCTGAATACGTTCTTTATCATTAAGTGTGTAGGCACCAAGCAATAGATTCTCCTCCACGGAAAGTGCAGTAAAAAGCATTCTCTCCTCAGGTACATAGGTAATACCCGTACGGACGACTTCCTCAGTCTTGAGATTTTTAATCTCTCGACCCTGGAACAGAATTTCACCATCAAACACGCGCACAGCTCCCATGATGGCTTTCAGAAATGTAGACTTACCCGACCCGTTAGCTCCGACCACGCACACAGTTTCAGCCAGGTCCACAGCTAAAGAGAGACCCTGGATGACCGGTAAGCTTGAGTACCGGACCTTTATATCTTTAACTTGTAGGATATGTTCAGCCATAGCCTATGTTAACTCCGCTGCGTGCTCTTGGACGTACCGCTCCCCTAAGTATGCCTTGACTACGTTGGGGTCTCTGGCAATAGTCTCAGGATTGCCATCGGCGATTTTTTGACCGGAGTCCAGAACAATGACGCGATCACTGATCTTCATAACCAATTCCATGACGTGCTCAATCAGCATCACCGTAATTTCCATGTTATGGTGTATGTGTCGGATGGTAGCCATGATATCTTCAATCTCACTGGGATTTAAACCAGCAGCTACCTCATCTAAAAGAAGTATTTTGGGCTCAGTACCCACAGCCGCGGCAATAGTGACCTGTTTTTGAGAGGCCACTGGGAGCTCGCTAAGAATATAATCTGAGAGATCGTGCAGTTTAAAGTCTTTCATTATCTGCTCAGCACGAGCCTTGGCCTGTGACCTGGACCGGGTGCGCATGAAGCACCCTACCATGATATTTTCTATCACAGTCATATCACCAGATGCCACGTAGACCTGAAAGGTCCGTGCCAGACCAAGTCTTGCCACTTCATAGTCCTTTAGTTCGGTAATATCATCTCCATTGAAGATGATCTTTCCTGAGGAAACTGGATATAATCCAGTGATGCAATTAAAAAGCGTGGTCTTGCCCGCGCCATTGGGCCCAATTAGGCCCACCAGCTCCTCTTCTTTCATGTTGAATGATATATCCTCATTGGCCCTCAATCCGCCGAAATATTTTGTCAGGTTATGAACTTCAAGTAATGCCATCAGTTTCGCTTCCTCCGGCGCACCTTCTCCACGATGCCCCATATCCCACGGGGTTCCACAGCTGAGACGAGCATAATGATGGCCCCGTAAACAATCAGGTCAATCCCGATCAAACCTGCCCGTGCGCCCAACCACTCCTTTAGATAGCTCTTTAAGGGTATCAAAACGCCCGCTCCGATGATAGGTCCCCATAAAGATCCCGCTCCACCGAGCATGGCCATAAGGGCGATGAGTATAGAGATCTCAAGGCTCATTGTATCTTCGGGTTCGATGTTTTTGATATAGCAGGCATGGAATGAGCCTACTACACTTACGAAGGAGGTGGCAATTGCATAGGTCTTTATCTTGGCCCAGTGCACGTTGATGCCCAATGATTTGGCAACCTCTTCGTTGTCTTTAATTGAACGGAGCTGGAATCCCAACCTGGACTTCCGAAACCAGTTCACGTACAGAATTCCAAGAAAAAAGAAAGCAAGGATCACATAGTAGTAATAGATATCTTCCTTAAAAATCAGATGCAGAAAATCAGGTGGATTATATTTAATAGGTGATATTTCTATCCCACAGGCAGCGCCCACAAAGTCCCAGACCTCAAAGATGTCCTTGAGAACCAGAGATGTTGCAATGGTGGCAATGGCAAAATAATGACCTTTCAGCCGAAACAGGGGATAGCCAATAATGAATGACCAGACAACAGCAAAAAAGACACCGATCGGCATGGATACCCAAAATGGCACATCCCACCGGACCATCAGCACCGCGGTCGTGAAGGCCCCAATGCCAACATACTGGGCCTTTCCAAGGTCCACCTGACCGCCATATCCACCAATAGTATTCCAGCCCATTCCGTATAACGAGAACATGAGAAACTGGATCATGGTAGCCATAGCGAAAGCGGAATGTGGAGTGGCCGGAAAGATTACCAGAAGACCACCGAGCGCTCCGGCAATGATCATGTCGAGGCGGGGAAAGTCCGAAAAATCCAAGGCACTGTTTAACGCTTCCATCCAAACAACCCCCTTGGACGAACTATCATGATCACGAAATATGCCAGATACACCCACATGTACTTAAGGGATGTCATGGGCACATCTGCCATCCAGCCAAAATTAAAGATGTAGGTTAAGAAGTCCCAGATTCCTGGAATCTCGGTAATGACGCCAACTACAAGTCCGGCAAAGAAGGCCCCTGGCACACTGCCAAAACCGCCCAATGCCACGATTGCAAAAGCGATCATGGTGAACAATAGCCCCATGAAAGGATTGACCGACCAGAAATTGACAAGAAGTGCCCCGGCGATTGTCACCGTACCTCCACCGATACCCCACGCCAGGGCATTCATCCTCTCCGTGGAGATGCCCATGTATCGAGCTCCCTGGGCATTCAAGGATGTGGCTGTAAGGGCCTTGCCTATTTTTGTCCGATTTATAACCAGCCACACGACCCAGAAGGCGATCACGGAGAGGGCTGCTGCTGCCAGTTTGGTGGCTGGAGCAATGACCCCCATTCCTAAATCAAAACTCTTGCCAACTAAGATGCCTTGATGGATGGCCCGGTCTTCAGCGCCAAAAAAGAGAAGGGCCAGATTCCTTAAAAAAATCATCAAACCAAAGGTTCCAAGCAGCTGGGCCACCATGGGACCCCTGATGACAAACTTAATAAAACCGAAGTAGCAGATGATACCCAGCAAGAACCCTGCCAGCGCAGCAACTGGCAGGGTTAACAGAGGTTCCATCCCCGTGGCCTGGGCCGTGAGCAAGCCCGTGTACATACCGACCATGAGAAATTCCCCGTGGGCGAAGTTCACAACTTCCATCACCCCGAAGATTATTGTCAAGCCCAAGGCCATCATGGCCAAGACCATGCCTATAAGCAAACCGGCAAACAGAGAACTTACCAGAATATCCATCAAAATCTCCCAAACACTAACAAAGGTAAAACGAACACCAATTTCACATCAGAGAGCAATGCTATTAGAACCACTTAAAAGGAAAGATCATGTCAGCAGTAGCAACGTCAAAGGGATAGATAATCTCAAGCACCAACTTGCCATCCACCATCTGGTATTGACCGATAAGGCCGGACCCCAGCACATTCTGACCCAGCTCATCCCCAGAAGGGGTAAACTGAATGCCGGCCCAGGGCACTACCAGTTGATCACCCGGGATACGGATGGCGTTGGCTGTCTTCTGGATATCGGCAGGTTTTGTTGAGCCGGCCTTCTCTAAGACATGGACCCAGGTTTGTACACCTGTAAAGGCCCTCGCCGAGGCACCACCTAAATCGTTGCCTGTCTTCGCCTTATAAAGGTCGTTGACTTGTCCAGCTACCTCCTTAATCTGGGCTACTTTAGGAAGAAAAACTGTTCGGGTCAAAATGCCTACAATGCTATCCCTGAGATTGCTCCGGAACTCTGGCTTCTCAAACCCGGCGTCCTGGCCCCAGATGATCTTGGGTTGGGCTTTTTGGGCCTTTAAGGTTTTGACCAGTAAGATAGCGTCAGAGGTGTAGGATGCAAAAAGCATTACATCCGGCCGGGCGGCTTTCAAGGACCGCACTTCGCTGGAGAGGTCTGGCGATTTTGCCGTATACAGGAGAGATTTTCTGAGGTTAAAGCCATACTCCTTGGCAAGGGACTTGATGATACTAGAGACATGAGAACCCCATTCGGTCTTCTCACAGGCCGAGGCCAAATTGCTGATCTCCTTTTCGGGCACTGCCTTCACGCCCTTCACCTTACCCTGTGTCAGTCCCTTTAGCAATTCGAAAAGGTCCTTGGTGAACCACTTATCGTGGGGAGTGGTCCGCCAGAACCACTTAAATCCTCTTTTTGTCAAAGCAGGCGAGGTGGAAGTGCCGTTAATCATGGGAACACCGTATTGCTCGCATACGGCGCTGACAGTTTTTGTTACCGAACTGTGGTAGCAACCCAGCATACCATCAACCTTATCGTCCAGTATGAGTTTTTTGGCCAGATCAGCGCCCATTGTGGGGTTGGCCTGGTGATCCTTGAAAATGAGTTTAATTTTGGCTCCGCCCAGGGATTTGATGCCAGCATTCTTTGCTATATCCATGTCTAACTCAGCCATCACATTATTGGCGATCTTCGCAGCTAACTCTGCCCCGGCTTTAAGCTCACGCCCCGCGGCAGCCGCTCCACCGGTGAGGGGGTAAATGACACCGATTTTGATTGTTTTGGCCTGAGCTATAACTGGACTTCCGGTTATACCCCAACAAGCCATCAAACAAACCGCTAAGGTTAATAAAAAGAACTTTTTCATTGTATGCCTCCTTTCTTTTGGTTAAAGAAAATAATAAAGTTCCTTACATATAAATAAAACCCATGTTGATCCTTTATTTTTTATCATAGATAGAGATTAAGGACAAAGATTTATTTTTGTCAAGGTATTTATTGCGTGCCTTTTTCAGTTCATATTTGGACAATCGAGTCCAATTTATATAGATTGTTCAATCAACCTCCTGCATAAGAGAACCAGTAATCTCGGCGCTTATTTTTTCACTTGATATGCAAAGCTCCCTGCACATGCGTTATGGTCTCCACAGGTACATAAATTGCACTCCGGATATAGTGGCAAGACCATCTCCATTGATCGCTACAAGATTGATTTCCGTATGGGAAGCGCCAGGCAATCCAGAGTAAATAGTTCCCTTATAGCTGCCAGCTCGATTATAGGTAACAACCTTAGCTTCTTTAAGTTTAAGAGACTTTTTCATTTCCTCAACTGCATTGTCTAAATAACCAATCCTGTCAATAAGCTTCACCTCTAATGCCTGATCTGCGGTAAAGATTCTGCCATCTGCAAGTCTTTCTATCTCCTCTTTGCTTAATAAAGGCTGACGCCCAGCAAGCACTACCTTTATAAACCTCTCATGTAATGTGTTGATTATCGTCTGGATGATATCTTTTTCTTCAGGGGTACTTGGCCTAAATGGAGACCATATATCCTTTTTTTCACCCGATTTTATCGTTTCCTCCTGAATCCCTATCTTTGAAAGTAATTTTTCCACATTAAATTTCATGGCAATTACCCCAATATTACCGGTAACAGAGGTAGGATGTGCTATAATCTCATCAGCAGCTGAGGCAACATAATATCCGCCGGATGTAGCTGTGCCAGTCAAACATGCAACAATTCTAACACCTGTCTGCTTCTTGTATTGCATCAATTCATGATAGATAATATCACTCGCAGTAACAGAGCCGCCAGGAGAATTGATCTTAATGATAACACCTGCTATGGAGCTATCGCCTTCGGCTTTCTGTAGCTCCTCCTTAATCCGAGCCACCAGGGAGATCTTTTGTGAAAACCCTAAGCCTTTTGACTCTTTCTTCTCTGAGATAATGCCTGAAATATCCAGAAGCAGAATCTTTGCCTGCCCTTTTCCTTCAAGTACCTGCTCTTGCAGAGGCTGCATAGAGGGAAACAAAGGAATCTGTACAACAGCACACCCTGTAAGTATAATAAATATTAGACAAATGGACCAATTTAGATTTCTCATGATAGTCAAATCCTCCTAAACCGGATAAGCTGAAACTGGAAAAATAAGGAATTGCCAATTCCCACCAAGTTTCAAGCGTCTACAAGCATACACATTATGTCCATTACATTGGTGCGAGTGGGGCCTGTTTTTAGCAAATCCCCTAAGGATTCAAAGAAAGTGTATGAATCGTTGGCTAAAAGAAACTCACGGGGATACAAATTCGCTTGCCGAGCCCTCTTGCATGTAGTGCCATTTACGATGGCACCCGCTGCATCTGTAGGACCATCGGTTCCATCTGTTCCGGCACTGAGCAGAGAAATCCCCTTCCAGCCATCTATAGCAATGGCACATGCCAGGGCCAACTCCTGACTTCTGCCTCCTTTACCCCTGCCTTGAATTTTTACTGTTGTTTCTCCTCCAGCTATTACACAGGCAGGGGATGATATCGGGAGGTTGGCCTGGGAAATTTCTTTTCCTATTGCAGCAAAGACCTGGGCAACTTCTCGTGCTTCTCCCTCAATTTGAGATGACAAAACTATAGTATTGTATCCAAGTGAAATTGCCCGCTCTTTAGCGGCTAAAAGGGATTCTCTATTGTTTCCCACGATAAGGTTTTGAACCTTTGAGAATACAGGATCTCCGGCCTTCGGCGTTTCAGGTAAACTACCTGCTGCGCCCTTTTTAAAATATTCCGCCACACTTTTTGGTAATCCGTCACTGAGTTTATACCTGTCAATTATTTTGATACAATCGCTATAGGTGCTTTCATCTGGAACCGTGGGACCAGAAGCAATAACATCCAATCTATCGCCAATAACATCCGACAATAGTAAAGAGACTATGGTAGCTGGATAGGCTTCTTTTGCAAGCCACCCGCCTTTGCTGCGTGAGAGGTGCTTTCTGATTGCATTGATCTCATTTATGGTTGCACCACATTCAAGAAGAAGACGAGTGGTTTCTTGCTTTTGATCAAGGGTAAGGGGAGGAGAAGGAGCTGGCAGAAGTGCGCTTCCGCCGCCAGAAAAAGCGCAAATAATCAGATCCTCCTCTGTACATTCCTGGGTCTGCTTTAAAAGTTCTTCAGTAGCCTCGAGGCCTGCTTTGTCTGGAATAGGGTGACCTGCCTCTAAGATCTGCGTCTTTTTTAATGGGATTCCATGCCCATATTTAACGATGATCAGGCCATTTGTCAGCCGTTCTCCGAGGATATCTTCCACAGCCTTTGCCATAGGGGCTGTACCCTTTCCTGCTCCAATTAGAAAGATCCTTTTGAAACTATCAAGAGCATAAGAGGAGTCTCCTACAAACAACTGGTTTCCCTGACGTCGGACATATTTTTGAACTGCTCTTTCAGGATCTACAGCCTTGACTCCGGCCGTAAATATATCTTCTAATGCCTTCTTCTGGCCCTGCATTACAGTATCCCTCCATTCATTATCTTAGCTCCCCTGCCCTTCTCAAGCAAGATTCCTTGGCTGACCGGTATTATCCAAAACGCTCTGCCACAGAAGACCTGATGTGTCTACCTGCTTCCGCCCCTTGACAGATATCTGCATTGGTATATGGACAAAATGACCATTCCAAATCCCCACAACCATACCAGTTCTTCCTGACATTGCCGCATGTACTGCGTTCTCAGAGAGCTGGAAGCAAAGCACTGAATCATCCGGGGTTGCCGGTGCACTGCGTATTGTGTATGATGGATCTATGTATTTTACCGATACAGGAATTGCTCGATTCCTAAAATACTCAATAATTTCAGTCTTTAAAAAAAGCCCAATATCACCAAGTTTTTTATTTCCAGATGCATCGGTACCTTTTTGAGCTACATACTCCTGCCCAGCGCCCTCTGCAACAACAATTACCGCATGCATTTTTTTACTCATCCGCTCTTCAAGATAGGCGCAAACCTTTTTTAGGGAAAAACGCATCTCCGGTATGAGTACAAGGTTTACATCACTTGAGGCAAGAGTAGCATATACAGCGATAAAGCCTGATTCTCGTCCCATAAGTTTTACTATTCCTATCCCGTTCTTTACCCCCTTTGCCTCCATGTGGGCACCATTTATGGGTGCCTGGCTCATAGCAACAGCGGTTTCAAAGCCAAATGTCCTTTCCGTGAAGGATATATCGTTATCGATTGTCTTGGGAATGCCAATAACAGAAATAGCAAGACCTCTTTTTTCTATCTCCCTGTTTATTGCCAGTGCACCCCTTTGAGTTCCATCGCCACCTATGGTAAAGAGCATATTTATTTTTCTTTCCAACAGGAAATCTACCATTAAGGCTGGGTCCTGAGGCCCTCTCGATGTGCCAAGTATAGTTCCTCCATCCTTATGAATATCTTCAACCAGCTCTGGCGTAAGGACTACAGGTTTATGATTGAATGAGGCTATTATCCCCTCGAATCCATATCGGTACCCAACTATCTCCTTGACCCCGTAGCGATACCACAAGACCATAACAATAGCTCTGATAACATCGTTCAAACCAGGACAAAGCCCACCACATGTGACCAAAGCAGCCCTGGTCATTTCTGGATTGAAAAAAATCTTCTCTCTCGGGCCCGCCTTTTCAAGAAAGTATGGTTTCAATTGACCTTTTTGAAGGCCTGAAAGTGTTGCATCTATGAGAACGCCTTGGGTATCATCAATAAAGACTCCCGAATCCAGAGGAGAATTAACGGTGCATTGACCAACTCTTTCGATAGTAAAGTCTTCTGTCATATTCTCACCATCTTGCCCAACAAAGGATAATAACCAGTATAATATAGTATTTTTACATTTTACAAACTTAGAAACAATTAAAAATAATAAGAAACCGATCTGGCCAAAGACATTTCGATTGACCCTATCTTCATGCAAGATCATCCATTAAAAAAGCCCTCATTAGGCACGTACTCCCAATGAGGGCTTTTAGGCATGAAATTAATGCAAATTTACTTCACAGCATCCTTTAATGCTTTCCCTGGTACGAATTTGGCTACTTTCTTTGCACTGATTTTGATCTCTGCCCCAGTCTGCGGGTTCCTTCCAGTCCTGGCCTTCCTTTGTCCCACCTTAAAGGTCCCAAAACCAATTAATGTGACCGGATCATCTGTTTTCAGCGCCTCTGTAATGGTTGAAAAAACACAATCCACTGCTGCCTGGGCCTCCTTTTTAGTACTGACCACCTTTGCTACCTCTTTGACTAAATCTCCCTTGTTCATACTCAATCCCCCTTTCCCCTAAATGGTATAGTAGTTGATTAACAATATTGTAACTAATATGATTAGTCGGATATTACAACCTAAAAATCACCCAAAAGGCCTTTTTTACTACTTTTTTTACATTTTGATGGCCTGTTATATGTTTTTACTGTGAAATGCACATGAATTCTGCACGGTTCAAATAATTCTACTGAGGGCTATTCTATAAAGATCTGACACTATATTCACAGGGAAAATATCATGGGGATAATCTGCCAGGTAGAATAACCATATAGCAAGTCACAAGGAGGCTATACGTGGCTCTTATAAAATATTAGTTCCCCGTATGCCTCCCTTACAAATCTTCACCCTTTTAGAAAACGTCTCATTTCTAACTTGATAGTACAGGAAATCCCATTTTTGGACGCAGAGTAACGCGCAGCGCAGGCGCTTGCGCCGCGTGCGCAAATTTTTTAGATTAAGAAATAAAAAATTATATCTGCGTTTATCTGCGAATATCTGCGTCCTAATTAACTTGTTTTAATTTTATTCCCAGAAGCCGGTCTAAGGTAGGCACCCCAATAACTCATGCCCACAAATACCCCACCACCAATGATGTTGCCGATCGTTACAGGCACCATGTTCTTCCATAAGAAACTAATCCAATTGAGGGACGCTGGATCGAAGGCCGCCGGAGCAGGAATCCCTGCCCAACTGTGCACGAACATTCCAGCGGGAATAAAATACATGTTGGCAACAACATGCTCAAAGCCGATGGCAACGAATGCCATGATGGGAAAGTAGATAGCAAATATCTTGCCAACGGTCTGCCGAGCTGCGAGGGCCATCCATACGGCCAGACATACCAGCCAGTTGCAGCCAATGGCTCGGACAAGCGCTTCAACAAAACTAAGGTTGACCTTCATATAGGCTATAGCAACAGCAGAAGCACCCAACGCTCCGTTGCCAGCCTTCCATAGGCCTGAGAAATACAACATCAGCGCCAAAATCAATGAACCGATGAGATTAGCAAACCAGACAACAGTCCATCTCGCTGACATAGTTCTGAATGTGATTTTTTTAGTCATGGCACTTGATATCATCAGGTTATTACCAGTGAACAACTCTGCCCCTGCTATCACAACGAGAATCAAACCGACGCTAAAGGCTGTGCCCGCCATGAATTTCTTAAAACCAATGCCCATTATATTAGCGAGGTCAAAGGTCACGCATGTCGAAAGTAGACCTCCGAATCCAATGTATGCCCCAGCGAGAATACCCAGGACAAACACACTTAACCATGGTGAGGTGGTCTTGCCCACACCCACTGTTGAGGCAACGGTCTCTGCGATTGTCTTGGGTGGCTTATCTTCCATTGTGGTGGTGGGAAACTGTACAGATTCTATGATTTTCTCAAATCTCCCCATGGCCTTTTTCTCTTCTGTAACCTTCCTCTTCACTGCCTTTTTTACCGTATCTGTAATCTCATCAGGGGTGAATGGTTTGGAGACATAGTCCATTGCTCCCCGTTTCATGGCCTCAGCTGCCCGGCCCACAGAGGGATAGCCGCTAATCATCACCACCGCTGAATCCGGTGAACGTCGGTCCAACTCCTCTACCACATCCATTCCATCAAAGCCCGGCATCTTCCAGTCACACAGGATAACATCAAAGGATGAATCTGAGGCAAGTTTGAGCCCTTCTTGAGGACTTGTTGTAATAACAACATCAAAACCCTCGGCCGTGAATATTTTGCGGCACGATTCCAACACTATCTCTTCGTCGTCAATAATAAGCATTCTTTCAGTCATTGAATTACCTCCTTATGTTTACCAAATTTCTGCGCTAAGCCGCTGTTCGAGCCAAAGCTTCTGATTTGTCTTAAGCGGCCCGATGTGTTTCTCTATCCACTCAATATCGCCGGTTAACAGAGCAAGCTTCTCAGGGCCTGTCAAATCGTACTCTTCGAGAGCGTCTGCACCCTCATAGAGCAATTTAGCAATGAATTCACTATCGGATGCTGCCCTCTCGAGGATTGTAATCATCTCCTCCTTGTGAATCAGGTCTTGAACCTCAGGTTCTTGGGTAGCAGCTATATCAAGTGCCGAGGCCACTGCCCTGATAAGTTGATCAGGGGTAAATGGCTTTTCTACATAATCTGCTGCACCAAGTTTCATGGCCTGTACCGATGACCGGACTGAGGCATAACCGGTGATCATAACCACAGGAAGGGCTGGTTTTGCCCTTTTAATATCCCTTAAAACTCTCATGCCTCCGATGTCTGGCATGCGGATGTCAGTGAGCACAATGTCATATTCTTTTTGTATGGCTTGATTCAATCCCTCACGTCCACTAAGTGAGACATCTACCTTGTAGTCCTCATCAGTAAGTATCTTGCTGACACTATCTAAGACAACCTGTTCATCATCAATTACCAGGGCCTTCTTTTTCTCCATGGTGTTCCTCCTTCTGAATTACCTTTTGTACTGTTTCGAGAAGTTCGTCAGGCGTAAATGGTTTATTAATAAATGCAACAGCCCCCATCTTATTTGCTTCTTCAATGGTTTCAGTTGTATGGTAGCCACTCATGACTATAATAGGTATACTTGGCCATCTTTCCTTAACCTCTCGCATAAGATCCATGCCATCGCGTAAAGGCATTTTTACATCCATAAGGAGAACTGAAGGCTCTTCATCCTCAATCGCCGCAATGGCCTTATCAGCAGATGTGACAAGTAATACCTCGAGGCCATCTTCCTCAAGCACCCGCCGACAGCTATCAAGGACAATACCTTCGTCATCAACAACAAGTATTTTCATGATATTAGTCCTCCACTTCTATGGGTAACCATATAAAAAATCTGGTGCCTTTACCAACCTCGCTTTGAACCCTGATTGTTCCCCCGTGTCTCTGTACGATCCCGTATGAAACTGATAGACCAAGCCCGGTACCCTGACCCACTTCCTTTGTAGTAAAAAAGGGGTCGAACAATTTGTCAAGATCCTCCTGTGGTATACCAGAACCAGTATCAGCGACGCTAATCTCAACACCCTTTTTACCAGCATCGCTTGCAGATAAGTCGGTAGCTGTATATATATTGATACTGCCACCTGGTTCAGAAGCATCAAGTGCATTTATAATTAAATTTATCAACACACTTTGGAACTGGCTGCGGTCCAGGGTAAGCTTAGGTAAATTCTCTCCTGAATCAAATTTTATACTTACACCTTTTACCAGCGCCTGGTTTTCCATTGGTGAAATTACGGATCGTATAAGCATGTTTACATCCGTTGGTTCTTTATCAAGCTTTGTCTGTCTGGAAAATTCAAGGAGACCTTTAACAATCTTTCTGACCCGTTCCGTGGATTCAGCTATTGTTTGAAGATCTAAGCGAATATCATCTTCTATATCTTTACGTCGGAGCAGCATGTGTGTAAATGTTAATACACCTGTTAGAGGGTTATTTATCTCGTGAGCAACGCCTGCTGCAAGCCTTCCAACGCTGGCCTGTTTTTCGGACTGAACGAGCCGATCTTCTGCTGCTTCTCTCCTGCGTCCCATTGATACAACCATATCCTTAAAGGTATTCTGCAAAACACCCATTTCTTCATCTTTTGATATAGGCCCAATCTCTGGCGTTAGGCTGCCCTCGGAAACCTGTTTGCTTGCCTTTATCAATTGGTGCACAGGATGCATGATCTTGTTTGCCAGAATGCATCCCAGTACCACTGCCAATGCCATACCAGCCACAGTTATCAATATAAAAACTAAAATAGTATTCCTTCTCATGTCAGCATACTTTGCCTCCAATACCCCGACATAGAGCATCCCCACTCTTTTACCAAAGATGTCTTCGATTGGTTCATATGCTGTTATGTACCAGTCACTTACAACAAAGGCACGGTCTGTCCACCTCTTGCCCTTTGTGAGGACATATTCCTTCACCTCTTTTGATACCCGTGTTCCAATGGCCCGCCTTCCGTTCGGAGTCATAACATTTGTTGATATACGAAGGTCATTAAAAAAGATGGTAGCTGTTCCTATATTGCGGCCTTTGTATATCTCATGCTTAAAGACCGTGTCCCGTACAGTGTCAACTATGCTTTCGCTTCTGCTTAGAAGAACCCCTCCATACACAACTCCAATTAAATCGCCCCCCTCAAATACTGGAATGGCAGCCGCAAGAGCCATTCCAGATGTTTCCTCTTCCTCCACTCTATGAGCTGCCTTCGGTGTAGGAAGCAACCGGATTCTGGATAAATTGGCAAGCTCGGGATCCTCAGCAAAGAGAAAATCCTTGCTGAAGACAACGGTTCCTGAAATAGCAACTTTATCTTTGAGCGCTAAATCTGCTATAGGATTGTGAGTCTGAACTGTTTCCTTTGGTATAGAATTAGGTCCGATACGGCACAGCGTTGTACCCTCCTTTGTTACTATGCCAGCAAAATCTAACTCTGCTTGCTGAGACAAAAACCTTAATCGACTGACAAGTTCCGGGGCATCTTGACTCTTAAGTGCTGAGCGGAATCCAGGCCCCAGGGAGGTAATAGTTACAGGACATCTGATAGTTTTTATACGCGTGAGGTATATCTCACGTGCAGCATTGAGGTCTAACCTGACGCGGTTTGTTGCCTCGCTGAGCACAGATTTGTAAAGGAGCTGGCCACCAATAAAGAGAGAAACAACACCAACCAGAAAGGAAACCCCTAAAAAACTTGCTATGAGCTTGGATCGTGTTGACGAAAACATCTGAAACTCCTGTTTAAGTGTCTAAATTAAAAAGTATGGAGTAAGCAGTAAGCACTAAAACCCTTTTAGTTTTGCCTACTGAGTACTGCCTACTGCATACTGTTTACTGTCTAAGGGCCTATCTCTTTTAAATACAGCGCCCGTAGGACAATTCGCAAAACAGATACCACATCTTACACATGTATCCGTGTTAATAGCACATATGGTATCTGCTTTTTTCTTTTTCCGTTTCACTTCCCCTTCCTCCGTTGTTGGTTCTTTATCTGATTGTTCGACTTCTATATCCTTTTGTGCACGTTTCCTCTCAGTAATAGCATTTGCCGGGCAACTCCTTAAACAGAGTAAACACCCTGTACATTGAGCTTCATCTATGGAGTATTCAATAAGTGCCTTGCAAACCTTGGCAGGGCACCTTTTATCAACAATATGGGCTATATATTCGTCCCTAAAGTATTTAATAGTGGTAAGAACAGGATTTGGGGCAGTCTGGCCCAGTCCACAAAGAGAGCCGTCTTTTACTATCCCTGCAAGTTCTTCCAGTGACTCCAAATCCTCATATTCACCTTGACCATTTGTTATTTTTTCTAATATATTATACATCCTTCCGAGTCCTATACGGCATGGTGAGCACTTCCCGCAGCTTTCTTCCCGGGTAAAATTAATAAAGTATTTAGCGATATCCACCATACATACATCTTCATCAAGGACAATCATTCCCCCTGACCCCATGATTGATCCAGCGGCCTGGAATGACTCATAAGTTACCTCCTTATCAAGGTAGGTTTCCGGGAGGCATCCTCCTGAGGGGCCTCCAGTCTGAACGGCCTTGAATTTCTTTCCATTCGGTATTCCACCTCCGATATCATATATTATTTCTCTGAGCTTTATCCCCATTGGCACTTCAACCAGCCCTGAATTATTAATTTTTCCTGTAATACAAAAAACTGCTGTACCCCGGGATTTTTCAAGACCAACATCAGCAAATGACTTAAACCCATTTTTGATAATAAGAGGGATAAAGGAATATGTCTTGACATTGTTGATATTTGTAGGCTTTCCCCAGAGTCCTTCTACGGCAGGATAGGGAGGTCGTGGGCGTGGATTTCCTCGTTTCCCCATGATAGATGCCATTAATGCGGTTTCTTCTCCGCAGACGAATGCACCCGCGCCTTGATTGATGTGGAGATCAAAATCAAAATTGGAACCAAATATTTTAGATCCAAGAAATCCTTTTGTCCTCGCCTGTGAAATAGCAACCTCGAGTCTATGAATGGCTAAGGGATATTCTGCCCTAACGTAGATAAATCCCTTTGAAGCCCCAATGGCAAATGCCCCAATAATCATACCTTCAATTATACTGTGAGGAGTTGATTCGAGAATAACCCGATCCATGAATGCACCTGGATCACCTTCATCTGCATTACAGATTACATATTTCTGAATAGCACCGCCCCCACCATTACTGCGCCGTGCAAAATTCCATTTTAGACCAGTAAGAAAGCCAGCTCCACCACGTCCACGTAATTGAGAGGATTTGACCTCCTCTATTATTTCTTCAGGTGTCATGGCCAGGATTGCCTGTCGAGCCGCCCTGTATCCTCCAATAGAAATATACTCTTCTATGGCTTCTGGATTGATATATCCACAGTTGGTGGTAATCATCTTTTTCTGTCTGTTATAGAAAGGAATATCTGTCCATTTTGGTATTGGTTCGCCCGTAGCGGGATCATGATAATGGAGCCTGTTTACTGGGGTGTTATTAATTAGATGTGAGTCAACAATATCTTTTACGTCATCAGGCTTTAACAGACAGTATAAAATATCATCAGGCTCTATTATCGCTGTCGGTCCTATCTGACAGAAACCATGGCACCCTGTTAGTTTTACCTCTACATCTAATTTATGTTCCAAGATCTCCCGCTCAAATTCTCTGTGTATCTGGGGCGAGCCCGAAGATACGCACCCTGTTCCCTGACAGACAAGTATTGTTCGTTTTTCAGTCATTTTCTGTTATCTCCTACTTATTTCATTCCTCTTCGCCCTCTTCTGTTTCAGCACCAGGTGGTCGTAAGGTTTCATCAGTTTCTTTGATCAAATCTTCATGTATTGCCTTTGCCGCCCTCCGACCGGCCCCCATAGCAGAGATAACCGTTGCTGCGCCGGTGACAATATCTCCCCCTGCATAGACAAATTCCCTATTTGTCCTACCCCAATCATCGACTTCAATGTATCCCCACTTGTTTATCTTCATATCAGGCGTTGTTGAGGTAATCAATGGATTGGCCTGGCCACCTATACTCACAAGAACCTGGTCGCAATCAAATTCAAAGAAGGAATTTTCTATAGGAACAGGTCTTTGTCTGCCTGATTCATCAGGCTCCCCGAGTTCATATCTCTGGCACTTCATTCCAGTAGCCCATCCCTCCTCATTACCATAGATCTCAACAGGATTTGACAGAAGTTTAAACTCGATCTTTTCCTCTTCTGCATGATGGGCCTCTGCGGCCCTTGCCGGCATCTGTTCTCTTGCGCGCCTATAAACAATAGTAACCTTTTCCGCTCCTAATCGCATAGCGGTTCTTGCAGAATCCATGGCTACATTGCCACCTCCAAGAACGGCAACCTGTTTCCCTATTATCATAGGGGTCCTGTATTTTGGAAATAGATAGGATTTCATCAGATTACTGCGTGTTAGATATTCATTGGCAGAAAAAACACCGTTCAAATTCATACCAGGTATGTCTAAAAAGATTGGCAGCCCAGCCCCTACACCAATATATACTGCATTAAATCCCATGATATTAAAAAGATCATTAATCTTGTGTAGACGCCCAATCACACTATTATAGTAAATTTTAACACCTAAATCCTCTAAGGCCTTTATCTCCGTCTCTACAATCTTTTTTGGCAGCCTGAACTCAGGGATACCATACACCAGTACACCACCTCCCCGATGAAATGCCTCATAAATAGTCACCTCATAGCCAAGCTTTATCAAATCTCCAGCAACAGTCAAACCAGAGGGACCCGAACCTATGACAGCTACTTTAAAACCATTTTTTTTCGGTATTTCAGGTAGCCCCATAAGATTATTCTCTCGCTCATAATCAGCAACGAACCTCTCAAGGTTGCCTATGGCAACAGCCTGCGTTATATCCTTCTTTCCCCTTACGCATTTACCTTCACATTGATTCTCCTGCGGGCAAACACGTCCACATACAGCGGGGAGAACATTTTTAGTTTTAATTACCCTTGCTGCCTCAGCAAATTTTTTCTCAGCAATTAGGGCAATGAATTCAGGAATAGGTACCTCCACCGGGCAACCAGAGACGCAAGGCTTGGTTTTACAGCTCAGACAGCGCTGTGCTTCAGCTACCGCCTCTTCCGGTGTATAGCCATATGGAACCTCTTTGAAATTACGATTTCTCAAGTCCGGTGGCTGTTCAGCCATCCCGTGCCGCTTAATAGCCATTCGCTCTTTGGCTGTTAATTCCATGTCAATACCCTTCCTTTAATAGTTGGATTGGTTCAATTCGTTATATTTGTTCGATTGGTTAACAAATAAAACCAATGAAACTAATAGAACAGATGAAACTACGTCCTTTCAGCCATACATCCATGTGAATAGGACTGATAAACAACTGTCTCACGTTCTATATATGCACTCTTACGTGTATATAGCTCCTTCCAATCAACCTTATGTCCATCAAATTCTGGCCCATCAACACATGTAAATTTTGTCTCTCCTCCAACACTAACCCTGCATGCACCGCACATTCCCGTGCCATCAAGCATAATGGAATTTAGGGCAACCCTGGTTGGAATCGCATAGGGGCGGGTGACCTCTGAACATCTCTCCAGCATTTGTGTGCATCCCATAAAAAAAGCATGATCAATCTTAACCCCCTTCTCAAGCATCTCTCTGATAACGTCCTCAACCTTACCTTTTTCCCCTTTAGAGCCGTCACTTGTGGCGTATAGAACCTGATCACTGACTGCATGGAGCTCCTTTTCATGATAGAACATAAAACTGTAACGCGCTTCAATGATAGATATAACCTTATTGCCAGTCTCCTTGCATGCCTTTGCTATTGGATAAATCCCTCCAATTCCATAGCATCCACCCCCTAAAACAACGCTGCCATAATTGTTTATCTCTGAAGGAATGCCTAATGGCCCAGTTACAGCATATAGTGAATCCCCGATCTTCATGCGTGCCAACTCAAGCGTGGAGATACCAACCTCTAAAATATATAGGGTTATTGTGCCGGTATAGGTATTCCAGTCTGATACAGTCAATGGTATTCTCTCACTATACTCATTGCCCATAACAATGACAAACTGCCCTGCTTGTATGGAATCTGCAATTTCAGGCGCCTTAATTACCATCTTGTGCACATTAAATATTTCGGATTTTTCTATTATCTCATACATGGTGTCTCCTAATCCTTATAAACTGGACCTAAAAAATAGGCTTAAGGCTAAAGGCAGAGGGGAAAGGGGGAACCTCGAGCCTTTAGCCTTTTGCCATCTGAATTCAAACTATTTAAAATGGAGGCTTTACTTTCCATCTTTTGTACAAATCTTAGTAACTGCTCAGGTTGTCAGGTTCAAGGTTCACAGTTTCCCGATGAAATCGGGATTAATGGTTCAGCAAATAACCATTGAACCCCGCCTGCCGTCCGGCGGGCAGGCGTGAACCCAGAACTTTGAACCCATGTAGTTACAAATCTCATAACTTAGCTGCTAAAAATGGACTTCTCCTTTTAATTTTAAACGACGTTCCACAAATATCTTAAAATCGGGAACAAAATCAGCAATAGGAAACCCCCTATACGTTAAAGCGTCTTTTGGAACCATAGGAACGGAGGCAATAATCCATGGATGCATCTGGATATGGTTCTGTATGCTACGGAAATTTTTTATTTTGAAATCTGTATTGTGTAATGCATTCCCTATGTTAGTGGTAATCTCCCAATCTGGAATGGCATTCCCGGGAGGTTTGGCTGCTTTTGCAACAGGTTTTCTGCGGCTATCTACACACGTCTTCGTGCCATTCATTTCAGTGAAAACTGTGACAGGAAAAACAGCGCATACCTTATTTGACGTGCTAAGGGGAGAAGGGTAGATATCCTGAATAATGATATTTTCAAGGCTTGTAAATTTCTTTATGATTTCATCAGTTGCACTGTTTGCCTCTGCTATGTATAATAATTTGATATGCTTAAATATCTCATCTGATTTTTCTATGTTAGGAAATATAATTTCATCATCTGCTATATAAAATATATTTGATTCTGCATAGATTCTGGCAAATTCGTTCAGGGCATAAATGGATTCATCTGTCAGATGCCTTGAAGAAAGGATTGCAATTTCGGTGGGACTATAACGAGATATTATATCAGATACATGGTTTATTGCATTATCCCAATCAGTATAGATCATCTTACCATCATCACGGCGGATAGCAGGATATTTCAATCGATCAGGGCTGTTAAAGAGTGCTGGCAAACAACATCTGCCCTTAACACAGTATTCTCTTGTGCTGGCGGTCATATCTCGGACAGGATGTGCGCCCATAACCTTATTCCATTTAGTATCAATAACAAGCTCACAGCCTCGCTCACAAAGGATGCATGTTGTGGGTATTTCTATATCAGGATTGTCATACCATTTGGATCCCCTAACTGTTAAAGCACCGGTTGGACAGACATCAACGCAATGCATGCAAAAACGACAATCGCCATCCACATGAAGTTTTCCGAAGGAGGTCCCTACTTTTGTATCGTGACCTCTTTTAACAAATGAAATAGCGCTTGTACCGAGATTTTCTTCACAGGCCCTAATACATCTACCGCATAAGATGCATAGATTATAATCCCTATCCATAAATGGATCATCTCTCTCAAGGGGAAAATCCTTATACAATAATGGATATCTTATCTCTTTTAGTCCCAGATATTCAACCAACTGCCTTAATTCACAGATATCACGATTTGGGCACATATTGCAGCCTGTAACCCTTCCGGTCTTTGAAGAGGGTGCATTAAATTGCTCACATGTTTCCCTGATAGGGCATACTAAACAGGCAGAGGGATGTTCAGATAGAATTAACTCCAATATTCCCCTTCTTAATTTATCAATCTCATCTGAGTTTGTAGTAACGACCATATTGGGTGTGGCAGGTGTTGTGCAGGATGTTACATATCCCCGAACGCCTTTGACTTTTACTATACATAGGCGGCAAGATCCTGTAGATGGCAAATCCGGCCTTGAACACAGAGTAGGAATATAGATGCCTGATTTTCTGGCAACTTCCAATATTGTCTCACCAGAAGAAAAGGATACATTTTTTCCATTCATTATCATTGTTTCTGTGGCTATATCTTTCTTTTTAGCTAACTCCATCGTAGTTCCTCACCTATTTTAAATTCTAAAGGCTACCCAGAACATGATTAATAAAATGTGGAAAATCCTAAATCCTAATATCTAAATTCTAAACAAACACAAAATTCAAATGTTTTAAATCCAAAACCTTTAAAGAAAACTTAATGCCGGCCTCCAAACATGTTTTTGTCATTTGGATTTTGATATTTGGCATTGTTTAGTATTTCGGATTTAGAGTTTAGTATTTATAAATCCACAGGTTATTTATTAATTACTCTATCCCTTTGATTCGGTTCTATAAATCTTATCTATAGCCCTTGATAACTTTGCAGGACTCATTTGACCATAAACCTCACCATCAATAGTCACAACAGGTGCCAAGGCACAGCATCCAAGACATGCCACTCTCTCAAGACTGAACATCCCATCTTTAGTTGTTTGCCCTGGAACAATATCCAGTTTTGATTTAGCTGCCTCGAGAATAACCCCACCACCTCCAACGAAACATGCAGTCCCGCTACAGCACCTCATAAGATGTTCCCCTGGCTTTTCAAATTTGAACTGGGCATAGAATGACGCTGTGCCAAAGATCTCATGCTCACTCATATGTAATTCTCTGGCTATCAAACTAATTGCTTCATATGAAAGGTATCCAGCATATGAATGGACAGCCTGCAGGATAGGGATTAAATTATTTGTGTCCCGGGTGTATTTATTAAGTACAGCGAGCGTCATTTCCTCTAAACGTTCAGGCTCAGAAAGGGCTTCCAGTGAAGGCTTTGCCTCCATATACCTGCGTTCATCTATTGCAGCAGAAAGGGTCTCTAACATCTTTTCATCAATGCTTGGAAGGGATATCTGTCCGGTCTTTGTCAGGGATCCAAATCTCTCAATTACCTTCGTCTCTTCTCCCTTTTTCCGCTCTATCGCCTCATCAACCGCCTTGATTATCTCGTCAGGTGTAAACGGTTTGGCAACATAATCCATTGCACCTCTCTTCATAGCCTCGGTTGCCCTTTCAATACTCGGATACCCGGTTATCATAACAACAGCAGAGCCAGGTGATGTCTCGTCAAGTCTTGTTATTACATCCATTCCGTCAAGGCCCGGCATCATCCAGTCGCATAGAATCACATCAAAGTATGTATCCAGGCCAAGGCTTAGCCCCTCTTCCGGACTTGTGGTAGTAATAACATCAAAATTCTCTGTCTCAAATATTCTCAGGCAAGATGATAAGACCATTGAATCATCGTCTATCACAAGCATCTTTCGAGCCATTTGGTTTGCTCCTTTTTTAGTAACTTCTCAATAAGTTCGGGTTCTGTCATTGCGAGCAAAGCGAAGCAATCTCTATTATAGCAATGAGATTGCCACGTCGCTCCGCTCCTCGCAATGACGGCAAATGGCATTGTCAAGGAATTAACTGGACTTATTGAGAAGTTACCTTTTTTGTCATTGGTCATTCGTCAAAAGATTATTCATTATTCGGCCCGCCCTGGGTTAGGGGACTGGTTCAGAGTTACGCTGCTCGTCAACTGGAATCCAGATAGTAAAAGTAGTCCCACGATCAATCTCACTTTGAACCCTGATTGTTCCACCATGTCTCTGTACAATCCCGTATGAAACTGAAAGGCCAAGCCCGGTACCTTTGCCTACCTCCTTTGTAGTAAAAAAGGGGTCAAATAATTTATCAAGATCCTCATGCTGTATTCCACACCCACTATCAGCGACGCTAATTTCAACACCCTTTTGATCAGTATCGCTTGCGAATAAGCTGATGCCGGTAGATATAATAATAGTGCCACCCCGTTCCATGGCATCAAAGGCGTTTATAATTAAATTTATTAACACACTTTGAAACTGACTGCGGTCCAAGGTGAGCATGGGTAAATTCTCCCCTGGATTGAAGGTTATGCTTACACTTTTTACCAGTGCCTGATTTTCCATCGCTGAAATTATAGATCGGATAAACCTGTTTACATCAGTTGGTTCTTTATCAAGCTCGGTCTGTCTGGAAAAATCAAGCAGTCCCTTAACAATCTTCCTGACTCGTACAGTTGACTCAGCTATTTTTTGAAGATGAGACTGATTCTTGTCTCCTAAATCTTTACTTCGCTGAAGAATACGGGTAAATGTTAATATACCGGTTAAAGGATTATTGATCTCATGGGCAACGCCTGCAGCAAGCCTTCCAACGCTGGCCTGCTTTTCGGAGTGAACGAGCCGATTTTCGGCCTCTGCGCTCCTGCGTCCCATTGATACAACCATATCCTTAAAGGTATTCTGCAAAACACCCATTTCTTCATCTTTTGATATAGGCCCAATCTCTGGCGTTAGGCTGCCCTCGGAAACCTGTTTGCTTGCCTTTATCAATTGGTGCACAGGATGCATGATCTTGTTTGCCAGAATGTATCCAAGCCCTACTGCCAATGCCATACCAGCCACAATTATACTTATGAGGATTAACAGTGCCTTCCTCCGCATGTCAGCATACTTTGCCTCCAATACCCCGACATAGAGCATTCCTACCCTTTCACCAAAAATGTCTTTGATTGGTTCATATGCTGTTATGTACCAGTCACTTACAACAAAGGCACGGTCTGTCCACCTCTTTCCCTTTGTGAGGACATATTCCTTCACCTCTTTTGAGACCCGTGTTCCAATGGCCCGCTTTCCGTCCGGAGTCATAACATTTGTTGATATACGAAGGTCATTAAAAAAGATGGTAGCCGTTCCTATATTGCGGCCTTTATATATCTCCTGCTGAAAGACCGTGTCCCGCACAGTGTCAACTATCGTTTGATTTCGGTTTAGAAGAACTCCGCCATAGATAACTCCAATTAGATCGCCTTCTTCAAATACTGGAATGGCAGCCACAATAGCCATTCCAGAGGTTTCCTCCTCTTCGGCTCTCGGGGCTGCCTTTGGTGTGGGGAGAAGTTCGATTCTTGCACGATCAGCAAGTTCAGGGCTTTCAGCAGAGAGAAATTCTTTGCTCAGAACAACCGTGCCTGATACAGGAACCTTCCGATCAAATACCAATCCTGCGATAGGATTAGTAATTTCCACAGCCTTACACCGCAGGGAACTTTTCCCAACACCACAGAGTGTCTCACCCTCTTTTCTCACTATACCAACAAAGTCCAGCTCTGCACGTCGTGCTACCGTCTCTAATCGAGGTATAAGTTCAGAGATATCTCTCTTTTTAAGGGCAGCACGAAATACCGGTTCCAGAGAGGTAAGAGTAAGAGGGCATGTAATAGCCTTAATACGCATCAGGTATATCTCACGTGCAGCATTGAGGTCTAACCTGACACGGTTTGTTGCCTCGCTGAGCACAGATTTGTAAAGGAGCTGGCCACCAATAAAGAGAGAAACAACTCCAACCAGAAAGGAGACCCCTAAAAAACTTCCTATGAGTTTTGATCGTGTTGAGGAAAACATATTTAAGTACCTAAATTAAAAAGTATGGAGTATGGAGTAAACAGTAAGCACTAAAACCCCTTTAGTTTTGCCTCCTGTTTCCTGCTTACTGCTTACTGCGTACTATATAAGTGCCTATTTCAGCACCTCTCTTAAACTAAGAGGCGCTTTGAACTTTCAGAAAAACAAGCATACGTCTCTGGGGACGTGTAAGGCGGCCGACCTGATCCTCTATCCATCGAACATCGCCGGTTACAATCGAAAGTTTCTCTGCCTTGGTCAAGTCATATTCATCTAAGGCATCTGCACCAGATTCGAGAAGGTTAGCGAAGAATTCATCATCAGATTCAGCCCTCTCTAAAACCTTGGCCATCTCCTCCTTGTGAATCAATCCCTGTTCCTCAGCTTCAGGGGCTATACCAAGAGCTCGGCCCACTGCCTCGAGAAGTTGTTCAGGCTCAAATGGCTTTTCTATGTATTCTGCCGCCCCAAGTTTCATGGCCTGTACCGCTGACTTGGTTGTTGCGTAACCGGTGATGATAAGAACAGGAAGGGATGATTTAATCCTCTTAATATCTCTCAAGACCCTCATGCCCCCAATGTCTGGCATGCGTATGTCGGTAAGGATAATGTCGTATGGTCTTTCAATGGCCCAATCAAGCCCCTCACGGCCACTCAGTGAGACATCTACCTCGTAATTCTCATCGATGAGTATCTGGCTGACACTATCTAAGACAATCTGCTCATCATCAATTACCAGGACTTTCTTTTTTTCCATGACGTTCCTCCTTTTCAATAATTTGTCGAACTGTTTTAACAAGTTCGTCAGGTTCAAATGGTTTGGCAATAAATTTGGTGGCTCCCATTTTAAAGGCTTCCTTGATAGTCTCTGTTGTATAATAACCGCTCATGACAATAATGGGTATATTCGGCCACTTTTCCTTAATCTTTTCCATAAGATACATACCGTCGTGCTTGGGCATCTTTACATCTACAATCAAAAGACTGAAATCTTCATTTTGCATTGCTTTCAGAGCCTTATCTGCACTGGGAACAAGCATGACCTCAAAGCCCTCGAGCTCAAATACCGCCTGGCAACTCTCAAGCACAATATCCTCATCATCTACAACAAGTATTTTCATGGTATTCACATTGTTAATAAATAAATCCGTCCTGTTTTTTCAGTGCATCATATTTTTGTGCGATAAAAAACGTACCGAGGTCAAAGATACGTATTGTTTTATTGAGAGCTTCTACTGCCTGTAAATGATCCATAGGTGTTATAAAAAGCGCCTGTGAATCTGCGTATAACCACATATGTTTTTTCATCATAAAAAGGGCATATATCGCTTCAGGGCAGGAAATGCCTTCATTATATGTATCTTCAGCATATTGCGTGAAGTACTCATACAAATCTCTACTTGGTCTTTGGCTAAAATATACCCTGCTCAGATTCTTATAAAAGCTTACAGCCTTAAAAAGGCAGTCTTCCTCTGGTATTACATGGTATGATGGTGTTCTGTTATTTGTCCTTATATCTTTGCACCATTGTTCGGAAATTTCCTCTGCATGTCTTTCGGTAATCTCAATAAGCTTGTCTGCAAATGCTTTCATAATATCACTCCTACAGGCTTCTCAGCTTCTGTCCTCGTTTGCGGCGTATTTTTTCAGCCACCTTAAGCCGGACCAATGATCGACGAAGCGCGGCCTCAGCTGTAGCGGTTTCTGTCTCAGGCGATGGAGCCTTCATGATCTCTTCTGCCTGACGTTTAGCCTCTTCAGCTCGGGTCTTATCTATTTCCTCGGCACGTTCACAGGCATCAGCTAAGACAATCACCTTATCAGGACGTACTTCAAGAAAACCACCACTTACCGCCATATAGGTCTCTTTATTATCCTTTTTTACAATTAACTCCCCGGGCTGAAGCATAGTCATCAAAGGGGCATGATGGGGTAGAATACCCAGCTGCCCCTCTACCCCCCACGCAACCACCATATTAACATCGCCGGAGTAAACCATTCTTTCTGCGGTAACAATCTCAAGCCTAAATGTAGCCACTATACCTCACTCATCTCTTTAGCTTTTTCCACTGCCTCGTCAATAGTGCCCACCATATAGAAGGCAGCTTCAGGAAGTTCATCGTGTTTTCCTTCCAAAATTTCCTTAAAACCGCGCACCGTTTCCTTAACCGGTACATATTTACCCGGGATACCGGTGAATTGTTCAGCTACGTGAAACGGCTGAGAGCAAAACCTCTGAATGCGCCTTGCCCTGTTCACGGTAAGTTTATCCTCGTCGCTTAATTCCTCCATACCCAGAATAGCTATTATATCCTGTAATTCCCTGTATCTCTGTAATGTCCTCTGCACACCTCTCGCCACCTGATAGTGCTCTTCACCAACTATAGCGGGGTCAAGTATTCGGGATGTCGAGGTCAAGGGGTCAACAGCAGGATAAATGCCTAACTCAGCAATCGAGCGTTCCAATGCAACAACAGCATCGAGGTGCCCATAGGTAGCTACTATGCCAGGATCAGTGTAGTCATCAGCAGGCACGTAGATAGCCTGGAATGATGTAATTGATCCCTTCTTAGTTGTGGTGATTCTTTCCTCCAGTTCGCCAACATCTGTGCCTAAAGTTGGTTGATAACCTACTGCTGAGGGCATGCGCCCTAAAAGGGCAGACAATTCCATGTTTGCCAGAACATACCGATATATGTTATCTATAAACAGAAGAACATCTTGCCCCTCAATATCGCGAAAATACTCTGCCATGGTTACCCCGGTTAGTCCTATCCGCGAGCGCACACCAGGGCTCTCATTCATCTGGCCAAAAACAAGAACAGTCCTTTCCAAAACTCCAGACTCCTTCATTTCCAGCCACAGGTCATTCCCCTCGCGAGATCTTTCACCTATACCTGCAAAGACAGAGAAGCCACCATGCTCGGTTGCGATATTACGTATGAGCTCCATGATCACCACTGTCTTGCCCACACCGGCTCCACCGTATGCCCCAACTTTCCCTCCTTTGGTAAACGGCGTTACCAGATCCATAATTTTTAGCCCCGTCTCTAATATTTGGGGAGTGGTCTCCTGCTCATCTAAACCAGGTGAATGACGATGAATAGGATAGTGTAGATCAGCCTTTACCTCACCAAGATTATCTAAGGGCTCACCAAAGACATTGAAGAGCCTTCCTAAAGTTGTCTTCCCCACAGGCACAGTTATCGGGGTTCCCATATCCACAGCCTCAGCGCCTCTCTGCAACCCCTCTGTAGCAGTTAATGCGACACCTCGCACCCAATTGTTTCCAACATGTTGCTGGGCCTCAACAATAATTTTAACGCCATCCTGATTAATCACTATGCCATTATTAATGGCGGGCAGTTCACCAGGTGGGAACTCCATATCGATCACTGTGCCAATAACTTGCACTACTTTCCCTTTTGCCACTCATAACCTCCTTATCTTGCAAAAGCCTCAGCACCTCCAGAAATATCACAGATCTCATTAGTTATAGTTTCCTGTCGGGCTTTATTTAATGTGAGAGTCAAATCCTCGATGACTTCCTTGGCATTATCACTTGCACTCCGCATAGCTACCATTCGTGCTGATTGCTCGCTGGCAATAAGCTCGAGCACTGCATGATACACTTGCATCTCCACAAATCGGGGCAATAGTTCATTAAAAACTATGCTGGGCTCAGGCTCGTAGATATATTCTCCTCTTTCTCCTGAAGGCATATCAAGCGGTTCAACAGGAAGCAGCACTTCCATGGCAGGCCGCTGTACCATGGTGGAGACAAAACGGGGATAGGTGAGATACACAAGGTCAACTTCACCGCTACTATAGTCATCGATAACAACCCGAGAGATAGGCAAAGTCTCCAATAAAGTAGGACGGTCCTTGATCCCAGTAAACTCCGCACGTATAGTTTGTCCTGCACGAAGCATGAAATTTCGTCCTTTACGCCCTACTGTGATAAGGATGACTGGCACTATTTGCTCCGAAATGAAAGTGCCAATAACCCTGTTGAGGTTCGCATTGAGCCCACCACAGAGTCCACGATCGGTGGTAAAATGGACTATAGCAATTTTTTTTGTTTCTCTATTTTGGAGCAATGGGTGAGCATCCTCACCAATCTGAGGATGAATAGCAAGATCTGCAATCACCTCGCTTATCTTCTTGGCATAAGGGCGCCCTGCCCTGGCTTGATCTTGAGCCCGCTTCATTTTGGCGGTTGCAATCATTTCCATTGCCTTGCAGATCTTGGCTGTGTTCTCAACAGTGTGTATGCGCCTACGAAGAATTCGAGTGCTAATCATATATTCCCCTAATAAGTACTACTTTCCTTAAATTCTGATATAGCCTTCTCCAGGGCCTCTTTTGTATCAGGCTTTATCTCTTTATCGTCGTTTACTTTTTCCTCTATTTCAGGATGGCTGGTTTTCATAAATCTATGGAAGTTCTCTTCCCAGGTCATGACCTTATCTACAGGCACTTCATCAAGGAAGCCATTGGTTACCGCATAGAGAATACTTACCTGTTCCCCCAAAGACATGGGAGAGTATTGTGGCTGCTTCAATATTTCGGTGATACGCCGACCTCGCTCTAACTGGTCCCTTGTAGCCTTATCTAAGTCTTCAGCACCAAACTGAGCAAATGCTTGAAGCTCACGAAACTGAGCCAACTCCAACCGTAATGTGCCAGCTACCTGCCTCATGGCTTTTCTCTGCGCAGACCCACCGACTCGAGATACTGACAGGCCGACATTTGCTGCAGGACGAATGCCAGCATTGAATAAATCAGGTTCCAAATAAATTTGCCCATCAGTGATTGAAATCACATTTGTGGGAATGTACGCAGACATATCCCCTGCTTGTGTTTCAATAATAGGCAAAGCTGTGAGTGAGCCACCACCATGTTCAGGAGCCAGCTTAGCTGCCCTTTCAAGAAGTCTACTGTGTAAATAGAAAACATCTCCAGGATAGGCTTCCCTTCCCGGTGGACGGCGAAGGAGCAAGGAAATTTGCCGGTAAGCCCAGGCATGTTTGTAAAGATCATCATACACAATCAAGGCATCCTTCCCCTGTTCCATAAACTCCTCGCCTATAGCACAGCCAGAAAATGGTGCGATGTATTGTAGTGGTGCTGGATCAGAGGCGTCAGCGGCAACCACAATAGTGTGCTCCATGGCTCCATATTTCTCGAAAAGAGCCACTACCTGTGCAACCTTGGATGTCTTTTGTCCAATAGCCACATAGATGCATTTAACCTCCTGGCCTTTCTGGGCAATGATGGCATCAATAGCAATTGCTGACTTACCGGTAAAGCGGTCTCCAATGATAAGCTCACGTTGACCACGCCCAATAGGAATCATGCTATCTATAGCCTTGATACCAGTCATCACGGGCGTATCCACAGGCTTTCTCATTGTTACACCCGGCGCCACCCTTTCCACTGGACGTGTTTTTTCTGTCTTAATCGGCCCCTTGCCATCACGCGGATGCCCCAGAGGATCAACCACCCTTCCGATCAGGGCATCGCCAACCGGAACCTCAACCACCCTTCCCGTTGCACGCACCTCATCTCCTTCCTTAATCTGGCTAAAATCACCGAGGATAACAGCTCCAACATTATCTTCTTCCAGATTTAGAGCCAATCCCATAATGTCATGAGGAAATTGCAACAGTTCGTTGTATTTCGCAGCGCTCAGTCCATGAACGCGGGCAATGCCATCGCCTATCTCTACCACTGTGCCTACATTGGCTGTAGTTACCACAGCGCCAAAATGTTCGATTTCTTCTTTGATTATCGAAACAATATCCTGATCTCGAGCTGCCATCTATGTCTCCTCTGTTGTATTGCAGTATTGTCAAAACTTATTTAGTGAATTCTTAAAATATCCTTTATCTTCAATGAATTGGTTCAAATTAACTTACCTCCCCCATAAGTAGGACAGGCGTCTCGCCTGTCTATGAATTGCCTGTTATCCATCCTTTTATGTATAACCATTTGTAATCCTCGTATTGTCTTGCCAAACTTGCCTTAATAGGATTGTTTGCAATATAGTTGAGCTTCTCTAAAAATTCATCCTCATCTCTTATAACCTATCATAACTTTCGTTTTGCCAGACCTTGCCTTTTCTTTCTAATATCTTGTTAATCTCATGGGCAGTAAAGCTTTTTATGCTGTGCATTATTTTAGGTAATGACTCAAAAGGATTTATTATAATATGTACATGGTCATTCAATACCACAGCGGCATAAAG
>CAZSWT010000032.1:0-35613 GCA_964611035.1 uncultured Desulfobacteraceae bacterium
CCCAGGTAGATGCTGGCCCTGTCAGGTTGATTATCGCCCCTACCTTTATTGGTTTTGCCCATGCAAAGGTGCCCAGGCCAAAACAAACAAACCCTGCAATGAGTGCTACAATAAATACCTTTCGCATAATAATTCCTCCTCTTTTAAATTATTAATTATAATAATACCCTGCCTAAAATGGTAACCGTAAAGGATAACATCTTACCCCTTTTAGCCATATTTGATTAATGGTTGTGCTTTTATAGATATTTTTATTTTTTAAATAATTATTTTGGAAAGGATTGTTTATGTTATAAGGATCATCCGGAAGGTATTTTTTTGGCCATGTAGAGATTTTTCTCATAAAGATAGCCTTGACTTTTTGATATATTATTGTGTTATAGCTATTTTATAGCTACAATTGTAATTTCGAATATTACATATTAATATAAGATATTTTTGTCAAGAAAAAAAGAAAAAAATTAATTTAGGAGGATAAAAGATGCTTATAGGGGATATTTTAGCACGGAATGCAAGAATGTACGGAAATGAGGTTGCCCTTATTGAACGAGAGCCCGCAAAAGACAGGAGGGTAGAAATAACATGGAGAGAATTTGATGAGCAGGCCAACCGATTTGCCAATGGACTAATAGCCAGGGGGATTCGAAAGGGTGACAAGGTTATTCACCTCATGATGAACTGTATTGAGTGGCTACCTTCCTATTTTGGAATTCTAAGGACCGGGGCCTGGGCAGTACCATTGAATTTCAGGTTTTCTGCTCAGGATATAAAACTATGTGCTGGAATTGCTGAAGGCAAGGCCATGGTTTTTGGAGAGGAATTCATAGACAGGGTTACGGAGATTAAGGGGGAGCTTTCTACTATAAAGGATTATATCTTTATAGGGCCAGATGAGATGAGGCCTGATTATGCAGAAAAATATGAGGATGTTTTAAACACGAATTCTCCTGTAAATCCTGATGTTGAAATAGGAATTGAAGATGATGCAGGCCTTTATTTTACCTCTGGCACCACAGGCACACCAAAACCAATACTTTTAACCCACAGAAACCTTGAAGCCGCCTGTATCATTGAGAATCGACATCACAATCAAACACATCAGGATAATTTTTTATTAATCCCACCCCTGTATCATACTGGCGCTAAGATGCATTGGTTTGGCAGTTTTATTGTTGGCTCAAAGGCAGTTATTCTTAAAGGGATAAGACCCGAATGGATCTTGGAGGCTGTATCGGAAGAGAAGGTGACTATTGTCTGGCTGCTGGTGCCATGGGCTCAGGATATTCTTCTGGCAATAGAAAATGGGGATGTAAAACTTTCTGATTATACATTAAATCAGTGGAGATTGATGCATATTGGTGCACAGCCAGTTCCGCCAAGCTTGATAAAGAACTGGAAAAGAGTTTTTCCAAATCATGACTATGATACCAATTATGGTTTAAGTGAAACTACTGGGCCTGGTTGTGTTCACCTTGGAATAGAAAATATTCACAAGGTCGGGGCAATTGGTGTGCCTGGCTTTGACTGGGAATGTCAGGTAGTGGATGAAAGTCGTAACACTGTTGCCCAAGGACAACCTGGAGAGCTCATGGTAAAAGGACCTGGGGTGATGAAAGAGTATTATAAGAACCCTGAGGCAACAGCCAGCACCCTTTTTAATGGTTGGCTTTTAACTGGGGATATGGCCAGGATAGATGAGGATGGTTTTATATGGCTCGTGGATAGAAAAAAGGATGTTATCATCACTGGAGGTGAAAACATATTTCCAGTAGAGATTGAGGATTTTCTCGCAAATAATGATAAAATCCAGGATGCAGCTGTGATCGGTATACCTGATGAGCGGCTTGGCGAGATTACATTGGCTATCATAAAAGTTAAACCAGGAAAGGATATGACAGAAGATGAAGTAAATGAATTTTGTCAAGCGTTACCAAGGTATAAGAGGCCTCGAAAGATAGTCTTTGGTGATGTACCACGAAATCCCACTGGTAAGATAGAGAAACCAAAGTTAAGAGAAATCTATGGAAAGGGAATGGGGAGTTTGAAGATTAAATAAACATCTATTTTTTGGAATCGAATATGAAGAATGTTTTATTTCCTTCTTGACAGCATAGTTTGGCAAAAGTTAAAAAATAGCTAAATTGTAGCTAAAAACTTGGGGAGTTCGCCCTAATTGCTACAAAAAGTGTAAGAGTTCAGCCACAAAGACACCAAGTCACCAAGATTATTATATAATTCTTTAAATATCATTTTTAATAAGAGACAGAATCATTTCTTCGTGTCTTTGAGACTTGGTGGCTGAACTTATACCAAAAAGCCTATTGACGTTCCGCCATTGATAGAAATTCTGATATATAAAATTATTAACCTTAAGTAAAGGTTGGGATATGCATAAACTACTTATTGATTCGCCAGACACAGAGATGTTGTTATTAGGTAACGAGGCAATTGCACGGGGTGCTATTGAAGCAGGCATTGGTGTTGCTACCAGTTATCCAGGCACCCCATCCTCTGAGATACCAGATAATTTTTTCGCCATGTTTAAAGAAGCTGGATTCTATTTTGAGTATTCTACCAATGAAAAGGTGGCATTAGAAGTTGCAGCAGGAGCCGCTATTTCAGGTGTCAGAAGCATAGTAACCATGAAACATGTGGGGATGAATGTTGCCTCTGATTCCCTTATGACCATGGCCTATCTTGGGGTAAACGCAGGTATGGTTGTGATAAATGCTGATGATCCCTTTTTATTTTCAAGCCAGAATGAGCAGGATAACAGATACTATGCACGACTGTCAGGGCTCCCCATGATAGAACCCACAAATGCTCAGGAGATGAGGGACATGACTGTTGCTGCATTTGATATCTCAGAGCAATTGAAGTTACCGGTTATTCTAAGGACTACAACCAGGCTCAATCACCTCAGAGGGGCGGTAAAATTTGGTTCAATCAAGCCCATACAATCCAAAGGTTTCTTTAAAAAAGACCCCTTTCATTTTGTGGCAATTCCTGCTGTTTCCAGAAACCTGCACAAAATCCTATTGGAGAAATATGATCAGTCATTAATGCTTTCTGAAAACTCGAAATATAATCAGCTGATTGGCAATGGAAAATTGGGTATAGTGACGAATGGTGTGAGCATGAACTATGTACAGGATGCAATTAATGATCTTGGAATAGGTGATAAAGTGACTATCCTCAGGCTCGGTTTTTCTTACCCCATGCCGGAAAAAATGATAGAGAAATTCCTCGGCAATATGGAAAAAGTACTGGTAGTCGAAGAACTTGAGCCAGTAATGGAAAACGAAATCAGGTCGATTGCTCAATCAAAGGGAATAAGTATCTCTATCAAAGGAAAGGGGAATAATCTTTTCCCAAGGCTGTATGAATACGATCCAGGGCTTGTCCGTAAGACTATTGCCTCATATTTCAATGTACCTGATACCTCTCCAGCGATGGTGGACGTCAGCGGTTTACCTGAACTTCCAGGTAGGCCACCCAATCTCTGTGCTGGATGTCCCCATAGGGCCATGTACTACGCGATAAAGAAGGTGTATGGCCCTGATGCGGTGTATCCCTCTGATATTGGCTGCTATACCTTGGGTGTGCTTCCCCCCCTATCTATGGCCGATATTGTTATATGTATGGGTGCGTCAATAGGCTCTGCCTGTGGCATTGAAGCGGCCACGGATCAGAAGGTTGTCTCGTTCATAGGGGATTCAACCTTTTTCCATGCAGGTATACCTGCTTTGATAAATGCTGTTCATAATAATCACAATTTTACACTGGTAATTCTTGACAATTGCACCACTGCCATGACAGGACATCAACCTAATCCTGGTGTAGATACAACTCCTATGGGTGTTGATACTACACAGCTTTCTATTGAATCGATAGTAAAGGGTTGTGGGGTAGAGCATGTGCAAGTAGTTAATCCCCTTCAGGTGAAACAGAGCATTGCTGCGGCACAGGCATCAAAAGATTTTGATGGCATCTCGGTTATCATATCAAAAGAGATTTGTCCTCTCTATGCGAAGGCAATTAAAAAAGCAAAAAAGGCGAGACCCTTCTATGTCGATCAGAATAAATGTAAGCAACATCTCGACTGTATAAATTTTTTGGCATGTCCGGCAATGTATATTGCCGATAATAAGACAATGATAAACGAGAGCCTTTGTATCGGTTGCGCTGTTTGTGCACAGGTCTGTCCTGAGAATGCTATTCTTCCATTGAAACTCGAAACTGGTTTTATGTCAGTTACTTAGTGGATCAACTCCAGAATAAGATGGTACCGATTTAATTGCCAGAGAAGCAATCTGAGTGGCTGTTTTTTCTCCTTGCAGTGAGATTTATATTCGTAACCGTTCACGGGTTCAGAGGTTCAAAGGTTGCACTCTTGTCCCAGGACTCCATTTTGGAGGCGTATTTATGTGAGAAGTGCCCGACTTTGTTATTCCTAATCTGAAAATTTGTGGCGTATTGGCAATTATGTGACAAAACTGGCATTTTTTATGAGGACTTAGGGTTTTCCATCTTGTACTTGTCCCCAACCCTGAACCTGTGAACGGTTACTTATATTCTATATTATTCAGGAAACACTGTACTGGGTAAGGGTTTCAAAACATGAATTTCAAGTTTCAAATTTCAAGTTTCAAATTTCAAATTTAAGGAGATACCTATGGAAACAAAACGAATAGTATTTGTTGGTGTCGGAGGTCAGGGAAATCTTCTTGCATCAAGACTTCTTGGTGAAGCCTGCATATCTGCTGGAATTCCTGCGGTAGTAAGTGAAATTCACGGAATGGCTCAGAGAGGTGGTATTGTTGAGTCATCCGTTATTATGGGAGCAAGCAGCCCGATTGTTTCAAAGGGTGAGGCAGATATTTTGATCGGTTTCGAGCCCTCAGAGACATTGAGGGCATTGAACAAATGCAATAAGAATACAGTAGTTATCACAAATATTCATCCTCTTCCTCCTTTTACTGTCGCAATAGGTCAGGGAGTATATCCTGATATTGATGAGGCCCTTGATTTAATCAGAGATAAAGTTTCTTTGTTAATAGCTCTGGATGGTGACGAGCTGGCAGCAAAGGCTGGAAATCCTTTATCCCTTAATATGGTTATGCTCGGGGCATTGATTGGTAGCAAAGTTGTTCCTTTGAAAGAGGATATACTTAAGGAAACAATATCGAAGACAACAAAACAGACATTTTTGGAGTCGAATTTAACGGCCTTTGATTTTGGTGTTGCTGCCTCACGTGTTGGATGAGTACAGGGCAGTTTTTATTTCCTTTAGCCTGCAAAATAAGAAGGTTTCCAATTTTTATATCCTTCCATAAACAAAGGTTTCCCTCTTGAACCAGGGGTATAGACTAAAATGGTAAACCCTGTTATTGAAAGAGAGGTGGGGATTTTTGTGATAATGACAAAACTTTATTCTCCAGGAATTTTCCATATTTGTTCTCTTACCGCACGATAGCAGAAAATAAGGAGGAAAACTTGAAATGAAAGACGTAAAGGACGTAAATATATCAATAAACAATAGAGTTTTTACCTTAGATTTAGCTATTGAAGATGAGCAGCTCATTGACACTATCTTTCATGCGTTAGCGGAATATGTTAAGAAGGGTTTTTCAATTAAAGTAAGAGAAGCTTATGTCACTTCTCTGTCAGACTCCCTAAAGATAATTTCAAAGATAATCTCTAATAGGGCACAAATGGATGAATGGAGAGTTGAAACGAAGCAATTAATATCCATTGTACGAAAAGGGAAATAGGCCCATCAAGTAGTATTCTTAAAAAGTCGACTCCCATTACGTAATCCTTGTCGATAGATACAAATAAATAAAGGTGTAAACATGAAAAGGTTTTTATTATGGTTTGTTCTGTTTTCCGTCCTTGTTTTTATCCGCCCTCTTGGTCTTATGGCCGAGGATTACCTGTCTATGGCCGATGGGCTCTATGAACAGGGGGGAGAAGAAAACTACAAACGGTCTATTGATGTATACCTCAAGGCCTTGAAAGAAAACCCTAATGATTACGAAGCCAACTGGAAGTGTGCAAGGGCATATATGAAATATGGGGAAGAGGCAAAGAGGCAAGCCGTTGAAGGGTGGAAGAAAAGCTGTGCAAAGTATGGTAAAGAGGGCATGAAATATGCGCAAAAGGCTCTTGAGAAGGAGCCTGATAAGCCTGATGGTCATTATTATTATGGCCTGAATGTGGGGATTTATTCTGACGGTGTAAGTATATTCACTGCCTTAGCAGAGGGCCTTAAAAACAAAACTCAGAGTAGTTTTGAGAAGGCCTATGGATTGGATAAGATGTATAACGCTGCTGGCCCCATACTGGCACTCGGCCGATTCTGGGCTGTTGTCCCCTGGCCATACAAAGACAAAAAAAAGGCCCTCAAATTTTACCGGGAGTACCAAAAAACCCGATATTTCAATGAAAAAGCCGAAGGGAAAATATACCTTGCTGAAGTACTTTTGGAATTAAAGGAAAAAGAAAATAAAGAAGAAGCAAAGGCCCTGCTGCAAAAGGCTTCGCGGTCTGATGAAAAATATTTCAGAGACTGGGCCGAAAGACTTCTGAGAAAAATTGAAAATAGAATAGACGAAAAAAAAGCTATTTCTCATTAGAACCAGTAATCATAAAGCGTAAGCGTTCACAGGTTCAAAGGTTCAGAGGTTCAAAGGTTGTATTCTTATCACCTTACGCAATTTTGTAAACGTTTTATACGGGAAATTGACCGCTTCCATATCCCAATAAACCTGCCCGCCAGCCGGCAGGCGGGTCTGGAACATGGTACTTGGCAATGACGTGGCAAAACCCGCATTTTTTACGAGGATTTCAGGAATCCAATTTCAGTCTTTTCCCTAACCCTGAACCCTGAACTCTGAACCTGTGAACGGTTACCTCTCCGTATTGCAAATAGGATCATAAATACCTATAAATTTAACAAAAAAAGGAGGTAGTCGTGGATTATACACAGATGACAGCGCCCTGTGGGCTGGATTGTTTTAATTGTCCAATGTATCTGGCAAATGAGAACGAAAAATTACGAAATATCATAGCCGAAAGATTAAATCTTGCACCTGAAAAGGCAGTATGTGGGGGATGTCGAAATGAAAACGGGACAATAGCATTTCTCAATATGACTGAGCCATGTAGTACCTATCAATGTAGCAAGGATAGGGGAATCAATTTTTGCTATGATTGTTCCGAGTTTCCATGCGATCATCTTCACCCTTATGCTGACAAGGCCTCCCAATTCCCGCACAACACAAAGGTTTTTAATTTATGCTTGATTAAGAAAATGGGATTAGAGGCATGGGCAAAAGAAAAGGCAAAAGTTGTTAAGGATACTTATTTCAAAGGAAAGTTTAAACTATAACCAATAAATTACCTTCATTAGAGTTCCAAAAGGGATGGTTTACATTTTTTTGGCCATTCCACTTCGAGTATCCCTGGTTCAATAAATCTGGGTGTAACTTCGATTGTAAAAGTGCTGGCCCATGCAATTCTTTTGAGAGATATCTAAAAGATTCTTGCTATTTGATTATCTCCTATCCTCGAACACAACGGACATGGTAGTGGTTGCTCTTATAATAACTGAGTACGTAGGCGCCGTCGAACATTACAATCCAGGCGTTTTTTGTATGTTCAGCGAAGGTCGTTGACGACCAATATGGCAAGGTGTCCCGAAAGGGGACCTCTTCACGCATAACAGGGCGTAATGTATCATAGAGGGCGCTTCTATCTAATAGCGTTTCCAGTTCCAGGGCAGTCGGCAAGTGCCAGTCATCCTTACCGCCCAGGGAAAGGGATTGAGCATATTCCAGGGCTTCTTGCCAGGACATCTCGCCAGCAGATTCACACTGCCATTCAAGGGTGGTCTTCGGATCTGTCCACGTAAGTGTTTGTATTTTCCCACGTTCGAGGTTGTTTGCTGCTTTGTTTTTGAGATCACTTGAATGTTTTTTGGGCATAAAAAAATCTGTTCCTTGCACCGCTAAAACGAGGTTTCTTAACGCCGCTCGGCTTTTGGTTTCAAAGGAGTATACACATCGAATATCCACACCTCCCATTATCCATGGTAGAAAAACATGATATTGAATTGCAGGACCTTGTAGATTCAGTTAGAAAAATCCTTTGGGTCCCCCCAGGCGATACAGTGTGCAGGACAGACTAAGCTGCATGCAGGCTCCTCTCCCATTTCGAGTCTCTCATAACAGAGGTCACATTTGACGGCGAGTTCTCGATCCTCATCATACTGCATCGCTCCGTACGGGCAGGCCTCCACACATGCCTTGCACCCGGTACAAAGCTCCTCGTTGATGAGCACGATCCCACGCTCGTCTCTGGTGATCGCCTCAACAGGGCACGCATCCCCGCAGGGGGGATCTTCGCAGTGGTGGCAGTAGACGGGAATAAAGAGAGGAGATTTTTCAATGACCCTGATTAATTGTGGCCCTACACCAAGCCCGTGTTCCTGTTTGCAGGCAATCTCACAGGCATGGCAACCATTGCAATCTTCCTCAAAGAAATGTAAAGATATTTCTTCCATGTCTTCCCTCCTATTCATTTTCACAGGGGTATATGTTACACAAACAGACTCGCACATTAGTAGAGCCCATATTGGGGTCACATGTCTCAAAGGCGTTGTCGGTCAAGATATTAGCATTGGATATTTCCCAGCCATGTCCCGGATCTTTTATCTCCGGGAACCACCATCCATGCTCTGAGGTCACAACCCTGGGATCGATGCCGTCATATAGTTTTGCGCGCTGTTTTATGCGTCCCCTTGGCGATTCTATGTAAATCCATTGTCCATCCTCGATACCATGTTTTTTGGCAGTTTCAGGATGGACTTCGACTATAGGGTCAGGTCTGATTTCCCTCAGCAATGGAATCATTCGGCCTGCTGAATGGAAATAGGTCGGGGTTCGGAGTCCTGAATTGAAGATGTAGGGGTATTTCTTCGCCACCTCAGGAGTGGAATACGGGCTCTCAGGGACTTCCACATATTTGGGCAGAGGATCACGCCCCCATTTCTCTAAAATAGTTGACCATAGTTCCAGTTTCCGGGTAGGGGTGGAAAACCCCCTTTCTCTGTATTTGTGGTAAACCATTTCACCCTGAAGATATCCTTTCTCCTTAAATTGCTCAAAGGTCAGTCCCGAGGGTTCGAGCAGATAATCCAAACCGTCCTCTACTGTGGGCCACCATTCCTGTCCCATTCGTTTACCGAGCTCCTGAAAGATTTTGTGATCCTGCCATGCCTCTCCGATCTCGCAACACTTCTGCCTGGCGAACGCATAGCCGTGCCGTTTCCAGTTACTGGCCACATGGTTTTGTTCCAACCAGGTGCCGGCTGGCAGGAAGATATCGGCCAGTTCCGCGGTGGGGGTCATGAAATGATCGATGACCACCAGGAATCCAATTTTTTTCAGTGCCTCATAGGCCTCTCTGGCATTGGCCCTCGTTACCACTGGATTGGTACCGCATAGCAATCCAGCCTTAAGCTGATACGGTTCTCCGTACACGATGGAATCCCATGCCTTTTTGGGATTGATAAAGGCCACCCTGGCGCCGAGCTTAAACTGTTCTCCGCCCAGTCTCTTTGCGAGCACCTCCTTAGAGAGGTCCTTATGTCTGCTGAATTCAGCAACTGTCCGTGTGGGTGGGTTCACAAAGAGGGCATTTCCTCCTGGGGCGTCCAGGTTGCCCGTTATCCCCATGAGTCCGATCGCGGTGCGTGTAAAGTCGGTACAGTTATTGGTCTCTTCCGTGGGCACGCCCCATTGGATAGCCGCCGGTTTCGTGGTGGCATACATCCGTGCGGCCTCTCGGATCAGTTCTTTATCAATCCAGGTAATTTCCTGTACTTTTTCAAGGGGATAATCCTTCATGACCCTTTCCTTAAAGGCATCCCAGCCGTGACTATAATTCTCAACAAAATCCTTGTCATAGAGTTCTTCTTCAATGATCACGTGGTGGAAGCCGAAGGCAAGGGCACCATCCGTCCCTGGACGGATCTGAAGCCAGAGGTCGGCCCTGCCGGCATAAAAGGATTTTCGAGGATCGACGTTGATAAGCTTGGCCCCATTCTTTAAGGCCCTCATGAAATTTTCACCTGTATATTCATCGGGATTGGTCCACATGGGGTTGGTACCCCATATAACGATGCATTTCGGCTCATTGATATAATAGTCGACAACAGGTAGATTGCCGCATGTAATGAGACTGGACGAGACCCTTGAGACATAACAAAAATGGCCGGCCGTCAGGACATTTGGGGTGCCCAGCTGATTTGCAAAGCGGTAGAGGTGACTCTCATAGTCCCGTCCCGTGCCTTGTCCTACAACAATGTATTCCGGCCCGTATTTGTCGATTACAGCCTGGAACTTCGTTGCGATTGTATCGAGCGCCTCGTCCCATGTGATTCGTTCCCATTCCCCACTAAGTTTCTCACCAACCTTCTTCATCGGGTGGAGAATCCTGTCCGGATGGTAGGCCAATTGGGTGATGGCCAGACCTTTAGCACACATGGTACCGTGACTGATGGGAGAATCGGGATCCCCCTCCACCTTGACCACCTTGCCGTCTTTCACGTGAGCGATCACGCCACACTCCCCATGGCAGCTTCGGCAGACAGTTCGAATTTTCTTTACTTCTTCCATTGTTCAACTCCTTTCCATTTTGTTTTATCCTTTTCCCCTCCTTGGCTTATCCAGCCGCCTGAAGCTTTTTCTCAATGTCTTCCCGCAGGGATTTCTTATCCAATTTTTCTGCGCCAGTATATGGCATGGTATCGATAAATTCAATCCGCTCAGGGAGCTGAAGCACAGAGGCTTTCTGCTCTTTCAAAAAGGAAATGATTTCGTTCGAGGACAGTTGCGTCCCGACTTTGGGCTGGATATAGGCACAAACCCTTTCGCCCATGACCGGATCAGGCATAGGGATAACAGCCACTGCTGCGACATCCGGGTGACGGTTGATGAGTCTCTCGATTTCCGTGGCACTGATACTCTCACCGCCTCGGTTAATCATTTCCTTGATACGGCCGGTGAGCGTGATATAGCCTTTTTCATCGATTGTGGCCACGTCTCCGGTCCTGAAGAACCCGTCCTTTGTGAATGCCTCTTTATTCTCCTCCGGATTATTATAATAGCCTGTAAATACACCGGGGCCTTTAAGGACCAATTCACCTTGCGTGTTGGGGGGGAGTTCATTCCCCTCTTTATCAATGACCTTATATGTATCATAAGGGCATGTGGGACTCCCCACGGTAGTACAGATTGTCTCTAAATCATCAGTGGTGCGTGTGATGGTCGTCATTCCTTCTGTTGCGCCATATCCATTGTAAAATTTCATTTTCAATTTTTTCGTGACATCTTTGACGAGATCAGGGTGGCTTGTTCCTCCCGCGCTGTGCATCTTTTTTAAGGAACTCAAATCATGCTTATCAAGATCCTTGTATTGGAGCATCCTTTGTGCCAGCGTGGGGACCCAGATAATGGAAGTCACTTTCTCCTTTTCAATGGTCTCACAGATCTCTTTATCGGCTGTGGAATCCAGGAATATAATCTTTCCAAGCATGATAATACTTCCGATGAAGCCCTTGGTGAACGTTAAGTCATGACCTATCGGACCTGCGATCAGGTTAACGTCCTGGTTGTTTTGCTCCCACGATTTGGAGCAATATTCGATACCCGTGATGAGACTGTTATGCGTGCGGGGGACAATCTTAGGCGCTCCGGTGGTCCCGCCGGTTGGCCCCATATGGGCCACCTGCATGGGATCTGGTGCTCTGCTGGTAAGACGAGCGAGATTGTCCTCGGTCATTTCAGCCTCCTCAATCAGTCTTTCGAGACTTGAAAAGGGCTTATGATCCCTGTCTCCACGGACAGTAATAATATTCTTAAACTCCGGATTCTCCTTCAGGATATCATTGATAATGGGAATGTAATCTATTTTTTTGTATCTGGAGGCAACAATCCAGGATGTGGCCCCCGTAAGGCTAATCAGGTTGTCTATTTCTAACTGGCGATATCGGTCAATCAACAATACCGGGATAGCTCCAATTTTTTGAAGGGCAAAATAGGCAAAAACGAATTCGTTCCAGTTTGGAAGCTGAACCAGGACCCTGTCCAAGGGCTGGATGCCCAAATCTATCAGTCCTATGGCCAGCTTATTTGTCTTTTCACGAGCCTCCCCATAGGTAAGACGCGTCTTCCGATCGACAAAGGCCTCTTTTTCAGGGTTAATATCTGCGGCCCTGTCAAGGATATCTCCAAATGTAAGTCCTGACCACCATCGGCACGAGTTATACTTTTCAGCATCCTCTTTTTTATAGGGTGTACATCCTTCTAAGAACTTCACCATACCTTGCCCTCAATTCCACTAACCAATTAAAGTGATAAAATGATAGCGATAAGAATCTGCTTTTCCCCTCATTCCTTTATATGCCACCTATTTTAAAGCCAAAACAGGCCTCAGCGAGGTATTTCCTTATTCTGCCGAGAGCCGGATCTCAATTTCTGTGGCGATCTTTTTTAAGTACTCAGAATATTGAGGAATAACCTCATCCTTGACTTGTATTCCCAAGCCTACTGCCCAGATAGCAGCGGGGGAATTCCCTCTGTTAATGTTTAAAGGAACGGCAAGGGCACGTATGCCTTCAATATACTCTTCCATATCAAAGGCGATACCTTCCTCACGGGTTTTTTGAATTATTGCTTTGTACTTTCGTTGGTTCGTACATGAAAATGGAGTGAATTTTTTTAGTTTGTTCTGTGATAAAATCTTATCAATTTCAGCATTGGGCAGCAGCGATAAAAGAGCTTTTCCCCCAGCTCCTGCAAGAAGTGGGATTCGCATTCCCACCTTGGACATTACCCGTATGTCAAATGTTGAATCAACCTTGTCCAAAATTATAGCTCTTTGGCCTGATCGGATTCCCAAGAAGACCATCATTCTGGTTTTATGGTTGATCTCTTCCAGATAAGGATGGATTGTATTGATCAATTCGGAGCGTCTAATGGCAGATCTGCTCAATACATACAGTTGGGTGCCAAAATGAAATTTATTTTGTCCCCTTTTTTCAAGGATTCCCAGATCTGTGAGGGTGTAGGCAATATTAAAAACGGTACTTCTGTTATAGGTAAGGGCTTTGGCTATGTCGCTGATCCCCAAAGGATCCTTTGCCTCGGCCAAAAGCCCCAGTATGCTGAAACATTTTTCGATTGCAGGAACTTTTTTGAATTCAGCTTTCATTATTTTTATTCAAAAACAGATAATAATATTCTATATAGAGAACAATGGTTTTCTATTTAAAACATTTGTGCATTTGTGTCAAGAAAAAAGAGTGAATTCAGTGGACATTATTTTTGTCAAAAGGTGCAAAAGGGTATGCATTACTGAGAAAAGGAGATGCGTGGGTTGTCCAGGAGTAGTAAAGCCTTATCAAGTAATTCTTTCACCATAGTTATGGGGCCTTGACGATGTGAGGTTGAGCAATAATAACGTATTTGTACAAACCACGTAAGACCTCGAGAAAATGAGAAATGCAGGCATATGGCTCACCTCCTTTCCTCTTTTTGGATTCCCTCGAATGCCGTGAATATTTGTTGAGCGAACTCTGTATCATTGATATACAAATCGAGATCTAACACGGGAATGTGTGGGTGGAGGTGTTTTTTAAGGGTGTCAAGGAGAACCATATCAGTCGCTGGATCCCAAAATGGTTTCCCCTTTCTATCCAGCGTAGATAACCCCTTTCTGGGCCAGAGAACAACGACAGGACCCCGTGATCGGTTTAATTTATCTGCTATTGCTTTTCCAAGCAGCCTATTATCTCGAAGGTTGGTTCGAATCAAGGTGGCCTGGGGGTTATGGCTATATATTTTCCTTTTTTTATACTTTTGTGGAACCGTTTCAGGGCCAAGGAAATTAATAAAATCAGCACTTCCCGGTGCCACTACCTGGGGAGCTCCTCGATTTCCAGCTGCGGTGAGGCGATCAGGGCCGGAGGAAGCGAGACCACCCATGAAATCGTTAGTAATTTCATTCACTCCAAGTTCGATTACCGTATGCACTTTATTGGATTTCACATATTCCTCCAGTGCCTCCCCACCAGTGCCTATAGTATGAAACACTAAAACTTCATATCCATTTTTCTCTAATAGAGCCTTGACAGCAAGTCCACAGTCAGTAACAGTACCGTTCATGCTTATTATGACGATAGGCTTATTCTTGAATTCCGGCTTTTCTATTTCCACCATACCAGATATTGCACCTGCTGCATTTGTTAATACGCTGCTGGTAAGAGAGTTAATGCCCGCTAGATCCGCAACAGGCGGCAATATAAGAACATCTTTAGAACCAACATAGGGACGAGCCCCTGCCTGTGTTACTTTTGTTGATACAAGCAGTTTGGGAAACCCAAACGGTAGAGATTTAAGGGTAGGGGCAACTATGATAGAGCCCTGACCACCGCCAATTGCGAGAAGACCGTGAATTTTCCTTGATTCTAATAGGGAAAGGATAATTTTTTTCAGACCAGCAGCCATTATCTTTTGGGCGAAGGCCTCTTCACCCCTTTGTTGAAGGGTATCAATATTTTCTCCACCAGCAATTGCAATCTCATGGCGGGATATATCTGTGTGGAGACCGGGTATGCCTAAAACACCTGTATCTGCAATGATAACCTCATGTCCCCTTGCACGAATAAGAGACCTCAGGAACACTATTTCCTCTCGTTTTGTATCCAGGGTTCCTACTAAGACAATTGTCGTATTCATTTATGAGCACCAGGTTTCCAGATTTTCGAATAAAAATCTGACATTACTGCCCACATCCCTTTTTTCCCTGTCTTTTTTCAACCCAGGTTTCCTGTTTTAGTAGCTGATTAAGGAAGGCAGGTAAGTAGCAATCTGTGGGAAAAAAACAAGTGCTATAGTAAAAAGTATCAGTGCTGCAAGAAAGGGTAGAATCCCTTTAAATATCACCTCAAGAGGTATATCTGGAGCAATTCCTTTGATCACAAAGACATTAACACCTACTGGTGGGGTGATTACACCCATCTCTGCCACCAGAACAATAATAACCCCGAACCAGATAGGATCAAATCCGAGGTTCATGACCACAGGGAAAAAAATCGGAATAGTCACCACTATGAGGGCCATAGAATCCATAAAAAACCCGCCAATAAAGTAGATAAAAATAATCACTGCCATAATAGCTGTCTTCGGTATCGGGAGACTACTTACCCAGTCAGCCAGCACAAAGGGGAGGGTTGTCACAGCCATAAAATGACCGAAGACCGTTGCGCCGGTGATGATCATCAAAACCATGCAGGAGGTGCGTAATCCGTCTTTACCAGATTGAAAAAAGGCCTTCCAGTTTAGCTGCCTTCGAATCAGGCCGATTAATAGTACCCCCCCTGATCCAATGGCACCGGCCTGGGTCGGGCTAAACCATCCCAGGAATAATCCCCCGATAGTCAGGACGAAAAGAACGAGCGCTTCTGTCATCCCCCCAAAGGCCTTTGCCTTTGCCCTCCAACTTGTAGGGGTTCCTGGGGGCCCAAGTTCGGGATTTCGGTGACAGAGAATAGCCACAACTAAGACAAATAGAAGACTCAGGATAAGGCCTGGCAGCACACCGGCAATGAAGAGCTTGCCTATGGATTCTTGAGTCAGTATTCCATAGACGATCAAAACGGTACTGGGTGGTATAAGAATACCCAGTGTGCCGGCTGCTGCAACTGTTCCTGTGGCTAACATTCGATTGTAGCCGTACTTTTCCATCTCAGGCAATGCAATTTTACCCATTGTTGCTGCTGTGGCTGCAGTGGATCCACTTATCGCAGCGAAACCCGAGCAGGCGAGAACAGTCGCGATGGTTAACCCACCGCGGAATTGCCCCACCCATGTATAGGTTGCATCGTATAATCTACGACTGATACCTGAAGCAAAGGCAAATGAACCCATGAGAATAAACATAGGGATTACCGAAAGAGGATAGGAAGAAAAGGTCTCAAAAATGTCCTGTGCCAGCAGCCCCAGGGCAGGATTTGGACCACCTATATAGGCAAAACCAACAAGGCCTATAAAAGTCATGGCAAATGCCACGGGCATTTTCATAAGAAAGAGGAGGAGAAGCAGCAGGATGCCAGCAATACCGGCTGTTACAGGAGTCATTTTTTTACGATTTTCATTATTGAAGTGATAAAACCGTGCAAATAGAACAAACAAACTGGGATGCACGCAAAGCCCGCGCCATATGCAAAGGGATACATTGGAATGCGCAAAGTTGGACTCACTTCATTTCCGCTATACAGGGAGTGAGCATGTTCAAACAGGCGCCAACAAATCATGATAAAAAGAAACAGGCCGAGAAATTGAATAACGCAATTGATAATGTCCTGCAAAGGTTTAGGAAGGATGGGAACAAAAAATTCCACCTCAACGTGTCTGCCTAAAATAAGACTGCCAGCAATAGCAAAGGAGATTGCAACGAGTTGGGAAATCATAATAATATCAATGGAGCCGGGAACAGGCAAAAGAAAAACCTTGGCCCCGATTACATCAATACAGGTAATGAACACCATAAGGAGGATTCCGGTAAGTCCGATCCACTCCACCAAAAAACTTAACCTGTTATTGGCATGCTTTAATCTTTCCAGGATGGACATAAGCCTGTGGCGTTTTATTGAAATAATAATGAAGCACTTACCTGCCTTCAGGAATTCCACAGTGTCTGGTTTTCTATGCGTTCATTACCCATTTTCTGGCAGGTAAGCGCATGATGGCATTCCCCTGTACTAGCGAAGTACCGCCTCCGGCCCTGTCGCCGACTTAATATAATAACGAATCTGCATCTTAGTCCAATGTTTAATGCGTTCACGCAGAAAGGTGATCCAACCCCTGATTTCTTGCTCGGAATACCCTTTGGAGATCATATCCTTGACATAGCCTTCGATGACCGGTTTGGTTACACTTTTCCATCGGGCCAGCTCTTCTGGAGGTAGGCTAATAATTGCAACTCCTTTTTTCTTGGCGAAATCTAAGCCGTCAAGGTCCGTCTCATTCCACACTAGGGCAATTCTCTCCTTGTATTCCCCACAAAGGACGTCAAATATTTCCTTGAGATCCGGCGGCAGCTTCTTGTAGCTGTTCTTATTCATAATCACATAAAAAGTATACAGGTTTCCTACCTCCCAACTTGAGGTAACGTATTTTGCCACCTCAGCAAAGCGGAAGGTCTTAAGTGTTTCAAAGGGTATGTTTACTCCATTAATCACACCCTTGGCCAGACCATCATATACCTCCATAATCGGCATAGGAACAGGTGATCCGCCCAGTGCTTTGACCGTATCTCCTACTCTGCCGGGTGCCCTGATAGTCATTCCCTTAAGATCTTCCAGTTCGTGAACAGGTTTTGTAGTGATCATCACATTGACCGGGCTGCTATGCATCCAGAGCACTTTTACCTTGTCCCATTCTTTTGGTTTGAATTTGTTATAGAAGTCATTAACCACATGGTTCGCTACCCATGCATTGGGATACCCAAGCGGCATATCGCAAACCTCAGTTACTGGAAAACGGCCAGGTGTGTATTCAACATGAGCAAATCCCATATCCGCAACACCTAATTCGATCCCACGATACATTCCTGGTGGTTTGAGCAGAGAACCTCCCCCTAAGTAACTCGTCTTGATGCGGCCTCCTGTTCGTTCTTCGAGTTCTTTGACGAATGCTTCACAGATTCTCGATTGCTTGGCTGGAGGAGGGAAAATGTGAGCGAATTTAAAATGAATGACATCAGAAGCGGCATAGCATTGCTCTGGAATGGTAGAAAAAACAAACGCCATACACAATAACCCTACAATAAGAAGAAATAATTTGTTTTTCATTGATAAATCCTCCTTTTCTAAAAGTTAATGTTTAGTGTATAGAATTTAACCATAGCGATATAAAAGTACCGCTATTACCAGCAAACTCATAGAAGTTTAAAAAAAAGTACCTATTGTTTTGAATTTTGCGATTCAATATTCGAATGTATATCTCCTCAATACTCATCGAGGTAGCTTATTTTAGGTGCCTTACTCACATCATTCGTTCTCCTCGAAGCCTAGAGTATATGATCCATGTATGTCTATACAATTTCAAATAGGTTTGACCATTTGTCGAGGATCTTTTCACGCAATTCAGGGCTCGCTGTATTGACAGGAGGAAACCGATCTTTCCAGTGATATGGTCGACAAGCGTTTATGAAGACCTTTGCCGTTGTAAAGTCTTTGCGTGCTCGCTTATCTGGATTAATCATAGGGTCGAGGGGACTTGTCAGAAAACCAGGCACAATATCGATATATTTTTCTGGATCACACCTTGTGCATACGGCCCAGAGCACTTCATCCAGATTGGATGGGTCAATGTCTTCGTCGACTGTAATAATGTACCTGCCTGTGCAGGCCCCTCCCTGCAGAAAGGCGCCCGCAAGTGTGGCGATCTGTTTGGCATGGCCTAAATATCTTTGTTTTAGGGAAATCACTGCAATGATACGGTTTCCAGGCCCATGCACATAAACACCCTTGATATCCATCATTCCCGCCTTTTCAAGTTCATTCCACAAAAAGGTCGCGGTATGGATCGGGATAGGGAACCATGTGTTTACAGGTGGCTTCACAGGGGGTTGCCCATGAATTATAGGATCGTTCCTGTGGTACAGTGTGTTGATGTGAACAACAGGTTCGTCACGTGTACCCGATGCATAATAGCCCTGCCATTCTCCAAAAGGGCCTTCGGGTCGACTATCTTCCTCTGGCGGTGGACTAAATCCAGTTACCACAATCTCAGCGGTGGCTGGAATGGGGAGGCCCGTCACCGTGTCAATGATTACTTCAACACCCTTGTTCTTGATATATCCGGCCATATCGTATTCGGATGTTCCCCATGGTAAACTAATTGTAGACAGTGAAAATAGAAGTGGATCAACGCCAAAGCACATGGCCACAGGACAGGGTTTACCCATAGCCCAGTATTTTTCACGCATGATAGTTGCATGTTTTCCAGGTGAGGCGTAGAAGGCGAGGGTAGTCTTGTCTTGGATCATTACTCGGTATGTGCCGAAGTTGACCCATCCTTCATCAGGGTCTCGAGTAATGGTAATAACTCCTGTACCTATATAACGACCACCGTCATGAGTATGCCATTTGGGAGTTGGGAATTTGTAAATGTCAATGTCATCTCCCTTCAAGATATTTTCTTTGATTGGACCGTCTTTTACTTCCACTGGCGGGATTGGTTGAAATTTGTTCCACTTATCCTTCCAATCAGCTATGCATTCCAGGTCTGTCATTTCCTCTGGAAAACCAAAGGCCAACTTTTGGCCAACTTTATGGTGAAGCAGATTGGTGGCTACCCGAAATCCTTGGGGATACCCCTTTATTTTGTCAAATAATAGAGCCGGTCCCTGTCTTTCAGACATTAGCTCATTAATCGTGCCGATTTCCAGATCCCAATCGGCATGATTGACCACACGGAGTTTGCCCCTGTCTTTTAGGGCATCTAGGAAAGCTCTCAAATCATCAATCATGAAGAAACCTCTTTTTGAGGAAGCTTCGTATCGTGAGATTAAGTTTCAAAATCTTTTTTTGACATCTAAACCACAATTTTGATAATGTCAATAAAAAACAAACGGGGTGTGTCCTAAAATGAAAGTTGCAGCCCCCCTCTTTCATCCTTCACCAGTTTTCAATAATCATGTATCCTCAAGCCGCTAAATTTTTCGATGTTTTCTTGCTCGGTATATTTCTTGAAGAAATGAGCAGGATGTTTTCATTTAGAATGGGCAGTCATTTCCGTCATAAAGGCACCAATACCATGAACGGGCTTAGCCCTTGCTCCTAGTTTTATTGTGCCTGATCCTTTCTCCCTCATAATTATCGGCTCTCTGACAAGATCTTTGATTGATAGTGCCTTCTTGCACTCAAGCTGATGATCAATGGATAGTATAACCAGCATTTCTTCCTGGCTAAATGGGATGAAGCAAATATTAGGGTTTTCCTCAATTTTGACAATGATTGCAAGCCCGTTTCTGAAATTAAGTTAGTTGCCTCATTTCTTCTATGGCATTCTCTATCTTCTTTTCGTACTCAAAGATACTGTGGGCGTCATCATACAGTGCCTTTCCTTCGTCTGTCAGATATATTTTTCGGCCCTTTTTCTTGAAGAATTTTAGGTTACAATGTTTTTCAAAATATTTCACCTGTGCAGTAACAGCCGGATGGGTGATATAGAGTTTTCTGGCTGCAATGGTATAATTAAGATATTTAGGAACCTGATAAAAGTTCCTGAGCTGGTTAAAGTTTATCATGGGAGTCCAACTCCTATGGATGACCAAATTCTTAAATAAATTATGGATAATATTTATCTATAAATAAAACTTATAAATACCATAATAAAAAGAGATTGACAGATTTAATTATAAAAGGCGATGCTATAACTGGCGCGTTAAATTATAAGTTCTGATGTTTCACACTGTTTTTTTCATTACCCAAATTGGAACCTGAGTATGGCTGCTAAGCTGCTCAAGATTTCCCGACCCATATTGCGAAAAAAGATACAAACATACCAGCTTCACCCATAGGCTAATTTAAGTAGTCTTGGCTATGGAAAATTTCTTTCCAATACATTTTACACTTCTAAAAATCTTTGCTACCCTTGCAGCTAATGTCATTAAGTAAATACAAGAAGTTAACAATCATAGTATTTTAGGCACATTTATTTCTGTCTTTAACAAAGTTATGGTCAAAGATTACCAGATAGATGCTGATTTCCATCTAAAAAAAATAAGGCATGTCTATCAGAAAATTTATGAATTTGCCATACCCTTTTTACAGACGAGGCAGAATGAAATCCATACCTATATTGTTTATCAATATGCCCTTCGATTGCTCGAAGATGAACCCGGAATTCCGGAAATTGTTATACCTGCAGCCATTTTGCATGATGTTGGGTGGTCATGTATCCCAGAAGAGGAGCAACATACTGCCTTTGGGCCAGTGGTAAAAAACAAAAAGCTCCAAAGAAGACATGAGGTAGAGGGGGCGGCGATTGCCATGGAAATTTTAAATAGTGTGGACTATGATCCCCAATTCAGTCAAAAGATAGCAGAGATCATAGATGGACATGATACGACTAATAAGGCAAGATCTATTGACGATGCTATCACTAAAGACGCTGATAAACTTTGCAGATTTTCAGGTATTGGATTCCGCATTGACTACCAGCGATTCAATAAGGAGCCATTGCCATATATTAGGTTTTTGTTTGAGAAAATTGATGAATGGTTTTTAACGAATACTGGAAGGGAGATAGCCATTTATGAGGGCTGCATGAGAGAAAAAGAAGTTTCGCAAAAACGACTGTGAGGCTTTGTCACAAATAGCCATAGAGTAAGAACGGAACATCGCAGTGACCTCAGATTTGATGGTTTGGGCAGCGCAACATCTGGCAGAATGGCTCACAGCGCCAAGCGACGATCATTTCAAAAGCCTCAAATCTGAGGCCACGTCCTCCGAGCGTAATAGATACAGGCCTGAGTGGGCAGAACCGGCCGACTCAGTTCATTCTTTTCAAAGACCTAAGTTGTTACGAAGGACTTATTTTTGTCACCCTTCAAGCAGGTGGTTTGCTTTTCCCCCAGGGCGTCTCACACCTCGACCTGGATCAATCGGAGAAATGCCTGGGCAGGTGGTGAGAGCTCCATATCTATGGGAAAGACTATATCGCTTTGTATGAAAATGGGACCCTCCTTAATGGGTATAAATTTCAGAAGGCCCATTTTGACCTCCTGTTGGAACTCAGGCCTGTACAGGAAAGATATGCCCTGCCCCTTACTTATGTATTCTTTGATGAACTCGAAGCTTCCTGCCTCCAGTAAGACCGAGGGTTTTACTCCGTGAGCATCGAGCAGGGAAAGTATGGCACGCCTGGATCCGGAGCCATTCTCGCGTATAATGATTGGCTCATTTTGAAGTTCTTTGAGGGATACCTCTTGCCTCATTGCAAACCCGTGCCGGGGTGGTATTACCAGACAAAATTCTTCCTTGCTATAAGGGACAGCCCTTAATTTGCTTGAGTATGGGAGCCTGGCTATGATGCCGAGGTCGTATTTGAATTCCAGGAGGCGGTTGGCTATTTCTTGGGAGCTTCCTACTTCCAGGTAGACCTTAACCCCAGGAAATTCTTCCTGGAAACGAGAAAGAAGACCTGGCATGAGATACCGTGCAAAACTACGGGTAGTACCCATGGTGAGGGAACCATGGGTCAGATTTGCATAGCCCTTCATGACATGCTCCATCTCTTTTACGATACCGAATATCCTCTCTGCATAGCTAAACAAGACTTTGCCTGCATCAGTGGTTTCAAGGTCTTTGCCGCATTTTCTGAAGAGCTTAAACTGAAGGCCCTGCTCAAGGCATTTTATTTGAGCGCTGACCGCTGGTTGGGTAATGAAGAGGGCTTCTGCGGCCCTTGTGTAGCTTTTTTCCTGTGCAGCAAGGAAAAAGGTCCTGAGCTGGTTAAGATTGAACTGCATTAGATTGGTCCCATAAGTAAAGCTTATTGAAATGCTTACATAAGTAAACCTTATGGACATATAAAAACAATTGTTTTGACAAGTCAAATAAAAAAAAATAAAGTTTTATAAAAGAAGAAAAGCAAAAAACCGAGACAAATTCCTCGCCCGATCCTGAACATAACGCTACCAGCACTTTGAACCTACTTATATATTATTGATTTCAAGTCTGCAACGATACCAAAATTTCTAAATAACAGCTTAGTTTGATAAGGAGGGATGAGTATGGAAGAATACGATGGTATTATTATTGGAGCAGGTCCAAACGGACTCACAGTTGGTGCTTATCTGGCAAAGGCTGGGTTAAAAGTCTTGGCCCTCGATAGAAGGTTTGAGATAGGAGGTGGATTGGCCACAGAGAACCTTACACTTCCTGGGCTTCTTATTGATAGTCATGCCATATACCATATGATGGTTGATTATGCACCGCTGTTTAATGACTTGGAACTTGATACAAAGTATGACTTAGGATGGATCTATCCAGATCTTCAAATATTAATGCCCTTTCATGATGGCACCCATCTTGCTCTATATAAAGATCCCGAACGCTCATATGAATCGATTAAAAAAATCTCTCCCAGAGATGCTGAATCGTTCAGGGATTTCGCAAGCTGGTCACAGGAGGCAACGGATCTTTTCCTGGCCCCTGCTAGCTATGTAAACCCTGTACCTCCTTTAGAGCAGGTGGTCAAGCTTGAGCTTAATGAGATTACCCGAAGAGCGGATGAGATGACTGGCCTAACTCCAAAACAGATAGTAGATAATCTCTTTGAAAATGAGAGGGTAAGGGCCCTGTTCCTGTATCTTGCTACCATGTGGGGAATGGATTACGATCTTGAGGGCGTGGGATATCTGGTGCCACTGCTGATAAACCGTGCATGGCATTTCCGTCTTTGCCAGGGCGGATCACACCATATAGCCCACCTGTTGGGGAAGTTTATCTCGGAAAATGGTGGCAAGGTACTGTCTGGCCAAATGATAAAGCGAATAATAGTTGAGGATGGTGAGGCAAAGGGTGTAGAGCTCGAGGATGGTAAAATAATCAAGGCAGGGAAATTTGTGTGCAGCTCCATTAATCCCCATCAGACATTCTTGGAACTCATTGGTGAGCAATACCTTGACACAGATCTGAACACAAGATTAAAGGATTGGAGGTATTCCGACTATAGTTTCTTCACAGTCCATATGGCACTATATCAACCGCCTGCCTTCAAAGTGGCTGAATCAGAACCTGACCTAAATAACGCCCTCATTAACTTAGTTGGGTATGAAAGCGAGGAAGATTTAGTAAATCATTTCAAGGCGGTAAAAAGAGGTGAATTGGTGGATGGAGGATATAATTGTTGCTTTCCTTCGGTTCATGACCCATCTCGTGTTAATCGCCACCGAAACAGCGAGATAGGACATATAGGTTTAATATCTATGGAGTGCGCTCCTTATAACCTTAAAGATGGGGGGCCAGAGGGGTGGTATAGGGTAAGAAGAGAGTATGCAGAACGATGCAAGGCTACTTTGAGAAAATATGCCCCGAATATGACAGAAGAAAATATAGCGTGGGACTATATTGGAACTCCTTTAGATATTGAGAATAAATTCCCGGATATGAAGCAAGGCTGTTTTAAACAAGGTGCCTATCTCCCCCTTCAGATGGGCTATTTCAGGCCCAATGAATACTGCTCTGAACATTCCACGCCAATAAAAAAACTGTATATGTCTGGGGCCTGCACCCATTCTGGTGGAATGATAACCTATGGCCCAGGATACTGCGCTACCCAGAAGATAGCTGAGGATTTAGGGATTGAGAAGTGGTGGCAGGAGCCGGAACATGTAAAAAGGGCCAGAGAGGCAGGTTTGTTTTAATTGATAGGATAAGGAGGTAGGTATGTACATCAGATCTACCGGCTTAGGCAAGACACTGCTTAAGGCTGAAGCTGCAAACATAGAGGCAATAGATATAGTTCCAGAGACTTTGGAAGAATCAGAGGAAGGCAATGAGCCAACAAGGCTATTAATGACCATGCAAACACTTGAGCCAGTGCACTGGACAGTGAGGGTCTTTGTTGAGCCGCCAGACATACGGCGTATGCTCTGGATTGTGTTGAAAAGACCGACTATCATTTTCTGGGGCTTGCGTTTTCTGTTTTCTAAAGGGCCGGAATCGAAACAAACTGAAAGTCAATAGGAAGGAGGGTTTTATGCCGGATGCAAAGTACGATGCAGTAGTAGTCGGGGGGGGGCATCATGGGACAATAATTGCCTGTTACTTACAGAGGGCCGGGCTGAGGACAGCTGTTTTTGAGAGATGGCATGAGGTTGGTGGGGGTGCCGCTGGAGAGGAACTTCCACTACCAGGTTTCATACAAAATGTATGTGCCCATTTCACCCGCTTCTACCCTCACCCATCTTATTCCGATTTTAACCTGCGGGAATATGGGCTTGTATATACCTTCCCTGAACATAATGAGGCATGGATTTTCCCTGACGGGAGATATATGATGGGTGAAGCCGTGTGGAAGGTTGTAGACCCTTTCACTGGAAAGACTGGGTTCTCGGAAGAGAACGCTCAGAAGAATATAGATGATATTGCCAAATTCTCTAAGAATGATGCTGGGATAGCTGAAGAGCTAATAAGGAAGTTTAAAGCCAAGTGGGTGGATTCCTTCAGGAAATATCGCTATACAGGGCCTGAAGAATGGGGTGAAAAGGATCCCCTTGAAGAGCTCTACGATGACCCAAAGGATGGGATTGACCCTAAGTATGGGAACATGACAGTTGGAGAGATAGCCTATGACTTCTTTGAGAGCCCTGAGATGAGAACCATGTTTATGAGGTGCTTTCAGACCTCTAACGGTCTCATGCCCGAAGATAAGCCTGGTCTTTACTGGCTTTTTCATGTGCTGGGACTTACCCTGTCCCTGGAAGCAGCTGCCATAGCTCAGGGAGGTACCCACAGCATAACCCATGCATTGGTCCGGGCTTTCCAGGGCCTGGGGGGTGAATTCTTTGTTCTCAATGAGGTTGAAAAGATTCTTATAGAAGATGGCACTGCAAAGGGCATCAAGCTTAAGGATGGGACAGAGGTAGAAGCTGATATAGTGATTAGCGACCTGAGTATAAATCTGACCTTTGATCTCTTAGGGAAAGATAATCTACCCGGAAATCTCTGGGATAAGGTGCAGGCGCTCATGGAAAATGCCTATGAAAGGACACAGCTATTCTGGGGAAACATAGCACTTTATGATCCGCCAGAGTATTCTGCTAACTCAGAGCTGGGTTGGGTCCCAAGATTATACATGGGCGAGGCCGATCCTGAATATTATAGAAGTGGTAGGTATAAAAAAGAGCGTTGGGAGATGGGAATTGCTAATCAATTATACCTTCTTGTTGCCCCGGATAGCATGTGGGACACTACCAGGGCCCCTAAGGGAAGATGGACTGGCCTCATAGAAGAGTTTACCTGCCCTTGGAAGAACTTCTCAGAGCGAGATTGGCTGAGGATGAAGAGGAAAGTTGTAGACCGGATGTTGAAGGAGATGCAGAGATATGCACCGAATGTTACCAGAGAAAATTGTCTCGAGGCCTGGATTGCCACACCAGATGATGTAGTCAACCGAAACCCGGCTATGCCAGGAGGAGGCTGGGGTGCGCTGGATGCAACAGCCGATCGATTGGGTAGACTCAGGCCCATCCCTGAATTGTCAAGTTACCGGATGCCAGTGAAGAATGTTTATCTGTGCTCTTCTGCAGCTCACTCAGCCCACGGGATAGGCCGCGGCAGTTCTTATTGTTGCTATAAGACAATTGCCAAGGATCTAAACCTGTCATACAGGCCATGGGAGGGGAGGGCCTTTTAGATGTCTTCATAAGACAATTTCTTAACAAATTAGTCAGGTTTTTTAAAATGTTCAATGCAAATTGATAAGTAGGTTGAGTAAAACGGTTATCGGTTGCGCAACTCGAAACGGCAAACGGTTGCGTACCAGCGGCCGAGGACCGATTGTCTTTAAACAATTCGAGCATCACAACCGAAACCCATTCACGTAACCAAATGGCAAAGAAAATAACCAGTTGTCCCGAAAGAGTTATTCTCTTCAAACCTTGTCGGTTTGAGGCTAAACTTCGCTGGGCAGGGAGGTGACCAAGATGGGTAGGTTAGATGGGAAAGTAGCTATTGTAACCGGCGGTGCAAAGGGCCTTGGAAGAGAGTTTTGCTTTGGCTTTGTCAGAGAAGGGGCTAAAGTGGTAATGGCTGCCCACCACTTTGATACCGAGGATGCAAAGCAAGCTGCTAATGAGATAGAAAATAAAGGCGGACTGCCTTTAGAGGTTGATGTTACCAGCGAAGAAAGCACTAAACTCATGGCTGAAAAGACGATAGAGAAATTCAGCAGGATTGATATCTTACTTAATAATGCAGCTATGTACCGCGGTATAACAAGAAAGGGAATCCTGGAAACTCCTATAGATGAGTGGGATAGGCTGATGGCTGTTAATTTGAAGGGGATTTTCCTTTGCTGTAGGGCGGTAATTCCTCAGATGATAAAGCAAAATAAGGGCAAGATACTAGATATATCGTCTGAAACAGCATTTACTGGCTCAAAAGGGATGATTCACTATGTGGCCTCCAAAGGCGGTGCTTTAGGCTTCACAAGATGTCTGGCTGCTGAGCTTGGGCAATATAACATTTGTGTTAATACTATTTGCCCTGGTTTTACTGATACACCAGCCAGTAGATCGATAGTAAATAATATTTCAAAGTATGATATTAGCAAAACTCCTCTAAGGCGTCTTGAACAGCCAGAGGATTTGGTTGGGGCAGCTATATTCTTTGCCAGTGATGAGGCTGATTTCATCACCGGACAGGCCTTAGTGGTTGATGGCGGCAGATACATGCATTAGGAGATGTTTGATCTGAGGAGGCAAAGTGTCCTGTTATTCGGCCAGGTTAATAGTAGAATTGATAAGGGATCTAAAACTCCAAAAAGTAGGGGAATGGCAAACATTTGTACGCTAAGTAGGGGGTAATCCTAATGGGGCCCAGCAAATTGATACTGTGGTTTGAGGAGATAGGGCAAGAACACAACAATATTGTGGGTAAAAAGTGCGCCAACCTGGGGGAGATGGTTCGAATGGGATTCCCTGTCCCACCAGGATTTGCCATCAGCATTGATATGTATAAACAGTTCATCGAGGAGACCAAGACAGCTGATGAAATATCACATTATGTGATGGGTCTTGGCGAACTTAAAGGTTTAGGGATTGCGCAATGTGATGAGATAAGCCGGAAAATATGCTGCATGATAGAAGGTAAACCTATGCCAAAAAGACTTGAGAGAATGATAGTTTCTTACTATGAAGAGTTATCTAAAAGTGTAGGAATTTCTGATGTCCCTGTTTCAGTTAGATCGGCTGGGACTGAAAGCAGGCCAGGCATGTTTGAAACCTATTTAAATGTTAAAGGCAAGAAAGAGGTGTTGGACAAGGTGAAAAAGGTGTGGGCGAGTGCATTTAGTGCCCGAGCTATTGCCTTCCGGGCAAATAAAGGAATACCGGTTGATTTCGATATGCTCGGTGTCGCTATCCCTAAGATGATAAATGCTCGAGCCGCCGGCATTGGCTTCACAATAGACCCTGTTAACGGTGACTCCTCAAAGATAGTCATTGAAGGTAACTGGGGGTTAGGAGAAGGGGTAGTTAGTGGTGTTGAATCCGTGGACAGGTTCGTAGTTAATAAACAGAACCTTGAAATAGTGGAAAGGGCAGTTGGCAAGAAGTTAAGGCACGTGGTGAACAGGAAAGGGGGAGCTAAGTGGGCGGATGTCCCTGTAGAGATGCAGTCAATTCCTTGCATAGCCGATGAAGAAATTAAAGAGATTGCGCGATTGGCAAAAATCCTTGAGGAACGCCTGGGCAAACCGCAGGACATGGAATGGGCTATTGACCCTGATTTTCCTTCTCAACAAAATATATTTCTACTCCAAACCCGTCCAGCAAAGGTGGTAGTTAAGAAGCAAGAGTCAGCGAGTGATCAACTTGCTGATAGGTTAGTAAGTAGTTTTAAACAGATGGATCTATCCAAAGCAAAAGATAAGATTAAAGAGATAAAATTTAGGTTTTAAAAGATTGAAGGGGGGTGATTATTATGAGTTAGAAGGGAATAGGCAAGAATAGGCTGGCACAAAATAACCTTAAGAGATGGAGGAAAAAATGGCTGAATATGGAAAACCAAGCACATATGGCGATTTAGCACCTGAGGAGAGGTGGAAGAAATGGGAAGCGGAAAGGCCGAAAGGGGAGAATGCCATATGGGATATGGCCCCAGGGTATGATCTTATCCCGGAGGTTGATTTGCCTATGTTCCACTCATTTTTTCTTGATGGAACACATTCTTCACCACCGGTTACGCCTCTATATGGCTATCTTTGGGTCAGGCATTGCGGCATTGGCACTAAATGGGTGAATATAGCACTGAACTTGCCTACTTGCTATGGCTGGGAGTGGAGGTTTAAGGATGGCGGACTTTATACTTCATTCCTTGTGGTGAGAGATGAGGAGGAGAAAAAACAAAGGGAGGTTAAATTCAAGGAAGCGATGCGTCCGTATATCGAGGACTTTAGCGGTATATGGGAAAGTAACAAGAAACAGCTAACAGATATCTATGAGCATCTTAAGGAATTTGATTCCAGCAAGGCGACAGTTCTTGATTTCCTGCATCATAATTGGGAACTTGATGAAGCCTTTAGGAAGATGTGGGAGATTCACTTCTTTGGGATGCAGACCTCCTATTCCGCCTGGATACTCCTTGAGGAGGAGTGCAAGAAACGTTTTGGTATAAATGACCAGTCGGCTGAGTTCCAGGACATGATGAGGGGGTTTGATAACCAGATATATAAAGTAGACAAAGAGTTATGGCTATTAAGCAAGCGGGCTGTTGAGATGGGGCTCGGTGATATATTCAAGGAGAATGAGGCTGAGGCTATAATCCCCAAGCTGGAGCAAGAAGCCAATGGGAAGGAGTGGCTAAAGTCATTCATGGATTTCCTCCAGGTTCACGGATGGAGGATGGTCCGTATGAATGACCTTGTTGACCCCTACTGGCTGGAGAAGCCAAGCATCCCGATAAAGACAGCAAAAGACCTCATATTAGGCGGTACAGTGGCTGATAAGGAATACATCCTTGATGTGAAAAGAAGGGAACTCACAGTAAAGAGGGAGAAGGCGGTCAAAGAAATGCTTGATAAGGTTCCACCCCAGGATAAGGAGTGGTTCAGTTCCTTGATAAAACTGGGGCAATATGCCACCGTGTACAGTGAAGAGCACGACCTCTTTTGTGAAATGACTATCCAGGCAATAATGCGTAGAGGCTACCTGGCGATTGGGAAGAAGCTTGCTGAAGGAGGAGCCATAGACCGGCCTGACGATGTTTTTATGATGAATCCATGGGAAATTGAAAGCAACATACTTTTGCCGCACCTGAATGATTTCCGGTGGGTAACAAGGAGACGTCGTGCTGCCTGGGAGGGATGGGTAAGCAGGTTTGAAAAGGAAGGCGAATGGAGGCCTCCTGTTTATACCGACCGTCCCGGTGGCTTTGAAGAGGCAGTAGGTGAGGATATGCTCCCGGCACTGGACCCCATTGCGATCAAAATCATCATTGGTGATATGCCTGCACCGAGACCGGAGCTTAAGGCTGATATCATGGGTATTTGTGGCTGCCCGGGTGAGGCTGAGGGGATTGCACGAGTAATAATAAACTATGAGGACCTTGGCGATTTTAAGCCGGGTGAGATTCTGGTTTGCCCTGGCACCAATCCAGCCTGGACCCCTGCCTTTGGGATAGCTGCAGCGGTTATCGGGGATAGAGGAGGAACCCTTTCCCACACAGCTATCATCGGTAGGGAATATGGATTACCCACTATAATAAACAGCTTTGTTGCCTGCGAAAAGATTAAAACTGGGCAGCGGATAAGAGTGGATGCAACCAATGGGGCAATCTACATCCTGGATTAATAAAGGGGCATGAGGAACAAGATTTTATTGATAATAACACCAGAGGCTGAAGTCTAGAAGGGGGGTTATTTGTAGTTTGAAGCCCGATGTAGATTGTGCTGCGTGCATATTGAAATGGGTATATCAGAGGGCGGGAGTCTTAGCTGGTGAGAAGGAACGTTTTCACTTAATTAAAGATATATTGGGTGTGCTTTCCAGGGAATTTTGCTCGGAATCTAATGTGGGTTTGTTATGTAATAAGACCACTGAGTCCATCTGTGAGTTCATATTTGCCTCCGCTCAATACTATCAAGAGATTAAGAACGAGAGCAACAGACTTGTGGATGGATTATTGCCAGCGGCTAGAGACTTTATAAAGAGAGGAGAAACGCCTGATAAACGGTTTGAGAGGGCATGCTGCCTCGCATCGGCGGGCAATGTTGCTCCTATTGGTGCACCTTCCTGCGCTTTTAGTTTTGCCGAGGTGGAAGATATCATGATGGGCAGAGGTCCACTGCCTGTCGTGATAGGCGATGTCTATAAGGCGGCCAAAGGTGCTGCTAATGTTCTATATATTGCCGATAATGCTGGGGAGATAGGATTTGATTCCCTTGTAATAGCCAGCCTTAAGGAGATGGGCTTAAAGGTAACCCTCATTGTGAAGGAAGCGCCCTTTTTTGAGGATACCACAATAAAGGATGCTTCCTTCTTTGCCCTGGATAAGTTGGCTGATAAAATATTGACCGTGAAGGGGGTATTTGTACCGGGCGAGAGTATGTCAACCTTTAATGATGCCTTTAGACAGAGTGATCTTGTTATTGCTAAGGGCACTGGGAATTATGAGGCCTTGGCTGGCGAGTTAGTTGATAAGGCTGCGATCTACATGTTGAAGGTAAAATGCGAGCCGTTGGCTATAAATATTGGGGCGGAAATAGGAGACTTTGTTGTAAAACTTGAGAAATAACTTGATTTTCCTATACTACAATTCGTAGGTGAGATGGCGACAAGTTTTTCAAAAACCAGATAAAAGGGATTAAATTTGAGATCTTTTATTGAAAGATTCTCAAGGGGGATCGTTTTTCATAGTCATGCATTTAAAGAATTTATGAAAGGGGAAAGATATGTTTTTGCGTCTAACGTTTTTTAAAGTGAAGCAAGGAAAGATGGATGAGCTTCGTCAGCTCTATATCAAGGTGGTTATACCTGCGCATAAAAATCATAGCGGAAACCGTTTTGCCCATCTTCTGGAAAGAGTTGATGAAGGCGACCAGGGAATCTCCATTACAGCATGGGACAGCCGGGCTGATGCCGAGGCCTATGAAAATAGTGGGGACTATGAAAAGCTTTTAGGCCATTTCAATGAACTCTTCCAGGGAACAACACGTCTTGAGTCCTATGAAATTACGGCCAGTTCAGAGCCTCTCTTGCTTAGAATATTTTAGCATTGATCCAATCATGGGACAATAAAACAATGTCGACGTATGCGGGAAACCTTCTTAGGATAGATCTGAGTAATAAGACAGCAAAGGCTGAAAAAATTCCACTAAAATATTATCAGAATTTTATTTCAGCAAGAGGATTGGGCGCCAAATACCTCTATGATGAACTCAGAGCAGGAATTGATCCTTTTAGCGGGGAAAACAAGTTACTTTTATTAATCGGAGTTTTGGGAGGAACTGAAGCACAAGGTTTTTCCAAATGGGTGGTGATGTCCAAGAGCCCCTTAACGGGCACAATTATGCGCTCTTTTACCGGGGGGAATTTCGGGGTATGGATGAAATTTTCTGGCTATGACCTGATAATAATTGAAGGAAGAGCGGAAAAACCTTCTTATCTGTATATATATGAGAGAGGTGTTCAGTTTTTAGGAGCAGATGAGATTTTAGGTTTAGATTCCCGGAATGTTCAACTCGAACTTAAGAAGAAACATGGTCCTAAAACTGAGTCTGCCTGTATTGGACTGGCAGGAGAAAAACTGGTCCGATATGCGGTTATAACGTCTGGCGAGCGCACTGCCTCTCGTGGAGGTATGGGAGCAGTAATGGGGTCAAAAAACCTAAAAGCTATCGCAATTAATGTGCCAGTTCGGAAACCTATACCCTCTGGTGAGACCAAATTTAAGGAACTGGTTAAGCAGCAAATTCGTATTCTGAAAAATCATCCCCGAAGAAAAAAAATGAACACCATTGGAACCCCATACATTACTACTGGTTTAAACAAGGCTGGAATTTTACCTGTTAGGAATTTTCGGGAGGGAAGTATTCATGGAATAGAAGAGTTGACTGGAGGTGAGTTTTATAAATTAAAAATTAAAAAAACCGGCTGTTATGGATGTATGACCAGGTGTGGAGGAATGCGCGAAGTTGCCACAGGACCTCTCCTTGGAACTCAAATCGACGGACCGGAATACGAGACGATCTATGCATTTGGCCCTTTACTGGGTATTACAGACAGGTCATTTATTATCGATGCCAACGCCCTCTGCGATTATTATGGTATAGACACCATAAGCGCTGGAGTTAGTATAGCCTTTGCCTGCGAATTATTTGAAAAAAGGATCATTTCAACCTCTGAGGCAGATGGACTTGATTTAAGTTGGGGTAATAAAGAGGCCATCTTTTCTTTAATTGAAAAGATAGGAAAGAGGGAGGGAATCGGATATTTATTGGGGGAAGGGGTAAAGAGAGCAGCTGAGCATATGGGTGGAGAGGCTGGCTCTTATGCGATGCACATCAAAGGCCTAGAGCTTCCGGGTTATGAGCCCAGAGGGATCAAAGGATATGCATTGAGCATGGCCACCTCAAATATCGGCGGAAGCCATATGTATGGAAGACCAAGGGATGAACTAACCGGAAAGGTTGACCCGTTAACAGAGGAAGGGAAGGGTGAGTCAATTGCCCGGGTACAGAAGGAACAAGCAGTAGATGATTCTATAATATCTTGTACTTTCGGGAATTCCGGCTTAGATATGCAAATGATCTCTGAATACCTATTGACCGCAACAGGGATTAGGGAATTTAGCAGCGTGGCGAATTTGTTGGAAATAGGAGAAAGGATAATATGTCTGGAGCGTTGCTTTAATGTCAGGGAAGGATTCAGCAGGAAAGATGACACATTGCCAGAAAGGATGCTTCATGAGCCGTTAAAGAATGCGGGGCCTGCTACTAACCAGGTTATTAAAGAGTTAGATAACCTTCTTGATGAATATTACAAGGTGTTTGGCTACACGAAAAAAGGTATACCTACCTCCAAAGTACTCAAGCGTTTGAATTTAAGCATGATTGAAAATGATATATCTTCTTTTCAAGAATAGAACGGAAAATATAGGTCTATAAAATAGGGTCTCCTAACAGTGTCTACAGCTTTTTAGCTCGGATTACATATGAAAAGGCTGATCTTACCGCAAACTTTTTTCTAATGGCAAATTTAGTCCCTTTTTCTGGGACATTATCTTATTCATAAGACTCCCAATTCCCCTGGCAGCCTTTTCCCTTGGTGCTATTTTTAGAAGTATATTCAGGAAGGCCTGAGCAGAAGGTGAAAGATGCTGATCTTTGAGATAGGCAATACTCACCTTGAGAAAGATCTTCTGGTCTTCCATGGAAACGGTGGCAAGTTTTTTTTCTCTAAGTTCTATTGCCACTGCTGCTTTTACTAAAAATGAAATACCATCCCCCCTCTGGACAAGCTGCTTAATAAATTCTGTATTGCTTGTTTCCATTAAGATATTCGGGGTGAGATCTTTTTGGGCGAATAATTCGCTCACCAGTTTTCTTGTGCCTGATCCTTTTTCTTTCATGATTATCGGCTCTCTGGCAAGATCTCTGATTGATAGTGCCTTCTTACCTGCAAGTTTATGATTAGGGGATAGCATAACAAGCATTTCTTCCTGGCTGAAGGGGATAAAGCAGATATCAGGGTTTTCCTCTAGCTTGACAATGATTACGAGTTCGTTTCCAAAATCAAGCAGACTGTTTGCCATATCGAGAGAGCTGCCTTCATCAAGATTTATTTTAATGTGGGGATAGGCATCATGAAAAGTGGATATGAGGGAAGGCATAAAATAGCGCGCATAGGTTTTGGTTGTACCAAGCCGCAGGATACCCCTCTTTAACTCCCTCATATCCTCGATTGCGCTTTCAATTTCCCTTTCATACTCAAAGATTTTCCGGGCATAATTGTAAAGGGTTTCCCCTTCGTCTGTTAGATAGATTTTTCGGCCCTTCCTTTTGAAAAGTTTCAATTTACAGTAATCTTCAAATAGCTTTATCTGAACGCTCACAGCCGGTTGCGTTATGTAAAGCTTATTGGCAGCTACGGTAAAATTGAGATTTTTTGCAACCTGATAAAAGTTCCTGAGCTGGTTAAAATTTATCATATCCTGAAAAAATTTTATGGATCATATCTATTCATAATTAAAATTTATAGTTACCATAAAAAAAAAGAGATTGACAGATGTATTATAAAGAGAAATGCTAAAAATTATTTATGGGCCTTTTTCAATAGTTAGTTGTATTTGTACCTTTGCGCAATTGATGATCTCGGTTGGGAGGACGTGACTTTTTTAACCTACCCTTACTATAAAATGAATGTTTCATCTATAGTATCCCCGCCATAAATAGCGGAGGTATCTAATGGGATGAATACATAAATTTCCAGTATGCTTGTTGCAATTTGCAACAGACTACTGACACTACGCGTTTTTCAACAACGTATTTAACAATTTAAAAAGGGGGGAATAAAAATGGCAGAGGAAAAAGCAGCAAGATTTCCGGATCCTCATGAGTTTCAAGTTCCATCGGAGCTTGAAGGCTGGGAAGAGATGTACCCATCCCACTATCTGTTTTCCAAGGAAAGGGGAGAATGGGAGAGCAAGCAATTCTGGTATTTAGATAAAATTCACGCCCCGGAGCCCATGCCGCCACTGGACCTGATTTTTCAGGAGGCATGGCAGATTTCACTTTCGCAATACACCAC
>CAZSWT010000033.1:0-35550 GCA_964611035.1 uncultured Desulfobacteraceae bacterium
CCTCCCTTTACCTCATTTACATACCTGAAGTAGTCTTTATGGCCTTTGGCATGGAATTGACCCCAGGTAGATGCTGGCCCTGTCAGGTTGATTATCGCCCCTACCTTTATTGGTTTTGCCCATGCAAAGGTGCCCAGGCCAAAACAAACAAACCCTGCAATGAGTGCTACAATAAATACCTTTCGCATAATAATTCCTCCTCTTTTAAATTATTAATTATAATAATACCCTGCCTAAAATGGTAACCGTAAAGGATAACATCTTACCCCTTTTAGCCATATTTGATTAATGGTTGTGCTTTTATAGATATTTTTATTTTTTAAATAATTATTTTGGAAAGGATTGTTTATGTTATAAGGATCATCCGGAAGGTATTTTTTTGGCCATGTAGAGATTTTTCTCATAAAGATAGCCTTGACTTTTTGATATATTATTGTGTTATAGCTATTTTATAGCTACAATTGTAATTTCGAATATTACATATTAATATAAGATATTTTTGTCAAGAAAAAAAGAAAAAAATTAATTTAGGAGGATAAAAGATGCTTATAGGGGATATTTTAGCACGGAATGCAAGAATGTACGGAAATGAGGTTGCCCTTATTGAACGAGAGCCCGCAAAAGACAGGAGGGTAGAAATAACATGGAGAGAATTTGATGAGCAGGCCAACCGATTTGCCAATGGACTAATAGCCAGGGGGATTCGAAAGGGTGACAAGGTTATTCACCTCATGATGAACTGTATTGAGTGGCTACCTTCCTATTTTGGAATTCTAAGGACCGGGGCCTGGGCAGTACCATTGAATTTCAGGTTTTCTGCTCAGGATATAAAACTATGTGCTGGAATTGCTGAAGGCAAGGCCATGGTTTTTGGAGAGGAATTCATAGACAGGGTTACGGAGATTAAGGGGGAGCTTTCTACTATAAAGGATTATATCTTTATAGGGCCAGATGAGATGAGGCCTGATTATGCAGAAAAATATGAGGATGTTTTAAACACGAATTCTCCTGTAAATCCTGATGTTGAAATAGGAATTGAAGATGATGCAGGCCTTTATTTTACCTCTGGCACCACAGGCACACCAAAACCAATACTTTTAACCCACAGAAACCTTGAAGCCGCCTGTATCATTGAGAATCGACATCACAATCAAACACATCAGGATAATTTTTTATTAATCCCACCCCTGTATCATACTGGCGCTAAGATGCATTGGTTTGGCAGTTTTATTGTTGGCTCAAAGGCAGTTATTCTTAAAGGGATAAGACCCGAATGGATCTTGGAGGCTGTATCGGAAGAGAAGGTGACTATTGTCTGGCTGCTGGTGCCATGGGCTCAGGATATTCTTCTGGCAATAGAAAATGGGGATGTAAAACTTTCTGATTATACATTAAATCAGTGGAGATTGATGCATATTGGTGCACAGCCAGTTCCGCCAAGCTTGATAAAGAACTGGAAAAGAGTTTTTCCAAATCATGACTATGATACCAATTATGGTTTAAGTGAAACTACTGGGCCTGGTTGTGTTCACCTTGGAATAGAAAATATTCACAAGGTCGGGGCAATTGGTGTGCCTGGCTTTGACTGGGAATGTCAGGTAGTGGATGAAAGTCGTAACACTGTTGCCCAAGGACAACCTGGAGAGCTCATGGTAAAAGGACCTGGGGTGATGAAAGAGTATTATAAGAACCCTGAGGCAACAGCCAGCACCCTTTTTAATGGTTGGCTTTTAACTGGGGATATGGCCAGGATAGATGAGGATGGTTTTATATGGCTCGTGGATAGAAAAAAGGATGTTATCATCACTGGAGGTGAAAACATATTTCCAGTAGAGATTGAGGATTTTCTCGCAAATAATGATAAAATCCAGGATGCAGCTGTGATCGGTATACCTGATGAGCGGCTTGGCGAGATTACATTGGCTATCATAAAAGTTAAACCAGGAAAGGATATGACAGAAGATGAAGTAAATGAATTTTGTCAAGCGTTACCAAGGTATAAGAGGCCTCGAAAGATAGTCTTTGGTGATGTACCACGAAATCCCACTGGTAAGATAGAGAAACCAAAGTTAAGAGAAATCTATGGAAAGGGAATGGGGAGTTTGAAGATTAAATAAACATCTATTTTTTGGAATCGAATATGAAGAATGTTTTATTTCCTTCTTGACAGCATAGTTTGGCAAAAGTTAAAAAATAGCTAAATTGTAGCTAAAAACTTGGGGAGTTCGCCCTAATTGCTACAAAAAGTGTAAGAGTTCAGCCACAAAGACACCAAGTCACCAAGATTATTATATAATTCTTTAAATATCATTTTTAATAAGAGACAGAATCATTTCTTCGTGTCTTTGAGACTTGGTGGCTGAACTTATACCAAAAAGCCTATTGACGTTCCGCCATTGATAGAAATTCTGATATATAAAATTATTAACCTTAAGTAAAGGTTGGGATATGCATAAACTACTTATTGATTCGCCAGACACAGAGATGTTGTTATTAGGTAACGAGGCAATTGCACGGGGTGCTATTGAAGCAGGCATTGGTGTTGCTACCAGTTATCCAGGCACCCCATCCTCTGAGATACCAGATAATTTTTTCGCCATGTTTAAAGAAGCTGGATTCTATTTTGAGTATTCTACCAATGAAAAGGTGGCATTAGAAGTTGCAGCAGGAGCCGCTATTTCAGGTGTCAGAAGCATAGTAACCATGAAACATGTGGGGATGAATGTTGCCTCTGATTCCCTTATGACCATGGCCTATCTTGGGGTAAACGCAGGTATGGTTGTGATAAATGCTGATGATCCCTTTTTATTTTCAAGCCAGAATGAGCAGGATAACAGATACTATGCACGACTGTCAGGGCTCCCCATGATAGAACCCACAAATGCTCAGGAGATGAGGGACATGACTGTTGCTGCATTTGATATCTCAGAGCAATTGAAGTTACCGGTTATTCTAAGGACTACAACCAGGCTCAATCACCTCAGAGGGGCGGTAAAATTTGGTTCAATCAAGCCCATACAATCCAAAGGTTTCTTTAAAAAAGACCCCTTTCATTTTGTGGCAATTCCTGCTGTTTCCAGAAACCTGCACAAAATCCTATTGGAGAAATATGATCAGTCATTAATGCTTTCTGAAAACTCGAAATATAATCAGCTGATTGGCAATGGAAAATTGGGTATAGTGACGAATGGTGTGAGCATGAACTATGTACAGGATGCAATTAATGATCTTGGAATAGGTGATAAAGTGACTATCCTCAGGCTCGGTTTTTCTTACCCCATGCCGGAAAAAATGATAGAGAAATTCCTCGGCAATATGGAAAAAGTACTGGTAGTCGAAGAACTTGAGCCAGTAATGGAAAACGAAATCAGGTCGATTGCTCAATCAAAGGGAATAAGTATCTCTATCAAAGGAAAGGGGAATAATCTTTTCCCAAGGCTGTATGAATACGATCCAGGGCTTGTCCGTAAGACTATTGCCTCATATTTCAATGTACCTGATACCTCTCCAGCGATGGTGGACGTCAGCGGTTTACCTGAACTTCCAGGTAGGCCACCCAATCTCTGTGCTGGATGTCCCCATAGGGCCATGTACTACGCGATAAAGAAGGTGTATGGCCCTGATGCGGTGTATCCCTCTGATATTGGCTGCTATACCTTGGGTGTGCTTCCCCCCCTATCTATGGCCGATATTGTTATATGTATGGGTGCGTCAATAGGCTCTGCCTGTGGCATTGAAGCGGCCACGGATCAGAAGGTTGTCTCGTTCATAGGGGATTCAACCTTTTTCCATGCAGGTATACCTGCTTTGATAAATGCTGTTCATAATAATCACAATTTTACACTGGTAATTCTTGACAATTGCACCACTGCCATGACAGGACATCAACCTAATCCTGGTGTAGATACAACTCCTATGGGTGTTGATACTACACAGCTTTCTATTGAATCGATAGTAAAGGGTTGTGGGGTAGAGCATGTGCAAGTAGTTAATCCCCTTCAGGTGAAACAGAGCATTGCTGCGGCACAGGCATCAAAAGATTTTGATGGCATCTCGGTTATCATATCAAAAGAGATTTGTCCTCTCTATGCGAAGGCAATTAAAAAAGCAAAAAAGGCGAGACCCTTCTATGTCGATCAGAATAAATGTAAGCAACATCTCGACTGTATAAATTTTTTGGCATGTCCGGCAATGTATATTGCCGATAATAAGACAATGATAAACGAGAGCCTTTGTATCGGTTGCGCTGTTTGTGCACAGGTCTGTCCTGAGAATGCTATTCTTCCATTGAAACTCGAAACTGGTTTTATGTCAGTTACTTAGTGGATCAACTCCAGAATAAGATGGTACCGATTTAATTGCCAGAGAAGCAATCTGAGTGGCTGTTTTTTCTCCTTGCAGTGAGATTTATATTCGTAACCGTTCACGGGTTCAGAGGTTCAAAGGTTGCACTCTTGTCCCAGGACTCCATTTTGGAGGCGTATTTATGTGAGAAGTGCCCGACTTTGTTATTCCTAATCTGAAAATTTGTGGCGTATTGGCAATTATGTGACAAAACTGGCATTTTTTATGAGGACTTAGGGTTTTCCATCTTGTACTTGTCCCCAACCCTGAACCTGTGAACGGTTACTTATATTCTATATTATTCAGGAAACACTGTACTGGGTAAGGGTTTCAAAACATGAATTTCAAGTTTCAAATTTCAAGTTTCAAATTTCAAATTTAAGGAGATACCTATGGAAACAAAACGAATAGTATTTGTTGGTGTCGGAGGTCAGGGAAATCTTCTTGCATCAAGACTTCTTGGTGAAGCCTGCATATCTGCTGGAATTCCTGCGGTAGTAAGTGAAATTCACGGAATGGCTCAGAGAGGTGGTATTGTTGAGTCATCCGTTATTATGGGAGCAAGCAGCCCGATTGTTTCAAAGGGTGAGGCAGATATTTTGATCGGTTTCGAGCCCTCAGAGACATTGAGGGCATTGAACAAATGCAATAAGAATACAGTAGTTATCACAAATATTCATCCTCTTCCTCCTTTTACTGTCGCAATAGGTCAGGGAGTATATCCTGATATTGATGAGGCCCTTGATTTAATCAGAGATAAAGTTTCTTTGTTAATAGCTCTGGATGGTGACGAGCTGGCAGCAAAGGCTGGAAATCCTTTATCCCTTAATATGGTTATGCTCGGGGCATTGATTGGTAGCAAAGTTGTTCCTTTGAAAGAGGATATACTTAAGGAAACAATATCGAAGACAACAAAACAGACATTTTTGGAGTCGAATTTAACGGCCTTTGATTTTGGTGTTGCTGCCTCACGTGTTGGATGAGTACAGGGCAGTTTTTATTTCCTTTAGCCTGCAAAATAAGAAGGTTTCCAATTTTTATATCCTTCCATAAACAAAGGTTTCCCTCTTGAACCAGGGGTATAGACTAAAATGGTAAACCCTGTTATTGAAAGAGAGGTGGGGATTTTTGTGATAATGACAAAACTTTATTCTCCAGGAATTTTCCATATTTGTTCTCTTACCGCACGATAGCAGAAAATAAGGAGGAAAACTTGAAATGAAAGACGTAAAGGACGTAAATATATCAATAAACAATAGAGTTTTTACCTTAGATTTAGCTATTGAAGATGAGCAGCTCATTGACACTATCTTTCATGCGTTAGCGGAATATGTTAAGAAGGGTTTTTCAATTAAAGTAAGAGAAGCTTATGTCACTTCTCTGTCAGACTCCCTAAAGATAATTTCAAAGATAATCTCTAATAGGGCACAAATGGATGAATGGAGAGTTGAAACGAAGCAATTAATATCCATTGTACGAAAAGGGAAATAGGCCCATCAAGTAGTATTCTTAAAAAGTCGACTCCCATTACGTAATCCTTGTCGATAGATACAAATAAATAAAGGTGTAAACATGAAAAGGTTTTTATTATGGTTTGTTCTGTTTTCCGTCCTTGTTTTTATCCGCCCTCTTGGTCTTATGGCCGAGGATTACCTGTCTATGGCCGATGGGCTCTATGAACAGGGGGGAGAAGAAAACTACAAACGGTCTATTGATGTATACCTCAAGGCCTTGAAAGAAAACCCTAATGATTACGAAGCCAACTGGAAGTGTGCAAGGGCATATATGAAATATGGGGAAGAGGCAAAGAGGCAAGCCGTTGAAGGGTGGAAGAAAAGCTGTGCAAAGTATGGTAAAGAGGGCATGAAATATGCGCAAAAGGCTCTTGAGAAGGAGCCTGATAAGCCTGATGGTCATTATTATTATGGCCTGAATGTGGGGATTTATTCTGACGGTGTAAGTATATTCACTGCCTTAGCAGAGGGCCTTAAAAACAAAACTCAGAGTAGTTTTGAGAAGGCCTATGGATTGGATAAGATGTATAACGCTGCTGGCCCCATACTGGCACTCGGCCGATTCTGGGCTGTTGTCCCCTGGCCATACAAAGACAAAAAAAAGGCCCTCAAATTTTACCGGGAGTACCAAAAAACCCGATATTTCAATGAAAAAGCCGAAGGGAAAATATACCTTGCTGAAGTACTTTTGGAATTAAAGGAAAAAGAAAATAAAGAAGAAGCAAAGGCCCTGCTGCAAAAGGCTTCGCGGTCTGATGAAAAATATTTCAGAGACTGGGCCGAAAGACTTCTGAGAAAAATTGAAAATAGAATAGACGAAAAAAAAGCTATTTCTCATTAGAACCAGTAATCATAAAGCGTAAGCGTTCACAGGTTCAAAGGTTCAGAGGTTCAAAGGTTGTATTCTTATCACCTTACGCAATTTTGTAAACGTTTTATACGGGAAATTGACCGCTTCCATATCCCAATAAACCTGCCCGCCAGCCGGCAGGCGGGTCTGGAACATGGTACTTGGCAATGACGTGGCAAAACCCGCATTTTTTACGAGGATTTCAGGAATCCAATTTCAGTCTTTTCCCTAACCCTGAACCCTGAACTCTGAACCTGTGAACGGTTACCTCTCCGTATTGCAAATAGGATCATAAATACCTATAAATTTAACAAAAAAAGGAGGTAGTCGTGGATTATACACAGATGACAGCGCCCTGTGGGCTGGATTGTTTTAATTGTCCAATGTATCTGGCAAATGAGAACGAAAAATTACGAAATATCATAGCCGAAAGATTAAATCTTGCACCTGAAAAGGCAGTATGTGGGGGATGTCGAAATGAAAACGGGACAATAGCATTTCTCAATATGACTGAGCCATGTAGTACCTATCAATGTAGCAAGGATAGGGGAATCAATTTTTGCTATGATTGTTCCGAGTTTCCATGCGATCATCTTCACCCTTATGCTGACAAGGCCTCCCAATTCCCGCACAACACAAAGGTTTTTAATTTATGCTTGATTAAGAAAATGGGATTAGAGGCATGGGCAAAAGAAAAGGCAAAAGTTGTTAAGGATACTTATTTCAAAGGAAAGTTTAAACTATAACCAATAAATTACCTTCATTAGAGTTCCAAAAGGGATGGTTTACATTTTTTTGGCCATTCCACTTCGAGTATCCCTGGTTCAATAAATCTGGGTGTAACTTCGATTGTAAAAGTGCTGGCCCATGCAATTCTTTTGAGAGATATCTAAAAGATTCTTGCTATTTGATTATCTCCTATCCTCGAACACAACGGACATGGTAGTGGTTGCTCTTATAATAACTGAGTACGTAGGCGCCGTCGAACATTACAATCCAGGCGTTTTTTGTATGTTCAGCGAAGGTCGTTGACGACCAATATGGCAAGGTGTCCCGAAAGGGGACCTCTTCACGCATAACAGGGCGTAATGTATCATAGAGGGCGCTTCTATCTAATAGCGTTTCCAGTTCCAGGGCAGTCGGCAAGTGCCAGTCATCCTTACCGCCCAGGGAAAGGGATTGAGCATATTCCAGGGCTTCTTGCCAGGACATCTCGCCAGCAGATTCACACTGCCATTCAAGGGTGGTCTTCGGATCTGTCCACGTAAGTGTTTGTATTTTCCCACGTTCGAGGTTGTTTGCTGCTTTGTTTTTGAGATCACTTGAATGTTTTTTGGGCATAAAAAAATCTGTTCCTTGCACCGCTAAAACGAGGTTTCTTAACGCCGCTCGGCTTTTGGTTTCAAAGGAGTATACACATCGAATATCCACACCTCCCATTATCCATGGTAGAAAAACATGATATTGAATTGCAGGACCTTGTAGATTCAGTTAGAAAAATCCTTTGGGTCCCCCCAGGCGATACAGTGTGCAGGACAGACTAAGCTGCATGCAGGCTCCTCTCCCATTTCGAGTCTCTCATAACAGAGGTCACATTTGACGGCGAGTTCTCGATCCTCATCATACTGCATCGCTCCGTACGGGCAGGCCTCCACACATGCCTTGCACCCGGTACAAAGCTCCTCGTTGATGAGCACGATCCCACGCTCGTCTCTGGTGATCGCCTCAACAGGGCACGCATCCCCGCAGGGGGGATCTTCGCAGTGGTGGCAGTAGACGGGAATAAAGAGAGGAGATTTTTCAATGACCCTGATTAATTGTGGCCCTACACCAAGCCCGTGTTCCTGTTTGCAGGCAATCTCACAGGCATGGCAACCATTGCAATCTTCCTCAAAGAAATGTAAAGATATTTCTTCCATGTCTTCCCTCCTATTCATTTTCACAGGGGTATATGTTACACAAACAGACTCGCACATTAGTAGAGCCCATATTGGGGTCACATGTCTCAAAGGCGTTGTCGGTCAAGATATTAGCATTGGATATTTCCCAGCCATGTCCCGGATCTTTTATCTCCGGGAACCACCATCCATGCTCTGAGGTCACAACCCTGGGATCGATGCCGTCATATAGTTTTGCGCGCTGTTTTATGCGTCCCCTTGGCGATTCTATGTAAATCCATTGTCCATCCTCGATACCATGTTTTTTGGCAGTTTCAGGATGGACTTCGACTATAGGGTCAGGTCTGATTTCCCTCAGCAATGGAATCATTCGGCCTGCTGAATGGAAATAGGTCGGGGTTCGGAGTCCTGAATTGAAGATGTAGGGGTATTTCTTCGCCACCTCAGGAGTGGAATACGGGCTCTCAGGGACTTCCACATATTTGGGCAGAGGATCACGCCCCCATTTCTCTAAAATAGTTGACCATAGTTCCAGTTTCCGGGTAGGGGTGGAAAACCCCCTTTCTCTGTATTTGTGGTAAACCATTTCACCCTGAAGATATCCTTTCTCCTTAAATTGCTCAAAGGTCAGTCCCGAGGGTTCGAGCAGATAATCCAAACCGTCCTCTACTGTGGGCCACCATTCCTGTCCCATTCGTTTACCGAGCTCCTGAAAGATTTTGTGATCCTGCCATGCCTCTCCGATCTCGCAACACTTCTGCCTGGCGAACGCATAGCCGTGCCGTTTCCAGTTACTGGCCACATGGTTTTGTTCCAACCAGGTGCCGGCTGGCAGGAAGATATCGGCCAGTTCCGCGGTGGGGGTCATGAAATGATCGATGACCACCAGGAATCCAATTTTTTTCAGTGCCTCATAGGCCTCTCTGGCATTGGCCCTCGTTACCACTGGATTGGTACCGCATAGCAATCCAGCCTTAAGCTGATACGGTTCTCCGTACACGATGGAATCCCATGCCTTTTTGGGATTGATAAAGGCCACCCTGGCGCCGAGCTTAAACTGTTCTCCGCCCAGTCTCTTTGCGAGCACCTCCTTAGAGAGGTCCTTATGTCTGCTGAATTCAGCAACTGTCCGTGTGGGTGGGTTCACAAAGAGGGCATTTCCTCCTGGGGCGTCCAGGTTGCCCGTTATCCCCATGAGTCCGATCGCGGTGCGTGTAAAGTCGGTACAGTTATTGGTCTCTTCCGTGGGCACGCCCCATTGGATAGCCGCCGGTTTCGTGGTGGCATACATCCGTGCGGCCTCTCGGATCAGTTCTTTATCAATCCAGGTAATTTCCTGTACTTTTTCAAGGGGATAATCCTTCATGACCCTTTCCTTAAAGGCATCCCAGCCGTGACTATAATTCTCAACAAAATCCTTGTCATAGAGTTCTTCTTCAATGATCACGTGGTGGAAGCCGAAGGCAAGGGCACCATCCGTCCCTGGACGGATCTGAAGCCAGAGGTCGGCCCTGCCGGCATAAAAGGATTTTCGAGGATCGACGTTGATAAGCTTGGCCCCATTCTTTAAGGCCCTCATGAAATTTTCACCTGTATATTCATCGGGATTGGTCCACATGGGGTTGGTACCCCATATAACGATGCATTTCGGCTCATTGATATAATAGTCGACAACAGGTAGATTGCCGCATGTAATGAGACTGGACGAGACCCTTGAGACATAACAAAAATGGCCGGCCGTCAGGACATTTGGGGTGCCCAGCTGATTTGCAAAGCGGTAGAGGTGACTCTCATAGTCCCGTCCCGTGCCTTGTCCTACAACAATGTATTCCGGCCCGTATTTGTCGATTACAGCCTGGAACTTCGTTGCGATTGTATCGAGCGCCTCGTCCCATGTGATTCGTTCCCATTCCCCACTAAGTTTCTCACCAACCTTCTTCATCGGGTGGAGAATCCTGTCCGGATGGTAGGCCAATTGGGTGATGGCCAGACCTTTAGCACACATGGTACCGTGACTGATGGGAGAATCGGGATCCCCCTCCACCTTGACCACCTTGCCGTCTTTCACGTGAGCGATCACGCCACACTCCCCATGGCAGCTTCGGCAGACAGTTCGAATTTTCTTTACTTCTTCCATTGTTCAACTCCTTTCCATTTTGTTTTATCCTTTTCCCCTCCTTGGCTTATCCAGCCGCCTGAAGCTTTTTCTCAATGTCTTCCCGCAGGGATTTCTTATCCAATTTTTCTGCGCCAGTATATGGCATGGTATCGATAAATTCAATCCGCTCAGGGAGCTGAAGCACAGAGGCTTTCTGCTCTTTCAAAAAGGAAATGATTTCGTTCGAGGACAGTTGCGTCCCGACTTTGGGCTGGATATAGGCACAAACCCTTTCGCCCATGACCGGATCAGGCATAGGGATAACAGCCACTGCTGCGACATCCGGGTGACGGTTGATGAGTCTCTCGATTTCCGTGGCACTGATACTCTCACCGCCTCGGTTAATCATTTCCTTGATACGGCCGGTGAGCGTGATATAGCCTTTTTCATCGATTGTGGCCACGTCTCCGGTCCTGAAGAACCCGTCCTTTGTGAATGCCTCTTTATTCTCCTCCGGATTATTATAATAGCCTGTAAATACACCGGGGCCTTTAAGGACCAATTCACCTTGCGTGTTGGGGGGGAGTTCATTCCCCTCTTTATCAATGACCTTATATGTATCATAAGGGCATGTGGGACTCCCCACGGTAGTACAGATTGTCTCTAAATCATCAGTGGTGCGTGTGATGGTCGTCATTCCTTCTGTTGCGCCATATCCATTGTAAAATTTCATTTTCAATTTTTTCGTGACATCTTTGACGAGATCAGGGTGGCTTGTTCCTCCCGCGCTGTGCATCTTTTTTAAGGAACTCAAATCATGCTTATCAAGATCCTTGTATTGGAGCATCCTTTGTGCCAGCGTGGGGACCCAGATAATGGAAGTCACTTTCTCCTTTTCAATGGTCTCACAGATCTCTTTATCGGCTGTGGAATCCAGGAATATAATCTTTCCAAGCATGATAATACTTCCGATGAAGCCCTTGGTGAACGTTAAGTCATGACCTATCGGACCTGCGATCAGGTTAACGTCCTGGTTGTTTTGCTCCCACGATTTGGAGCAATATTCGATACCCGTGATGAGACTGTTATGCGTGCGGGGGACAATCTTAGGCGCTCCGGTGGTCCCGCCGGTTGGCCCCATATGGGCCACCTGCATGGGATCTGGTGCTCTGCTGGTAAGACGAGCGAGATTGTCCTCGGTCATTTCAGCCTCCTCAATCAGTCTTTCGAGACTTGAAAAGGGCTTATGATCCCTGTCTCCACGGACAGTAATAATATTCTTAAACTCCGGATTCTCCTTCAGGATATCATTGATAATGGGAATGTAATCTATTTTTTTGTATCTGGAGGCAACAATCCAGGATGTGGCCCCCGTAAGGCTAATCAGGTTGTCTATTTCTAACTGGCGATATCGGTCAATCAACAATACCGGGATAGCTCCAATTTTTTGAAGGGCAAAATAGGCAAAAACGAATTCGTTCCAGTTTGGAAGCTGAACCAGGACCCTGTCCAAGGGCTGGATGCCCAAATCTATCAGTCCTATGGCCAGCTTATTTGTCTTTTCACGAGCCTCCCCATAGGTAAGACGCGTCTTCCGATCGACAAAGGCCTCTTTTTCAGGGTTAATATCTGCGGCCCTGTCAAGGATATCTCCAAATGTAAGTCCTGACCACCATCGGCACGAGTTATACTTTTCAGCATCCTCTTTTTTATAGGGTGTACATCCTTCTAAGAACTTCACCATACCTTGCCCTCAATTCCACTAACCAATTAAAGTGATAAAATGATAGCGATAAGAATCTGCTTTTCCCCTCATTCCTTTATATGCCACCTATTTTAAAGCCAAAACAGGCCTCAGCGAGGTATTTCCTTATTCTGCCGAGAGCCGGATCTCAATTTCTGTGGCGATCTTTTTTAAGTACTCAGAATATTGAGGAATAACCTCATCCTTGACTTGTATTCCCAAGCCTACTGCCCAGATAGCAGCGGGGGAATTCCCTCTGTTAATGTTTAAAGGAACGGCAAGGGCACGTATGCCTTCAATATACTCTTCCATATCAAAGGCGATACCTTCCTCACGGGTTTTTTGAATTATTGCTTTGTACTTTCGTTGGTTCGTACATGAAAATGGAGTGAATTTTTTTAGTTTGTTCTGTGATAAAATCTTATCAATTTCAGCATTGGGCAGCAGCGATAAAAGAGCTTTTCCCCCAGCTCCTGCAAGAAGTGGGATTCGCATTCCCACCTTGGACATTACCCGTATGTCAAATGTTGAATCAACCTTGTCCAAAATTATAGCTCTTTGGCCTGATCGGATTCCCAAGAAGACCATCATTCTGGTTTTATGGTTGATCTCTTCCAGATAAGGATGGATTGTATTGATCAATTCGGAGCGTCTAATGGCAGATCTGCTCAATACATACAGTTGGGTGCCAAAATGAAATTTATTTTGTCCCCTTTTTTCAAGGATTCCCAGATCTGTGAGGGTGTAGGCAATATTAAAAACGGTACTTCTGTTATAGGTAAGGGCTTTGGCTATGTCGCTGATCCCCAAAGGATCCTTTGCCTCGGCCAAAAGCCCCAGTATGCTGAAACATTTTTCGATTGCAGGAACTTTTTTGAATTCAGCTTTCATTATTTTTATTCAAAAACAGATAATAATATTCTATATAGAGAACAATGGTTTTCTATTTAAAACATTTGTGCATTTGTGTCAAGAAAAAAGAGTGAATTCAGTGGACATTATTTTTGTCAAAAGGTGCAAAAGGGTATGCATTACTGAGAAAAGGAGATGCGTGGGTTGTCCAGGAGTAGTAAAGCCTTATCAAGTAATTCTTTCACCATAGTTATGGGGCCTTGACGATGTGAGGTTGAGCAATAATAACGTATTTGTACAAACCACGTAAGACCTCGAGAAAATGAGAAATGCAGGCATATGGCTCACCTCCTTTCCTCTTTTTGGATTCCCTCGAATGCCGTGAATATTTGTTGAGCGAACTCTGTATCATTGATATACAAATCGAGATCTAACACGGGAATGTGTGGGTGGAGGTGTTTTTTAAGGGTGTCAAGGAGAACCATATCAGTCGCTGGATCCCAAAATGGTTTCCCCTTTCTATCCAGCGTAGATAACCCCTTTCTGGGCCAGAGAACAACGACAGGACCCCGTGATCGGTTTAATTTATCTGCTATTGCTTTTCCAAGCAGCCTATTATCTCGAAGGTTGGTTCGAATCAAGGTGGCCTGGGGGTTATGGCTATATATTTTCCTTTTTTTATACTTTTGTGGAACCGTTTCAGGGCCAAGGAAATTAATAAAATCAGCACTTCCCGGTGCCACTACCTGGGGAGCTCCTCGATTTCCAGCTGCGGTGAGGCGATCAGGGCCGGAGGAAGCGAGACCACCCATGAAATCGTTAGTAATTTCATTCACTCCAAGTTCGATTACCGTATGCACTTTATTGGATTTCACATATTCCTCCAGTGCCTCCCCACCAGTGCCTATAGTATGAAACACTAAAACTTCATATCCATTTTTCTCTAATAGAGCCTTGACAGCAAGTCCACAGTCAGTAACAGTACCGTTCATGCTTATTATGACGATAGGCTTATTCTTGAATTCCGGCTTTTCTATTTCCACCATACCAGATATTGCACCTGCTGCATTTGTTAATACGCTGCTGGTAAGAGAGTTAATGCCCGCTAGATCCGCAACAGGCGGCAATATAAGAACATCTTTAGAACCAACATAGGGACGAGCCCCTGCCTGTGTTACTTTTGTTGATACAAGCAGTTTGGGAAACCCAAACGGTAGAGATTTAAGGGTAGGGGCAACTATGATAGAGCCCTGACCACCGCCAATTGCGAGAAGACCGTGAATTTTCCTTGATTCTAATAGGGAAAGGATAATTTTTTTCAGACCAGCAGCCATTATCTTTTGGGCGAAGGCCTCTTCACCCCTTTGTTGAAGGGTATCAATATTTTCTCCACCAGCAATTGCAATCTCATGGCGGGATATATCTGTGTGGAGACCGGGTATGCCTAAAACACCTGTATCTGCAATGATAACCTCATGTCCCCTTGCACGAATAAGAGACCTCAGGAACACTATTTCCTCTCGTTTTGTATCCAGGGTTCCTACTAAGACAATTGTCGTATTCATTTATGAGCACCAGGTTTCCAGATTTTCGAATAAAAATCTGACATTACTGCCCACATCCCTTTTTTCCCTGTCTTTTTTCAACCCAGGTTTCCTGTTTTAGTAGCTGATTAAGGAAGGCAGGTAAGTAGCAATCTGTGGGAAAAAAACAAGTGCTATAGTAAAAAGTATCAGTGCTGCAAGAAAGGGTAGAATCCCTTTAAATATCACCTCAAGAGGTATATCTGGAGCAATTCCTTTGATCACAAAGACATTAACACCTACTGGTGGGGTGATTACACCCATCTCTGCCACCAGAACAATAATAACCCCGAACCAGATAGGATCAAATCCGAGGTTCATGACCACAGGGAAAAAAATCGGAATAGTCACCACTATGAGGGCCATAGAATCCATAAAAAACCCGCCAATAAAGTAGATAAAAATAATCACTGCCATAATAGCTGTCTTCGGTATCGGGAGACTACTTACCCAGTCAGCCAGCACAAAGGGGAGGGTTGTCACAGCCATAAAATGACCGAAGACCGTTGCGCCGGTGATGATCATCAAAACCATGCAGGAGGTGCGTAATCCGTCTTTACCAGATTGAAAAAAGGCCTTCCAGTTTAGCTGCCTTCGAATCAGGCCGATTAATAGTACCCCCCCTGATCCAATGGCACCGGCCTGGGTCGGGCTAAACCATCCCAGGAATAATCCCCCGATAGTCAGGACGAAAAGAACGAGCGCTTCTGTCATCCCCCCAAAGGCCTTTGCCTTTGCCCTCCAACTTGTAGGGGTTCCTGGGGGCCCAAGTTCGGGATTTCGGTGACAGAGAATAGCCACAACTAAGACAAATAGAAGACTCAGGATAAGGCCTGGCAGCACACCGGCAATGAAGAGCTTGCCTATGGATTCTTGAGTCAGTATTCCATAGACGATCAAAACGGTACTGGGTGGTATAAGAATACCCAGTGTGCCGGCTGCTGCAACTGTTCCTGTGGCTAACATTCGATTGTAGCCGTACTTTTCCATCTCAGGCAATGCAATTTTACCCATTGTTGCTGCTGTGGCTGCAGTGGATCCACTTATCGCAGCGAAACCCGAGCAGGCGAGAACAGTCGCGATGGTTAACCCACCGCGGAATTGCCCCACCCATGTATAGGTTGCATCGTATAATCTACGACTGATACCTGAAGCAAAGGCAAATGAACCCATGAGAATAAACATAGGGATTACCGAAAGAGGATAGGAAGAAAAGGTCTCAAAAATGTCCTGTGCCAGCAGCCCCAGGGCAGGATTTGGACCACCTATATAGGCAAAACCAACAAGGCCTATAAAAGTCATGGCAAATGCCACGGGCATTTTCATAAGAAAGAGGAGGAGAAGCAGCAGGATGCCAGCAATACCGGCTGTTACAGGAGTCATTTTTTTACGATTTTCATTATTGAAGTGATAAAACCGTGCAAATAGAACAAACAAACTGGGATGCACGCAAAGCCCGCGCCATATGCAAAGGGATACATTGGAATGCGCAAAGTTGGACTCACTTCATTTCCGCTATACAGGGAGTGAGCATGTTCAAACAGGCGCCAACAAATCATGATAAAAAGAAACAGGCCGAGAAATTGAATAACGCAATTGATAATGTCCTGCAAAGGTTTAGGAAGGATGGGAACAAAAAATTCCACCTCAACGTGTCTGCCTAAAATAAGACTGCCAGCAATAGCAAAGGAGATTGCAACGAGTTGGGAAATCATAATAATATCAATGGAGCCGGGAACAGGCAAAAGAAAAACCTTGGCCCCGATTACATCAATACAGGTAATGAACACCATAAGGAGGATTCCGGTAAGTCCGATCCACTCCACCAAAAAACTTAACCTGTTATTGGCATGCTTTAATCTTTCCAGGATGGACATAAGCCTGTGGCGTTTTATTGAAATAATAATGAAGCACTTACCTGCCTTCAGGAATTCCACAGTGTCTGGTTTTCTATGCGTTCATTACCCATTTTCTGGCAGGTAAGCGCATGATGGCATTCCCCTGTACTAGCGAAGTACCGCCTCCGGCCCTGTCGCCGACTTAATATAATAACGAATCTGCATCTTAGTCCAATGTTTAATGCGTTCACGCAGAAAGGTGATCCAACCCCTGATTTCTTGCTCGGAATACCCTTTGGAGATCATATCCTTGACATAGCCTTCGATGACCGGTTTGGTTACACTTTTCCATCGGGCCAGCTCTTCTGGAGGTAGGCTAATAATTGCAACTCCTTTTTTCTTGGCGAAATCTAAGCCGTCAAGGTCCGTCTCATTCCACACTAGGGCAATTCTCTCCTTGTATTCCCCACAAAGGACGTCAAATATTTCCTTGAGATCCGGCGGCAGCTTCTTGTAGCTGTTCTTATTCATAATCACATAAAAAGTATACAGGTTTCCTACCTCCCAACTTGAGGTAACGTATTTTGCCACCTCAGCAAAGCGGAAGGTCTTAAGTGTTTCAAAGGGTATGTTTACTCCATTAATCACACCCTTGGCCAGACCATCATATACCTCCATAATCGGCATAGGAACAGGTGATCCGCCCAGTGCTTTGACCGTATCTCCTACTCTGCCGGGTGCCCTGATAGTCATTCCCTTAAGATCTTCCAGTTCGTGAACAGGTTTTGTAGTGATCATCACATTGACCGGGCTGCTATGCATCCAGAGCACTTTTACCTTGTCCCATTCTTTTGGTTTGAATTTGTTATAGAAGTCATTAACCACATGGTTCGCTACCCATGCATTGGGATACCCAAGCGGCATATCGCAAACCTCAGTTACTGGAAAACGGCCAGGTGTGTATTCAACATGAGCAAATCCCATATCCGCAACACCTAATTCGATCCCACGATACATTCCTGGTGGTTTGAGCAGAGAACCTCCCCCTAAGTAACTCGTCTTGATGCGGCCTCCTGTTCGTTCTTCGAGTTCTTTGACGAATGCTTCACAGATTCTCGATTGCTTGGCTGGAGGAGGGAAAATGTGAGCGAATTTAAAATGAATGACATCAGAAGCGGCATAGCATTGCTCTGGAATGGTAGAAAAAACAAACGCCATACACAATAACCCTACAATAAGAAGAAATAATTTGTTTTTCATTGATAAATCCTCCTTTTCTAAAAGTTAATGTTTAGTGTATAGAATTTAACCATAGCGATATAAAAGTACCGCTATTACCAGCAAACTCATAGAAGTTTAAAAAAAAGTACCTATTGTTTTGAATTTTGCGATTCAATATTCGAATGTATATCTCCTCAATACTCATCGAGGTAGCTTATTTTAGGTGCCTTACTCACATCATTCGTTCTCCTCGAAGCCTAGAGTATATGATCCATGTATGTCTATACAATTTCAAATAGGTTTGACCATTTGTCGAGGATCTTTTCACGCAATTCAGGGCTCGCTGTATTGACAGGAGGAAACCGATCTTTCCAGTGATATGGTCGACAAGCGTTTATGAAGACCTTTGCCGTTGTAAAGTCTTTGCGTGCTCGCTTATCTGGATTAATCATAGGGTCGAGGGGACTTGTCAGAAAACCAGGCACAATATCGATATATTTTTCTGGATCACACCTTGTGCATACGGCCCAGAGCACTTCATCCAGATTGGATGGGTCAATGTCTTCGTCGACTGTAATAATGTACCTGCCTGTGCAGGCCCCTCCCTGCAGAAAGGCGCCCGCAAGTGTGGCGATCTGTTTGGCATGGCCTAAATATCTTTGTTTTAGGGAAATCACTGCAATGATACGGTTTCCAGGCCCATGCACATAAACACCCTTGATATCCATCATTCCCGCCTTTTCAAGTTCATTCCACAAAAAGGTCGCGGTATGGATCGGGATAGGGAACCATGTGTTTACAGGTGGCTTCACAGGGGGTTGCCCATGAATTATAGGATCGTTCCTGTGGTACAGTGTGTTGATGTGAACAACAGGTTCGTCACGTGTACCCGATGCATAATAGCCCTGCCATTCTCCAAAAGGGCCTTCGGGTCGACTATCTTCCTCTGGCGGTGGACTAAATCCAGTTACCACAATCTCAGCGGTGGCTGGAATGGGGAGGCCCGTCACCGTGTCAATGATTACTTCAACACCCTTGTTCTTGATATATCCGGCCATATCGTATTCGGATGTTCCCCATGGTAAACTAATTGTAGACAGTGAAAATAGAAGTGGATCAACGCCAAAGCACATGGCCACAGGACAGGGTTTACCCATAGCCCAGTATTTTTCACGCATGATAGTTGCATGTTTTCCAGGTGAGGCGTAGAAGGCGAGGGTAGTCTTGTCTTGGATCATTACTCGGTATGTGCCGAAGTTGACCCATCCTTCATCAGGGTCTCGAGTAATGGTAATAACTCCTGTACCTATATAACGACCACCGTCATGAGTATGCCATTTGGGAGTTGGGAATTTGTAAATGTCAATGTCATCTCCCTTCAAGATATTTTCTTTGATTGGACCGTCTTTTACTTCCACTGGCGGGATTGGTTGAAATTTGTTCCACTTATCCTTCCAATCAGCTATGCATTCCAGGTCTGTCATTTCCTCTGGAAAACCAAAGGCCAACTTTTGGCCAACTTTATGGTGAAGCAGATTGGTGGCTACCCGAAATCCTTGGGGATACCCCTTTATTTTGTCAAATAATAGAGCCGGTCCCTGTCTTTCAGACATTAGCTCATTAATCGTGCCGATTTCCAGATCCCAATCGGCATGATTGACCACACGGAGTTTGCCCCTGTCTTTTAGGGCATCTAGGAAAGCTCTCAAATCATCAATCATGAAGAAACCTCTTTTTGAGGAAGCTTCGTATCGTGAGATTAAGTTTCAAAATCTTTTTTTGACATCTAAACCACAATTTTGATAATGTCAATAAAAAACAAACGGGGTGTGTCCTAAAATGAAAGTTGCAGCCCCCCTCTTTCATCCTTCACCAGTTTTCAATAATCATGTATCCTCAAGCCGCTAAATTTTTCGATGTTTTCTTGCTCGGTATATTTCTTGAAGAAATGAGCAGGATGTTTTCATTTAGAATGGGCAGTCATTTCCGTCATAAAGGCACCAATACCATGAACGGGCTTAGCCCTTGCTCCTAGTTTTATTGTGCCTGATCCTTTCTCCCTCATAATTATCGGCTCTCTGACAAGATCTTTGATTGATAGTGCCTTCTTGCACTCAAGCTGATGATCAATGGATAGTATAACCAGCATTTCTTCCTGGCTAAATGGGATGAAGCAAATATTAGGGTTTTCCTCAATTTTGACAATGATTGCAAGCCCGTTTCTGAAATTAAGTTAGTTGCCTCATTTCTTCTATGGCATTCTCTATCTTCTTTTCGTACTCAAAGATACTGTGGGCGTCATCATACAGTGCCTTTCCTTCGTCTGTCAGATATATTTTTCGGCCCTTTTTCTTGAAGAATTTTAGGTTACAATGTTTTTCAAAATATTTCACCTGTGCAGTAACAGCCGGATGGGTGATATAGAGTTTTCTGGCTGCAATGGTATAATTAAGATATTTAGGAACCTGATAAAAGTTCCTGAGCTGGTTAAAGTTTATCATGGGAGTCCAACTCCTATGGATGACCAAATTCTTAAATAAATTATGGATAATATTTATCTATAAATAAAACTTATAAATACCATAATAAAAAGAGATTGACAGATTTAATTATAAAAGGCGATGCTATAACTGGCGCGTTAAATTATAAGTTCTGATGTTTCACACTGTTTTTTTCATTACCCAAATTGGAACCTGAGTATGGCTGCTAAGCTGCTCAAGATTTCCCGACCCATATTGCGAAAAAAGATACAAACATACCAGCTTCACCCATAGGCTAATTTAAGTAGTCTTGGCTATGGAAAATTTCTTTCCAATACATTTTACACTTCTAAAAATCTTTGCTACCCTTGCAGCTAATGTCATTAAGTAAATACAAGAAGTTAACAATCATAGTATTTTAGGCACATTTATTTCTGTCTTTAACAAAGTTATGGTCAAAGATTACCAGATAGATGCTGATTTCCATCTAAAAAAAATAAGGCATGTCTATCAGAAAATTTATGAATTTGCCATACCCTTTTTACAGACGAGGCAGAATGAAATCCATACCTATATTGTTTATCAATATGCCCTTCGATTGCTCGAAGATGAACCCGGAATTCCGGAAATTGTTATACCTGCAGCCATTTTGCATGATGTTGGGTGGTCATGTATCCCAGAAGAGGAGCAACATACTGCCTTTGGGCCAGTGGTAAAAAACAAAAAGCTCCAAAGAAGACATGAGGTAGAGGGGGCGGCGATTGCCATGGAAATTTTAAATAGTGTGGACTATGATCCCCAATTCAGTCAAAAGATAGCAGAGATCATAGATGGACATGATACGACTAATAAGGCAAGATCTATTGACGATGCTATCACTAAAGACGCTGATAAACTTTGCAGATTTTCAGGTATTGGATTCCGCATTGACTACCAGCGATTCAATAAGGAGCCATTGCCATATATTAGGTTTTTGTTTGAGAAAATTGATGAATGGTTTTTAACGAATACTGGAAGGGAGATAGCCATTTATGAGGGCTGCATGAGAGAAAAAGAAGTTTCGCAAAAACGACTGTGAGGCTTTGTCACAAATAGCCATAGAGTAAGAACGGAACATCGCAGTGACCTCAGATTTGATGGTTTGGGCAGCGCAACATCTGGCAGAATGGCTCACAGCGCCAAGCGACGATCATTTCAAAAGCCTCAAATCTGAGGCCACGTCCTCCGAGCGTAATAGATACAGGCCTGAGTGGGCAGAACCGGCCGACTCAGTTCATTCTTTTCAAAGACCTAAGTTGTTACGAAGGACTTATTTTTGTCACCCTTCAAGCAGGTGGTTTGCTTTTCCCCCAGGGCGTCTCACACCTCGACCTGGATCAATCGGAGAAATGCCTGGGCAGGTGGTGAGAGCTCCATATCTATGGGAAAGACTATATCGCTTTGTATGAAAATGGGACCCTCCTTAATGGGTATAAATTTCAGAAGGCCCATTTTGACCTCCTGTTGGAACTCAGGCCTGTACAGGAAAGATATGCCCTGCCCCTTACTTATGTATTCTTTGATGAACTCGAAGCTTCCTGCCTCCAGTAAGACCGAGGGTTTTACTCCGTGAGCATCGAGCAGGGAAAGTATGGCACGCCTGGATCCGGAGCCATTCTCGCGTATAATGATTGGCTCATTTTGAAGTTCTTTGAGGGATACCTCTTGCCTCATTGCAAACCCGTGCCGGGGTGGTATTACCAGACAAAATTCTTCCTTGCTATAAGGGACAGCCCTTAATTTGCTTGAGTATGGGAGCCTGGCTATGATGCCGAGGTCGTATTTGAATTCCAGGAGGCGGTTGGCTATTTCTTGGGAGCTTCCTACTTCCAGGTAGACCTTAACCCCAGGAAATTCTTCCTGGAAACGAGAAAGAAGACCTGGCATGAGATACCGTGCAAAACTACGGGTAGTACCCATGGTGAGGGAACCATGGGTCAGATTTGCATAGCCCTTCATGACATGCTCCATCTCTTTTACGATACCGAATATCCTCTCTGCATAGCTAAACAAGACTTTGCCTGCATCAGTGGTTTCAAGGTCTTTGCCGCATTTTCTGAAGAGCTTAAACTGAAGGCCCTGCTCAAGGCATTTTATTTGAGCGCTGACCGCTGGTTGGGTAATGAAGAGGGCTTCTGCGGCCCTTGTGTAGCTTTTTTCCTGTGCAGCAAGGAAAAAGGTCCTGAGCTGGTTAAGATTGAACTGCATTAGATTGGTCCCATAAGTAAAGCTTATTGAAATGCTTACATAAGTAAACCTTATGGACATATAAAAACAATTGTTTTGACAAGTCAAATAAAAAAAAATAAAGTTTTATAAAAGAAGAAAAGCAAAAAACCGAGACAAATTCCTCGCCCGATCCTGAACATAACGCTACCAGCACTTTGAACCTACTTATATATTATTGATTTCAAGTCTGCAACGATACCAAAATTTCTAAATAACAGCTTAGTTTGATAAGGAGGGATGAGTATGGAAGAATACGATGGTATTATTATTGGAGCAGGTCCAAACGGACTCACAGTTGGTGCTTATCTGGCAAAGGCTGGGTTAAAAGTCTTGGCCCTCGATAGAAGGTTTGAGATAGGAGGTGGATTGGCCACAGAGAACCTTACACTTCCTGGGCTTCTTATTGATAGTCATGCCATATACCATATGATGGTTGATTATGCACCGCTGTTTAATGACTTGGAACTTGATACAAAGTATGACTTAGGATGGATCTATCCAGATCTTCAAATATTAATGCCCTTTCATGATGGCACCCATCTTGCTCTATATAAAGATCCCGAACGCTCATATGAATCGATTAAAAAAATCTCTCCCAGAGATGCTGAATCGTTCAGGGATTTCGCAAGCTGGTCACAGGAGGCAACGGATCTTTTCCTGGCCCCTGCTAGCTATGTAAACCCTGTACCTCCTTTAGAGCAGGTGGTCAAGCTTGAGCTTAATGAGATTACCCGAAGAGCGGATGAGATGACTGGCCTAACTCCAAAACAGATAGTAGATAATCTCTTTGAAAATGAGAGGGTAAGGGCCCTGTTCCTGTATCTTGCTACCATGTGGGGAATGGATTACGATCTTGAGGGCGTGGGATATCTGGTGCCACTGCTGATAAACCGTGCATGGCATTTCCGTCTTTGCCAGGGCGGATCACACCATATAGCCCACCTGTTGGGGAAGTTTATCTCGGAAAATGGTGGCAAGGTACTGTCTGGCCAAATGATAAAGCGAATAATAGTTGAGGATGGTGAGGCAAAGGGTGTAGAGCTCGAGGATGGTAAAATAATCAAGGCAGGGAAATTTGTGTGCAGCTCCATTAATCCCCATCAGACATTCTTGGAACTCATTGGTGAGCAATACCTTGACACAGATCTGAACACAAGATTAAAGGATTGGAGGTATTCCGACTATAGTTTCTTCACAGTCCATATGGCACTATATCAACCGCCTGCCTTCAAAGTGGCTGAATCAGAACCTGACCTAAATAACGCCCTCATTAACTTAGTTGGGTATGAAAGCGAGGAAGATTTAGTAAATCATTTCAAGGCGGTAAAAAGAGGTGAATTGGTGGATGGAGGATATAATTGTTGCTTTCCTTCGGTTCATGACCCATCTCGTGTTAATCGCCACCGAAACAGCGAGATAGGACATATAGGTTTAATATCTATGGAGTGCGCTCCTTATAACCTTAAAGATGGGGGGCCAGAGGGGTGGTATAGGGTAAGAAGAGAGTATGCAGAACGATGCAAGGCTACTTTGAGAAAATATGCCCCGAATATGACAGAAGAAAATATAGCGTGGGACTATATTGGAACTCCTTTAGATATTGAGAATAAATTCCCGGATATGAAGCAAGGCTGTTTTAAACAAGGTGCCTATCTCCCCCTTCAGATGGGCTATTTCAGGCCCAATGAATACTGCTCTGAACATTCCACGCCAATAAAAAAACTGTATATGTCTGGGGCCTGCACCCATTCTGGTGGAATGATAACCTATGGCCCAGGATACTGCGCTACCCAGAAGATAGCTGAGGATTTAGGGATTGAGAAGTGGTGGCAGGAGCCGGAACATGTAAAAAGGGCCAGAGAGGCAGGTTTGTTTTAATTGATAGGATAAGGAGGTAGGTATGTACATCAGATCTACCGGCTTAGGCAAGACACTGCTTAAGGCTGAAGCTGCAAACATAGAGGCAATAGATATAGTTCCAGAGACTTTGGAAGAATCAGAGGAAGGCAATGAGCCAACAAGGCTATTAATGACCATGCAAACACTTGAGCCAGTGCACTGGACAGTGAGGGTCTTTGTTGAGCCGCCAGACATACGGCGTATGCTCTGGATTGTGTTGAAAAGACCGACTATCATTTTCTGGGGCTTGCGTTTTCTGTTTTCTAAAGGGCCGGAATCGAAACAAACTGAAAGTCAATAGGAAGGAGGGTTTTATGCCGGATGCAAAGTACGATGCAGTAGTAGTCGGGGGGGGGCATCATGGGACAATAATTGCCTGTTACTTACAGAGGGCCGGGCTGAGGACAGCTGTTTTTGAGAGATGGCATGAGGTTGGTGGGGGTGCCGCTGGAGAGGAACTTCCACTACCAGGTTTCATACAAAATGTATGTGCCCATTTCACCCGCTTCTACCCTCACCCATCTTATTCCGATTTTAACCTGCGGGAATATGGGCTTGTATATACCTTCCCTGAACATAATGAGGCATGGATTTTCCCTGACGGGAGATATATGATGGGTGAAGCCGTGTGGAAGGTTGTAGACCCTTTCACTGGAAAGACTGGGTTCTCGGAAGAGAACGCTCAGAAGAATATAGATGATATTGCCAAATTCTCTAAGAATGATGCTGGGATAGCTGAAGAGCTAATAAGGAAGTTTAAAGCCAAGTGGGTGGATTCCTTCAGGAAATATCGCTATACAGGGCCTGAAGAATGGGGTGAAAAGGATCCCCTTGAAGAGCTCTACGATGACCCAAAGGATGGGATTGACCCTAAGTATGGGAACATGACAGTTGGAGAGATAGCCTATGACTTCTTTGAGAGCCCTGAGATGAGAACCATGTTTATGAGGTGCTTTCAGACCTCTAACGGTCTCATGCCCGAAGATAAGCCTGGTCTTTACTGGCTTTTTCATGTGCTGGGACTTACCCTGTCCCTGGAAGCAGCTGCCATAGCTCAGGGAGGTACCCACAGCATAACCCATGCATTGGTCCGGGCTTTCCAGGGCCTGGGGGGTGAATTCTTTGTTCTCAATGAGGTTGAAAAGATTCTTATAGAAGATGGCACTGCAAAGGGCATCAAGCTTAAGGATGGGACAGAGGTAGAAGCTGATATAGTGATTAGCGACCTGAGTATAAATCTGACCTTTGATCTCTTAGGGAAAGATAATCTACCCGGAAATCTCTGGGATAAGGTGCAGGCGCTCATGGAAAATGCCTATGAAAGGACACAGCTATTCTGGGGAAACATAGCACTTTATGATCCGCCAGAGTATTCTGCTAACTCAGAGCTGGGTTGGGTCCCAAGATTATACATGGGCGAGGCCGATCCTGAATATTATAGAAGTGGTAGGTATAAAAAAGAGCGTTGGGAGATGGGAATTGCTAATCAATTATACCTTCTTGTTGCCCCGGATAGCATGTGGGACACTACCAGGGCCCCTAAGGGAAGATGGACTGGCCTCATAGAAGAGTTTACCTGCCCTTGGAAGAACTTCTCAGAGCGAGATTGGCTGAGGATGAAGAGGAAAGTTGTAGACCGGATGTTGAAGGAGATGCAGAGATATGCACCGAATGTTACCAGAGAAAATTGTCTCGAGGCCTGGATTGCCACACCAGATGATGTAGTCAACCGAAACCCGGCTATGCCAGGAGGAGGCTGGGGTGCGCTGGATGCAACAGCCGATCGATTGGGTAGACTCAGGCCCATCCCTGAATTGTCAAGTTACCGGATGCCAGTGAAGAATGTTTATCTGTGCTCTTCTGCAGCTCACTCAGCCCACGGGATAGGCCGCGGCAGTTCTTATTGTTGCTATAAGACAATTGCCAAGGATCTAAACCTGTCATACAGGCCATGGGAGGGGAGGGCCTTTTAGATGTCTTCATAAGACAATTTCTTAACAAATTAGTCAGGTTTTTTAAAATGTTCAATGCAAATTGATAAGTAGGTTGAGTAAAACGGTTATCGGTTGCGCAACTCGAAACGGCAAACGGTTGCGTACCAGCGGCCGAGGACCGATTGTCTTTAAACAATTCGAGCATCACAACCGAAACCCATTCACGTAACCAAATGGCAAAGAAAATAACCAGTTGTCCCGAAAGAGTTATTCTCTTCAAACCTTGTCGGTTTGAGGCTAAACTTCGCTGGGCAGGGAGGTGACCAAGATGGGTAGGTTAGATGGGAAAGTAGCTATTGTAACCGGCGGTGCAAAGGGCCTTGGAAGAGAGTTTTGCTTTGGCTTTGTCAGAGAAGGGGCTAAAGTGGTAATGGCTGCCCACCACTTTGATACCGAGGATGCAAAGCAAGCTGCTAATGAGATAGAAAATAAAGGCGGACTGCCTTTAGAGGTTGATGTTACCAGCGAAGAAAGCACTAAACTCATGGCTGAAAAGACGATAGAGAAATTCAGCAGGATTGATATCTTACTTAATAATGCAGCTATGTACCGCGGTATAACAAGAAAGGGAATCCTGGAAACTCCTATAGATGAGTGGGATAGGCTGATGGCTGTTAATTTGAAGGGGATTTTCCTTTGCTGTAGGGCGGTAATTCCTCAGATGATAAAGCAAAATAAGGGCAAGATACTAGATATATCGTCTGAAACAGCATTTACTGGCTCAAAAGGGATGATTCACTATGTGGCCTCCAAAGGCGGTGCTTTAGGCTTCACAAGATGTCTGGCTGCTGAGCTTGGGCAATATAACATTTGTGTTAATACTATTTGCCCTGGTTTTACTGATACACCAGCCAGTAGATCGATAGTAAATAATATTTCAAAGTATGATATTAGCAAAACTCCTCTAAGGCGTCTTGAACAGCCAGAGGATTTGGTTGGGGCAGCTATATTCTTTGCCAGTGATGAGGCTGATTTCATCACCGGACAGGCCTTAGTGGTTGATGGCGGCAGATACATGCATTAGGAGATGTTTGATCTGAGGAGGCAAAGTGTCCTGTTATTCGGCCAGGTTAATAGTAGAATTGATAAGGGATCTAAAACTCCAAAAAGTAGGGGAATGGCAAACATTTGTACGCTAAGTAGGGGGTAATCCTAATGGGGCCCAGCAAATTGATACTGTGGTTTGAGGAGATAGGGCAAGAACACAACAATATTGTGGGTAAAAAGTGCGCCAACCTGGGGGAGATGGTTCGAATGGGATTCCCTGTCCCACCAGGATTTGCCATCAGCATTGATATGTATAAACAGTTCATCGAGGAGACCAAGACAGCTGATGAAATATCACATTATGTGATGGGTCTTGGCGAACTTAAAGGTTTAGGGATTGCGCAATGTGATGAGATAAGCCGGAAAATATGCTGCATGATAGAAGGTAAACCTATGCCAAAAAGACTTGAGAGAATGATAGTTTCTTACTATGAAGAGTTATCTAAAAGTGTAGGAATTTCTGATGTCCCTGTTTCAGTTAGATCGGCTGGGACTGAAAGCAGGCCAGGCATGTTTGAAACCTATTTAAATGTTAAAGGCAAGAAAGAGGTGTTGGACAAGGTGAAAAAGGTGTGGGCGAGTGCATTTAGTGCCCGAGCTATTGCCTTCCGGGCAAATAAAGGAATACCGGTTGATTTCGATATGCTCGGTGTCGCTATCCCTAAGATGATAAATGCTCGAGCCGCCGGCATTGGCTTCACAATAGACCCTGTTAACGGTGACTCCTCAAAGATAGTCATTGAAGGTAACTGGGGGTTAGGAGAAGGGGTAGTTAGTGGTGTTGAATCCGTGGACAGGTTCGTAGTTAATAAACAGAACCTTGAAATAGTGGAAAGGGCAGTTGGCAAGAAGTTAAGGCACGTGGTGAACAGGAAAGGGGGAGCTAAGTGGGCGGATGTCCCTGTAGAGATGCAGTCAATTCCTTGCATAGCCGATGAAGAAATTAAAGAGATTGCGCGATTGGCAAAAATCCTTGAGGAACGCCTGGGCAAACCGCAGGACATGGAATGGGCTATTGACCCTGATTTTCCTTCTCAACAAAATATATTTCTACTCCAAACCCGTCCAGCAAAGGTGGTAGTTAAGAAGCAAGAGTCAGCGAGTGATCAACTTGCTGATAGGTTAGTAAGTAGTTTTAAACAGATGGATCTATCCAAAGCAAAAGATAAGATTAAAGAGATAAAATTTAGGTTTTAAAAGATTGAAGGGGGGTGATTATTATGAGTTAGAAGGGAATAGGCAAGAATAGGCTGGCACAAAATAACCTTAAGAGATGGAGGAAAAAATGGCTGAATATGGAAAACCAAGCACATATGGCGATTTAGCACCTGAGGAGAGGTGGAAGAAATGGGAAGCGGAAAGGCCGAAAGGGGAGAATGCCATATGGGATATGGCCCCAGGGTATGATCTTATCCCGGAGGTTGATTTGCCTATGTTCCACTCATTTTTTCTTGATGGAACACATTCTTCACCACCGGTTACGCCTCTATATGGCTATCTTTGGGTCAGGCATTGCGGCATTGGCACTAAATGGGTGAATATAGCACTGAACTTGCCTACTTGCTATGGCTGGGAGTGGAGGTTTAAGGATGGCGGACTTTATACTTCATTCCTTGTGGTGAGAGATGAGGAGGAGAAAAAACAAAGGGAGGTTAAATTCAAGGAAGCGATGCGTCCGTATATCGAGGACTTTAGCGGTATATGGGAAAGTAACAAGAAACAGCTAACAGATATCTATGAGCATCTTAAGGAATTTGATTCCAGCAAGGCGACAGTTCTTGATTTCCTGCATCATAATTGGGAACTTGATGAAGCCTTTAGGAAGATGTGGGAGATTCACTTCTTTGGGATGCAGACCTCCTATTCCGCCTGGATACTCCTTGAGGAGGAGTGCAAGAAACGTTTTGGTATAAATGACCAGTCGGCTGAGTTCCAGGACATGATGAGGGGGTTTGATAACCAGATATATAAAGTAGACAAAGAGTTATGGCTATTAAGCAAGCGGGCTGTTGAGATGGGGCTCGGTGATATATTCAAGGAGAATGAGGCTGAGGCTATAATCCCCAAGCTGGAGCAAGAAGCCAATGGGAAGGAGTGGCTAAAGTCATTCATGGATTTCCTCCAGGTTCACGGATGGAGGATGGTCCGTATGAATGACCTTGTTGACCCCTACTGGCTGGAGAAGCCAAGCATCCCGATAAAGACAGCAAAAGACCTCATATTAGGCGGTACAGTGGCTGATAAGGAATACATCCTTGATGTGAAAAGAAGGGAACTCACAGTAAAGAGGGAGAAGGCGGTCAAAGAAATGCTTGATAAGGTTCCACCCCAGGATAAGGAGTGGTTCAGTTCCTTGATAAAACTGGGGCAATATGCCACCGTGTACAGTGAAGAGCACGACCTCTTTTGTGAAATGACTATCCAGGCAATAATGCGTAGAGGCTACCTGGCGATTGGGAAGAAGCTTGCTGAAGGAGGAGCCATAGACCGGCCTGACGATGTTTTTATGATGAATCCATGGGAAATTGAAAGCAACATACTTTTGCCGCACCTGAATGATTTCCGGTGGGTAACAAGGAGACGTCGTGCTGCCTGGGAGGGATGGGTAAGCAGGTTTGAAAAGGAAGGCGAATGGAGGCCTCCTGTTTATACCGACCGTCCCGGTGGCTTTGAAGAGGCAGTAGGTGAGGATATGCTCCCGGCACTGGACCCCATTGCGATCAAAATCATCATTGGTGATATGCCTGCACCGAGACCGGAGCTTAAGGCTGATATCATGGGTATTTGTGGCTGCCCGGGTGAGGCTGAGGGGATTGCACGAGTAATAATAAACTATGAGGACCTTGGCGATTTTAAGCCGGGTGAGATTCTGGTTTGCCCTGGCACCAATCCAGCCTGGACCCCTGCCTTTGGGATAGCTGCAGCGGTTATCGGGGATAGAGGAGGAACCCTTTCCCACACAGCTATCATCGGTAGGGAATATGGATTACCCACTATAATAAACAGCTTTGTTGCCTGCGAAAAGATTAAAACTGGGCAGCGGATAAGAGTGGATGCAACCAATGGGGCAATCTACATCCTGGATTAATAAAGGGGCATGAGGAACAAGATTTTATTGATAATAACACCAGAGGCTGAAGTCTAGAAGGGGGGTTATTTGTAGTTTGAAGCCCGATGTAGATTGTGCTGCGTGCATATTGAAATGGGTATATCAGAGGGCGGGAGTCTTAGCTGGTGAGAAGGAACGTTTTCACTTAATTAAAGATATATTGGGTGTGCTTTCCAGGGAATTTTGCTCGGAATCTAATGTGGGTTTGTTATGTAATAAGACCACTGAGTCCATCTGTGAGTTCATATTTGCCTCCGCTCAATACTATCAAGAGATTAAGAACGAGAGCAACAGACTTGTGGATGGATTATTGCCAGCGGCTAGAGACTTTATAAAGAGAGGAGAAACGCCTGATAAACGGTTTGAGAGGGCATGCTGCCTCGCATCGGCGGGCAATGTTGCTCCTATTGGTGCACCTTCCTGCGCTTTTAGTTTTGCCGAGGTGGAAGATATCATGATGGGCAGAGGTCCACTGCCTGTCGTGATAGGCGATGTCTATAAGGCGGCCAAAGGTGCTGCTAATGTTCTATATATTGCCGATAATGCTGGGGAGATAGGATTTGATTCCCTTGTAATAGCCAGCCTTAAGGAGATGGGCTTAAAGGTAACCCTCATTGTGAAGGAAGCGCCCTTTTTTGAGGATACCACAATAAAGGATGCTTCCTTCTTTGCCCTGGATAAGTTGGCTGATAAAATATTGACCGTGAAGGGGGTATTTGTACCGGGCGAGAGTATGTCAACCTTTAATGATGCCTTTAGACAGAGTGATCTTGTTATTGCTAAGGGCACTGGGAATTATGAGGCCTTGGCTGGCGAGTTAGTTGATAAGGCTGCGATCTACATGTTGAAGGTAAAATGCGAGCCGTTGGCTATAAATATTGGGGCGGAAATAGGAGACTTTGTTGTAAAACTTGAGAAATAACTTGATTTTCCTATACTACAATTCGTAGGTGAGATGGCGACAAGTTTTTCAAAAACCAGATAAAAGGGATTAAATTTGAGATCTTTTATTGAAAGATTCTCAAGGGGGATCGTTTTTCATAGTCATGCATTTAAAGAATTTATGAAAGGGGAAAGATATGTTTTTGCGTCTAACGTTTTTTAAAGTGAAGCAAGGAAAGATGGATGAGCTTCGTCAGCTCTATATCAAGGTGGTTATACCTGCGCATAAAAATCATAGCGGAAACCGTTTTGCCCATCTTCTGGAAAGAGTTGATGAAGGCGACCAGGGAATCTCCATTACAGCATGGGACAGCCGGGCTGATGCCGAGGCCTATGAAAATAGTGGGGACTATGAAAAGCTTTTAGGCCATTTCAATGAACTCTTCCAGGGAACAACACGTCTTGAGTCCTATGAAATTACGGCCAGTTCAGAGCCTCTCTTGCTTAGAATATTTTAGCATTGATCCAATCATGGGACAATAAAACAATGTCGACGTATGCGGGAAACCTTCTTAGGATAGATCTGAGTAATAAGACAGCAAAGGCTGAAAAAATTCCACTAAAATATTATCAGAATTTTATTTCAGCAAGAGGATTGGGCGCCAAATACCTCTATGATGAACTCAGAGCAGGAATTGATCCTTTTAGCGGGGAAAACAAGTTACTTTTATTAATCGGAGTTTTGGGAGGAACTGAAGCACAAGGTTTTTCCAAATGGGTGGTGATGTCCAAGAGCCCCTTAACGGGCACAATTATGCGCTCTTTTACCGGGGGGAATTTCGGGGTATGGATGAAATTTTCTGGCTATGACCTGATAATAATTGAAGGAAGAGCGGAAAAACCTTCTTATCTGTATATATATGAGAGAGGTGTTCAGTTTTTAGGAGCAGATGAGATTTTAGGTTTAGATTCCCGGAATGTTCAACTCGAACTTAAGAAGAAACATGGTCCTAAAACTGAGTCTGCCTGTATTGGACTGGCAGGAGAAAAACTGGTCCGATATGCGGTTATAACGTCTGGCGAGCGCACTGCCTCTCGTGGAGGTATGGGAGCAGTAATGGGGTCAAAAAACCTAAAAGCTATCGCAATTAATGTGCCAGTTCGGAAACCTATACCCTCTGGTGAGACCAAATTTAAGGAACTGGTTAAGCAGCAAATTCGTATTCTGAAAAATCATCCCCGAAGAAAAAAAATGAACACCATTGGAACCCCATACATTACTACTGGTTTAAACAAGGCTGGAATTTTACCTGTTAGGAATTTTCGGGAGGGAAGTATTCATGGAATAGAAGAGTTGACTGGAGGTGAGTTTTATAAATTAAAAATTAAAAAAACCGGCTGTTATGGATGTATGACCAGGTGTGGAGGAATGCGCGAAGTTGCCACAGGACCTCTCCTTGGAACTCAAATCGACGGACCGGAATACGAGACGATCTATGCATTTGGCCCTTTACTGGGTATTACAGACAGGTCATTTATTATCGATGCCAACGCCCTCTGCGATTATTATGGTATAGACACCATAAGCGCTGGAGTTAGTATAGCCTTTGCCTGCGAATTATTTGAAAAAAGGATCATTTCAACCTCTGAGGCAGATGGACTTGATTTAAGTTGGGGTAATAAAGAGGCCATCTTTTCTTTAATTGAAAAGATAGGAAAGAGGGAGGGAATCGGATATTTATTGGGGGAAGGGGTAAAGAGAGCAGCTGAGCATATGGGTGGAGAGGCTGGCTCTTATGCGATGCACATCAAAGGCCTAGAGCTTCCGGGTTATGAGCCCAGAGGGATCAAAGGATATGCATTGAGCATGGCCACCTCAAATATCGGCGGAAGCCATATGTATGGAAGACCAAGGGATGAACTAACCGGAAAGGTTGACCCGTTAACAGAGGAAGGGAAGGGTGAGTCAATTGCCCGGGTACAGAAGGAACAAGCAGTAGATGATTCTATAATATCTTGTACTTTCGGGAATTCCGGCTTAGATATGCAAATGATCTCTGAATACCTATTGACCGCAACAGGGATTAGGGAATTTAGCAGCGTGGCGAATTTGTTGGAAATAGGAGAAAGGATAATATGTCTGGAGCGTTGCTTTAATGTCAGGGAAGGATTCAGCAGGAAAGATGACACATTGCCAGAAAGGATGCTTCATGAGCCGTTAAAGAATGCGGGGCCTGCTACTAACCAGGTTATTAAAGAGTTAGATAACCTTCTTGATGAATATTACAAGGTGTTTGGCTACACGAAAAAAGGTATACCTACCTCCAAAGTACTCAAGCGTTTGAATTTAAGCATGATTGAAAATGATATATCTTCTTTTCAAGAATAGAACGGAAAATATAGGTCTATAAAATAGGGTCTCCTAACAGTGTCTACAGCTTTTTAGCTCGGATTACATATGAAAAGGCTGATCTTACCGCAAACTTTTTTCTAATGGCAAATTTAGTCCCTTTTTCTGGGACATTATCTTATTCATAAGACTCCCAATTCCCCTGGCAGCCTTTTCCCTTGGTGCTATTTTTAGAAGTATATTCAGGAAGGCCTGAGCAGAAGGTGAAAGATGCTGATCTTTGAGATAGGCAATACTCACCTTGAGAAAGATCTTCTGGTCTTCCATGGAAACGGTGGCAAGTTTTTTTTCTCTAAGTTCTATTGCCACTGCTGCTTTTACTAAAAATGAAATACCATCCCCCCTCTGGACAAGCTGCTTAATAAATTCTGTATTGCTTGTTTCCATTAAGATATTCGGGGTGAGATCTTTTTGGGCGAATAATTCGCTCACCAGTTTTCTTGTGCCTGATCCTTTTTCTTTCATGATTATCGGCTCTCTGGCAAGATCTCTGATTGATAGTGCCTTCTTACCTGCAAGTTTATGATTAGGGGATAGCATAACAAGCATTTCTTCCTGGCTGAAGGGGATAAAGCAGATATCAGGGTTTTCCTCTAGCTTGACAATGATTACGAGTTCGTTTCCAAAATCAAGCAGACTGTTTGCCATATCGAGAGAGCTGCCTTCATCAAGATTTATTTTAATGTGGGGATAGGCATCATGAAAAGTGGATATGAGGGAAGGCATAAAATAGCGCGCATAGGTTTTGGTTGTACCAAGCCGCAGGATACCCCTCTTTAACTCCCTCATATCCTCGATTGCGCTTTCAATTTCCCTTTCATACTCAAAGATTTTCCGGGCATAATTGTAAAGGGTTTCCCCTTCGTCTGTTAGATAGATTTTTCGGCCCTTCCTTTTGAAAAGTTTCAATTTACAGTAATCTTCAAATAGCTTTATCTGAACGCTCACAGCCGGTTGCGTTATGTAAAGCTTATTGGCAGCTACGGTAAAATTGAGATTTTTTGCAACCTGATAAAAGTTCCTGAGCTGGTTAAAATTTATCATATCCTGAAAAAATTTTATGGATCATATCTATTCATAATTAAAATTTATAGTTACCATAAAAAAAAAGAGATTGACAGATGTATTATAAAGAGAAATGCTAAAAATTATTTATGGGCCTTTTTCAATAGTTAGTTGTATTTGTACCTTTGCGCAATTGATGATCTCGGTTGGGAGGACGTGACTTTTTTAACCTACCCTTACTATAAAATGAATGTTTCATCTATAGTATCCCCGCCATAAATAGCGGAGGTATCTAATGGGATGAATACATAAATTTCCAGTATGCTTGTTGCAATTTGCAACAGACTACTGACACTACGCGTTTTTCAACAACGTATTTAACAATTTAAAAAGGGGGGAATAAAAATGGCAGAGGAAAAAGCAGCAAGATTTCCGGATCCTCATGAGTTTCAAGTTCCATCGGAGCTTGAAGGCTGGGAAGAGATGTACCCATCCCACTATCTGTTTTCCAAGG
>CAZSWT010000034.1:0-35303 GCA_964611035.1 uncultured Desulfobacteraceae bacterium
AAGACATTTATAAGGATAAAGGAGATATTCTTTTTGATGTGCAAAAATTAAGAGACAAGCGGACAATGGTATTTGCTCAGTCTGGCTTTGGTAAAACAAATTTAGTTAAGATTTTACTCTACCATATTATTGGTGATACGAGTTATGGAAAACTTATTTTTGATTTAAATGGAGAATACTTCTTGAAAGGTCGCAAGACTTACGGATTGGGTGATATAGAAGAACAAAAGATAAAGGATAATTTAGTTGTTTACAGTGATAAAAAGCTTCCAGATGAATACAAAAATAGGTTTATTTACAAAGGGAAAGTTTTGATAGATATGCATGAACATTTAACAGTTGGGGACATACTGAATTTTAGTACAGGTTTTTCAGAGGTGATGAAATCGTTTTTATTATACTTAGAAGAAAATCAAGTTAAAGATTTTATCGAAAATATTAATAGCTATGTTAAAAATCCTAGTCAATTACATGAAAAATTTCCTGATTTCTGGGATACAGGTACGAAAGGTGAAAAAAGTGCTAGAATTACAGTTGCTGCAATCAGAAAAAGAATAGCTTATCTAATAGAAGAAGGTAAAGGGTTGCATTCTTCTTCGTCTAAATTAATAGAAGAGGTAATGCCTTACTTAAAACAAGGTAAAACTGTAATTGTTGACCTATCTCTCAGGGATAGTGTTGATGCAAGTATTATATCAACAATCTTAGTCCGCAACCTCTTCGACTATAATAAAGAAAAATTCACCAGTGATAATCCAGATGATGTGATTAACACTGTGATTTTTGTTGAAGAAGCTCAAAATGTTCTTTCCCATGAACTTGTAAAAGCGAGCGCAAATCCATTTGTTAAAATTGCCAAGGAAGGAAGAAAATTTGGTATCGGTATGGTGGCAATAACTCAAAGACCATCAGCAATTTCAGAAGAAATTAGAACCCAAGCGGAAAACTTTTTTGCATTTCATCTGGGTAATAGCGATGATATTAAAGCGCTCATAAAATCTAATGTAAATTATGAAAATGTTATTGCGAACTTTATTCAAAGAGAGACAATCCCAGGCAACTTATACATGGTATCCTCTGAACAAGCCTTTGCGTTGCCAATAAGAGTAAAGCTTTTTGAAGAATTAGTGGAGAATAAAGTATATGCAAACTCAAAATTTGTTAAATGAAATTGGCATATCGCTTCTTGAAACACCATCTTTTAATTTAGATAGAATTCACAGTGATAATTTAATTGAAACTAAAGATAGCGGGGAGAGAGTTAAATTACTATTGGTAAGAGATTTATTTCGTCTTAACTGGGGTATAGAAAAATCAAGAAATAAATTAGTAATATCCCCACCGAGCTATTATAATAAAGAAATTATAAGACAGTCAATGAGTGTGTTAAGAAATGAGATTCTACGTAAAAATAGAGAATGGATAGAAAAGCATATTGATTTAGCTAAAAAAAATCTTGTACAGGGAAAAGATGCTTTAAAATCAAAAATTTCGCCACGAATTGAGGTTTGTAAAACACAAAAGCAACATGATCTTTTTAGGATATTTAGATATTACTGGTCATCTCCTTATAGTGAATATGTAGGAAGAAGAATAAGGTTACTTGTAAGGGATGATGGAATAGATAGTAGCCCGATAATTGGAATTGCAGCTTTGGGTAGCAGTATAATTCATATTCCAGATAGAGATAAATGGATAGGTTGGGATAAAGAAACAAGAACTAATAATATAATTTATACAATGGATGCTTATGTTTTAGGTGCATTGCCGCCATATAATTATTTGTTAGGGGGAAAACTACTCTCATATCTTCTCGTATCAAATGAAGTTAGAGAAATATATAAAGAAAAATATACAGATGTTACAACAATGATTAAGAGGCGAAAAGCAGATGATTTAGTGTGTCTTTTTACAACAAGTCTTTATGGAAAGAGTTCACAATATAATCGTTTAAAATCTAAAAACAGGCTACTTTATATCCCAATAGGCTATACGGCGGGCTATGGAACACTACATATTTCAAATGAGACCTTCTTTGCTATGCAACAATTTCTTGCGGAAAGAGGGCTTATGATAGCAAATAGATTCGGTCATGGCCCAAATTGGCGAATGAGAGTCATACGATCGGCATTGGATAGCATTGGGTTTGATTCTAACATTCTATTACAGCATTCATTTAGAAGAGGAATATACGCGATTCCCTTAGCTAGAAATTTTCGATCCTTTCTTCTTGGGAAAATGGACAAACCTATTTACTATGATATACCAATGCAAACTTTAATTAAGTTTTGGGAAAAAAGATGGTTAAGCATGAGGAAGAGAAATATAAATATTGTTGATAAGATATTAGATTTTGAGCCAGAAGATTTTAGAATCTATTGAATTTAAATAGAAGATTGCACTTTTGATAACGACGGATAAAAGTGAAATTAAAGATTCCTCCAAATTGCCTTCGGCAATGTCTTATTCGGAAGGCGTTATATGAAATTCCAAACTATGCCTTTAGGAAATAAAGTCTTAAAAGCGAATTTATATCCTAATTATAATAAGTCAAATGGAGGCAAATCATGGTTGATTTTTTGTTGAATGAAGAGGAAAAGGCGATACATGGCGCAAAACTATTCATTGAGTTAGTAAGTGACTTTATTGAGAAATATCTCGGAGAAGATTTAAATAAGTAATAGAGTAACCAGGAGACATTGGCTGGGCTTCTTTTATGCTGGGAAAGTTAACTGAAATGCCTTTGGTCTCTTAGAGGGATGGAAATTTTGGAATCTAATGGCATAAATGAAGTTGATGTTACTGATTTAGAGGCCGTGCTGGAGCGGATACGTGCTCAAACTGAGGTTGAGAACATTCGTTCACTCAACATGCCCAGCAGGAAATGGTGGAGGAGGACATCATGCTTTATGAAGTTTTTGAAGCCATTGCCACAGGGCAAATTTTGGAAAACTATCCCAAACATCGTAGAGGAGGCTGTTGTTTGCTTAACGGTCTTACCAATGACGGTCGTCCCCTGCACATCGTGTGTACAACGGCACGACCAGTGCTGATTATTATTACGGTTTATGAATCCAAACTGCCAAAGTGGATAACACCAACGCAAAGGAGGCGATAGAGATGAAATGTCGTATTGAAGGGTGCCCTGGAGAGTATGAGGAACAGAAAATTGTGCACACCGTCCATCATCAGGGGCAGGTGATTGTCATTGACCATGTACCGGCAGAGGTTTGCTCAGTGTGTGGAGATGTGCTCCTAAAACCCGAGACAGTCCGTCGGATTGAGACGTTACTGCAAACACCAACACTCCCGGTTAGCACAGTCCCTCTTTATGAGTATGCGTGAAGGGGACTTTAGCTAACAGGGGGTTTCTACCTTGGGCTAAAGCCAAATGCGGCTTCGCTGCACTTTGGCTACCCCTAAAACATTATATGAAATTACGAACCATGCCTTTAGGAAATAATGTTATTTAAAGGCAAATTTGTCTTTTACTATAATAAGTAAAAAGGAGCAAATCATGTTTGATTTTTTGTTGAATGAAGAGGAAAAGGCATTACAGAACGAGGTCAGGGAATTTGTAAAGAATGATGTTCCAAGTAAAATGGTACGCGATATGGATCTGAGCATAATTGAGACTGGTCGTCCATTTATAGAGATGGCTGGAAAGAAAAATCTCTTGGGATTACGGTTTCCGAAGGAATATGGGGGTCGAGGTCTCAACTGGGTAGCTGATGTCGCAGCAATTGAAGAGGTCGGGGTGCTTGGTAACTCAATAACCTGCGCCTATGTAATGCCCTGTATTGTTGGAGAGGCACTAAATATTTTCGGAACTAAGGAACAAAAGGAGCGGTATCTTAAACCTACCAATGAAGGGAAACTTTACTCTGCAGAGGCCCTGACCGAACCTCGTGGAGGTTCTGATTTCTTCGGTGCCACCACACAAGCAGTCAAAGACGGCGATTCATTTATCCTTAATGGTGAGAAACGCTTCGTAGTCGGTGCAAAGGACTCTGATTATTTTCTGGTCTATGCTAAATCAGCACCTGATGCACCACCGCATGAGTCCCTTAGTTGCTTTATTGTTGAAAGGGCAATGGGTGTAAAAGATCAGACCATTTATAGCCTCCTTGGAACAAGAGGTGGTGGTACAGGACGTCTCGTCTTTAAAGATGTCAGGGTTCCTCAAGAGAATCTTGTGGGGGAGTTAGACAATGCCTTTGCTGTCTTTAATAGGATGATGGTCCCTGAAAGGCTGACAAGCGGTGCTGGTGGACTTGGTTTGGGAAGGGCTGCCCTGGAGGTAGCCACACGATATTCTACAAGGCGTAAGGCATTTGGAAGGACAATAGATAAATTTCAGGCGGTAAACTTTATGGTAGCCGACTCTGTGAGCACCTTGGATGCAGCCAGGTCCTTAGTGTATACAGCTGCCAGGTCAGTTGATTCTGGTGCTGATTCTCGCAGGATGGTATCAGAGGCTAAAAAGATAGGCACAGAGGCTGCCTGGGAGGTGATAAATAATGCTATGCAAATTATGGGTGGTATTGGGTATACCAGTATTTACCCTATAGAACGTTTTCTAAGGGATTGTCGCCTGACCATGATCTGGACCGGTACTAACGAGGTTATGAATCTTTTGATCCAGCATGAATATTATAAGGAATTAAAGAAAAGAAAGATCGAACCCAGGGATGTGGAGGAGGATGCAATTACACCTGATGATGAAGAAAAGGTGTATGAATAAGAGGAAGTTGGACGCAGATGAATGCAGATTATTTCCGAATTCCGTGTTCCGTCATTCGGAACTCGGAAGCAAGATTTTAAATATAAAGAACTAGTTGACCTGCAGGTATCGGCGAAAACCTGCCCGCCGTCTGGCATGCGGGTCTGCGTCCCAAATAATTTAAGACTTATGTTCGTGGGGTAATCTGCCAAATTTATGGACATGAATATGGGGATGGGGTATCAACTCTTCATCAAGTGAAATCTTCCCATTCGCCATGGCATATATCTTATCTGTGGTTTGAAAGAGAAAGTCCAGGTTATGTGAAATAAAAATGAAAGCAAGGTTCAATCCTTTTAAGATGTCGGTTATCTTCTCTTCTGTCTCATCATCTAGACCATTAGTAGGTTCATCGAGGAGAAGGATCTCTGGATCCATAGCAAGGACCGTGGCCAGAGAGACAAGCCTTTTTTCCCCTCCTGAAAGCTTATAAGTTATCCTGTTTTCAAAGCCAAAGAGATCAAGCCTTGCAAGGGTTTTTAAAGCAATTTCTCTGGCCTCATCTGGCGATTTCCCCAAATTTAATGGCCCAAAGGCTACATCCTCGAGCACGGTGGGGCTAAACAATTGATCATCAGCGTCCTGAAAAAGGAGCCCGATCTTTTTCCTTGCTTCTCTGAAGTCTTTTTCCTCATGAGCTGGTTTTCCAAAGAGCTCTACCCTGCCCGAAGAGGGCCTTAAAAGGCCCATGATGATATGGAAAAGGGTGGTCTTACCACTGCCATTTGGCCCCACTAGACCAATCCTATCACTGCTGTGGAGTTGAAAACTCAGGTGGTCAAGAATGAGTTTATTTCCCGAGTAGGAAAATGATGTGTCTTTTAGATTAATGATTAGACTATTGCTCTGCATTGTAAAATTACCAACCCTAAAATAGCACTCAACATCAGTGACAGATAGATGATATCTCCTATCTTAATGGAAAATTGAGTTAATGTATAATACCTTCCATGAAAACCCCTGCACAGCATTGCTTTGTGGATCCTTTCCGCCCTGTCATAACTTCTAACCAAAAGCATTCCTACAAGATAGGCATAACTTCTATACGTGTGTAAGTTTGTTCCAGGTATAAAACCTCGTATTCTCATAGCATTTATGAGTCTCTTATACTCTTGAAAAATGACATGAATGTAGCGGTACGTAAATAGAAATAGCTGTATTATCTTATCTGGAAAGTAGAGTTGGCCCATGGCATGACCAAGTGTAAATATTGTTGTTGTTGAAAGCAGCGCTATCATAGCTAAAAGGATTGCGTTGCATTTAACAGTAATTTGACTGGCATACAATACACCCTCTTTTGTTCCAGCCAATGGTCCTATGGTAAACCATGCCTCCCCTTTATAAGTAAATGGAAGAAAAACCCAAAGGAAGATAATCATTCCATTCACTAATAGGAGTCTATAAAAAACCTTTCTGATTGAGAGTTTGCTAAGGACTATAAGGAATAATGAAACACCGAGAGCTGGTAGTAGTGCTGAAAAGTTGTTTGATACAGCTACAACAATAGAATAGAGGATAGCCACAATTATTTTAACCCTTGGGTCGAGGTTATGAACAAAGGAATGCCCTGTAGAAAACTGCTCTTCAATTATCACGGTTTACCTCACGCTTTTTTCCTCTATTTTTAAAATATATTGCCACACCCATGAGTCCAAAGATATACCCAATGCCACCTAATATTTCAGTTACAGAAGGCCCTTTAGACTGTGATTCATTCATCATCCTGACGATTGGCCTGAGTTTCCGATCTAAGGAGTCCTCAATAAGTTCCTTGATTTCCTCCTTACTTAAACCAACAGCGATAGGCTGGGAAGATCCACCAGCCCTTTTTTTCTCTGAAACACCACCTGCTTCGTTGATCTCTGATTCCGGTATTCTCCATTCTGCTTTATGTCCCATGGCTGCATTGAGGACGATCCTTAGATCAGTGATTTTGGGGATCTTGAATGAGAATTCTCCTTTATTGTTTGTTTTCCCCTCCAAGAGCTGTTTTCCATTTCTGTCAAAAACAAGAACCTGGGAATTTATGGCCTTTTTCCCATCGCTAAATTTACTCTCGGTGAATACAGTGTCTCCCTCAATCCAGGCAAAGATGATCACCTTGTGGGCCAAGACAGGCAGATTGGTAGAAATTATAAGGATAGATGCGAAGAAAAGGATTAGTAAATAAATGGTAAAATTATGAGCCTTTTCCATAGATACCTCCCAAAAGTTCAGGTTTTACCCTATGTAAAAATGCCACACAAAAGAGGGTAATAATTCCCTCGATGATCATTATAGGCAGATGGGCCACTACGATCAGCTTGGCAACTGACATAAATGATTGTTCCGTAAAAAGTAATGATAGTGCTACAAGAATACCTGAAAAGAAAACAGAAAGAAAGCCGCAGGTAAAGGCGGCAGCCAAAGATATAAGCCCTCTTTCTCGATTTACTAATCTGCTAAAAAGATAATAGCACATCACGCCTGGTAGGGCCATAGTCACTGTATTTACCCCAAGCACAGTGATACCTCCGAACTGAAAAAGGATTGCCTGTAAAGCCAGGCCAACAAAGATAGCAGGGACACAAACCCAACCAAGCAAAAGGCCGTTTATACCATTAAGGATAAGGTGGACACTGGATGGTCCAATAGGCACATGTATTAGGGATGCCACGAAAAAGGCAGATGATAGAACCGCCACCAGGGGGATCTTATCAGAGTCCATCTTTTTTAGGCCAACTGCCACGCCTGCTGCGGCCAGAGCCGCACCCGCGATGAGCACGGGTGCGGATAATACTCCCTCAGATATATGCATTTTCTTTTACCTATACAATTGACTACTGATCCGCCTGCCGACCGGCGGGCAGGCAACGGACTACTAACATTTTCTATTTCCACTCATGGAATTTAACCCAGAGGACTGCCCCAATTTCCACGTCCTTACCCTTGATTTTCTCCTCAGATGTATTCAGGGCAGCAAATCCCCACCAGCCAGCCTTGGGTGCTGCATAGGTAAAGACCCCGTTGACATCTGCCTTGATAGTCTGGGTGACCATGTAATCCGTTGGAGCTTGTGCCTTTCCATCCTTGTTATAATACTCCACTTCTACCTCACAAAAAGGTACTGGTTTGCCATCCAGCTTTACAATCCCCTGAAAAACATTTCCTGTATATAGGCCATAGGGTTTTGACAGAGGTACAATCTCGGTTTTGAGTCCGATTTCCTGATCCCACCCTTCATCATCGCCAAAGGCAGTAACCACAGTTTTGGTGTAATGTACAATGTAGCAGTCCTCGGCCGGTTCCCAGTAAGGCTTGGGCTCCATATAAAACATATACACACCTGGCCGCCTGATTTTATAAGATATTTGCCATGCTGTATGGCCCAGGAATTTTGTGTCTTTTAGTTTCTTCAGGAGATTTACCTTTTTTCCATTTGCCATAACCCCGAATACTTCCGGTTTTACCAACTCCATTCCATTTCCCTCAAAGGGATGGGAAAATGATAGCGTTAGATTTACGGTCCTATTGTCGTTTTGCATAACCATTGAATCAGATGGGATTATCATACCAAAATGTGCCATGGCTGATCCGGCTGAAAAAGTAATAAATATACTCATTATAATTAACATAAACAATCTTTTCATTTTATTCCTCCTTTTAAAATTCTATTGCCAGCCTTAAAAAGGCCTCATTTACCTTATCGTCCACTCCATTTGGATTTCCTGACTCAACCTCAAAATTGCTTACCCTATACTCACCCATGAGGTTAGTAGCAAAAGTATTATTTTCAAATAGTGTATAGGTGAATCCTATACTGTATCTATCTGTTAGATGACCATCCTGCTCTCCTGTAATATCATCATTGAACGCCTCATATCTGGCTGCAATTTCCAGGGGTTCAGCCTGATAGGCAACACCTATAAACCAGGCAGATTCATTATACTCCTTATTATCGGTAAAATTTTTCTCTCTACTAAGAGCAGCAATATATTCTGCATCCAATGTAACCATCCCAATCTCATAGTGAGCACTAATGCCAGCAGTCTCGTTTCGATCACCATCTCCAGGCTCTGAATCGTAATAAGCTGATAGCATAAGAGCATCAAGAGGAGAGATTGTAATATTTCCTATATATGAATTTACATCATCTGTCTCTTCATAATAGGCGGGGCTGTTATCCCTTGCAAACCCATATTCTGCCTCTTCAAGGTGACCCATAAGCTCCTCACCCTTATAGATAGTGGCTGAGAGATCAAGACCAAGTGATTCTGTAGTGTACCCAATGGTTACACCTGTTTTGGCGATTTCATAGCAGTCCTGGGTGATAGGATCATTGATCAGGTGACTTTCGAACATACCAAAGGGTTGACCTCTTTTACCACCAACAAAATAGATTGGAAATCCCTCTTTCTGTATGGTAATTGTTGCCTCATCCCAGAAGACCCTGTCATCATCTGTATCAAGGGCTTCACCTTTCAGAATGAAATTACCAGTTACATATTCATGAAAGGCTACCTCAAGGCCTAACTCCACTGTACCAATATCCAGATCAGAGGTGGAATCATTAACTGTATTGTCTCCTGTGTTACTGTCATCTGCATGGCTATAGTCAAGTTCAATGGCACCGGAAAAGGTAAGCCTATCTGAGAGAACACTGGCTCCTTCGATCTTTTCTTTCAGGGCCTTGATCTCTTGTTCAAGCTCATAGTTGGACATTCCCTCACTCGAGGCAGGTTGTGGAATCAAGAAGCAAAGGAAGACAAGTGCCAGAAATAGTAGTCCATTTTTCTTAAAAAGGTTCATGTCATTATTCCTCCAGATATGTTTTTATCAATAATTTAAAATAGTTGGGCTTTTACCTAAAGAACAGCTTTCCAATAATAAAAGGTTTTTCATCACCCCCTTTCTCCAAAAAAAAGCCACGAAAGTTTTAGGAAATTTCTATTCCCAAAAGCCTCCGTGGCCTTTTTATTTGCCGTTATTCTATTGTTACTTTAATTTACTTCGATACCAGAAATGATCTTCCTGATCAAATCTTCCTTTTTGTTCCAGCATATATAGCGATTCAGGAACGGCCTGTCAAGAAAAATCAGCCATATAAAATTTTTCACTTGACAAATATTTTCTCTAGCGCTAAAAGTTTATACATGAACCAAGTAGTAAAAAAAATCTTTTTCATGTCATTAAATGGCTGGTGGTGGCTTATCTTCAATTAGGAGGTGAGTCCGCTGAGACCAGCATAATATTATAAAATAAAAAAACCGTGGGCTTGCTTCCATAGGCCCGCGGTTTTTTAATTGGTGTAATAAAAAAAAGATCGTGGGTCAGTGATCCCACGGTCTTTTTTTTATTTTTAATCCTAAAACATCTTTTAAACAAGGAGGTAGAAAAATGATAAAAGAGGCTATAGCAAAGGTAGTTAAAGGGGATGATCTAAAAGAAAAAGAGATGGAAGGCACTATGGGTGAGATTTTTTCTGGTAAGGCCACTTCTGCCCAGATCGGCTCATTTATCACGGCCCTAAGGATGAAAGGGGAGACTATAGATGAGATTACTGGCGCTGCCAGGGCGATGAGGGCGAAGGCAATGAAAATGCATCTCAACAATCATCTGGTAAACATTGATCGGGATGAAATAAATATAGAAGACGAAACCATCCTCGATACCTGCGGGACAGGGGGAGATGTGACTAATACCTTTAATGTGTCTACAACAACCGCCCTTGTTGTCGCTGGAGGTGGAATTAAGGTGGCCAAACATGGTCACCGAGCGGTCTCCAGCCATTGCGGGAGCGCCGATGTGATCGAAGCGCTGGATCTAAAACTGGATATTACTCGATCTGATGTTGAAAGATGCATCCATGAAGTAGGGATAGGCTTTGTCTATGCACCCCTGTTTTATGGGGCCATGAAATACCCCGCTGGACCAAGACAGGAGATAGGGATCCGTACCATTTTTAACCTGTTGGGTCCCCTGACTAATCCGGCAGGAGCCACGGCTCAGATCCTGGGGGTCTATGAACCAGATCTGACTGAAAAGATGGCCCATGTCCTTAAAAGGCTTGGCACAAAGGAGGCATTTGTGGTCTTTGGGGAGGGAACATTTGATGAAATAAGTATTTGCGGGCCTACCAGGATATCTCATCTCAAGGATGGGAAAATTAATACCTTTAACATAACCCCAGAAAAATATGGGTTCAAAAGAGCAAAGCCTGACGATATAAGAGGAGGGAATGCACGAGAGAATGCCCGCATTATCGAAGAGATCTTAGAAGGCCAGAAAGGTCCAAAGCGCGATATGGTTCTGTTAAATGCAGCGGCTGCCTTTGTGGCAGCAGGTTTTGACAGGGATTTGAAAGAGGGCATTGAAAGGGCAAGAGATGTCATAGATTCTGGCCGTGCCAAGGAAAAGCTTGATGCCTTAGTGTCTTTTACCCAGCAATGTACCTATTTTGTCTGGAAAGAACTGTAGGAACTTAGCTCTCTTCGCTATCTGGCACCTATGGCCACTGCCTTCACACAGAAGAGCTGAGTCTGTAATTTTTTACAAATTTTAGAAACAGCTTATGATGATGCATTAAACTGAGTTGCCTTTTATAAATCAGATAAAAATATCTTTGGATGTCGCAATCTTTGATCGGTACATTGATAAGTGTCCCCTGTTTTAATTCCCGTTTGATAGCGTGGATAGAAAGAATGGAGGTACCGAGGCCGGCTATGATTGCCTCTTTGACCGCTTCAGAGCTTCCCATCTCACAGACAATATTGAATTTGGAAAGGCTCTTGTCAGTATTTTTAAGTAAGTATTCTTCCAGGATTTCCCTTGTCCCGGAACCCATTTCTCTGATGATAAAGGGTTCTTTTGAAACCTCATCCAGTGTTACATAATCCTTTTTTCGCCAGGGATGATCCCCGGGTACGGCTAAAACTATCTCATCCTTCCATAAAGGTTTAACATTTAACCTTTTATTTAAGGTATTTTTACCAATAAAGCCGATTTCTGCCTGATTATTCAGGGTCATTCCAAGGGTTTCTTCACTGTCATTGGTTTGAACATAAGCGTGGATATCAGGAAAAAGCTTTTTAAACTCATTCAAAAGGTAGGGGAGGATATATGTTGCAGGTATGGTGCTGGCACTGACAAAGATGTTTCCCGACTCATTATCCTTTGCCCTTAAAATCTTTTCTTTTGCCTCATCCCTTAGTTTTAAAATTCTTCTGGAATAATTATAGAGGATCTTTCCCTCAGGGGTTAAAGATATTCCCATATTTTCTCTGTTGACAATCCTGGCGTTGACCGCCTCCTCTAAGTTTTTAATGTGCTTGGTAAGGGATGGCTGGGTTAGAAACACCCGTTTAGCAGCCCGGCTGAAGCTTCCCTCCTCAACTAGATATATAAGGGATTCCATCTGTTGAATGGTAATATTCCTAAATTGATCATAACTCATAATAAAGCCCGCTTTAATAGAATTAGGACGCAGACCCGCCTGCCGGATGGCGGGCAGGTTCTCGCAGATATCCACAGAAAATTATTTTCTCAAAATATTTAATCCCGATAAAATCGGTATTGATAATATGCGTCTATCTGCGTCCAAAAGGTATTTCCTAATGAAATGTCGTGAATAATTACCATAAATTTCTGTTATAATCAACAAAGGATTATAACTATTTTGAATTTGACTTATTCAATAAATTTAAAAACAATAGCTCTGAACGATAAGATAATATAAGGTGTCTTAGAAAGGTTTCCTGCCATAAGGAGCTCATCTATGTATCAATTTTTCGGATTTACCCCATTAGATAGTCGTGTCCTTTTCAACGAAGTGGGTATCAGAAAAAATTCAATTCTTTGTATTGGATGCGAAGTCAAGAGCCTATACTTTCTAACGGGGTATACCTGACGCACGACAAGTAATTCTACCCGGGTTCGGTAGGCACAGGTCAGGCCGAAAAATTAATTTCCTTCCATTTATAATTTTCATAATTTTCCAATTATTTTTCAGACTGGCTTATATGCCATTGAATTTGGCTCCGCTCCGCAATTGGAGTAATGGAGTTATGGATTTAGAGGGAAAAATAATTTTGCTGCTCTTACTACCCACTGCTCCAGTACTCCAACACTCCGTTAATCCATGTGGGGGACATAAAATAAAAGACGCTAAAAGACCTATGTTTTTCCCGCCTCTGGCGGGATAGAATTTCCGAGACGTTTAAGATAAAGTCTGGGGGCAGAGGTGCTGGGGCGCCCGTGAAAAATAGGTACTTGCAAAACCAAATAGATATGGGAAAGGATGGATAATTATGAGAGTCAAATTAACGATATGTTTAGTTGGAATTATTGCTTTTTTGGTGGCTGGAAATCCCCTCGTTATTGCAGGGGATTTAGATCCATTTCTTGGTGTAAAGGGAACCCTCAGAATCGCTGGAGGCACAGCCCACATTCCAGTAATGAAAGAGGTGGCAAAGAGGATTATGCGCATGAACCGCAATATCAAGATCACTATTGCCGGAGGTGGCTCTGGCGTTGGAATCAAGCAGGTAGGAGAAGGCCTGGTAGATATAGGAGATTCAGGAAGAAAGGCAACGGAGGATGAAATAAAGAGGTATGGGCTGAAGATGTTCAAATTCGCCATAGATGGAATCGCCGTTGTTGTTAATCCAGAAAACCCTCTAATCAGAATGAACATAAGTGAGATCATGGATATCTTTTCCGGAAAGCTGAATAATTGGAAAGAGCTTGGATGGAAAGACAGAGAAACTAATGTCTATACCAGGGATGCCTCCAGCGGTACCCGGAAGGTATTCTGGAAGAAGGCATTGAAAAAAGGTGAAATAACCAAAACCGCCAATTTCGTAAAATCCCACGGCGCTATGAAATCAGCCATTAGTGGAGATCCTTACGGGATTGGCTTCATCTCTGTAGGCTATTTAGACGATACGGTGGCGCCTGTCTCCTTAGATGGCGTTTTCCCTACCTTAGAGAATGTACGTAAGGGCGCTTATAAAATTGCAAGGGGACTCTATATGAACACCAAAGGGGAGCCTTCCAGGTTAACCAGGCTTTTTATAGATTATATCCTGAGCAAAGAAGGACAGAAGATCGTGGCAGAAAAAGGTTTTATTCCGGTTAATTAATGAGACCTTCTATAGAAAAATTTGCCGAAAAGGGGTTCCTTCTCAGTGCCTTACTCAGCGCCTCCATTACTATATTTATCTTCTCTTTCATGTTCCTGTTCAGTCTGCCACTGTTCAAAGGAGGCCATATCGCTCAGTTCCTCAGGCTGGGATGGAACCCTTACGACGGCAAGTTTGGCGTGCTCCCTATGATGGTCGGTACAGTGATCATCGCCTCTTTTGCTATCCTTATTGCCACGCCCTTTGGAATAGGGTGTTCAGCCCTTATCAGCGTCTTTTCTCAACGGAATTTCGGCAGATTCCTGAGAAAACTCGTGGAGTTTATGACGGGCATTCCCACCGTCGTTTATTCATTTGTGGCTATATTTCTGCTGGTACCACTGGTCAGGGAGATTTTTCAAAAAGGAACAGGGATGTGTGTATTGACTGCTTCTATAATGCTGGCACTGCTTATTCTTCCTACAATTGTGCTGTTTTTAACCGATGCCTTCAATTCTGTGCCAAAAAACTATCTCAATGCGGCAGAGGCCCTGGGTGCCACCCCGGTACAAAAGCTGATTTATGTCATCATCCCATCAGCATGGAAGGGGATAATCTCAGGATTGGTCCTGGCCGCTGGAAGGGCTGCAGGAGATACCATGATTTCTCTTATGATTGCCGGCAATGCACTCCAGATCCCTAAGGGGCTATCTGATGCTGCCAGGACATTGACCGCCCATATAGCCCTGATCATCGCAAGCGACTATGAGAGCCCGGAGTTCAAATCCATATTCGTCTGCGGCCTGATACTCTTTGTCTTTACCATGCTAATTGTACTTGTCCTGAGGTTGTTGGGGTATTTTGAAATTTTAAGGGAGAGATGAATCGTTTAACAGAACATGGTATTACCTTATTTGCCTGGATAACGGGGATAATTGTTATAGGGGCTATAGGGGTACTTCTATCTTTTTTACTCTATAAAGGTATCCCTGCCCTGAATCCATCCATGATATTCGGGGAAACGAGACCACTGGATGCACTTCTATTGAAAAAGGCGGTAGTTGATGGTCTCTTTCCTGCAATAGCAGGCACGATCCTTTTGATCATTACCTCCATTATCTGGGCTATCCCCATCGGGGTTGCCAGCGGCATCTATCTTGCGGAATACTGCAATGTCAGATGGAAACCGTTATTCAATTTTTTACTTGATGTCCTGGCCGGGATACCCTCTATCTTAGTGGGCCTTTTCGGCTTTGCCATTTCTATCTTCCTCCACAGACACCTATCCGAGCATATTTACCCCTGTTTTCTCATTTCAAGTCTGGCCCTGGCCTGCCTTGTCCTTCCCTATATTATCAGAACCACAGAGCAATCTCTGGGTAATTTACCCTTTTCCATCAAAACCACAGGACTCGCTCTGGGTGCCTCCAGACTGCAAAATATCTTATTCATATTGATCCCCTATAATCTTTCCAGTATCATCAGCGGCATCATCCTGGCAATAGGGAGATGCGCAGAGGATACAGCAGTCATCATGTTAACAGGGGTGGTGGCCATGGCAGGGATTCCCACATCGGTGTTTTCCCAATATGAGGCCATTCCCTTCTATATCTTTTATATCTCCTCGGATTATAATTCTCAGCAGGAGCTAATGCAGGGATTTGGGGCGTCCATAATTCTGCTTGGAATCTGTGCTTTTCTCTTCACCCTATCCAACATATTAAAAAGGAAGGTGGCAATCCGATTTGCCACACACACATAGAGAATTTACACTCATGAAAGAGACAAAGATTAAAATAAAGGGATTAAATTGTTATTATCAACAAAAGATGGTCTTAAAAGGCTGTAGAGGGGCGTTTGAAGAAAATGCAATTACTACTATTATTGGTCCCTCTGGTGTGGGTAAAACTACATTCTTAATGGTGCTGAACCGGCTTTATGAATTAATCCCCAACTGCAGGGTTGAGGGTAAGGTGGAGATAAAACTAAACGGCAGGTATCTCGATATTCATAGTTTACCTCTTCCTGCCCTGAGGAAAAAGATGGGAATGGTGTTTCAGGTCCCAAATCCCCTACCAATGAGCATTTTTAAGAATGTTGCCTTTCCATTGAGACTATCCGGTGTTAAGGACAGAAAATATATTAAGGAGAAGGTGAAAGAGGTATTGAAAGATGCAATTTTATGGGATGAAGTGAAAGATAGATTAGAGGATTCTGCCCTGAACCTTTCTGGTGGGCAACAGCAAAGGCTGTGCATCGCAAGGGCTATGATTACGCAACCAGATGTTCTCCTGCTGGATGAGCCTACATCATCACTGGACATAGAAGCAGCTTTAAAGATTGAAGAACTGCTGGAAGGTCTTAAGGAAAGATGCACCCTCATCATTGTCTCCCATTATGCGGATTTTACAAGAAGGATTTCGGACAATGTGTTGACATTGAAGGATGGAAGGTTTAGAAATCACGGCAATTCCTCATAAAGTGAAACCTCTGAAAGCAGCTATTCTGGCAGATCAGAATAGATGTAACTCATGGTGGTACGAGTGTTATACAGGGCTTTGTTTTGTTTGACGCCTAAAGACTGAGATGGCAATGATGTTTAGGATATTTTTGGAAAGCGGATTTATGTTGATGATTTTATCAGCGTTTTTTTTCGCCATCACTGATATTATCATAAAGTTTATATCTCCGTCCCTTGGGGTGATTCAAATCGCCTTCGTTCGCTTTCTAATAGGTGCACTCATTCTATGGCCCATGCTTAAATCAAGTGGTCAGTCTCTCATAGGTAACTCTAATAGGGTTCTTCTGTTAAGGGGATTTACTGGGACACTGGCATTTTTCTGCCTCCTTAAAGCGATTGCAATGATCCCTCTTTCAAATGCCATGGTACTTTTTTATACCTTCCCCCTTTTTGCCACCTTTTTCGCTTTTTTTCTCCTAAAGGAGCGGTTTAAGAGATTAGAAATTATGCTTACTTTAGTAGGTATGATAGGTATATACATTCTCATCAACCCAAGCTCTCATATCTATACCATTGGCCATATGTTCGGGCTCCTGGCAGGATGCTTTGCTGGTTTTACCGTAGTTTTGATCCGAAAACTCAGAAAAACCAATGGCCCTTTGATCATTTATTTTTACTTTTGCATTGTTGGGGGAATAATCTCGTCTCCTTTTTTTATCATAAAGTTCAAACTTCCGGATTTAGAACAATCCTCTCTTTTGATTTTTCTCGCCGTGATTTTCCTGATTGCCCAGATTCTCATGAACCAGGGATTCAAATTTTGCAAGGCCTCAGAAGGTGGTGTAATTTTGATGTCGGAGGTTGTTTATGCAGGGATCGCTGGAGTTGTCGTCTTCGACGATACCCTGTCATTGAATTTTTTGGCCGGGGCTTGTTTGATTGTTGGAAGTGGTGCAGGATTAAATCTTATAGCCCATAAAAACAATATTTCTATTCCAATGGCCAACATGTGAAATTTGGAAAATACAGCAGACAGGCAAGAAAGAACATTTCTTTATTACAAAACGTTCATTTTTTTATACTGCCTAACTTTTAAGCAGCAAGCACCATGCCTTTGATCTCTTCCCTGCATTGTTATTTTTACACATAAAATCTTTTAAAAGAGATAATTTCCCGAGTCATAAAGAGAGAAGAGTTTTTGATAAAGAGCAAATTTCTTGACAGATCACCTGAATGACGATAGTTTTAAAAAAAATGATGCACCGTTTCGCAATCCTATCTCAGGGCGAGATTGGGGACAAATCATGCTAAATACCATGATCATTGTTCTGGCAGCAATTCTGCTTCCTGGCCTCCTCTATTACGAAAACAGGGTAAATCAAAAGGGCCTGCTGTTGACTAAAACTATTCTTTCCTTGCTGTTCGTTATTGCAGTCCTGGTTCAGCCCCATCCGATCTCTATGTATTACTACTGTCTTCTGGTAGGATTAACATTCTGCTTGGGTGGAGACATTTTTTTGGCCTTACCTCAGAAAATGATGTTCCTTTTTGGTCTGATCTTTTTCTTGATTGGGAACATTTTTTACATCTTTGGTTTTTTCTATGTGGCCCAGTCAAGTCAGTGGATGTGGGTGGGGTTCCTCACCATGCTGGTCATCAGTGTCTGGGTCTATTTCTGGCTCAGGCCCCATTTGGGGTCAATGAAGGCACCGGTTGTGCTTTACGTAATCATTATTACCATAATGGTTACCGGGGCTTGGTCTGTCCTCGGCGATTCTAATCTGGCTCAGCCTGGACGGATCATGGTTTTTGCCGGCGCTCTTAGCTTTTACTTTTCCGACATATTTGTGGCCAGGGACCGCTTTTTAAGGAAGGGATTCCTTAATCGGCTTATTGGACTGCCCATGTATTATATCGGACAATTCCTTCTGGCCTTCTCTGTCGGATTGCTGAGGTGACCATATACGATTTGAGCATAGTGTGTCCTTACAAAGGCGGTTTACTGCTGTCACTTTCAAGATTCTGACACTAACAATTTTTTAAGGGAGGAGTCATGATCATCGGCATTCCAAAGGAAATCAAGAAAGAAGAGCTTCGTGTGGCCATAACTCCTGCAGGAGTCTCAGCCTTTGTGGCTCATGGACATAAGGTTTTGATTGAAAAGGGTGCAGGGGTGGGAAGTGGAATCTTGGATAAGGAATATAGAAAGGCCGGAGCCGCAGTCATTAATGACAGTGACTCAATCTGGGAAAGGGCAGATATGATACTGAAGGTTAAAGAACCACTTGAATCAGAGTATCCGCTTATTCGGGAAGAGCAGATCATCTTTACCTACCTTCACCTTGCAGCAAACAAGAATCTTACTCAGCACCTTATTAAGAGCGGTGCTGTAGCCATAGCCTATGAGACGATACAGCTTGACGATGGATCTTTGCCTCTTCTATCCCCTATGAGCGAGGTTGCTGGTCGTCTGTCCATCCAGGTAGGAGCCCAATGCCTGGAGGCTAAAAATGGGGGAAAAGGGATTCTCCTGAGCGGTGTTTCAGGGGTTGCACCCGCAAAGGTGGTAATTATCGGGGCAGGTATTGTAGGTATTAATGCCTGCCATGTGGCTTCAGGGATTGGGGCCCATGTGAGTATTCTTGACATTAACCCAACACGGCTGGCCTATGTCTATGATATCATGAAGGGAAGTGTAACAACGATTATGTCCAATCATGCAAATATCGAGGAGGAGGTCCTGAGCGCAGATCTTGCTATAGGGGCTGTTTTGATTCCCGGAGCTAAGACTCCCAAACTTGTGACCAGGGATATGGTGAGAAGGATGAAGCCGGGTTCAGCCATCGTGGATATCGCCGTGGATCAAGGAGGTTTGTTCGAGACAACTCGTCCTACCACTCATGATAATCCGACCTATATCACTCATGGAGTGGTCCATTATTGCGTGGCTAACATGCCAGGGGCAGTACCCCGCACTTCAACCTACGCCTTGACAAACTCCACCCTCTCATATGCCCTTGCACTCGCTGATCAGGGTCTGGACCTGTCGATGGGCAGCAATAAGGCCCTGAAGAAAGGGTTAAATATATACAAGGGAAGGATTACCTTTAGTGCAGTTGCCGAGGCCTTTGGTATGGACTATGAGGAAGTACAATTCTGAGACTCAATTTTTTTTATGTTGTAAAGTATATTGCGAGTCTAAGGGTGATAAAGACACTGAACACTTTCATCACAGTCCCTCTGAAAAACAGGTCGCAGACCCTCCGATAAGACTGTTTGTAGGCAATGAAAGATTTGAACTATATGTTTTTTTGAAAGGAGAATGACAATGGAAGAAAAGGTACCGACTCGCGAGGAGGCATTAAAAATTCTGCATGAGTATAATAAAGGTGATAGCTTGCGTAAACATGCCTATAGTGTAGAGGGAGTTATGCGCTATATTGCAAGGAAGCGCGGCGAGGATGAAGACAAGTGGGGGATTATCGGTCTTATCCATGATCTCGATTATGAACAGTTTCCTGATCAGCACTGCACTAAAACAAGGGAGATCCTTGAAGAATATAGCTGGCCTGAGGAATATATACGTGCCATTGTCTCTCACGGATGGGGAATATGTTCAGATGTAGAGCCAAAGAGCACTCTGGAGAAGACACTGTATGCCATAGATGAATTAACAGGGCTTATTGCGGCTAATGCTATGGTTCGTCCTTCGAAAAGTGTGATGGATATGACGGTAAAATCTGTAAAGAAAAAATGGAAATCACCTGCCTTTGCTGCTGGAGTGGACCGTTCAATCATCCAGAGGGGTGCCGAGATGCTGGGAGTCGGAATTGAAGAGATCATTGAAGATACTTTAATGGGGATGCGGGAAGTAGCAGATGCTATAGGATTGAAAGGAAATCCCATTTTGGACGCAGATTAACGCAGATTTTTTGGATTAAGAAATAAAAAAATTATTATCTGTATGTATCTGCCTGCCCTGGCGTGACTTCCTTGGCAAATATTGCAATTTCTATATTATTTATAAGTCCTGGCAATACAGCCTGAGCATTGCATGCCAGGTCTGGGCCAGGGCGAAGACCTGCCCGCCGTCTGGCAGGCGGGTCTGCGTCCTAATTTAACTCTATTGTTATTGCTAATTGTTTTTTTAGAATTTCCACATAACCGGATTATCGTCCAAGCCGTCAGTAACGATATGCCCAATGCTGTCCATCTTCGATAGATCGGCAGCAGATAGATGGAATTCAGCTCCTTGTGCATTTTGTAATACCTGTTCACTATTACGAGCCCCTGCGATTGCACATGTGTTTGGTTGAGCAATGACCCAGGCCAGTGCCAGTTGTCCGAGGCTCACACCATGTTGTTGGGCAATGGGCCGAAGTTTGGCCAGCGCTTGATGTACTCGATGTGAATTTTCAGGGTTAAATAACTTGTTTTTTGATCGGTGATCTCCTTTTGGAAATGTGTGATCAGGACCGAATTTACCTGTTAGGATACCCTGAGCCATAGGAGAATAGGCAAGAATAGTGATGTTGTTATTTGCACAGTAAGGCATTGCATCCTTTTCCACATGTCGCCAAAAAAGGGAGTAGGAGGGTTGAAGACTATCGATGCGAGCATACCTGGCTGCTTCCTCCAGTTGGATACGAGAAAAATTTGAGACACCAATAGCCCGAATTTTTCCCTGTTCCTTCAAGTCATTCATTGCCCTCATGGTTTCCTCGATAGGGACATATTTACTACCCCAGGAGCCGGCTGGCCAATGGACATGGTAGAGGTCGATATAGTCGGTTCTAAGATTTTTGAGGGAGCGATGGAATGCTTCAATAACCTGGTCGTAGTGAAGATGGTTGGGGGATACCTTGGTTGCGTAAATGACCTGGTCCCGAACATCGATTAGAGCTTCTCCTATTATCCGCTCGGAGTGACCCCTTCCGTATTCTTCGGCGGTGTCAAACGTTGTGATGCCAGCCTGAAACGCAGTCCGAATAGCCTTAGTGGTCTCCGCATCATCAATTCCTGCCCACATGCTTTTGCCGGCTTGCCAGGTACCCATAATGATAGGCGTTATTTTTACATCAGATGTTCCAAGCGAGCGTAGTTCCATACCAGTCTCCTTGCTTTGAGATTCATACTTGACTCATAATTTATTAACTACATAACATATTAAAAGACAAAGAAATTATACCTTACACCTTCCATGAGGTATATAAGTAAAAACTTTTTCTTTGAAATTGATTCTTTTTTACTTTACCTTGATTGTAGTGAGAGACTTGTCATTTGTTTTGCTTTTTTCATTGCCTGTAACTACTTAGGTATCTTGCCACAAAGGCACTAAGACACCAAGACTATAGAATTATTCTTTATTATAGCTTTTTTAATCCCGATAAATCGGGATTAAAATTAATGAGCCCGAGGCTCATTAATGAGAGAACTCCGTTATTCAATTTATATTTATCTCCTCTTTGGGTCTTAGTGCCTTGGTGGCTGAAGAGTTAGCATTGCTTTATCAATTGAAATCCATCATTGTCTTTATCAATTATTAGAAAAATGTGCTGCATAAATACTGGAAGAATGGAATTAAAATTAGAAGTGGTTCCAGTGGAATCTTTATTACCGCATGAAGCAACCTTTCCACACATTGTAAATAAATTAATTTTAGAGTTTACAAATTTGGCAAAATTACAAAATCCAATCATTATTGATGAAAATGATATACTGTTAGATGGTAATCATCGTGCCTTTGTTTTCAAAAAATTGCACTTTAAATATATTTTGGTGTGCAAAATCAATTATTTCAATAAAAATGTAAAGTTACGATATTGGTATAGATTGCTGAAGAATATTAAAGGTGTTGATTTGCTTAAACAGGTTGTTGAAGACATGAATGGGAATGTTATGCAAGTAACGGACAAGGATGCCTTAAAAAGAGAATTAGAGAATAATAGTCTTAATTGTGGTATTCAGCAGGGCGATTATTATGCATCAATTAGTTTCAACAAAGATATTGTAAATGATGCAGTAAGTGCCTATGATTTTTTGGAAAAAATCCAAAATAAATTAATAAAGGAAGGTATTGAATTAAAATATATTCCGGATCAATATGTGCACGAACGTAAATTTTGTGATGAATTGAAAGATAATGAAGTAGTGATTTGGACACCACAAATAACAAAAAAAATGGTGATAGATGCTGCAAAAAAGGGAAAGGTATTTGCACCCAGGACAACGCGCAATCTGATCCCATCGAGACCGATAAATGTCAATGTTCCAAGCCATTGGTTTAAAGAAAACATTTCATTAGAAGAAATCAATAAGAGATTTTCAACATTTCTTGAGAGCAAACATGTAAAGCGATTTGGTCCAGGCCAGATCATTGATGGGAGGTACTATGGAGAAGAATTGTTTATTTATTTCGATAAAAAGGAATACTTGTTAAGTAATTGGCAATGGTGAACGCTTACATTAATTGTTCAAATAGGAAAAGAGGAATTTGAGATGGGCAACAAACATAAACTTGTAAGTCTATCAGCGATAGGCCTTGATTCTCCCGGTTTAGTTTCAAAAATCACCACAAAAATATTTGAAATAGGCGGTAATATTATAGATGTAGAAGAATATTGCCGGAGAGATTTATTTTCAATATTCCTTATCATTGATTTCTCAGTGTCTAAGAATTCAATGGATAAGATAACTACTACCTTGAAGGTAATTGAAAATGAGACAGGTCTGAAGGTTAGCGTGGGAATATACGATGAGGAAGAAATCCCTCGTTTAGATGAAAAAGAACTCCACATAGTAACTATCTTAGGGGTGGATCAACCTGGAATTATTGCGAATGTCTCCACTTTTTTTCATAGATACAACATCAATATACAAAATTGTAGGATGATTGCCCGTGGAAAGTTTTTTTCTATGGAGATGGTTATAGATACCAACAAGATGCGTGTCGAACCACGCTTGTCTCGTAAGGAAGCAATTGAGAAAATGAAAGACGAATTAAAGAGTTTATGTACAAGAATAAATCAAAGCGTGGTAATTCAAAGTGAAAATATATACAAAAGGGCGAAAAAGCTTATTGTTTTTGATGTAGAGTCTACCTTGATCCAAGTCTCTTCGCTTAAAAATCTATTGAAAAAGATAGAAGGAAAAGCAAAATCGATTGAGAGCACATTCAAATTTTCCGATGATACCAAGGAGAAGATGCAATCACTTATTGAAAATATACGTATGCTCAAGGGTATGCATATGAGTGACTTAGAGAAGTTTAGCGAGATTCTCCAATTAAATCCCGGAACACTTGAATTGATACGAATTTTAAAATCAATGGGTTTCAAGATTGCACTTTTATCATCTGGTTTTAATTTCGTTATTAAGAAACTTTTTGAAGCAGCAGGTGTTGATTACGCATTCTCAAACACCCTTAAGATTGATGAAAATGGGATAATTACCGGTGAATTGGAAGAACCTGTAATTACTGGCATAACGAAAAATGAAATTCTTGAATTCATCATGAATCTTGAGAATGTCAGCCGTGATCAAGTAATAGCTGTTGGTGATGGTTCTACCAGTTCTCATTTTATAAAAAATAGCGGTCTATCTATTGCCTTTAAACCAGATGAAACAGGCGTTAAAACCGACGGAATATTTAGCAGTGATCAGATCACTAACCTTTTATATTGTTTGGGGATTCCAAAGACAGAGCTGGATAAATATGTAAAAAAGGATCGTGAATAGTTCAGGAATTTTTTTAAAAAAATGTAACAACGTAGTATAGATACGTCAGTTTCTATAGTTGAATCGAAATTCGTGTTCTTTTAGAAAAGTGTGGAGTTTTTACATGAATAAGCCCAATGAATTTCTGGCTGACCTTTCCCTCTTGTTCGTTGCCATAATATGGGGAAGCACCTTCATTATCGTGAAGCAATCTGTAGAAAATATTCCGGTATTTTCGTTTTTATTTATGAGGTTTGCACTGGCAGGGATGTTACTTATACTCATCAATGCCCCTAAGTTAAAAGCCATTGATAAAGGTGTTCTTTCAGATGGTGTGATGCTTGGTATGGCTCTTTTCTTAGCCTATGCATTTCAAACCTTTGCTTTAACAGCTACCTCTGCCTCTATTACAGCTTTCATTACAGGACTTTTCGTTGTCTTCGTTCCCATGCTATCAAGTGTTTTCTTGAGAAAATTGCCGCGTCAAGAAGCCATGATAGGGGTAGTATTTGCAACTATCGGGCTTGGTCTCATCACATTGCAGGGTAAATTTCTATTATCTTTTGGTGAATTTTTGGCCCTTGTCTGTGCTTTTTTTATCGCTATACATATCATCTTGACAGATAAACTCTCCAGAAGAAACGACTTTGGCCTGCTCACTATGGTGCAGGTAAATATAGTGGCGCTTTTTTCTCTCATTTTCTCTCTTTTCTTGGAGCCTCGTGTCATCCCCATACAATTTAATAACCAACTCATTTTTTCCTTAATCATTAACAGCGTTTTTGCAACTGTCGTAGCATTTTTTATCCAGACTGGTATGCAAAAACACACCACACCTACCAAAGCTGCAATCATTTTTATTATGGAGCCGGTATCTTCTGCCTTTTTCAGCTACTGGATCGGAGGAGAACTTTTGACTGCCAAACAGTACGTCGGCACATCCCTCATCCTGTTAGCAATGGTATTTACAGAAGCTGGAACATATTTGAAAATGAAGAGGGAGGCAACCTTTGGTTAAGACCTTTGCCGGCGTGTCCATTGGTATCGTAGCCATCTCATTTGCCTCGATCTTTATACGATTCTGCAATGATGTCCCTTCCATTATGATTGCCACCTACCGGCTTACCCTTTCCTCAGTCATCTTGTTAATCATTGCAAAAAATAAGGGCATACGCCTCTCTTCATATAACAAGAGGCATCTCCTCATTGGTATGCTAGGGGGTTTTTTCTTAGCCCTCCACTTTTCCTTTTGGATAAGCTCACTGAAATTCACATCCGTGGCAAGCAGTGTGGTCCTTGTTGCAACAAACCCCATTTTTGTAGGATTATTCTCATATCTCTTTTTCAAGGAAAAACAGCCTGCTGAACTCATCCTTGGTATCATTCTCTCCTTTTTAGGAAGTATCATCCTTGCAATTGGCGATTGTAGTTTTCAAGGCTCGACTGCCCCAAACCCATCATTTCTTCTGGGCGATATTCTTGCCTTTCTGGGTGCCATCATGGCAAGTGGTTACCTAATGGTCGGTTCAAAATTAAGGGAGAAGATGGATATCTTGCCTTACATATCCATGGTTTATACGTTCTCGGCATCTTTCCTGTTGATCACCTCTCTATCCTTAGGAATACCTTTTACCGGATATAAGCCAAGTTCTTATTTCTATATGGTTCTTCTCGCTATCGTTCCACAGCTCATTGGCCATACGTCTTTTAACTGGGCTCTAAAACATCTAAAAGCCAGTATGGTTGCCATCACCATCCTGGGAGAGCCCATTGGGGCATCCATCTTGGCCTATATCATTTTTGGGGAGACGATAAAATCTTTTCAATCTGTCGGGATTATTTTAATCTTCCTGGCCATTATTATTGCCTCCAGAAAAGCAAAAAAGTATCTGTGATAAAGTCTTATGGAGTGAATTGAAAAACCTATGAACCTCATTGATTCTCACTGCCATCTATATTCCCTTTCTAACGTTAAAGATGCTATTATTCAGGCTCGTGATGCTGGCATCATAAAGGCAGTTGTGGTAAGTGAAAACCTGCAGACAATGGAACAAACCCTAAAACTCAGAGATACTTTTCCAGAATTTATTCTTCCTGGGTTGGGCATTCATCCTGTTGATGTTCTCTCTATGTCACACAATGAATGGGAAAAATCCCTTTTTTTTTTGAAAATCCATGCACATGAGGCTTCATGCATTGGAGAAATTGGTCTGGATTATAAATATGCTACCACGGAAAAAGAGAAAGAAAGGCAACGTGAAGCCCTTCATGCTCAGATGGAGGTGGCGGCTGAAAATCACTTACCCATCAACCTTCACTCCCGAAGGGCACTCAGACAGACCATGGAAGAAGCCATTACTTTTCATAAGAAAACCGGGCTTTCAGCCCTCCTTCACTGGTTTGCCCATTCACAGAAACTCTTGAGGCGAACCAATGAAGAAGACATTTTTGTCTCTGTTGGCCCTTCCATACTTTTTTCAGAGGAGGCCTTGAATTGTGCCTTTGCCATAGATCCCAAACTCATTTTAGTAGAAACTGATACACCTGTTCCCTTTAACGGGAAACCCTCCAACCCAGCATGGGTAGCCGAGGTGGCTGATAAATTAATAACCAACCACCCAGAGAAGCAACTCACGAGAGAAATACTCTTTGATAATACCCAGCGGTACTTAAAGAAACGTAACATTTTAGCTCTTTGAAAACTCCCCCTGGCCTTTATTAAAGGCCACATAGGTATCCTTGGTGAGACGCATGAGCATGGAGATGTCTTTTTTTACATCATGCCCTCTAACCCCCAGCGTGCCGCTTCAAACCATATGCACGAGCAACTCGTCATTGTTTTCTAGGAACTTTATTTGTGTGCGTCGGTTTGAAGCGGCCTACCGACTCGTCTTTGTGAGGGCATGGTAAAAAAAGACATCTCCATGCTCATTCACCAGGTAATTTAAAAGAGCTAAAATGTTACAAAGAAACCATAACAGCGTGGCCGATGTGTTTTTGTAATGACAGGTCAATGTCACAGCAAATCATTACACCATCCATTGACGTTGATATTACCATAGCAATACCTTTACAGCAATACCTTTACCAAGCAATACCTTTACCATTGACACACACGTGACTTTATCCTATACAATTTTACAAGTATGTATTACTAAATAGTTCTCTACACTCTGGAGGTTATGTCCAATCTCTTTTATTATTTTCCTATATAATCCTCCAGATTTCAATCGGGTTTCCAGAATAGTTGAATATATATATGCCAGGACATGAAAAGGAGGAATGTGAATGGATACCCAATACTTCATCAATTTAGAAAATAGATATGGTGCCCAAAATTACAAACCTTTGGATGTAGTTTTAAACCGTGGTGAAGGTATATGGGTCTGGGATGTGGAAGGCAAGAAATACCTGGATTTCCTTTCGTCCTATTCAGCAGTCAACCAGGGACATTGCCATCCTAAAATCATGAAAACCATGATAGAGCAAGCCCAAAAGCTGTGCCTTACTTCTCGGGCCTTTCGTAATGACCAATTGGGACTTTTTTATGAGGATATTTGTAATTTGACTAATTCGCACATGGTTCTTCCCATGAATAGCGGGGCTGAAGCGGTAGAAACTGTAATCAAGGCCGTTCGCAAGTGGGGATATACCCTCAAAGGGGTCCCTCAGAACCAGGCCGAAATAATTGTTTGCGAGAACAACTTCCATGGCAGAACCATAGCAATTATTGGATTCAGTAGTGAAAGCCAGTATAGAGAAGGCTTTGGACCCTTTCCAACTGGCTTCAAAATCATTCCTTTTGGCGAAGCGAGGGCCCTGGAAGAGGCTATCACGCCAAACACCGTGGCCTTTCTGGTTGAACCGATCCAGGGAGAGGCAGGAGTAATTGTTCCGCCGTCAGGGTATCTAAGGGAGGTTAAGTCTATTTGCAAGCAGAATGACGTGGTCTTGATCCTTGATGAGATACAGACCGGACTGGGCCGGACAGGTAAACTTCTGGCTGAAGAGCATGACGATATCGAGGCTGACGTGACACTTATTGGCAAGGCGCTTTCCGGAGGGTTTTATCCCATTTCGGCAATCTTGTCCAATAGCGAGGTTTTGGGCGTCTTCATGCCCGGTGAGCACGGAAGTACCTTTGGCGGTAACCCTCTGGCCTGTGCTGTGGCCCGCACGGCCATCAAGGTCTTAATTGAGGAGAAGATGATAGACAATGCGAGCAAGCTTGGGGATTACTTTTTGACTCAATTGAGAGGAATCAAGAGCCCCTACATCAAGGAAGTCCGGGGAAAAGGTCTTATGATTGGTGTCGAACTTGTCCCTGAAGCTGGCGGGGCACGTGGCTTTTGTGAGCAACTTATGGCACAAGGGTTGCTATGCAAGGATACTCACGAAAATGTCATTCGCTTTATGCCACCGTTGGTAATTACTAGAGAAGAGATCGATTGGGCACTGGAGAGAATCGAACCAATTTTGGTAGGTGACAAACCCACTTAAATAAATTCGTTGACATGATTTGAAAATTCTTTATAGAGATAGAGGACAGTTTTCTGGTTTATGAGAGAAAAATGTGATAAAGACAAACACAGACAGGGTATAAGCGGGGAAAATCGAGAAAGAAAGGAGGTGACAGAAAAAGATATTTATCAGAATGGGCAAAGGCAAAGTCCATGATCGCTTACTTATTTTTTACTAAGATTAATTAAAAAAGGAGGTTAGGATGAAAAAGTTACTGTTCGTACTTCTTATCTCAATACTTATCGGATCTTTTTGGATAGGCTCTGCTATGGCCTTTACAACAGAAGACCTTGCTAAGGTATCCGCCCTTGAGGAGATCCTCAAGCGTGGCGAGCTCCGGGTTGGCATGGAAGCCGGGTATCAACCCTTTGAAATGCAGGATGCGAAGGGAAATATTGTCGGCTTTGATGTAGACATAGCATACGAAATGGGAAAGGCCATTTTTGGCAAAGGAGGAGAAAAAAAGGTTAAACTTATCAATACCGCATGGGAAGGCATCATCCCGGCCCTGATGACCCATAAATTCGACATCATCATGTCGGGGATGACGATTCTCCAGAGCAGAAACCTCAAGGTCAACTTCTGTGATCCTGTCTACTACATTGGCCAGTGCCTGCTGATCCACAAGAAAGACGTAGGCAAATACAAGAGTTACAAGGATCTTAACAAAAAGGGCGTGATTATTACCAGCAAGCTGGGGGTCACAGGTGCCTTCACCGCTGAAAAGTTGATGCCCAAAGCGACCCTCCGACTGTTTAAGACTGAGGCTGAGCCAGCACTTCAGGTTGCAAATGGCCTCGCTGACGCCTTCATCTATGACGAACCCCAGGTTCGTGTTTTTGCGGCAATGTATAAGGACAAGACCGTGGGAATTTTTGACCCAATCACCTATGAACCACTCGCTTGGGCCATCCGCAAAGGAGACCCGGATTTTCTCAACTGGCTCAATAACTTTATGCGGCAGATTCGCGGTGATGGTCGTTGGGATCAATTCAAACAGAAATGGTTTGTGGACTATGTAGAAGAGCTTGCCAAGCAACAAAAATAACCAAAAAAAGGGGGGAGCGATTCCGCATCCCCCTTTTTTTATGGGAGAGGAGGCTCATTTTGACCTTTACCAAGAGATCAATCATTACTTTGGTCGTTCTGGCCATCATTATAACAGCTACCTATTATTTCTTTACCAGGAGGGGAATTACTTACATATGGCATTGGGAAAAAATTCCTGAAATGCTGTTCTATCATGGACCTAAATCTGCCGATGATCCAGTGGTTCGGCTCAGGATGGGTATCCTGATGATGGGGTTCATGTTGACCCTAAAAATCTCTATTGCCTCGACCTTTTTCGGCATTATCATCGGAACCGTCGTGGGCATCGCCAGACTCTCCAAAGAACCTGTGACACGGTGGCTTTCACTAGCCTACGTGGAGCTCATCAGAAACACCCCACTTTTGGTACAAATCTATATCATCTACTTCTTTGTGGGGACCATGTTGAGGCTTTCGGCATTTACGGCCGGCACAGCTGCCCTCTCGATCTTTGCAGGGGCCTATGTTGGTGAAATCGTTCGTGCAGGTATCCAATCTATCCATAAGGGTCAGATGGAGGCGTCTCGATCCCTTGGTATGTCATATGCTAATGCTATGCGGTATATTATCCTTCCCCAGGCCTTCAAGCGGATTATTCCTCCTCTAGCTGGCCAGTTCATCTCTTTAATAAAGGACTCCTCCCTGGTTTCGGTCATTGCCCTGGCAGATATCATGTTTCAGGCAATTCAAGGAGTCGCGAGAACCTACCATGCCTTTGAGATATATTTTACCGCGGCCTTCCTCTATCTAATCATGACTTTCACTCTCTCCATGGCCACCCAATACATTGAAAGGAGGCTAGCTATAAGTGATTAATGCTCGCAATGTTTATAAGACCTTTAAAACTCCTGACCGCAGGGAGGTAAAGGCACTGGTCGACTTCTCAACCGACATTAAAAAGGGGGAAGTTGTAGTCATCATCGGCCCCAGCGGATCTGGGAAGAGCACCTTTCTCAGGTGCCTTAATCGTCTTGAGGAGATAGACAGCGGCGAAATCATTATCGACGGTGTTAATATCAATGACAAGAAGGCAAACATCAATAAGATTCGGGAAGAGATTGGTATGGTTTTTCAGCTTTTTAACCTCTTCCCACATAAGACTGTCCTTGAGAATGTGGCTTTGGCTCTAACAGTTGTACGAAAAAGAAGCAAGGAAGAGGCACTTGAGATTGCCCGTGGCCTTCTCAACAAGGTGGGAATCCTGGAAAAAGAGAACGGCTATCCATCTCAGCTCTCTGGAGGACAACAACAACGGGTGGCAATCGCACGGGCACTGGCCATGCACCCAAAAATTATGATGTTCGATGAGGCCACCTCAGCCCTCGATCCTGAAATGATAGGTGAGGTGCTGGACGTTATGAAAACACTTGCCCGTGAGGGAATGACCATGGTTGTGGTAACCCATGAAATGGGGTTTGCCAGGGAGGTCTCTGACCGGGTTGTGTTTATGGACGAAGGCCAGATTGTCGAGGAGGGAACCGCAGAACACTTTTTCACCAACCCCACTCATGAGAGAACCAAGTTATTCCTGAGTCAGATCCTTTGATTGTTGGAAAACCATTTATCCTTCTATTGTCGTGACACACAAGTCATAATCTACCTAAAGAAATATGGCGATATCTTCCAGCTCTTTCTTGTGAATTGCTGGAACGACGGTATCTTCAGCCGGATACCCGACAACAAGGATCATAAACGGTTTTTCATTTGAGGGTCGAGACAGAATTTTGTTTAAAAACTTCATCTTGCTGGGTGTGTAAGTCAATGAAACAAGACCCGCATGGTGTAATGCTGCAACAAGCATACCTGTTGCAATACCTACTGATTCAGTTACATAGTAGTGTTTCTCTTTTCCGCCGTTCGGCAAAAAGCCATAGCGCTGGGAAAAAATGACAATCAAGTAGGGAGCAGTCTCCAAAAAAGGTTTGTTCTGATCGGTGCCCAAATGATCGAGAGCCTTAACCCACGTTCGAGTCGAATCGCTTCCATAAAACTCGCGCTCAACTTTTTCAGCAGCTTCACGGATCTGTCGTTTGACAGTATGGTCAGACACAATAACAAAACTCCATGGCTGCATGTTGGCACCGCTGGGTGCTGTTGAAGCTGTGCATAGACAGTCTTCGATAATATCACGAGGTACGGGCCGATCCGAAAACTGACGAACTGTTCGTCGCCGCTTCATTTCTGTATAAAATTCTGATGAGCGTTGTTTCATTTCCTCAACGGGATATTCACGATACCCTGAAAGTGGTAAAAATCCTTTCTTCGGCATAAATGCCTCCTCATGTATTTTACGTGCTTTGTGTTGCCTCGTATAAGAGATCAGATTGTTAAATTGATCTCATAAGGCGTACCTCCATATACTATTGGCAGTTTTCTGAATAACTAAGTGAGATCAAGGGCATTCTTTTGCAGGGCAAAATCTGTTTGGGATTCCCTTAGGTAAATACCTTTCTCCATGAAAGGAATCCATAAAAGCCTGGCATTTGTGAAATGAATCTGGGCATATTTTACAATATTCTTTGTCTTTTTGTGCTCCTTCTTTGTCATTGAGTAGAGAAGAACATGTGCCATCTCTTTTGCCTCTTTTAAAGGAAGCCATACATCTGATAGATCAAGGTCTTCAATTGTGTCTATCTCACTTTCAGTAAATTGAGGCTGAGCCAGGGTTAGCTGGGCTGAAAATTTATCAACCATCCTCACATTCTTTATTCTGATAGCAGGTATATAAAAGGAGATATTTCTCTTCTTTATTGCTTCTTCGTCCAAAACCCTGGGCAGGGGAAAGAGTTCATAAAATTCCTTGAGAGTTTTATAATCCCTGTCCTGTGCTTTTATAATCCCTGTCAGTCGCCAGAAGGCCAAATATTTCCACTGTGTCTTTATGGAATCATCCTTCAAAGATATTCTATATGGTACAGGCACATAATTGCCTCCTTTTTCCTGCCAGGCACGGCCACAGGTTTTGCAGACATGGATGAGCGCATGAGGTGTGAAGGGGAAGGCCCAGCCACAATTTGGGCACTTAAAGGAGATAAAATTCAATGGCTTATAGGGAATTTTGTCTTCAGATGAGTTTCTCTTAAGTTCATCTATATCCAGGTTACCCCTGATAACCTTGTGTGAAAGGGCGTCGACAATGAGAGAGGATTTTTTTCCATTACTTGTGAGGGTGTAGGAGTAAAATGGAAAATAGAGCAAAGAATAGCGCTCACCTATCAGCTCTGAGTTGAGCATCTCCACTTCGGTCGAAACACTGCTTCTTTGACTTATAATGGAATTTTGAGCATGGTCAACAGCTTCCTTAAAGGAAATAGTTTGCTTTATGAGAAGGGGGTCTTTACCCATTTTTTGTTTATTAAAGGGCCATATCTTTAGTACTTGAGCCCTGAGACCAAGGGAGAAGAGGCCCCATTTTGAAGAATCAAAGGCAGGAAATGTGCGAAACCATGGAGTAGCCCTTAGTTTTTTGAAATTTTCCCATGCCTTTTGTCCACCAGGACTTTTAAAATACTTTTTACCAAAGACCCACTGAAAAAGCATACCATTCACCCGCCAGTAGGGGGCGTAAAAGAGATAGTGCTCGACTATGTGTAAATCTTTTGAATTTTTGGCTTTTAAGGCACGAAGAAGGGCTATGCTTACCTTATGAGCAGTCTCCTTAGGTGAGATAAAAAAGGACTGAACTCGGTTTCGACCTGTAGGTTTAAGTATTGAGCCGCAGTAGAGGCACTTAAAAACGGTATCCTCCTCGGCAAGTTCAACCTCAGCGCCGCATTGAGGGCACGTAATAGCGATGTTCATATGTATATTCGTTGCTCATTTCTGATTACTTGTTGCGCGTTTCGAGTTTCGAGTTTCAAAAGATTACGTAATCTTCTCTCCACAATTATTACAAAATATGGAACCAGGGAGAATCTCATGCCCGCAATGGGGGCATTTAGCCTTGATCTTTTCTACCTTTGCGCCACAGAACATACAGAATTTTGCCTTAGCAGGAAGATTTTTACCACACTGGGGGCAGGTGTTTTCCCTAATGATCTGGTGACCACACTGGGGGCAGAAACGCACATTGGCATCAATCTGGGCCTGGCATTTAGGACAGGTTATAGTTGGAGTCTTACCCGTTGCTGTTGCCTGCATAGACTGCTGAAGGATGCCTGGCATCATCATACCCAGGCCGGCACCAAGACCAAGACCCATACCTGTGCCAGCGGATCCGCCATTACCTGGCTGCCTGGCTGCATCACCCATGGCCTTGGCCGCCTTGAATTTCATGAACTTATCCAGATCTCCTACAGCGCCCATACCACTCTTTTCGTCGATCATTTTCTGAACCTCAGCAGGTGGTGTGATGGAATTGATAAAGAGATCCTCAAGATGGATCCCAAATTTTCCAAAGTCCTCCTGAACCCTCGCCTTGAGCGCAACCCCGAGTTCATCATAATATTTTGGTAGATTAAGGATAGTATCCAGTATCTCTCCAATCATGTCATTAAACCTGGAGACAATGATCTCCTTGAGGTAATCACCCGCCTGCTCAGTATTATAGACACCTTGGGTTCCTACCAGGGTATTTATGAAAAGGAGCGGCTGAACAATCCTCATTGCGTATACACCAAAGGCCCTGAGTCTGACCAACCCCAGCTCGCTATCCCTAAAGGCTACCGGTTCCTTGGTCCCCCATTTGACATTGACAAAACTCTTCAGATTAACAAAGTAGGCCTCGGCCCGAAATGGGCTCTTGAAACCAAAGGGGAGACTCAGAACCCTGGTTACTATAGGAAGGTTAAGGGTGGAAAGCGTGTGCCTACCGGGCCCTAATAGATCAAGTCCCTTACCATCTCTGAAGAATATGGCAGCCTGATTTTCCCTCACAACTAATTGTGCACCAAATTTGATGTCGGCAGAGCCCTTCTCAGGAATTCTATGAACCATCTCCTGTCCGGTCTCATCAAACCATTCCAAAATTTCCATAAATACCATAATAGCCTCCTATATCTAATGATATAGTGTCCGTTGTCAGTTGTCTGTGGTCCGTTGAAAAAGAACGTTACATACAGAGCCACAAATAGCAAAGAGTGGTGGGCATTTTTTCGATTGCACTAATAAGCATCTACTACCATCTTTCTTTATCTTTACTGCTAAGGACATCTGACAACCAACGACTGACACCATCCTTAATCGGATGGACCCTTTAAAAGTTTTTCTCGCTCATTAATCCGTTTTTCAATCTTTAAAAGAATATCCCGCACCTCATCCAACACTGTAGAGTCGAGCTCTTTGTTCTTCTTTGATATTTTTACTACTAAAGAGCTCAGAAGATCCACCTCTTCCTGGAAAGATTGATCAAATTTAAATAAATGTGAAAGGACTTTTTCGTCTACCAGGTTTGAATTAAAGACACCACTGTATCCCCTGGCGGCAAAGGCAATGGTTCGAGATGCCTTATCCATCTGTCTTGATATGTCATCGAGATCTTTAAGAAATGATAATGACCTCTTTCGAGAGATACCTGTCTTCAGCCTTTCAATAGTTTCCATACAATAGGATAATTGAGTGCTGATATGATCTCTTAGGGATTGGAAATAAATAACTCATCGCTTTCAAGAAGGGTTAATTGTATAATTCCACTCCC
>CAZSWT010000035.1:0-34099 GCA_964611035.1 uncultured Desulfobacteraceae bacterium
TGACTTTTGGGTGTTTCGATAGCTCTGAGAAGGCACCCCGAGAACCATCTCAAATACTTGGAGAGGTGGAGCTTTATACTTTTTCACCTGACCAGCAGCACCTCTTAAGCAATCCTCAGCCATTTCGATTATCTCCCCATACATTGCTTAAAGATGCATTAGACAGTCTTGGTCAACATCTGGCTAAGACATATTTTCAAAAAACATATACAGACAAGATAACAAAAATCCGTTTCGAGGTCGTAGGAGTAAATCAGGTAGTTAGCTCTTCTCGTTCCCTACGTATTGCCACGGTAAATATGGTTGATCCTGATAGGGATGCAATGCGGTATTTTTTTCAAGGATCTGCCGGTGCACGGACCACGTTTTATATGATTGGTGCAACTTTTATGCAGCCCCATTTGAATCCGCCTTTATTAGATGGATTAGTGTTTCTTTACAATGGTGAGATGCTTCCTGAGCTTGATCACATTAACGTAGAAGGAATCTTGATTCCACGATTAGTTCAGCGCCTTACAAAACGAGCCATCTATGGCATCAAGAAATAAGCTTTTATTTCATATGTACCATCTATTGCGAAGGGGTGTAGAATCATGATTATCACCACCTGGAATGGGAAATCCTTTGATACAGATAAAGATTTGACTGAAGCTGAACGACATATAGTCCAAAAGCTGTTTGCCTGGGAATCGCTGGTTACCAGTCTTGAACAATTTAGGGAGAAGAAAAAAGATTCCCTACTAAAGGGTTGGAATAATTTGGGGCCTGTCACTGAAAGCATTGCTTTAAGGGCTATAATACAAGACATTGAGATGAAGGTTGTGACACGCTTGAAAACAGAACAAGGCTAGATAAAGATTCTACCGAAGCTTTGCCTCAAATCGACGAGTCGATGGAATAAATATCACATTACTTTAGATGAATCGATGTTGGTTTCGTCTATCCTGATATATCGGGATTGTGCTGCTGGCCCGCTAGACTTATGGCGGGCTGGTTTTTCCGACATGTCGGGATTAACAGTTAACTGATTCGAGCTGCGGATAAATGTAAAATTGTTGACTGTAAGAAAAGGCTCTGATAGAAGGGAAAATCAGAGCTGAGGGGCTTCGCCCAATTAGAGTATTGGCCTAAGTGAAATATAAAAAAGTTCCCGGGAATCAAAATAATGGAATAATGTTTTTAAGGAAGGCAAAGCTCGAAATCTATGAATAGTTTTTTGTTATCTCTCAACTGACAACGAACAACGTGCAACGGATATTATTAGAAGGGAGACTCTTTTGCAATACAAGGCAGTAAAAGGTTTTAAGGATATACTTCCTTATCAGGTAGGAACCTGGAATAGGATTGAATCAGAGGCAAAACGAATATTCGAACTTTTTGGATTTAATGAAATTAGAATACCAGTGATAGAAAAGGCAGAACTTTTTGCTCGGGGAATAGGTCAGGACACGGATATTGTTTCTAAGGAGATGTATACATTAAAGGACCGGAAGGGTAACTTTCTGGCGATGAGACCGGAGGCAACAGCCTCGGTAATAAGGGCCTATATAGAGCACAAACTTTATAATGTTTATCCTATACAGAAGTTATTTACCATAGGGCCAATGTTTCGATATGAGAGGCCACAAAAGGGGAGAAGAAGGCAATTTCATCAGATAAATGTTGAGATTATTGGAGACCCAGGCCCCAGATCGGATAGTGAGCTGATATTTATGATTATTTACTTGTTTTCCTCGCTTGGGCTCAATGATCTTGTCCTCAATGTCAACTCTCTGGGTTGTCTGAAATGCAGGGGACCATTCCGAACTGAACTTAAGGGCTATCTTAAGAGATATTATTCGCAACTTTGTCCTGATTGCCAGAAGAGGATGGAGACAAATCCCTTAAGGGTGTTTGATTGTAAGGTGGAGACATGCAATCAGATACTAAAAGATGCTCCATCCATGCTTGATTTTTTATGTAGTGATTGCGCTAATCATTTTGATTCTGTTCAATCATATCTTCAGGAATTACAAGTGGATTTTGTTGTAAATTCTCATTTAATGAGGGGTCTTGATTATTATACAAGGACTACATTTGAGGTACAGACAAAAGAGATGGGTGCCCAGAACGCTGTAGCTGGTGGAGGCAGATATGACAATTTGATGAAAGAGTTCAGTGGGCCAGATAGCCCTGCAATCGGATTTGCAATAGGTGTAGAAAGGGTTGTTGAACTTTTAGAGGAGAATGCTGTCCAGACAGAAGAGGGACCTGATATTTTTCTGGCTCCTCTGGGCAAGGAGGCGGAAGATAAGGCATTTATATGGTTGCAGGAGCTACGAAAAAGAGGACTTAAATGTGATATGGCGTACAGATCATTAGGCCTAAAGGCTCAGATGAAGCATGCAGATCGACTGAAGGCCAGGAAGGTGTTGATTGTAGGGGACAATGAATTTATTAAAGGTAAGGGTATTGTAAGAGATATGGTTTCTAAGGAGCAGATAGAGATTCCCTTGGACAATGTTGTTGATGAACTTATACGTGTTAATTTAGATGAAAGAAACTTGAAAATGGAAACTTGAAACTAGATAAGAAGGCATTCCACCTCCTTATTAGATGAGTAACGAATGACGAGAAATTCGTTCAGGCTTCGTTGTGGCCGTAAGGCATGGAGGTTTGTTAAATAGTTAAATAGTTAAATAGTTAATTCGTAAAATCTTTGACTTTTTCACCATTTAACTCACTTAGCTATTTATTAAGCAGAGCATTTTATTGTTTGCTTTGGACATAATTGAGAAGGGTGCAAAGACCTCATGACCATCACGATATTGCAAACTATGTGATGATTTCATTAGCAACTACTCAAAAAAGATAGGGGAGAAAAGTTGAATATAGATACTATCGGAGATTGGAAAAGGACGAACAATTGTGGGAGTTTAAAAGAGGATGATATTGATCGCGAGGTCGTTCTCATGGGATGGGTCAACAGACGCAGGGATCTGGGCAAATTGATATTTATTGATCTCAGGGATAGGTTTGGCTTGACTCAAATTGTTTTTGATGAGGCGATTGATAAGGTTAGCCATGAGAAGGCAAGTATCTTAAGGAACGAATGGGTTATAGGCGTGAAAGGTAAAGTTATGCCACGTCTGGCCGGTCAGGAAAACCCTGATATGCCTACCGGAGACATTGAGGTTAGGGTGAAGGAATTGAGGATTTTTAATAAAACAAATACTCCTCCATTTCAGGTTGATGGAAAAATCGACGCATCAGAGAGTTTGCGCCTGAAATACAGATACTTGGAGCTTAGAAGGCCGGCTCTTTTTCATAACCTTGTTATGAGGCACAGAATAGCCTTATGTATAAGAAACTTTTTAAATGGTGCAGGATTCTTAGAAGTAGAGACTCCTTTTTTAACAAAAAGCACCCCTGAAGGGGCACGGGACTACCTTGTTCCAAGTAGGATTAGCAAAGGATCTTTTTATGCCTTACCCCAATCTCCGCAATTGTTTAAACAGCTCATAATGATGGCTGGCTTTGATCGCTATTTTCAAATTGTGAGATGTTTTCGGGATGAAGATCTCAGGTCAGATAGACAACCAGAATTTACTCAGGTTGATCTTGAATTATCATTTGTAGATGAACGTGGTGTTATGGATGTTATTGAGGGAATGATGGCAGATGTATTTCCAAAAATTCTTGACCACTCGGTCTCAACACCCTTTCCAGTAATTGAATATAATAAAGCAATGAATCTGTATGGCTCGGACAGACCAGATATCAGATTTGGCATGGAATTGATGGATCTCTCTGATCTTCTTAGATCATCAGACTTCAGGGTCTTTAAGGAGACGATAGAACAAGGAGGGGTTGTTAAGGCAATAAATGTAGAGAAAGGAGCCGCTTTTTCTCGGAAGGAGCTGGATGAATTAAACTCCATTGTGCCTGATTCTGGTGCCAGGGGATTTTTCTGGGCTAAGGTTAAATCTGATGGCTGGCAATCAACCTTGAATAAATTTTTGGCCCCAGATATAAAAAGTGCAGTTGAGCAGAGAATTGGTGCAAAAGAGGGAGATCTTATTTTATTTGTGCCTGATAAGCTGCAAACAGCAAATGAAGCATTAGGGTTATTAAGGACTGAAATAAGCAAGAGACTTGGTTTGGTGAAAGATGAAACCTACTCATTTGTATGGGTAACACGATTTCCTTTGCTTGAGTACGACAGTGATGAAAAAAGATATGTAGCGGTTCATCATCCATTTACCTCTCCTCTTGAAGAAGATATACCATTGCTTATGAAAAGACCAGAGGCAGCAAGGGCACGAAGCTATGATTTGGTGCTTAACGGTGCAGAGATAGGAGGAGGCAGTGTCAGAATACATACCATTGAATTGCAAAACCAAATCTTCCGTATATTGGGATTGGGAAAGGAAGAGATAAAAGAAAAGTTTGGGTTTTTCCTTGAGGCATTGAGCTACGGTGCACCTCCCCATGCAGGCATAGCACTTGGGTTTGACAGGTTGGTGGCTATTATGACTGGTGCAGAATCTTTAAGGGATGTCATTGCCTTCCCTAAGACTCAAAGGGCAACCTGCGCTGTGACTGATGCGCCCTCAAGGGTGAAGGATGATCAACTTGCTGAGTTGGGCATTTCTCTACTTTAATCTTGACAAAGTTTCTAAATAAAATTATACAAAGCCAGTCAGTAAAATGGGTTGATAGTTAACCACGTTTTTTCATTGAGATGCTTGTTTATATAAAATAGAAGGAGGTATAAAAAGTGAGTGATGTAACAGCTCCCATGGCGGGAAAGGTAATTGATGTGAAGGTTAATGTTGGTGACACGGTTAATGAAGATGATGATCTTATTATTCTTGAGGCAATGAAGATGGAGATGCCTATAGTAGCTCCAGCGTCAGGTACGGTGAAGGAGATAAAATGCAAGAAAGGAGATTCAGTTGGGGCTGATGATGTTTTAGTGGTGATCGAATAGACACATGTTTTTTTTAACGAGTATGAATTAATTGCCCTGTCTGAGTATCGACAGGGCAATTTTATCTGAAATACCTTCAAAAAAATATATCAATCCTCTAAAAGCTTCATAATTTCAGCATGGTTTAAAATTTCTAACATATAGTATTATATTTAAAGGGAGCACATTATTATGATTGATTGGAATCTTGCAGTAAGGATATTTTCTTTTGGCTTAGGTGCTGTTTTTTTCTCTCTTGCAATAGTGATAGCGGCAATATATGCATTTGGGAAGATTTTCAAAAGTATAGAAAAAAAAGCTGATTAGAAAGGAAAAATTATGCTTGACATGGTTTTAACCACTGGCGTTATGCACCTGACCGTAGGCAACCTTATTATGTGGCTTATTGCCTTTTTGTTTATCTATTTGGCCATAACAAAAAATTACGAACCTCTTCTTTTGGTACCTATTGGTTTTGGTATTTTAGTAGTAAACTTACCCCTGACATTTCTGATGCAGGAGGGTCAAGGGCTTTTATGGAAATTTTACCATTACGGATTAGAATGGGAGGTAATTCCTCCCCTTATATTTTTAGGTTTAGGGGCCATGACAGATTTTGGACCTATGATCGCCAATCCTAAAACCCTCATATTGGGCGCAGGTGCCCAGTTCGGTGTTTATGTTGCCTTTTTTGGGGCCCTCATCCTCGGTTTTCAAATACCAGAGGCATGTTCAATAGGTATAATTGGCGGTGCTGATGGTCCAACAACAATCTATACAACAGTCCACCTTGCCCCTCACTTATTAGGGGCAACGGCTGTAGCTGCTTACTCGTATATGTCACTTGTTCCAATCATTCAGCCGCCTATCATGAGGCTCCTTACCACAGATAAGGAACGAAAGATAAAAATGAGACAGTTACGGCCTGTTTCAAAGAAAGAAAAGATCCTTTTTCCCTTAGTGACGGTAGTGGTTATCTGTCTTATCGTGCCAGCCTCTGCACCACTCATGGCAATGTTTATGTTAGGAAACCTTTTTAAAGAATGCGGTGTAGTAAAAAGGCTTGCAGATACAGCGGCCAATGAACTTATGAATATTGTGACCATACTTCTGGGTATTAGTGTTGGCGCAACCATGTCAGCTGAGGCCTTCTTAAGACCGCAGGTTATTTTTGTATTTATTATGGGCCTTGTGGCCTTTGCCTTTTCTACAGCTGCCGGAATACTTTTGGCAAAATTTATGAATCTTTTTTTCAAGGAAAAGATAAATCCTCTGATTGGCTCCGCTGGTGTATCTGCTGTTCCTATGGCCGCCAGGGTAAGCCAGAAAATGGGTGCAAAGTATGATCCAAAAAACTTTTTACTCATGCATGCCATGGGTCCCAATGTGGCAGGTGTTATCGGCACAGTCGTTGCTGCGGGAGTATTCATTGCGCTTGCAGGGTGATGAAAGGAGGTAAAGAAGATATGTTTGACGAAAAAGAGATTAAAGAAATAAAAGAGGAATATAAAAAATGGTCTGACAAGGTGGAGGAAAAATTAGCAAAGAGACCTGAAAGAAAGGCTGATTTTGCTAATACCTCAGGCATTCCTTTAAAGAGAGTGTGTACACCTTTAGATACAGCTGATTTTGATTATATGAAAGAGCTCGGTTTGCCAGGGGAGTATCCCTTTACAAGAGGGGTTCAGCCGACTATGTACCGGGGAAGATTATGGACTATGCGACAATATGCCGGTTTTGGTACTGCTGAGGACACAAATCGACGATACAGGTTCCTTCTCGATGCAGGTCAAACAGGTCTATCAGTGGCCTTTGATCTTCCAACACAGATAGGGTATGATTCAGATCATCCGCTGGCTCAAGGGGAGGTAGGCAAGGTTGGTGTAACCATTGATTCATTAAAAGACATGGAGACACTCTTTGACCAGATACCAATGGACAAGGTAAGCACATCAATGACCATAAACGCACCGGCTGCTATACTTTTAGCAATGTATATGGCAGTGGCTGAAGAGCAGGGTATAGCATCAAAGGATTTAAGGGGCACTATTCAGAATGATATATTAAAAGAGTATTCTGCTAGGGGCACATATATCTTTCCTCCTAAGCCATCTATGCGGATTATTACAGATATCTTTTCATTTTGTTCAGAAAAGGTTCCTCAATGGAACACAATCAGTATTAGCGGATATCATATCAGGGAGGCAGGCTCCACTGCGGTTCAGGAGGTAGCTTTTACTTTGGCCGATGGCATTGCCTATGTGGAGGCGGCGTTAGAAGCCGGATTAGATGTAGATGAGTTTGGTCCACGACTTTCATTCTTTTTTAATGCCCACCTTGATTTTTTAGAGGAGATTGCCAAGTTTAGGGCTGCAAGGAGGCTATGGGCAACAATTATGCGGGACAGATTCAAGGCCAAAGATCCACGGTCAATGATGATGAGGTTTCACACCCAGACAGCTGGCTGCACCCTCACTGCACAGCAGCCAAAAAATAATATAGTAAGAGTAGCCTTTCAGGCGCTTTCTGCTGTTTTGGGTGGCACACAATCACTGCATACAAATTCAATGGATGAGGCCTTTGCATTACCTGGTGAAGAGGCGGTTCAGATTGCCCTCAAGACTCAACAGCTTATCGGCTATGAGTCTGGTGTTGCCGACACGGTAGACCCATTGGGTGGCTCATATTATATTGAAGAGTTGACAGAAGAGATTTTTAATAGGGCTAAAGAATATATTGATAAGATTGACGAGCTTGGCGGGGCAGCATCTGCTATTGAGCAGGGCTTTATACAAAGGGAAATCCAGGATAGTGCCTATCGTTACCAGAGAGAGATTGAGAAGGGCGAGAGGGTGGTTGTTGGTGTAAACAAATTTCAGGTGGAAGAGGAATCTCCAAAAGATTTATTAAGGGTAGATCCTGCCGTGAGGATTTCTCAGATGGAGAGGCTGAAAAAGTTGAGATCAGAGCGAGACAATGCAAGGGTGAAGGATATACTCAATGAGTTACGAAAGGCTGCGGAAGGGAAGGACAACCTGATGCCCATCATTTTAGATGCAGTAAAGGCTTACGGCACCCTGGGAGAGATATGCGATGCATTAAGGGATGTTTTTGGAGAATATCAGCCAGTAAGTACTATAGGTTAATGTCAGTAGTCTGTTGCCTGTTGTCCGTTGTATTTTTATTCCTAAAGGCTTAGTGTTTTGTTACAAATTGTGAGATATAAGATGTGGCAGGTATATCGCAAAACGCAACGAGCAACGTACAACTGACAACTATCAACGGACAATATTCACGATCGGGGGTGATCAAGGATGGATAATAAAAGAAAAATTAGAGTTTTAGCTACTAAACCTGGTCTGGATGGGCATGATAGGGGCATAAAGGTTATTGCCAATGCATTAATGGATGCAGGAATGGAGGTAATCTACACCGGTTTAAGACAGAGCCCTGAACAGATTGTGGAGACATCCATCCAGGAGGATGTAGATGTTATTGCCTTGAGTATCCTCTCTGGTGCCCATGACTTCCTCTTTCCCAGGATAATGGAATTGTTAAAGGAAAAGGGAGTAGATGATGTATTGGTTATTGGGGGCGGTATTATTCCAGATGAGGATATATCTTCTCTTAAAGAAATAGGAATAGCAGAAGTTTTTGGTCCTGGCACCTACACCGATGATATTGTCACATATATAAAAAATAATCTGAAGCGCTAAAGTAGTATTTTTTATAAGAGAAAGCAATGCAGGCTTTATAAAATGATTTTGGATGAGATTAATTCCGAGCAAAGAATTATTATTGATAATGTAAAGAAAGTTGTTAAGGAGCGGATAGCACCTATCGCATCTGAGATGGATAAGGAGGGTGTCTTTCGATGGGATATTGCCCGCCTTTTTGGGGAAATGGGTCTCTTTCAGATATTTCTTCCCCCATCTTATGGTGGACTTGAAGAAGACAAAACCCTTATGTTTTGCCTATGTGTTGAGGAGATAGCAAAGGCATGTGCATCTTCAGCATTGATGCTTATTATTCAGGCAGTTGGTAGTTTTCCTATAATAGTCGCAGGAAACCAGAGCCAGAGGGATCGCTTTTTCCCTCGTCTTTCAAAAGGTGAGGAACTCATAGCCTACCTGGTAACAGAACCTTATGCAGGTTCCGATGTAGCAGGCATTAAGGCCAAAGCAGAAAAGGCGGATAGCGGATACATCTTAAACGGGCATAAGCTTTTTTCAACAAACGGGGGAGTTGCGTCCCTCTATACTGTGTTGGCTAAAACAGGGGAGAAAGAATTAACCTTTTTTGTAGTCGAGAGAGATCAAAACGGTGTTGTTATTGGAAAGCACGAGGATAAACTTGGATTTCGGGCCAGCGATACCTCAGAGGTTATACTTGAGGATGTGAGGGTTCTTGAAGTAAATAGGCTTGGGCAAGAAGGGGAGGGGTTTCTTATTGCGATGAAGGATTTTGATATGTCAAGACCAGGCATTGCCGCTCTTGCTCTTGGCATTGCAGAGGCTGCCCTTGAATACTCACTTGAGTATGCCTGTCAGAGGGAAACATTTGGAAGACCGTTGATCAAGCACCAGGCGATAAATTTTATGTTAGCAGACGCAGCCACGCAAATAGAAGCCTGCAGAGGACTCATGGTAGAGGCTGCAAAACAGCAAGATAGAAATAAACCGAATATGAAATTAGCATCCATATCGAAATGCTTTTGCAGTGATGCTGCGATGAAGATTACTACAGATGCTGTACAAATATTAGGAGGGTATGGCTACACCAAAGACTATCCAGTGGAAAGGCTCTTTCGGGACGCAAAACTAACCCAGATTTTTGAAGGCACTAACCAGATTCAACGGATGGTCATTGCCAGGGAAATGCTAAAGGAAAGGAAATAGATAGTTTTTTTTAGGATTGATGTTTTTCATAACTATGATAGGGACTATCATTTAGGTATTTTCCCCTAAAACAAAACCACACCCATTCATAAATGAGTGTGGTTTTGTTGTTTTTGAGTAGAACACCTTATTGAACTAAATGCTTTAAGGAAATAAAATTTTTCTTGACAGTAATTAGTAACTATGATGTAGTTACATTGTAGCTATATATAACTAGCGAAGCTCCGCCTCAAACCGACAAGTTGGTGGAGTAAGTACCATGCTACTTGAGGCGAAGTCCCGACAGGTCGGGATTGGTTTCGGATAACGTTTTAGGGTTTCGCTTCTCGGCCCTGAGCCGCTCGAGGCCGAAGGGCTGCTGGTTTCGTATGACGGCGACCGTTAACCGATTCGAGCCCGCCCTGGTGCGACGGGTTTGAGTGATCATGTGAAGCATATAGGTCAAGTCTTAATCATGAATCAAGTCAATAAGCTCATAAACCAGGTCTGGGCCAGGGCTGCGCAGTCGATAACCGTTTTACTTAACATGACCATCATTTTGTACTGAACGCCAATAAACTTGACAAAAATTTTAAGATCTTGGGTTATATAGACACCTAGTGGATGGAGGACGATGTGAGACTTAAAGAAAAGGTAGCCTTAATAACAGGGAGTAGCAGGGGAGTCGGAAGGGCTATTGCATTGGCCTATGCAAGAGAGGGCGCCAATATTGTTGTTAATTATACATCCAACAAAGAAGCCGGGGAGGAGGTGGTTGAAGCAATCAGGGGAAAAGGAGGTATGGCCATTCTCTTTAAGGCTGATGTTGCAAAAGCGCCTGAGGCTGAAGCCTTGGTTCAAAAGGGAATCGAGGAATTTGGTGGCTTAGATATTCTGGTAAATAATGCGGGATTTAGTAGGCCATCCATGTTACTAAAAATGAGTGAAGATCAATGGGATCAAGTAATAGACATTCACCTCAAAGGTGCCTTTCTTTGTACCCAATTCGCTGCAAGGCATATGAAGGAGCAAAACAGAGGGAAGATTATTAATGTGACTTCAGTAGCGGGTATTGTAGGCACCGTCGGCCAGATAAACTACAGCGCTGCCAAGGGCGGTCTCTTAAGTTTTACCAAATCAGCTGCAAGAGAGCTTGCAAGGTACAATATATGTGTAAATGTTATTTCTCTTGGTATTGTGGCCACGGATATGACGGAAAAAATACGGACGGATGAAAAGCTCAAAGAGATCTATATGAACAGAATACTTCTGAAACGCTTTGCTGAAGCAGATGATATTTCTCCGGCATTTATTTTTTTAGGATCCGATGAAAGTAGTTATATAACTGGTCAACTTCTTTGTGTTGATGGTGGATACGGGATGATATAAGTGTTTGTTGTGTTTGTTGGGTTTCTATGGTTTGTTGTTTTTTTTAGAACCCAATAAACACAATAACCCAAGAAACTCGATAAACTCATAAAATAAGGAGGATTAAAATGGCAGAAATACCGGATAAGATCCAGACATGGCAGATGGTTCAACCTACATCAAAGAATAAAGAGACAGGTGAGTTGACACCAGGCAAGCTTGAGAAAAAGGAGATACCTGTCCCTGAATTAGAGCCTGGCGATGTACTTGTAGAAATAGCTGGGTGCGGTGTGTGCCATACAGACCTGGGATTTTTTTATGATGGCGTTCCTAATGTAAACACACCTCCACTGACATTAGGCCATGAGATTGCAGGTACCGTTGTGGCAGGAGATGAAAAATGGATAGGAAAAGAGGTAATTATACCGGCAGTGATGCCCTGTAGAAAGTGTCTGCTTTGCAAGACAGGTCGTGGCAATAGATGTCTTAATCAGAAAATGCCAGGTAACAGTCTTGGTATTTATGGCGGTTTTTCGAGTCATATACCTGTTCCGAGCGTAGACCTTTGTGAAATTAAGGACAGACATGGCATCCCATTGTCTCACTTTGCCGTTATAGCAGATGCAGCTACCACTCCATATCAGGCTGCCAGAAGGGCGGATCTACAGCCGGGTGATAATGTTGTAGTCATAGGCATTACAGGTGGCGTTGGCCAATACGAGGGGCAAGTCGTAAAGGCATTAGGCGCTAAGACTGTAATCGGGGTAGCGCGTAATCAAGAGAAATTAGACAGGGCACTAAAATTTGGTGCAGATTTTGTTATCAACTCAACAGACAAGGATGCAAGAGCTATATCAAAAGAATTTAGAAATATATGTAAAGAACAGGGCCTGCCAAATTTTGGCTGGAAGATATTTGAAGTGACTGGGACAAAGCCAGGTCAAGATATTGCATTGACAATGCTTGGCTTTACTGGAAAATTGGTTGTGGTTGGATTTGGGCTTGCAAAGGTAGAATATTCTATTGGTAGACTTATGGCCTTTGATGCCGAGATTATAGGCACATGGGGATGCTTGCCGGAATACTATCCAGCCGTCCTGGATATGGTTCTGGATGGAAAGATTAATATGGAGGAATTTGTGCAGACTCGTCCAATGAGCACCATAGCAGAGACCTTTGAAGAGGCTCACAGGGTGCCTCCTATGAAAAGGATCGTCCTGGAGCCTGATTTTTAAGTAGGTAAATTAATTGTTTAATAATTTTAATAAAGGAGGAACGATTATGTCATTAGATTGGTTGGTAAGGGATAATGAAATAAAGGATCACCAGCTTTTTGGAGATGAACACTTTGGCACAGAGCCGCCGTGCACCATGTACGAGAAGAAACCTTTCATTAACCCTGCTACAGGGGAAGCCGTGGAGGGGTTATCGGTTGCATGGGTGACATTGAACAATCCTGCCCAGTATGGCTCCTATACTACCGAAATGGTGAAAGGAGTGATTGCTGGTATGCACAAGGGATCCATGGATAGGGATGTTCAGGCCATCATCTTTACAAGTATGGGTGACAGGGCATTCTGTACCGGGGGAAACACCAAGGAATATGCGGAATATTACTCTAAGAGACCGCTTGAATACGTGCAGTATATGGATCTTTTTTCCGGTATGGTAGATGCAATCCTGAAGGCTCGCAAGCCGGTAATTTGCCGCTGCAATGGAATGCGGATCGCAGGGGGCCAGGAAATCGGCCAGGCATGTGATTTTACCGTTGCCGCAGATACAGCCGCCTTTGGTCAGGCAGGGACACGTCACGGTTCTACACCAACAGGTGGGGCAACAGATTTTCTCCCATGGAATCTGAGCATGGAGCAGGCCATGTGGCAGGCCACAGCTAATGAGATGTGGAGTGCCGCTAAGATGGAAAGACTCGGCCTGGTTACCAAGGCTATTCCCATAAAGAAAGACAGCAATGGGGAATGGGTCCGGGACCCAAGAGTAATTACGGACAAATATGTGGATAATGGCGATATCGTCTATGGTGAGTTCAAGAAAGGCAGTGAATACAAAGAAGCCAATGCCATGCTGAAGGGACTCGAGACCGATTGGTCCAAGCTGGATGCCTTTGTCAACAATATGGTATGGACCTTTACAAATACGACCTTCCTCTGCCTGATGAATACGATCGAAAGCGTCAGGGTTAAAAAGAAGCATTACTGGGATATGCTGAAGAGCAGCCAGATTTACTGGTTGGGAGCAAATATGAATGCTGAAGCCTACCTTGGTTTCAACACCTTTAATGCCCAGAAAATCACTGGCAAGAGAGAAATGGACTATCTGGCCTATCGCAGAGGACTGGCGGAGGCAAGGACCTTTGACGATTCCTTTTGCGAGGACGTGATACCGAAGCCACAGAAATAATTCAGAAACCCCGGGAGAGGAATTTTTCAGGGACAATGCAAGAGGTATGGCAGGCAGGGCTCTATAGGCAAGCCCGCCTGCCATTTTTTTAGAGAGAGGAGTAGATATCATGGGATACGAACATATAGAAGTTGAATTCAAAAATGGCCTTGGGACAATTACACTGAATAGGCCGCCTGTCAATGTCTTAAACATCGCTATGATGAAGGAGATAAATGAGGCCCTCGACGTATGGAAGAGCAAGAAAGACCTCAAGGTGGTACTTTTCAGTGGCAAGGGAAAATGTTTTTCCGCCGGTGTGGACGTAGGAGAGCATACGGGTGATTTGGCGCCTAAGATGATAGAGAGCTTCCACGGCATGTTCCGGCTGATGGATCAATTAGGTGCGGTCACTGTAGCTTCTGTCTACGGATCTTGTTTAGGCGGGGGGTGTGAGCTGGCAGTTTTTTGTGATCTGGTAATTGCCGATGATACCGCAAAATTTGGACAGCCTGAGATCCAGGTGGGTGTACTTCCCCCGATTGCTGCCCAGATATTGCCACGGATTATTGGAAGAAAGGCTGCTATGGATTTGATTCTTTCAGGCCGGATTGTCTCTGCACAGGAGTCAATGGGTATGGGACTCATAAACAAGGTAGTTGCAAAAGGTGATTTATCTCAGGAAACCGATGAATTCATTAAGCCTTATCTATCTCTTAGTGCTAAGGTTATAAGCATTACAAAAAAGACTATAAAAGCTGGTCTGAGAGATGACTTCGAACCTTCATTAAAGGTTATTGAAGAGATATATCTAAATGAATTGATGAGGACAACCGATGCTCAGGAAGGATTAAAGGCATTTTTAGAAAAGAGAACTCCTGAGTGGAAGAATTGTTGACCGAAGTGAGCTAAAGTTCGTAAAAAATATCCAATGTCAAATACCCAGTAAGCTATGAAGAAATCTATTTTTTTCATCCTTATTATTATAGGTATTTTTGGCTGCGCTGGTGGTAAAAAAGAGATAAGAGTTAGCAGTTATAAAAAACCGGCCATAGTATTGCCAAAAACAATGGATGGCCGTGTACCTAAATCATATTCGGTAAATGGGGTAGTATATTATCCTCTTCTGAATGGAGAAGGGCTTGTTCAGGAAGGCATGGCTTCATGGTATGGAAAGGATTTTCATGGAAAGAAAACTTCCAATGGTGAGATTTATAATATGCATGGTATGACTGCCGCTCATAAAACATTACCATTTGGAACGTATGTAAATGTAGAGAATTTAGCGAATCGCAGAGAGGTTATAGTTAGGATTAACGACAGAGGTCCTTTTGTTAAAGGGAGGATTATTGATCTATCATATAGTGCTGGTAAACAGATAGGATTGGTTGGCCCAGGAGTAGCAAAAGTACGTCTGGTTGCCTTATCAAGGAAGATTGGACAGATTAAATCAGGTAATGACTATGTGCCACTCGTAGAGGCAGCGGATTTTAGGAAAGGGGAGTTTACTATACAGGTTGGCGCCTTTGAAAATAAAGATAATGCACTGAGATTAGTAAATCGCCTTAGAGTTATCTTTAGTTATACTACTATCACAACGTATGTGTCGCCTCAAGAAAAAACTCTTTACAGGGTGAGGGTATCCCTTTCTAATGATTTAACCGGGGCGAATAAAATGGTTGATAAATTGAAGTATCTTGGATTTTCAGAGACTTTTATTGTAGCGCTTTAGCCCTTATGATTGATTTTTTTCCGGAGAACACCAGAGGTCCGAAACACAACAACTTTTCTTGCTCGTAACTTCAGGTCTTCTTTGGTTTGAGGATTTCTTCCTTTTCGAGCTGCTTTATCTTTGACAATGAATTTCCCAAAGCCGCTTATGAGGAGATTTTCTTTTTTTGCAAGTGTTTGCTTGATTATTTCTAACAAACTTCCTACAACCCTTCTTGATTGGTTTTTGCTTAGACCCACCTGATTGTAAATATTATCTATAATCTTGTCTTTGGTTAAGGTCATGCAATATTCCTCCTTAATTTTCTGGTTTGTATTAATATAACTATCCAGGTTGTCAGGTTCAAGGTTCACAGTTCAGGGGTTCAACTTGGAGCCATGAACCATTGTCCATGCCAAGACTCCTCAACCGGCTCATGAAAAACCCGCATTTAACTGTTAATGGTTCAGCAAATAACCATTGAACCGTGAACCCAGAACTTTGAACCTGTGTAGTTACGTATTAATTTGTAAAACCACGTCCTCTGGATGTGGATTCTTTATTATTGAAAGCCAAATTTTTCTTTTAGTTTCTGGCAGACAACATCAGGGACAAGACCGCCAATAGCCCCCCCTAAACTGGCCGCCTCTTTTATTATAGTAGAGCTGGTATAGAGCCATTTGTAGTCAGTCATCATGAAAATTGTTTGTATATTTTTATTTAGCTTCCTGTTCATTAACGACATCTGAAATTCATACTCAAAGTCTGAGAGGGCTCTCATTCCTCTTAAAACTATATTGGTTTTTTTGCCGTCTACGTAACCAACAAGTAAACCATTAAAGGAGTCGACAAAAATCCTGTCATAGTTTTTGATTGATTCCTGTATAAGATTCATCCTCTCATCCAATGTAAAAAGAGTTTTTTTCATGGGGTTGGAGGCAACGGCAATGGTAATAGAATCAAACATGGTAAGAGCCCTTCTCACGATACTGAGATGACCGTTTGTTATAGGATCAAACGAGCCAGGATATATGGCCATTTTGCCCATTTTATCTTTCCTCATTATTGGAGTAAAAACCCATTACTGTTGAGCCATACGATTTCGTTAGTTTTAGCTGAAGGTTATAAAGATCGATAGGAAATGGATCATTGGCATTTTTTGATGATTCAACAACTATCCTGCTATCTTTCGCCAATAGTTTTATATCTAGTAATTTATGAATCGTGGGCCTAATGTATCCCTTTCCATAGGGAGGATCAATAAATACCACATCGAATTGACCGCACCCAAGATCCTGAATATGGGGCAAACCATTCGGCAATTTTGCTCTTATAATCATTGAAAGCCCTTCATAGCCACACATAATGAGGTTATTTTTTATTATAGCAAGGGCCCTGTGTGAGTTATCTACAAACACAGCGTTTTTGGCACCTCTGCTTAGGGATTCTATCCCCAAACTACCTGTGCCAGCAAATAGATCTAATACTCTAAGATCAGTTAATGTCTGGCCCAATATGTCAAATATAGATCCTCTCACTATATCTGAGGTAGGCCGTATAGTAACTCCTTTGACGTTTGCCAGCCGGCGGCCCCTGATCATACCGCCAGTTATTCTCATGATGTTTTAAAGTTATTAGTAGCTAAAATGAGTTAAAGTAAGTCTGAAGGCAACAATTTACTGACATTACCCAAATTTTCATAATTCGTTTTTTATACTCTTTTTATTTTTCTCGAGAGAGGAATCAATCACAGGATGAACTCTCTTTGTAGATCTATGAGTGAGATGATAGAGCGTTATAAAAGGACCTGAGATTACATACATAGTAGAGAAAAGGAATAACATCAAGGCTGGCTTATACGCCACAACAATAAAGAGCAGTATTGTGGCTACCAGAACGTTAAAGGGTTTTCTCTTAAAAAGCTCGAGTTTTTTAAAACTGAGATAATCAATTGTGCTGACCATAAGAAATGATAGGAGATAAATAGCGCTTATAATAATAATATGTTTATTTTCGGTAAGGCCATCTAAGGAACTTATAAAAAGCACAAGAGTAGCAATAAAGATAGCTGCTCCAGGAATAGGTAATCCTTTGAAGTGATCAGATTCAAGATTGTTTTTTTGAATGTTGAACCTGGCAAGTCTCAAGGCGCCGCAGATAACATACAGAAAGACAGCCAGCCAGCCAAATCTTCCAAATGATTGCAGAGACCACTCAAAGGCCAGCAATCCAGGAGCCACACCAAATGCAACTAGATCTGATAGAGAATCATACTCGGCACCAAATTGACTCGTTGTATTGGTAAAGCGAGCAATTTTTCCATCTAATCCATCGAATATAGAAGAGATAAGGATAGCAATGGCTGCGGCATCATATCTTCCCTGGATAGCGGCAATGATGGCGTAGAACCCACCAAATAGGCTACAGGAGGTGAATAGGTTTGGAAGAATGTATATTCCTTTTTTATTTTTCTTTTTTAATCTATTTTTTGTTTTCAGTCTCACTAAGATATCCTATAATTGTTTTACCAGCCTTAACTTTTTCACCTTTTTTAACCTTAATTTCGCAATCAGTCGGAAGATAGACTTCAAGCCGTGAACCGAACCTGATGAGGCCAAATCTCTGACCTGTTTCTACATAATCTCCCTTTTTAACCCAACATGCGATCCTTCTGGCAACAAGGCCAGCGATTTGAACAAAGATAATCTTTTTTTTATTATCTGTTTCTAAAGTTACAATATTATGTTCATTGTAGACAGATGCTTTGTCTCTATTAGCTGAAAAAAATTTTCCGGGATGGTAGGATAATTGGGAGATTTTTCCTTTAATGGGGACCCTGTTTATATGGGCATTAAAGATAGACATGAATATACTTATCTTTATTGCCTTATCTTTCAAACGGTAATCTCCATTATGCAGATTTTCTATTGATAGTACAGTTCCATCTGCAGGCGTAAAAACTGCCCTTTTGTTATCTACATGTGTTCTCTCGGGATCTCGAAAGAAATAAACGGTGAACAATGTTGCTACCGCCAGAGGAATAGCTAATAATTCCCAATTAAGAATGAAAAATATAGATGACAATCCTATTCCAATAATTATAAAGGGAATTCCTTCCCAGGCAACTGGTAGCTTATTGTTTATTTTATTGTAGCTCAATTAATCAAATCCCTGTAAAATTATGTGCTCTTTTTGATTGTAGCGTTTAATATAAATTTAAGTATTTGTCAATATTACATTTAAAAAGTGCCTAAAGTTAATAAGTGACTAAAGTGCCTAAAGTTAACAAATAAACTTCTAACCTAAGCTTTAACTCTTAACTTTAGCTCACTTTCTTTGGTAGGCGAATATCTGCATCTCTGAGATAAATGGGAACAAGTTCGTCTAAACTGTCTGAACCACTTTTTTGAAGTTTTTTTAATCCCAGAATACCCAAAGATGAGGCCTTAAGATTCCACAAATTTGCAGGCGCTAATATCTGGTTTTCCCCAAATTGTTGTTTTAAGATTGGCCCTTGATTACTAAAGTCATTTCCGATAAAGATTGTTTTGTTTTCAATTATTGAACTAAGGTCATTAATCTTTAGACATGTGTCTTCTTTACACCTTAATAAATAGCCATGAGCACCCCACTTAAATATGGCAGTAAATACCTCTCCTTTCCGTGAAGTTACAAGAGGGCAGATATCTTCATTTAAGTAAGGCAGTTGGCTGGCCATGGCTACTAAGGTGTGGATACCAGTTATTGGTATGTTCAGGCATTCAGAGAATCCTTTTGCAACAGATAGACCTATTCTAATCCCGGTAAAGCTCCCCGGCCCCAAGGCAACGATTAATCCGTCTATATTTTGAGGCACAAGTCCAACCTTGACAAGCAGGTCATCGATGGAAGGCATTAGATTGCTGAAGTGACTTGGACTTGAAGGGAGGATGTATTCACCTGAAACAATTTCATCCTTCATTACTGCTACACTATACTGTTTGGTTGAGGTATTTATTGAAAGTAGATTCAAAATGCTACATTTATTTGGTGATTATTCTTACTAGATCGTTGTAAAAGACGATGACCATTAAAAGGATGAGAAGGAAAAAACCTATCTTCTGGGCCATCTCCCTTTTTTTGATACTTAAAGGTTTCCTTATTACAATTTCTATCAAAAATAAAAATATTAGACCGCCATCGAGAACTGGTACTGGAAGAAGGTTTAGTATAGCGAGATTAATACTTATAACAGCCATAAAAGGGAGGAGATAACTTATATTTTCTCGTGCTATATCTCCTGTTAACTGCCCGATCATGATAGGCCCGCCAAGTGTTTTAAGGGGAATAACCCCTTGAAATAGTTTTACAACTGTCAGGACTGTGAGTGCTGTTAATTCCCAAGTCTTTTTACCACCTTCCATAAGTGCTCGAAAGGGACCTAACTGTAATTCCTTGATGTTTCTACTGGCTACAATTCCTATCAGTGCTGATTTAATCTCTTCGCCAAAAATGTTTTTAACAATTTCCTCTTTAGGAGAAACGATTGTTGAGATCCTTTTATTGCCTCTTATGATTACCATGTGGAGGTCCTTGTGAGGACTCTTTTCTATGAATTTTTTTATATCACCCCATTTATTTATTTTTGTGCCATCAATATATTCGATAATATCACCTTTCAATATTCCGGACTTATCAGCAGGAGAGTCAGGTCTTACTTGTCCGACTTCGGCGATCATGATAGGATAGCCAGATATAAGGTAAATGCCACTAAAAAGAATGAAGGCTAAGAAGAAGTTAAAGATAGGACCAGCTGCTGCAATAGCAATTCTCGTTACTACAGGCTGTCTGGAAAAAGATCTGTGTGCCTCTTCTGGGATTATTTCTTCATTATTCTCTTCTCCTAACATCTTAACGTAACCGCCAAGAGGAAAGGCTGAGATGATATATTCAGTTTCTCCCATTTTTTTTCCCATAACTTTAGGACCAAAGCCAAGGGAAAACTTAAGGACCTTCACGTTGCATAATTTGGCAATCAGAAAGTGTCCGAACTCATGGAAAAAGATCAAGACACCAAGTACAACGATAAATGGAATTATGTAATATAACACCGTGATCATAATTTACGCTTCGCTCCGCATTGGGAATGATGCAATACTGGAATGATGGAGTATTAAGCTAAAGGACACTTTTCTTTACAATACTCCATTACTCCATATGTTAGCCAACAGACTAAAGCTTCAAAGGAGATATTAATATCAAATAGTTGCTGAAATTTCCAGAGTTTATTTTCTTACCATCTCCCTCAGGATTTCTTTTGCCCTCGATTTAGCCCATTGATCTGCTTCAATTGCTTGCTCTATGCTATTTAAGGGAAAGGTTTCGTGTTTATCCATTGTTTTTTCAATAAGTTGAGGAATTTCCAAAAAACCTATTTTTCCTTCCAAAAAGGCGTTAACACCGATTTCATTAGCTCCATTTAATACAGCTGGCATGCTTTCTCCTATTTTTCCTGCAGCAAGGGCTAAGTATAGACATCTAAATCTCTTTTTATCAGGTCTTTCAAAACTTAATGTTTTTATATCTAAAAAGTCTAATGATGGCAGGTCAACCTTGAGATGCCTGGGGTAAGAGAGGGCATAGGATATTGGTATTCTCATGTCTGTAGGGGCCAGCTGTGCAATGATAGAGCCATCCATATACTCAACCATGGAATGAATAATGCTTTGGGGGTGGAGAAGGATTTCTATTTGATCCATCTCTACATTAAAAAGCCATTTTGCTTCGATTGCCTCCATTCCCTTATTCATCATAGTTGCTGAATCTATACTTATTTTGCGACCCATTTTCCATTTTGGATGTTTTAATGCCTCTTTTGGGGTAACCGTAGACAATTTTTCTATAGGGGAATCTTTGAATGGACCACCAGAGCCCGTTAGGATGATTTTTTTCAGATCCTCTCTGCTGTGTCCTTGGATAGATTGCTGTATTGCACTGTGTTCACTGTCAATAGGAAATATATTTACACCCGACTTTTTTGATTCGTTTATCAGCAAAGATCCTGCCATTACCAATGTTTCTTTATTGGCCAAAGCCACGTCCTTGCCAGCAGTGATAGCGGAAAATGTTGGAACCAGACCAGCAGATCCTGTCATTGCTGCTATAGCTATATTTACATCTGAAAGGGAGGCAATTTCACTATAGCCTTTGGTACCATAGAGTATTTCTATGTTTGTGGCATTGTTTAGTTCACTTTTTAGCTTATTGGCGAGATGAGAATTAATAACTACTGCAAAAAGTGGTTTAAATTCCTTTATTTGGTTAAGGAGAAGGTCTATATTTCTTCCTCCACCGAGTGCAATAATCCGGTATCTGTCTGGATTATTTCTAATAATCTTGAGTGCATTAGTCCCTATATAACCAGTAGAGCCCAGCAGGCATATATTTTTCAAAGAAAATAGCTCCTTGGGAAGTAGGTTGTCAGTCGTCAGTTGTTTGTTGCAAAGGGCAATAGGCAGCCTTCATTGGGTTAAAGTTGATCAAAGCAAATTCCTCGATCTACAATTCACATCACGTTTGCTGTTTTCCGGCGGACAACGGACAACGGACAACAAACAACAAACATTAGATGTTTAAATATACGTACAGAACTGGGACTGCAAAAAGTAGGCTGTCTATTCTGTCTAACATCCCTCCATGTCCCGGTAAAATCTTACCGCTATCCTTTTTATTTGATATTCTTTTTAGCATAGATTCTGCCAAGTCGCCAATCTGTCCACTGATTCCTAGTACTATACCTACTATCATAATAGAGATAACAGACAAAGAAGTAAAGAATACATAACCAAATAGGCCAGCACATGCGATATTTGCTATCAAGCCTCCTATTGTGCCCTCCCAGGTCTTTCCAGGGCTGATCTGGGTTAATTTATGTTTTCCAGAAAATTTTCCACAATAGAAGGAACAAGTATCACCAGCAAAAATAACAACCAGGATGAAAAAGATCCACATGCGGCCCTGAGGAAGTCTCGCGATTATTGCAAGAAGGACCAGAGGGAGGCAGATATAAAATGGTCCCATAATTAAGTTGGCAATATCACCGGTTTTGTGGTGACTTTTCGGATAGGTGAATATAAAAAAGGCTAACGGAAAGATAACGAAAAAGGGAAATAGTGCAATATAGCGGTGACTGTTAATGAGGATAGAAAAAAAAAGGATAGTGGTTAAGACATAATTAAAGAAGACAATTTTTTCCGCTATCTTAGGCTTTATTAGTGCATAAAATTCGTTCAAACTTATTAATGCTGCAAACAGAATTAAAATGATAAAGACCCATAAAGGGGCATACCTTATGACTCCAATAAGAAAAAGGATTGCTATGAAGGCTGTTATTACCCTCTTCATATGCGTTGTCATATTTTATCCTTTTTTTTAGGTGGAGTTATCTGTTCTCCAGTGGACCCGAAACGTCTTTCACGTTTTTGGTAATCAAGAAGGGCTTCCAGGTATCGCTCCCTGTGGAAATCTGGCCATAGAACAGGACTAATAAAGATCTCTGTATAGGCTATTTGCCACAGAAGAAAGTTACTTATTCTATATTCTCCACTTGTTCGGATAAGTAAATCTGGGTCTGGGATATTAGAGGTATAAAGATAGTGAGATAAACGTTCTTCTGTAATCTGCTTGATATTTAATGTAGCCTTTTCTATGTCTTTTAACATATTTTTTACAGCCCATACAATTTCCTGTCTTCCTCCGTAGCTCAAGGCAAGGGTGAGGTTCATCTCTTTATTGTGTGCAGTTTTTTCTATTGTTTGCCACAGGGTTCTCTGAACCTCCGGTGGAAGTTTTTCTGTTTGCCCAATTGATAATAGCCTGATCCCATTATCGAGCATTTCCTTTGATTCAGTCGTAAGATAGCGAGTTAGAAGATTCATCAGGGCCTTGATTTCATATTGAGGCCTTTTCCAGTTTTCCTCGCTAAAGGCATAGAGAGTGAGCCATTTTATGCCTAATTCCCTACTAGTTTTGACAACATCCCTTATAGATTCTATACCTTTTTGATGGCCAACAATCCTGGTAAGACCTCTTCTCTTTGCCCATCGGCCGTTACCATCCATTATAATAGCCACATGCTGAGGTAATTTATCTGGGTTTAATCGTTCCATTTGAGAGGCTTCATTAAGTAGCTTATTGAGTTTTTTATGTTCTTTGGGTTTGTTATGTTCACAATGGACAACCGGAAGTCAGCTGTCCGTTGCAAAAGACAAGAGACAACAAACATTATTCTTAGATTTAAAATGTGAGAGGATAATTGAATTATTTCATTGAAGATTGACAATTGAAGATTGATTTTTTTGTTTTACAATCGTCAATCGAAAATCGTCAATCAAAAAAGGATAGTGAGAATCAAAATTCGAGTATTTCCTGCTCTTTTTCTTTTCTGATTTCATCTATTTTTTCAATGAATTTATCAGTAATCTTTTGTACTTTATCCTGATATTTATACATCTCGTCTTCTGATATTTCGCTTTCCTTTTTTAACTCTTTTAACATCTCGTTTGCCTCGCGGCGTTGGTTCCTTACGCTCACCTTACTCTCCTCGGCCATTTTTTTGGCCATTTTCGCAAGCTCTTTTCTCCTCTCCTCTGTTAATGGAGGTATTGAGATCCTAATCAGTTTTCCATCATTCATGGGTGTGAGGCCAAGTCCAGATTTCAGTATGCTTTTCTCAATATTGCCTATGATGGATTGATCCCAGGGCTGGATAGTTAAGAGTCTGCTTTCCGGGATGCTAATAGAGGATATTTGATTTAAGCGCATCTGGGTTCCATAGCATTCAGCTTTTATACCCTCAAGAATAGAGACCGAAGCCCTCCCTGTTCTCATCTTTTTGAATTCTTGATTCAGGGACTCAGCGGTTTTTTCCATTTTTTGGCGTGTCTCTGATAAGATCTCATCCTTCATTGCCTTCTCCTGCTATTAGGGTTCCCACCTTGTGACCGGCGACAATTTTTTCTATATTTCCTTTTTTGCCTATATTAAAAACAATAATAGGGACTCGCTGTTCCATAGCCATAGATATGGCGGTTAAGTCAATTACCCTAAGCTTATTTTTTAATACCTCCTCATAACTAATTGTGCTAAATAGTTTAGCATCTGGCTCTTTGGTTGGATCCTGATTATATACGCCATCGACTTGAGTAGCCTTAAGAATAGCTTGAGCATTGATTTCCATAGCCCGTAAGGTGGCAGCAGTATCTGTAGTGAAGAAAGGATTTCCAGTGCCTCCTCCAAAAATCACAATCCTTCCTTGATCTAAATATCTAAGCGCTCTTTCCCGAGTATAGGATTCTACCACTCTTTCTATTTCGAGAGCGGTCATAACAGTAGATGGAGAACCAGCTTTGTTTAGAGCTTCATTTAAGGCAAGTGCATTTATAATAGTAGCCAACATCCCCATGTAATCAGATGTTACCCTTTCAATGCTATATTCAGAGGATTTTATTCCCCTGAAAATATTACCACCACCTATTACAATCGCTATCTGTACACCAAGCGTGTGAGTTGAATGGATATCAAAGGCAATATTCTTGAGAGTCTGGGGATCTATGCCACTTGTTTTATCTCCCATCAGGGATTCGCCACTTAACTTTAATAGGATCCTTTTATAATGGGTGGACCTCTGAGATTTTGGCATAGTATTCTTTTTCATTCCTATCCTTCACTGAGAGAACTTGTCCTGAACAAAGTGAAGGAGGATAAGTTAACTCATTACTCGAATATTCCAATCGGGGTAAGCCCCTAAAATCGGTATGCTTTATCCTAAGCCCCTCGATTCATAAATTCGATGATATATTTATTTACTCCATTCGGCCCGAGCTCATGGCCGAGGGCGGAACTAAGTGCTGCCCGCGACGAGCTAGGCCGAGCCGAGTGAGCAATCACAATTTATATTCATGAGAATATATTATAGTATTTGCGAATCGAAGCACTAAGTTTCCCCTAACTTAAACCTGATGAATCTTTTGATAATAATATTTTCACCAGTTTTAGCCTTCAACTCATTAAGAAGGTCTTGAATAGTTATATCAGGATCTTTTACATAGGCTTGATTTAAGAGACAGACTTCGGAGTAAAATTTCTTTAACTTTCCCTCAACAATTTTTTCCATAACCTTTTCTGGCTTACCTGATTGAAGAGCTTGATCACTATATATTTCTTTCTCTCTTTCCACTATCTCTGAGGGCAGATCCTCAGGAGAGATAGAGATTGGATTTGTTGCTGCTATATGCATGGCCAAATTTTTTGAAAAATTCGTAAAATCTTCTGTTTTGGCGCTGAAATCAGTTTCACAATTTACCTCTACAAGAACACCAATTTTTCCTCCCATATGCACATAAGACTGAATTTGGCCCTCTGAAGCAATCCTGCCTTCTCGTTTTTGGGACTTTGCGATACCTTTTTTTCTTAATATATCAATAGCCTTGTTATTATCTCCATCTGCCTCCCGAAGGGCATTTTTGCAATCCATTATGCCTACACCTGTCTTTTCTCTGAGTTCTTTTACCGACTGAATTGATATTTTCAATGTGCTTTCTCCTTTTTAGAAGCTCAGGGCTTATTTATAAGCTTGAGGCTTATTTACCTTTATGAGCTTCTGGATCATTGTTAGAATGCTTTGCGTGTCTCGTTAAATAAGTTCTCGAATAGGAGATTTCATTTGTAGGCTATTTAAAGGGGTGAACACAGGATAAATGGCCCTATATGCTAAGAAAGTTTATTATTCCGTTTGAGTTTGAATTTTCTCAGGCTCTTTGGTTTTGGATGGTTTAACGGATTTATGTTTCTTAGTTACTACTATAACTTCAGGTCCTTCCCCACTTTCTTTGGTAGGTGTAATTACTTCTTCTTTAATTTCTTCTAATTCAGTTTCTTTCTTTATCTCAACTTCCTCTTCAGCCCTGAGTTTTTCCTCTCTCTCCTTATGTCCTTCAATACAGGCATCAGCAATAATAGAGGTTAATAGCCTGATGGATCTTATAGCATCATCATTTCCGGGGAGCAAAAAATCGATGTCTTCTGGGTCACCATTTGTGTCAACAATGGCAGCCAGAGGAATTCCTAATCTTTTCCCTTCATTAAGTGCAATTTTTTCCTTTTTTGTATCCACAAGAAAAAGCGCTGCTGGAGGTTCGTCCATATTTTTGATGCCGCCCAAGTTTCTTTCTAATTTTGTCAATTCTTTTTCCATTTTCATTATTTCTTTTTTTGTATAGCGGTTGATGCTTCCGTCTTTTTTCATTTCTTCAAGTTCTTTGAGTCTATTGATACTTTTTTTCATAGTTTGAAAATTAGTGAGTGTCCCACCCAGCCATCTATTGCACACATAAAACATACCACATCGCTCGGCCTCCTCTACAATGGAATCCTGAGCCTGTTTTTTTGTGCCCACAAAAAGGACACTCCCACCCTCTGATACCGTCCTCACAAAAAATGAATAAGCCTTTTTTAGTAATTTAGCTGTATTTTGCAGATCGATAATATAGATTCCGTTTCTGGCTCCAAAAATGTAAGGCTTCATTTTAGGGTTCCATTTTCTGGTTTGATGTCCAAAATGAACCCCGGCTTCTAATAGAAGTTTCATACTAATTTCGGGCATGCAAATAATCCTCCTTTTCGTTTGCTTGTTTACGGCTTGATTAAAATAAATTTTCTTTTTTAAAAATAATATGAATTTAAAATGTTTGCTTTATTTATACCTTTTTTTAATTACTATCAAGGAAAAAATCCATTCCTTCTCAATGAACATAATAAACCCTATATATCGCTGAGATACATATCGAGAAGATCATCGATTTTTTCACCTATTTTGAATGCAGGGATATCGGATCAGCGGTAGTAAAAAATCAAGATAGATGAGATAAGAATGGGGGGATGTATAAAAGCTTTTAATGGATGATTGACAATTGAAAATTGAAAATTTCTACAGCCATCTTTTCCTACGTTTGTAGGACTTAACATCTTTGTACGTTTTAATCGTCCCTGTTGCAGCTACTCCCAGATAAAATTCCTTGACATCAGGGTTTTCTCTCAAATCTTTTGCATCACCTTCCAGGACGATTTTTCCATTTTCCATTACATACCCAAAATCGGCAATCTGAAGGGCCATATTGGCATTTTGTTCCACTAACATTAAGGTTGAGCCTTGCTCTTGATTTATCCTTTTAATTATCTCAAAGATCTCTTTTACAAGCAAGGGCGCCAGGCCCAGGGAAGGTTCATCTAATAACAAGAGCCGTGGCTGCGCCATTAATGCCCTCCCCATTACCAGCATCTGCAACTCTCCTCCACTGCAGTATCCTGCAAGGGAATTTTTTCGTGCAACAAGGGGGGCGAAATAATGGTACACCATTTCCAGGTCTTTCTTGTAAGGCTTGCCCCACCTGGTGGCAGTTCCTACCCTGAGGTTTTCTTCAACCGTAAGGTATTTGAATGGCTGTCTTCCTTCCATGACCTGAATGATGCCCAGCCTGGTGACTATCTCCGGTGCCGAGTTCTGAATATTATGGCCTTCATAATTTATAGTGCCCTCAGTAACCTTGCCATTCTCTGGCTTGAGTAGACCTGAGATCGCCTTTAATGTAGTCGTCTTACCTGCACCATTGCTCCCGAGTAAAGATACAATCTGACTCTTTTTAACTTCTAAAGAAACAGCCTTAAGGATCTGGATAACATCTGAGTAAACAACACTAATATTGTTAATTTGTAATAGAAGATTATTTTCCATAACTTCCTTTATCCTCAAACACTAATATGAAAATGGCCAAAGTCTAAAACTTGACCGCACGATTCTCCATACCTCAGCCAGACCCTTTGGTTCAAAGATGATAAATAAGATAATGGCCAATCCATATATGAATTCCCTGAGTGGTGCTATGGTAATAGCACCCCCAATAGATGGACTAATGTTCATGAGAAACTCGGTAGTAATGCTTAATATTTCACTTAATGTAATTATGAAAATAGTGCCAAAAACAGAACCAGGAATGCTGCCCAGCCCCCCGATGATGATCATGGCAATGTATTCTATGGATAGCCATAAATTAAATGGCTCTGGGGTTATGCTTATCATGTAATAGGCAAAAAGGGCGCCAGCAAACCCTGCATAAAAAGAGCTTATGGCAAATGATAACAGCTTGTATGGAAAGACAGGTATGCCCATTCCTTCGGCAGCCTGATCATTATCTCTGATAGCAATAAATGCCCTGCCGTATCGTGTCCTGATGAGATTCACTGCTATCCAGGTCATGACCGCAAAACAGATAAATATTACATAATAAAAGTTTCTATCAGACCCTAAATCAATCCCAAAAAGGGAGGCTGAAGGAATACTTATACCTGCTGCTCCTCCAGTGAGGCTTTCCCATTGCACAAAGACGTATTCAAGAATAAACTGGCTCGCGAGGGTGGCAATACACAAATAAAGATGCTTCAGCCTGGCCGAAGGAAGACCAAAAAATATGCCTACAATGGCCGTGATTACGCCCGCAAGAGGGACGGCAATTAAGAAAGGGAAACCCGCCTTGGTAGCAAGGATTGCAGCAGAGTAAGCCCCTACACCAAAAAAGGCTCCGTGACCAAGACTAATTTGGCCGGTATACCCAATGAGGAGGTTCAGCCCGATAGCAGCGATGGCATAGATCCCAATTATATTTATAACATAGAGAACATATGCATTGCTTATGAAGGGGATAACTGCAAAGAGAAGAATGAGTCCAATCAACATGGACAGCCTGCCATAATCTGTTTCAAATATGGTAAGCTCCTGTTCATAGGTTTCATTAAAATTGCCACAGGGATGAAATTGCAGTTTTCGCATTTCTTAAACCCTTTCAATTTCTACAAGGCCAAACAGCCCATACGGTTTAATCATCAATATAATGATGAGGGCAATATAAGGAATAACTTCTCTGAGGCCACTGGAGATATATCCACCGGTAAAGGTTTCAAGCAGGCCGATAATAAGTCCACCAAGGATGGCGCCACCAATGCTATCTAGTCCTCCGAGAATGACCACTGGAAAGACCTTGAGGCCTACTGCACTTACCTCGTGTACATTGATTCCATTGATAATACCAAGAACAATCCCACTCATAGCGCACACTAATGCCGCAATGGCCCATGACATGGCAAAAACCCTTCTTACATGAACCCCTAAGGCCATAGCAGCAGGCTGATTATCGGCCACAGACCTCATGTAGATTCCCTGGGATGAGTACTTGAAAAAGAACCCAAATAACCCAAGAAAAATCAGGCCTACAATAAATGTAGCAACATAGACTCCAGGAACTTCAATGGCTCCCAAGTGAAAGGTAAGTGTTTGTGGGAGAAAGTCTACATAGCTATGTATATCTCCCCCAAAGATAAATAACATCAACCCTTTGAACATGATGGCCAGCCCAACAGTCAGCATGATAACTTCAATGAGGGCCTCACCAATCAAGGGTCGTAGAAAAAAGCGCTCGATAATAAATCCAAGAGAGAAAGATCCCGCAAGGGTTATGAAAAAAGCCAACCAGATAGGAAGCTTTGCCCAGGTTGAAAGCACAAGGAATATGAAGGCACCAATCGCCATTAATTCTCCATGGGCAAAGTTAAGCACACTGCTGGATTTAAAAATCATGACAAAGCCCAGAGCAGCAAGTGCGTAAAGAAAACCAATAGATAAGCCATTTATCAGTATTTGAAAGAAAAATTCCATGAAAAGGCTCCCACTTTTGTTATTGATTATTCATTATTAGTTTATTGGGTTTATTTTTCTTTGAAAAATTTCTCATCCCTTTTATATTCGGCTGAATAGTTAACTAATAACTAATAACGATTAACGATTAACGATATTCACTAAACTTTAACTATCCTCACAGTGGTTTCAATGGTACCAACGGTTCCATCCCGATACTTTACCTGACCTTTAACCTCTAACTCTTTTTTATCCGAATACATGGCATCGATCAAATCTTTGTATTGTTCAAACACAAATTTTCTTCTTACCTTACCCGTCCGAGTTAATTCCTCATCATCTGCATCAAGGAGTTTGTAGAGGAGAATAAAATGAACCAGTTGCATCGGTTCCGGCAACTGGGTATTTACCTGTCTGATTTCTCCCCCAATAAGTTCCTCTACTTCAGGTTGCTGGGAAAGATCGGTATATGTGGTATATGCTATCTTTCTTTCTTCTGCCCAGTTGCCAACATTTCCGAAATCAAGATTGATAAAGGCGGTGATATAGGGTTGGCCTTCACCAAAGATTACTGCTTCCTTAATATATGGGCTAAATTTTAATCGTGTCTCAATAAAGTCAGGGGAAAAGGCCTCACCCTCTCTTGTCCTCATTATCTCCGCCTTTCTTCCAATAATGAGAAGGTGCCCGTCATCATCTATATATCCGGCATCCCCTGTATAAAGCCAGCCATCCCTGAGGGACTTTGCTGTTTCCTCTGCATCCTGATAATAGCCGACAAAGTTTGATTTGGTTAAGACAAGGACTTCTTGATCTTCACCAAGTTTTACCTCTGTTCGTGGCAGAGGTACCCCTACGGTCTCTAACTTGACCTCATCATCCGGCTGAACCTGAAATATGCCACCTGACTCAGTAAGCCCATAACATTGCTTTAGATTTATCCCATTGGCCCTGAAGAATCGTATGACATCAGGAGAGATGGGATGTCCTCCTGTATAGGCGCCTCTGAATTGCAGGCACCCTGTCCTGTCCATAAGAGGTCTGAACATGATACGAGATGCTATCCAGTAGAGAAATTTAAAATAGAGAGGAACTTCCTTTTTCTCCGACTCCCTATCAACAACCGCGCCACCTATTTTCATACAGGTTTTATATAGAAAACGCTTGATATAACTGGAATCACTAATTTTCACTCTGATCTTCGAGGCAAGATTTTCCCAGAACCAGGAGGCGGTAATGATAACAGTTGGACCGATATCCCTAAAATCCTCCACAACTGTCTCTGTTGTTTCGGGGAAGTTCATAATCATTCCACCTGACAGTGTTATGCCCATGCCCCACATCTGGTCTACAATCCATGCTGGTGGAGTAATCGAGATCCAGTTATCCCCAACACCGATTGGGGCAGTTTCAAGCCATTTTCTTGCCATCTCGGTGAAATTTTCATGTGATATCATAGCAAGTTTTGGAAGGCCAGTGGTGCCTGATGTCATTATCATCAAGGCTACCTCATCTGGCTTTCCCTTGCTTAATTCATCAGTAAAGTACTGTGGTGATTTGCTATCAAAATCTATGCCAAGCTCTAAGAGTTTCTGAAAGCTCATAAGCCATGGGTTATCAGCGTAGGTCCTCATGCCGGTTGGATCAATATAGATAACCTTTCTAACAAAGGAGAGTTCTTCTTTTACCTCTAAAAGTTTGTCTACCTGTTCTTGATCCTCAGCTATCACAAAGGCTGCTTGCACACGAGTGAGGCCAAATGCAAGTTCCTTGGCCACTGCTGTAGTGAATAGATTTAAGGTTACTGCGCCGAGGGCCTGGGCTCCAAGTTCAGTAAAAAGCCATTCAGGGCGATTATTAGTGATAATACCAATGTTTTCACCCCTTTTTAGTCCAAGGGATGCCAAACCTAATGCCACCTTTTTTGTATACTGGAGATAATCGTTCCAGTTATACGTTTGCCATATACCAAAATTTTTTTCCCTGATGGCGGTTCTTTTTGAACCCAATTCCTGGGCCTGTTTGGCTAACATCTGTGGCAGAGTATATTGGGTAAGGGTAGATAAAGTTTGTTCATCTAAGCTTTCTATCTTTGTCAATATATACCCCTTTTTCAATTAACAATTAAAAATTAGCAATTAGCAGGTTTTAATTGATAATTTTAGATTGCTAATTTTAAATTTTCACTGCATCTCCAAGATAGGCCTTGATTACCTGAGGATGATTTTGAACTTCTTCTGGCGGACCCTCTGTTATTTTCTTTCCAAAATCCAGCACCATAACCCTTTTAGATATACTCATCACGACTGACATGTCGTGTTCTACCAGGATCATAGTCTGTTTCCACCCCTCATTTAGCTCTATCAGGAACCGCACCATGTCTTCTTTTTCCTCCAGGGTCATTCCAGCAAAGGGTTCATCCAGGACCAATAACTTTGGTTCCAATGCCAGGGCCCTTCCCAACTCAACCCTTTTCCGTAAGCCATACGGCAGGGATCCAACGGGTTGTTTTCTGATGGCTTGCATTTCAAGGAAATCGATCAGTTCCTCTAAGACCTGCCGGTGACCAATCTCTTCTTTTTTTACCGATGGGGAAAAAACAGAGGCTAAGCCTACACCATAATTAGTGTGGATATGTCTGGCTAAGAGCATGTTTGAAAGGACACTTATACCCGGGAACAGTTCAATGTTTTGAAATGTTCTTCCAATGCCCAGGCCTGTAAGGTGATGGGTTGACATGTGAAAGATATCCTGTCCGTTAAAACTCATTGTAGCCTTTTGTGGCCTATAATATCCTGTAATGCAATTGAGTAGACTTGTTTTACCTGCCCCGTTGGGGCCAATTATTGCTAAGAGTTCCCCTGTGTGTACTGATACATCAACATTATCAAGGGCTACAACACCCCCGAAATGTAACGATAGGTTCTTCACCTCCAGCTCAGCCCTGTTTTCTTCGGGCTGTCTGGAGGCGAAGATACTTGGCTGACCCCTAAATGCCTTCATTTGCTACCTTTTTAACAGTTTAACCCTTTCTTTTCCAGGTACAAAGAAGTTAGTAAGCGGTGTGTAGGTTTGATCTTCGTTGATCTTCACGATCCTTGCGGTAAATGAGGCACTATGGTCAGTTTTGGTGTAGGTAACATTAGGTATAACACCGCCGAAATCCTCATCTCTGAATGTCTCAAGGGCGTCATTAATGGTTTCGCTGTCTATCTCCCCGAATTTTTCATGGGCCCTCTGAAATGCCTTTTCCATAACCATGGCAATGGCAACACCTTCCCAGTAAGAGGCATCAAATTTGGTTACCGTCTTATACCGTTTCCACATTGTTTCCATAACCTTTAGTCCGGCTGTCCCGTCAACAGGAAGGCCCCCTGGGAATTCCATATGCATCCTATCTCTGATCAGGCCCTTGCCCCTTGTAAAGAAATTTGGATCCGTGGATGTCCAGGTTCCAAAGAAGGGGACATCATAATTTACCCTATCTGCGGATTTGAGGGCCATAAGGATAGCAGATGGAAGACACTGCATGAAGATATATTCTGCTCCTGCTTTCTTAAGTCTAAGGCATTCGGTGTTAAGATCGAGGGTCTTTGTGGGGAATTGCTCAATGTCTACGATGTTTATGCCATGTTTGGCAGCATATTCCTTGCTCGGGGCATGGATAGACTTTCCGTAGGCATTATTATAGGTTAGGAGCCCGACTTTAGGAGCCGCTTTTCCTTCATGAATGGTGCGGATATATTCCAAAACCGCATAGGAATCCATCACATAGCTGCCAAAGGGTAGATATGCATAATCAACTGGGGGCTTGAGAATTCCCTGGTAGGTAGAATAATTAATGTTGGGTGTTTTGTATTTCTGGATAATTGGTTTTGCCATTATGCCTGATCCTGCATCCCATGTGGCTATAATATCCATCTTGTTAGACGTGCAAAACTTTTTGACATATTTAACTGCCTCTGGGACTTTATAGGCATGGTCAACCACCGTTAGATCTATTTTATTACCTCCAATACCTCCCTTTACCTCATTTACATACCTGAAGTAGTCTTTATGGCCTTTGGCATGGA
>CAZSWT010000036.1:0-24970 GCA_964611035.1 uncultured Desulfobacteraceae bacterium
TCGTACTCGGTTTGGTCATTGTCCAGGACGCGAGCATAGTCAATATAGGTCTGGACACCTCGGGCGCGCAGTCGACGGCCAAGACGGCGTGTCAGGGTGCTCTTCTTATATCCGCGAAAATCAAAGCCCCGCTCCAGGTAGACCTTCTCCATGAGACTGATCAGGCCCTTGGTACCTTCAGTAATAGAATCTTGAGATCTCATATGATCATTTGAAACGACGGCTTCTTCCGTTGTAATCATTTTGGCTTTTCCTTCACGGCTGGGATTGATGTTTGGTTGTTTCTCCATTATTGAGCCACTTCTTTAATGCGTCCCTCTCAAATCTCCATTTGTTCAAGATTTTTTAAAAAGCTTCCTAATAATTCACCACGAGAAATGAACGTTGGACCCCAAACTTCCTGGCGGCTTTCCTAGAAAACATCAAGATATCCACTCGTCTTGTCCACCGCTTGTTCATTCTATCTTCAAAGACAAAAGAGCCGTGCTCTTCAATTACCACAGTATCTCCGAACATAAATCCAAATTCTTTCTCGAGATCCCTGGATAGAGCGACAATCCCAGGCCTAACTCGCTTATTAGAGGCAGTGATTTGGGGAGTGCTGTCTGTCTGGGTCACTACTGGATTGTAGGCAGTGACTACGACAGGGACGAACTGAATATTCCTCACACGATATTCTGCTCGCTCCAGGGCCTCGGCAACACTCTTATCCAGTATGTCGACACTTTTATGCAATTCAGCGATGATACGGCTATTCTCGGAAGCTCCTTCCAAGTCTACAAATTCCACTCGGCTCTGATCGTCCATGGGTATTTTTTCCCTCTTTGGCATGGCCACGTGCACCCAGCAGGATATCGAGACCGCACATGCCACCACAATAGCCAACGTTGCCTTTGTTGTTCTGCTCATGCTTCAACCTCCCTTAATATTGCTATATTATTATTCCCTGTTTCGTGTTTAAACTGAGAGTTTAAGTAATAACTCATTTGCTTTCACCAAAAATAATTTCGCTTATCTTGCTTAAGTCTCCTACCCCTCGAACCTCATGAGGAAACAAAGGTACCTTTGTGATGCTATAGCCGGGAAATCTTGAGTGAATCTTCTTGATATATCCCTGCTGCTCCACCCTTTTAGATGAGCAAAAATCACAATCTGTTTGCGGAACGACCATATTAATTACCACCTGTTCACAGGGGATCTTTGCATTATGCAAAGCACCCATGAGTCTTTCCAGCTCGAGGAAACCCATTGCCTCGGGGATCGTGACTGCCACGAAGGCCGTTCTTTTAGAGTCTACCAGGGCCTCTTGAATCCTCCTGACATTCCTGGACATGGCCAACGCCTTTTCAGCCGCCCCGGCCAGCCTGACCACTCCCTTATATTTCAACAACAATCTGAAGAATGCCTTCAACCATTCCCTGACCATTTCAGGAAGCTCCAAAAAGCGGAGAAGGTGGCCGGTAGGCGATGTATCAAGGACAAAGATATCAAATTTCCCTTCCTCCCTCAGGGCCATGATCTTATCCAGGGCCATGATTTCGTCGAGCCCGGGGGGTGCAAGGGTAAGCAGTTCAGTCATGACCTCACGATCAAACTTGATGTCAACCCCTTTACCCAAAAATTTGTCAAAAATATCCTCTATGTCATCTTTGAACTCCTTTTTGAAGTCATCAAACAGCTTGTCTGCATCTATTTCTAAGGCGAAAAGGTTAGTATCGTCCGAGGTCCAATGTCCAATGTCCAATGTCTCGCCATTTTCCCGTACTGACTTTGGACTTTGGACTTTGCCTGCCCGCCATCGCTCTCGCTCAGGCGAGGCGGGCGGGGACTTTGGACTATAGTCTATTGGCGTAATCTTATCCCCGATGTCTACCTTAAAGGAATCGGACAGGGAATGTGCTGGATCCGTGGAGAAAACGAGTACTTTTTTTCCTGGATTACGTTGGGCCAGATGAACGGCGGTGGCAGAGGCAAGGGAGGTCTTACCCACTCCTCCCTTGCCGCCAAACAGGAGAAACTCCAGGTTGGGATTAAGGGATAGTAATGCATGAGGCTCTTCATCTATGTAAAGTGCTTTGGAGGGTCTATAAGGTTTGGGTTTTCCCAAGAGATAATTCGCCAGCCCCCTCAGTTCTTCGATCCCACGGATTTCATTGGGAAACAACGGAACGTTGATCAATCTATATTGAGAAAAAACTTCTTGGATTTCTGACAAAGGCTGTCTCTGATCCTCCTTTTTTGAAGCGCAGAATGCACAGCCATCCTTATTCGCTACCCGATTTATAATAATCTCCTTCACCGGGATGTTTATCTTCTCCAGAGAGTTAATCAGCCTCTTCGTTTCATAGATACTCATGGGTTCAGGAATGGTTACCGGGACAAAGCGAGTTGACTCCCCGTTCGAAAGCAAATTTTTGACCCTATCAATGTCTGAGGATAGGTTTTCGAGGAATATATCACACTCATCTTTCACATACTTTTTTCCGGTAAAATGGGCGGCCATGTAACGGTGCTTGTGCTGCATCAGGTCCATAACCTCAATCCATTTCCTCATCTGTTCGGGCAGGTTAAGCATCCGGACAGTATGGCCGGTAGGGGCGGTATCCAGTATCAGGATGCGATAGCTTCCTTTCTGTAAAAGGTTGGCCATTTCGATAATGGCCATGACCTCATCCATACCCGGGAGCGAAAGATCGAAAAATTCGGCGATGTCCTGCCGGTCGAAATAGGTTCCCCTATCCGCAATCTTCTTGATTACAGCCTCATTCTTCTTTTTGAACTCGTCCGCCAATCTGGTCGCATCTAATTCACGCGCAAACAAGTTTGCGCGGTCCGATGTCCAAGGTCCAATGTCCAATGTCATAGGTCCAACGTTCAATGTCCTGGGTCCAATGTCCAACGTCCGATGTCCAATGTCGGAAGCATTGGCACGATTCTTTACTGACTTTGGACTTTGGACTTTGCCTGCCCGCCATCGCTCTCGCTCAGGCGAGGCGGGCGGGGACTTTGGACTATAATTAATTGCTGTCACACGATCCCCTATTTCAATCCCAAAGCTATCCGACAGGGAGTGGGCCGGGTCAGTGGATATCACCAGCACCTTTTTGTCATTTTGAAAAGATCGGGCCAGGTGAATGGCAGCGGTCGCGGCCATGGTGGTCTTACCCACCCCGCCCTTGCCACCAAAAAGGATCAACCGCAGGTCTTCGTTTTGGAAATATTCAGGTATATTAGTCATTGGGAAAGTTCCAAGGTTCAATGTCCTGGGTCCAATGTCCAACGTCCAATGTCCGAATGAGTTACGACGTTGGACGTTGGACGTTGGACTCTTTCCACATTAAAATCACTTATCACCCTTCAAGTAACGGATAAATCCACTAATTAGGTTCTTGACTACTACAGCCTTTTCATAAATTTCATTGAATTGTTCCTTTGTAATGTACTCTTGGTCAAGAGCAACATAGAGGTGAGATTGAACCTCGGATGCAGACCGTCGAGAATACCTTAAGAACCTTATGAACTCTAAATCAGATTGAGAGTCAAACCCCTCCGCAATATTTCCCATTACAGAAATTGAGGCTCCCTCAATCTGATCTCTTAACCTATAGCTTTTGACAAGATTGTGAACTGAAGTAATTCTAAAGACCATATTTGTTAGGATTCTACCTTCTTGCCAAGCCTTAATATCTTCAAAGCGCTCAATTTTCATTTCAAATCACCTCCGACTTTGGACATTGGACTTTGGACTTTGCCTGCCCGCCATCGCTCTCGCTCAGACGAGGCGGGCGGGGACATTGGACATTGGACTTTGGACATCCTTATCTCCAGTACATTGTTTTTTAGATGCATCTGGTAGTTATCAGTGTTAACCTCAGCGGGGAGATGGATGATTTCCTTCCATGCGGAACCGGTCTTCTCGGATCTGACCGTAAGCTGGTCTCTCTGCACCTCCAGCCTTAAATCCGATGCCTCCATTCCTCTCACTTCCATAATTACCTGCATGTATGAGCCTTCATCGAATATATCCAATAGTTGGTCTTCACTCTGTGCCCATTTCTCCTGCTTCCCTATCAGCCACCAACTGAATAAGACCTTTTCTCCAGTTTCCGGGTCCACCTTTGACCTTTCAAAGGAGAGAATCGGAATGCCAACTATCTTTTCCGCAACCGGGTTGATCTTCTCTCTGATATTCAGGAGGACATGCATATGGCTCGGGGCGTCAATAAGTTCGGCTAACTGATCGATCTTTGCATGACGCCTCTCCCAGAGGTACCACAATATATCCTGGCTATCGGAATCCAGTTGTGCAGAGATCTCTTCAATAACGCCTAAATCGACCTTTAAAAGGGCGGCCTGAGAGATTATTCTCTCCCTCCACTTTTCCAAATCGTTCACAACAAACCAGATCCACCCTTTCTCTGAGCCCTCTCTGAGATTGTAGGAGATAGACAAGCATTCCCTTTTTCTGAGAACATAGTGAAGCCTTTCTACTGCTAAACCCTTAATATCGTCGATAGGGATCTGAAATTTAATTGTTGGCCTCTGGTACATAATAAGTCTCTGGTTGGTCAAAATGCACTGGGCCACCTTCCATCCGGAGCGAAAGTTATTCTTATATGCCCCCTGGCTTTCTAAGATTATCTGCTCGCCTGCGTGAAGCTTGGGGATGCTCGTTTTTTGAGAACTCATTCCCATATGTTTTTGGTCATTGATCATTTGTTATTAGACATTGGACTTTGGACTTTGGACTTTGGACATATTACATTTCCTCTAACAGCCTCTGTAGTTGTTCAGTCGTGTTTTTAATGAGGTCGCTTTCACCCTGTGCCAGGGCCTCTTTCAGGTTCAATATGGCCCTCTCGATCTGACGCAGATAGGAGGCTGGTGTTTTCTCCCGTTTCTCCTCCATCATTGATTCTGCCGCCCGGATCATGCTGTCGGCCTGGATATTGATCTCCACCTCCTCGCGTCTCTTCATATCCTCTTCGGCATTAGCTTCCGCTTCCTTGACCGCATGTTCTACCTGCTCATTGGACAAGAGGTGTGAGACATCGATCCTTATGCTGGCCTGCTCTTCGGTATAGAGTTCCTGTGCAGAGACCCTTACTATCCCGTTCACATCGATCTCAAAGGTGACCTCCACCTGTGCTTTTCCCCTGGGCAGTGGTGGAATGTCAGTCAACTGAAACTGGCCCAGGCTGATATTACCTATGGCCATCTCCCGCTCACCCTGAAGCACATGGATGTCCATCACGGTTTGATTGTCCTCAGCGTTGGTAAATATCTGTCCGGCGGATGTGGGAATGGTGGAATTGCGGGAGATGATCTTAGAAAAAAGGCCCCCTTCGGTTTCTATTCCTAATGAAAGTGGCGTTACATCCACTAATACCACATCATCAATCTCCCCCATCAAGACCCCTGCCTGTACAGCCGCTCCGATTCCCACCACTTCGTCGGGGTTGATCTTAATAAATGGCTTCTTATGAAAGGTCTTTTCCACCAGATCTCTCACAGAGGGCATCCGCGTAGAGCCGCCTACCAGCACCACACGATCAATGCCATCCGTAGTCAATTTGGCATCTGCCAGGGCCTGCCTTGTCGGGCCGAGGAGCTTTTCCCTCAAGTCTGCGGTTATAGCCTCAAATGTCTCACGATCAATTGAGGCCTCCAGATTTTTAAGCTCTTTTTTACCCGTTCGGATAAAAGGCAGGGAAATACTCGTGCTGGGTTTATAAGAGAGTTCCCTCTTGGCCTTTTCGCTGGCCTCCCTCAGGCGCTGGAGTGAAATTTTGTCCGATTTTATATCAAACCCATGCTCATTCAAAAACCTCTCAGCCAGATAATCAACCAGCCTTTCGTCCCAGTCATCACCGCCAAGTTCAATATTGCCATTGACAGCTTTTACCTGGAAGAGACCATCTCCCAGCTCCAAGATGGACACATCAAATGTTCCTCCTCCCAGATCCCAGACAAGAATGGTCTGAATGTCTTCATGATCCAGCCCATAGGCCAGGGAAGCGGCTGTGGGCTCGTTGATTATCCTCATCACATCAAAGCCAGCTATCATACCGGCCTCTTTGGTCGCCTGCCTCCGACTATCATTGAAATAGGCCGGAACTGTAATGACAGCCTTTTTCACCTCCTCTCCCAGGTAATTTTCCACGTCTAATTTTATTTTGCGCAAAATAAAGGCCGATATTTCCTGTGGGGAATAGGTTCTTCCATTGAGGGAGGCTCTATAATCAGTGCCCATAAGCCTCTTAATGGATAGAACCGTCTTTTCCGGATTGGCTGCGGCCTGCCTTCTGGCTACAGAGCCGACCAGTTTATGCCCCTGAGCCGTTTCGGCAACGACAGAAGGGGTCAGGTTCTCACCTTCGGCGTTTTTAATAATTTTGGCTCGGCCATTTTCTATTACGGCTGCCACCGAGTAAGTTGTTCCCAAATCTATGCCGATCGCTTTGCTCATAAATCTCCTTCGGAGACGTCCGTTGTTTGTCGTTAGTTGTCCGTTGTTTTTCTGGTTCTTCCAATAGAACTGATGTTATTGTCCATACCCCCTCCCGCCAGGCACATCGTTATACACATCTCTCTTCCCCGGGCGACCCGTGAATTACCCATACCTCCCCTCCCCTTGGTGGTGTATAGACCGGAGTCAAGGGGGAGGAATTTTTTCCGTGTTATTCTTATCAACTGACAACGAGCCACAGACCACTAACCATACTCCAGAATGGAGACTGACTATTACTACTGTCAACTAACTACTGACAACTGACAACGGACTACTGACCACTTTCTTATTAGGGCTTATCCATCCACATTTGGGGCACCCTTGCTCTAATAACTCCTTTATGGAAGCTGTTCTCCCGCATTGAGGGCAGGTCTCAGTTTCCCTATCTTCGCCTGTCTGGCCTCCCAAAGATATGGTCTTATTAAGGGCATTCACCCATTGATCGGTCTCTTTTCCCGAGAAACTAACTACCTCCTTAAAACCAGTACCATTGTAAATTACATCCAGTACCTCTTTATCCTTTAATACGGTGCTCAAATTCCTCCTCTCCTTAGTGGCGCCGGTAATCTCTTCCACAGGCACCTGGAAGGCTATCTTACGCCCGAACTCATACCACCAGCAGAACCTCTTATTGGTGAGATAGAGGTAGCCAGGCTTCCAGGCATCACCCATAATCCCACCCTCGGGCGACAGGTGCCATATCTTTCCAGTGCAGAAAATCTTCTCCCCATCCACCAAAAAGGAGCTTGCCCTTTCGTCATATTCCTCTACCAGGGCAGTATCACCATCCAGGATTACCCCTGCCTCCTCCACCAGATGCTGGAGTTTGTCCTCAAACTCTACGGTTTCCAGGACACTTATACGGGCTATCTTTCCTATTTTTAAAGACAAGTATATGATATCTCTATCTTTTCCGGTAAAGGATCTTTCGCTTCTTATCGTCATGGCTTTTATCCTATTCAGTGGGGTCTCGAAGACTATCTCGGCAATATCCTGCTGATAAAGGAAAAGTCTGGTAGTAGTAAGATAGAATCGTCCCGATTTCCAGGCAGTATAGATCCCCTTTGAATAGTAATAGGAGCCGAAGATTTTAAGAATGAGATCTTCTCCCTCTCTCAAAGAAACCTCTTTACTCTTTCTATGCTGGGCCTCCCACATGCGGGTCCTGGCGTCCATATCCTGCATTAGCCCGTATTCCAGCATGGTCTCCATCCCAGCTAAGGCCGCCCTCAAATTGACCCCGATTAGAGGGATGCCGGCCACCGAGATGATGACATCGGCATGGATCACCACTCCCTTGTCAAAAACCCTGTCCAATAGATCAACTAAAGTAGCTTTACCCTTCCATTCTTTAACTGGCTCCATCTTCCCTCACTTCATTCGGTAAATCCTTTGGATATTGTCCAAGGTCCAAGGTCCAATGTCCAAGGTCCAAAGTCCGAAGTCCGAATGAATTACGACGTTGGACGTTGGACTCTTTCCACATTAAAATCACTTATCACCCTTCAAGTAACGGATAAATCCACTAATTAGGTTCTTGACTACTACAGCCTTTTCATAAATTTCATTGAATTGTTCCTTTGTAATGTACTCTTGGTCAAGAGCTACATAGAGGTGAGATTGAACCTCGGATGCAGACCGTCGAGAATACTTTAAGAACCTTATGAACTCTAAATCAGATTGAGAGTCAAAGCCTTCTGCAATATTTCCCATTACAGAAATTGAGGCTCCCTCAATTTGATCTCTTAACCTAAAGCTTTTTATAAGATTGTGAACCGAAGTGATTCTAAAAACCATTTTTGTTAGGATTCTACCTTCTTGCCAGGCCTTAATATCTTCAAAGCGCTCAATTTTCATTTCAAATCACCTCCACCTTTGGACATTAGACTTTGGACTTTGGACATTGGACTTATTTTAAACAAATGAATACGGTGGCCAGGGACCGGTGAAACGGACAAAGAACCCCTCCATATTATTAATCTTTTCCAACTCATCACCTAAGATCTTAGCATCTTTATCAGTCAGGCAGGATAGGTTCATAAGCATCTGTCTTCCTGGTTTTTCTTCTTTCTTCGCCTTTTCCACCTTAATTTCATCTGTGACTCCTTTAATCATTTCATAGAAGTCCTTGAAACATCTCTCCGCCTCTTTCCCTATTTTTTCCCTTATTAACTTTTCTAACTTTTGCTTATACATATAGGCCATGCCTTTTGGTTTAGATTTAATCTCCTGGTCTAAATCTTTAAGTTCCCGGTCCTTTCCTATAAGTTTTTCGCTGACAATTTTAGTATCCCAAGAAATCTGGACTCCATATTCAACTTTACCTTTTACTTTATCCAATTTTTCCCTCAGTCTTTGATAGTCTTCCTTTAACCAGACTTTAACCATCTCCTCCGGATCTCTTTCTTCATCGGCTTTAATTATAGTGTCAAATCCTAAGGGGAGAACTGTCCCAAGTCTTTCCCTGGCTGTCTCTACAACGATTTCATGTGCCATAACCCAATCCTCTACCACCTTATTATCCTTTGATTCATAGGGGTGAGCAGGGCAGTTATGGACCACTGCAGATATGCCCTGGTAAGGGATAGTGTAGACATTATTTCCATCTATACCAATACTACCTAAGTCCGTTTCTTGAGAATTTTCAGCCACACAATAAAGATATCTTCCCCTGGTATCAGCTTCTGAAGGGACAACTTTAGAGCCAACTTCTTGAGTTTCTCCACTCACTTTTTAACCTCCTCCTTTGCCCATCTTTCAGGGTTTACCATCTGATCTAAGACATCATCCACAAGATCATCCAGCCCATCCCTCACCGATTTGACTGTCTCGGAAATTCCCTGCTCTTCTTTCATGTGATCGATGGCAATATCTATCTCCTCAAGGGCGCTTCCTAACCTTTCTATCTCATCATCATTCAAACTTCCGCCTTCCATACGTCTCAAGGCTTGATGTTTAAGTGCATCTCTGATTATCTCTACTATAGCGATAACCAGACCTAAAAGTCCGTGTTTTAAGTTATCTTCATGAATATCAATAGGCATCTGTCGCTTTGCTCCAATGAAAAATTACTATTCAGCCACAGATTTACGCTGATTACCGCTGATATTTTCTCTTTTTCAACTTTCTGTGTCCATCTGTGTGAATCTGTGGCTAAATAATTACTAATTTTCTAATCTTGACATTCACCTCATAAAATTATATCTTGATTGAAACTAAAGAAGGACAGCAAAATGGATGATATCAGCAAAACAGTAAGTGGTTTCCGGGCTGCCATCCAGGACCTTTTGGTCCCTGAGCTTAAATCTATACAGACAGAGTTAAAACACCACAGCGAAGAGTTTGCCAGGATTGATAAGCGATTTGAAGCTGTCGATAAAAAATTTGACGCTATGTTCCAGTCCCTACACCACCTGGAAGTTACGCAGGGTGAAATCTTGGCCAAACTTGACGTTAAACAGGAAGTCAGCGAATATACTTCCAAGACCAATGCCCTGGAAAAAAGGGTAGATGATCTCTGGACATTACTTAAAAACTCACGACTTTTCTCTTCCACCTGATTCTCGTCCCTCTCAATTTTTGACAGGATAAACAGGATTAACTGGATTTATCACATGTCGATCCCTGGCCCAGACATGTTTCCAAAACCGCCCCTGCCGATAGCCTCTGTCTTATGACTAATATGTGACCGTTAACCAAAATGTTACGTCGCACCAGGGCAGGCCTGTAATCCTGTCTAATTTCCGGTTGCCAACCACAGATATAGCAGCCCTTATTTATCAGCTCCTTTTTAACCACTCGTCTCCCGCAAGCAGGGCATCTCACCCAGTAGGGACTTCTCCTTTTTCTTCCCGTCTCCTTTTTTACTTCGTCTAAAATGGGTTTAAAAATAGGGCCAAGAGCCATATCTCATCCTTCAGTTGTCATTAGTCAATATTCAATAGTCAATAGTCAATTTTCAATTTCCTGTGCCAGTGCCTTTGCCTTGGCACTTATCCACCCGCACCAGGGGCAACCGGTAGTTGTAAGCTCTTCAACGGGGACCCTCTTTTCACATTGAGGACAGTTTTCTTTGGCTACCATGGCCTCATCCCAGGCAGGTGTCTCCAGATTGGTTCCTGACGGAAACTCCAAACCATATTTTGCTGCAGTCTCAAAGGAGGCCAGGGCCGCCCTGATCTTAATGCCCAGCAGTTCAACACCAGCCACAGATACAGCGATGTCTGCGTTAATCACCAATCCCTTGTCCAGGATCCTGTCTATGACATCAGCTAAGCCGGCACTATCACCATCTCGAGATGGTTCTATAGCCATACTTATCCTCCATTTACTGCATTAACTTTCCAGTATCTCAGCATTTGATTGCGTTAGTTGATCGTTGTTAGATATCTGCATTTTTATCCCCTTGCAAAAACTTAATCCCTTTGGGGGTAACCCCATATCTTCTGGGTGCCACGGCAGCTAAAAGCCCATTTTCCACTAGAGACCGGACCATCATATCCACATAGGCCGGAGACATGCCCGTGTAATTGCTGACATTGAGAGGCCTTTTTTGTTGCTTTGCCTCGTAATAGACCTCCAGAACCTCTATCTCGCTGGCTGTTGGGCTTCTCTTTTGCTTTGCCGGCCGTTCCGGAACCCTTTGTCTCTGCTCCATTTCAAACCTTGCCTGGCGATAAAAGTCAGGTTTGGGATGAACAATCTCCTTTTGGGGCATCTTTTTGGAGATCACGCCTTTACCCCGGCATTTAAGGCATGGGAGTTTGTTGTTTGGCTCTTTCCCTGTTCCCCGGCAGTGTCTACAGCCTTCTATCGGTTCTGTAACGCTCACAAACCCCTTGCCGCGACAGACGGTGCAGGTTATATTGCTTCGAGGCTTCTCTTCGCCTCTTCCCTTACAATAAGCACACATGACCGCAGGCGGATCTACTGAGACCTCCCCTGATCCCCTGCATACGGAGCATACAGTCCCTTTTGGTTTTTCTCCACTTCCCCTGCAGAAACCGCATGGATAGGTTGTTTCCGTAAGCAATTTTCCAACCCATATCCCGGCTCCCTCTTTGGAAAATCGTTTCCCTGAATCATCGACCTTTGCTGTTGTCCAGATCAGCTCTTCCTGACCAGGCTTACAGAAAGCCGGAGTGGCAGTATGGCCACTCCGGACATTCGACAGGACGTCCCAGCCAAGACGTTCCTGGGATAGTCTCTTAAAGGGAGCTCGTTGGTCCGTTTCTTCTGCCTCCACCCTGGGTGTTTTATTCAGAGCCCTTTTCCCTTTGAAAGTGATACTGAATCGGCCTGACCTCTTCAAATCCAGATAATCCTTTCGAGCCAGGTTCATGCACAGAAGTCTTGCATATCCGGTGTCTATCCCAAGCTTGCGGCTCACCTTATGGCTCGTGGTCTCTCCGCCTGCTTCATGGACTATTTCTAAAGCCTTCTTTTCACTTCCGTTGACCATTGTTGCCTCCAAAAAAAGTAGGCAGTATGCAGTACGCAGTCTTCAGGAAGCAGCAGGTGATACTGCAAGCCCTTAATAATCTGCGATTATCCTTTTAAAGCCTTCCCCTCTTTTGCCTCTCCTGTGTTTATTGTCTTCCGCTGACTCAAATCCGGGGCTTGGGCATCTCAAGACAAATAATTTACCCACTATGAATTTTTTGCGAATCACTAACTTAATCGGTAAAATTATTTCAGCTGAAGCGCATAACCTATAGCTGTCAGGTACCAGTTCTAAGGGGAGTGGCCAATAGCCTGCTGTGCAATCAGAGCCATCAAAGACAAGAATTATTCCTCGCTCTCCTCAGTATCGATACGCTTGCGCATCCTTACCCGGTTGAATTCCATCATATTTCCGTCAGGATCCAGTTTGCTTTGGTATGTGGCCAGGATATCCATGCCGTCCGGAAGCGAGTGCTTTTCGACAACCTCTATGCTCACCACCCACCCATCTTCATCTCTTGCCGCCCCCAGTGTCGAGGAAATCTCTAAACCGGTAAGCTTATTCAGTTCCGACCGGGCCTTTTCTATCACTTCTGACATCCCTAAAGTCATTTCCGTTTACCTCCTTTGTTTGAAAGTGCCTAAATTTTAAAGTGCGCTAAAGTGACTAAAGTTAAGGAAAATAGGGACTGCTACTTTTTTGTTTAAAAAATGGTCGCTGTCCCTCCCTATTTTTGCTTGTCTATTCCGTAATTCGTTTCCCGCAATTGGGACAACATTTATACCCAAGTATATGGCGCCAAGTCTCCCCGCATTCAGGGCATTCCAAGGTCAATCTCTGCCCACATTCAGGGCAACTCTTCATTGCGCCGGAAGTTATCTCACCGCACCTAGGGCACCTGAATGCCCCCTTTCCTGCTGCTAACGCCGGCATTGTTATGTCTCCTCCTTCATTTTTCTGATGGCCTCCAACCGCTCCATCAACTTTGCTTCTTCTTTTTCATACTTCTCTTCGCCTACCTCTCCTATCTCATGCTGCATCTGAAGGTGCAAAAGCTCTTCATGAATCTTTGACTCGTCGGTCATCTCCTGATAGGCTGACTCCCTGAGCTTATTCCCGAGCCAGACAGTAAGCTTAACGGGAGAAAATAATATGTCATCGATTATGAAGGCCATAACAATTGATTATTGACGATTGACGATTGAATATTGATTTATCACTGATCACCAACCACTAACCACTGTCCACCATCCTCTACCACGATAAGACTATTTCCACGAAATTGCATGGAGGCACAGGCCCCACATATTTGAATTTCATTCTACCGTCATACGTTGCTGTCAGTTTATCCACCACTTCATCAAATGCCTTTTCCCTATCTTTTTGGACCAGAAAGGCGCTGTTAGTAACCATCTGGTCACCCATAACGTTATTTGCTTTGTGCTCCACCCAGAGGCCTTTAAAGAAATTGAGAATCGCCCTTTCCTCCCGCATCCTTTTGGTATCCAGGGCCTTTTTTACCATCTCCCCCAATTGGATCTGTTCTCGCTGCGGCCTAACTGGTCTTGACATGAGTCGATCTCTCAAAAGCCTTATATCTCTATTTTCATCAACGATTTCCCGGAAAACAACTTCCTTGCTCGCCCATAGGGCCTTGAGGCCAAGCTCTATCTTGTCCTGCATATATCCTAAAAGCTCTTTAAATTCATTATATCTGGCCTTTAAAACCTTTTCCTTGATAAGCCCAATGCTCTCACCAATGGTGCTGAATCTTACCGGCAGCATGGGATAATATTTCATGACCTCTTCAATGACCTTCTGGTGTGCCATGGTATTAGCCCTGGTAAAGGGATATTTAACAATGGGAGAATTGCTGATAATGGCCCCAAGATCCTGAAAGCAAACTGTATATACCTCATCTTTTTGGTCACCAATGCCTATTGGACCAAAGCCCTTCTCTTCATGAGTGGCCACAATGGCATATATGTATTGACCTTCTTTAGTCATGATATGATGTCCAATGTCCAAGGTCCGAGGTCCAATGTCCGATGTCCAAGGTCCAATGTCCGATGTCCAAGGTCCAATGACCAGCGACAAATGACGAATCATCTTACGACTTTGGACGTTGCCTGCCCGCAACGCTCTCGCTTGCGAGGCGGGCGGGGACGTTGGACGTTACGTTGGACGTTAAATATTCAGCCAATTGCTCAAACTTCCTTTCATCCCCTCTGGAGATGAGCACCTTAAAATAGTCTCTGACCTTTTCACGATTTTTTACCTCTTCGACTGCAATCTCATCGGCAATGTGAGGGATTACATCGTGAAAGGCCCCTATAAAAAGAACCCCGGTTTCTTCCTCTTTTAAGGTTTCATTGATTGTGGTTGCAATGAACTTATCTCTTTTCTCCATAAGCTGATCTTTATGAAACCTATACCCTATGTAAGCGGTTGTTTTCTCCCAGAGTGATTTGGTCTGGGCAAGTTTGAGGATGCGACCATACTCTTCTTTAAGGAGCGCTATGTCTTCTGTTTTTCTAACCTCTCCACCTCTTTTAATCAAATCGAGGACAATCCGGTAATTTCTGCTCCCTTTTTTAGCCCCTTCCATGATGATCTTTTGCCCCAGTTCACCATCGGCCATTAATCCATCCTGATAGATCTTTAAATTCTCGGCATCCAGTTTCTTGAAATATTCCTCGATTTCATCCCAAAATGTGGTCACGGTTTGTCTATGTTTTTCCCAACGTTTCCTTCCGCATATTTCAGCACTTCTTTTGTCGATTGCCGAAGCAATGCTTCCCAAATCAGATTCCACATGAATAACGGGCACATAGAGCAATCGCCTCATCAGGCATGAGCCTCCGGCTGTTCCAGTGGCTTAACTGTTATCCATTCGCTAACATCATTTTTCTTAAAGGACTGCCGCCCCCCCTGACAGTAATCGGTGAGGATTTGATAGGCATTGGTTATCTTCTCAAACCTTTTTTGCGCTTCCTGATCATAGGGATATTTATCCGGATGAAACTTTTTGCTCAGCTCCCTGTAAACATCTTTGATTTCAACGCCCGTGGCTTCTTCGCCCAAGCCCAGAATCCGCCTGGCCTCGTTTACCTCACCAAATTCCAGTTTTTTTATCTCCAGGGTACAAAAGCTGTAAGGGGGAAGGGGACCCACAATCCTAAAATTTACTCTGCCTTTGTATTCTTTATCCAGGTCATCAACCTTTGACTCAAAGGCTTCCTTTTTATCCATATTTATGAGAAAGGCCACGTTCATTATCATAGAATCATCCATAACAGCGTGGGAACAATGGTCTTCTGCTTCCTTCTTCAGGACATCCAATATCTCTGAAGTACATTTTTCCCTCTTTTTATCCAATGATCCCTTGACCAATTTGCCCACGTTTATTTTGATCTCAAAAATCTGGTCAGGGGCTTTTGATGCTGCTTCTTGTTTAAGTCTTTTAATCTCCTCCTCTTCTCCTATTTCCTTTAAAACCGTCTCCAAATCGCCCCATATTGCCGCTACATCGAGCTCTATTTTGTTCTCCATTTCCTTGAGCTTTGTTTTTATCTGCCCATAACCCTTTTCCAGGATTCTCTTTAGTTCTTCTTCCCCTTGAGCCACTGTCCCGAATTTCATAGAGATAATGTGGTTACTTTTCATCACCTTTTCGATGACAGTTTGATAGACGGCCAGATTGTGAAGGAGAGTTTCTCTGGATAGGGAATCAAATTGTATAAACGGCAAATCGCTGGCTACAGCGGCAATATCCTGATAGGGAAAGGTACAAACTTCTCCCTTATCAATACCAATGGGGCCTAAATTTTTTGGTTTATTTGCACTGATAAAGCCATAAATGTATTTTCCGTTTTCTGCCATGGTTTATCCTCCATAAAAAACGATGTCCAAAGTCCAAGGTCCAAAGTCAAAGGTCTGAACAAGGAACGACGTTGGACTTTGGACATCGGACCTGCCTCATGTATCCTGTATCTTATTTCCTGTGTCCCGCACTTCCTGTAACGCCTGCTTAAAATGCCCATTCGAAATCGCAAAATCAGCGTAATCCTGACCTTTGTTTTCTATAAACTCTCTTATGGCTAACATGGAGGCTTTCCTGCAAATGGATTCTATGTCTGCACCTACAAGGCCCTCCGTACCACCGGCCAGGGACTTGAGATCAACGTCGGGGGCCAGAGGCTTCCCTCTTGTATGAACTTCGAATATTTCCAGTCTTGTCTCCTCATCAGGCACGGGAAGCTCCAGCAGGAAATCGAATCTACCGGCCCTGAGCAAGGCCGGGTCAATGATGTCCAGTCTGTTGGTGGCCGCAAGAACCACGATCCCCTTGAGTTCCTCAATGCCATCCAGCTCGGTCAGGAATTGGCTGATTACTCTGTCAACAACATGAGATGCAGCCTCCGAGCCCCGCATGGGAACCACGCTATCTATTTCATCGAAAAATATAATACATGGAGATGCCTGCTTGGCCTTCTTGAAGATCTCCCGTATACCCTTCTCGCTCTCTCCAACCCACTTGGAGAGAAGCTCCGGGCCTTTGACCGAGATGAAATTGACCTCTGATTCCGAGGCCACTGCCTTGGCGAGCAAGGTCTTCCCTGTGCCTGGCGGGCCGTAGAGTAATATACCTTTAGAGGGATTTGTTTTGGCATGTTCAAATAATTTGTTGTACTTTAGAGGCCACTCAATGGTTTCGCTTAACACCCTTTTTACCTCAGTAAGACCTCCAACATCACTCCACTTTACATCCGGAATCTCGGTAAACACCTCCCTTATGGCCGAAGGCTCAACCTCCTTTAGGGCCTCCATAAAATCGTCCATGGTGACATGAAGCTGCATCAAGGTCTCGTAAGGGATCTCTACCATCTGGAAGTCTATGCTCGGAAAGATCTTTCTCAGGGTGGTCATGGCTGCTTCCCGGGAAAGCGCTTCCAGATCGGCTCCAATAAAGCCATGGGTAATCTCTGATATGCGATCCAAATCCACATCCTCGGCCAGGGGCATGCCCCGGGTGTGAATATGGAGGATCTCCAGGCGACCATTTTTATCCGGTATACCAATCTCGATCTCACGGTCGAAACGCCCCGGTCTTCTCAAGGCCTGATCAAGGGTATTTGGGATGTTGGTGGCGCCGATGACGATGATCTGACCTCTTGAAGAGAGTCCATCCATCAAGGCCAGAAGCTGGGCTACAACCCGCTTTTCTACTTGTTTCTCGCCCCCCATCTCCTCTCGCTTGGGGGCAACGGCGTCAATCTCGTCCAGAAAGATAATGCTTGGAGCATGTGCAGTGGCCTCATCAAATATACGCCTGAGATGGGCTTCGCTTTCGCCATAGTACTTGTGCATAATTTCAGGGCCACTAATATGCCCGAAATAGGCATCGGTCTCATTTGCCACTGCGCGGGCGATGAGTGTCTTTCCGCATCCGGGTGGGCCATGCAAAAGCACCCCCTTGGGAGGGTCGATGCCCAGCCTTTCAAAGACCTGAGGATATTTCAGGGGGAGCTCGATCATCTCGCGGATCCGCCGGATCTCCCTGTCCAATCCCCCGATATCTTCATAGGCTATCCTGGTCCTGGCCTCCCCAGGCTCCTTTTTCTCCTGGATCTTGATAACGGTCTTGGGGTTGATCATGACCACCCCCCCGGGCCTGGTGGAAACAACCTTAAAATCCTGGGTGCGAGTTCCAAAAAGCCTTGCCCTTACCGTATCTCCTTCTATCAGCGGTAACCCCTCTAAGAGGCTCCCGATGTAGCGGGCATCGTAGGAACGCATCAAGGTCAATGGGGCGACAACAATCATTTGGGCTGGACTGAAGTCAGACTTTGTGACGCTAATTTTTTCGTCAATACCGCTTTGGGCATTTTCCCGGATGATCCCATCCAGGCGAATCAAACGCTTGCCCCGGTCTTCCATGTAAGCAGGCAACACCTTGGCCACGGTCTCCCTTTTTCCCTTGATCGTCACAACATCTCCCACTTCGACTCCAATCTTTTTGAAGTCTGTGGGGTCAAAACGGGCGATACCGCGCCCTACATCCTTGGAGCCGGCCTCTGTTACTTTGAGGGTGAGAGTTTTTGTATCTTTGTCTTTTTTTTGTGCTTTCATATTTTTTGTCCGTCGTTACCGGTCATTAGTCATTAGAATTGAATATTGTCGATTGAATATTGAATATTCGACAAATCAATCGCCTTTCTTTAAATCCGCAATCCCATAATCCCTCAATTCCCCAATTTTCAATTTTCAATTTTCAATTTTCAATTGCTTTTATCTTGATTTCCAAAATCCCGTTCTTATATGTCCAGGTCATATCCTCGGGCTTTGCCTGTCGTGAGAGGAGGACCTCTTTTTGATATTTTCTGTTTTCTCCCTCGGCGCTAATATTCACAATGTCACCTTTGATCTCCAGGTTGATGTCCTTTTCCTCAATGCCTGGCATCTCCGCCACAATGTGGGTCCTCTCTGGTTCGTCAAACACATCCACTATGGGCTCTCGCACCTCCTCCACTACCGGCCCCTTGGGTGTTTTTTTGATATTACCGAATGGTTGAATGGAAGGGCTGCCATCGGCCATGGTGCGGACCCTGACCCCGTAGACGCCTTTCAAATCCTTAAGCCCTTTGATCTTATCAAGACCGCTGAACTTGATCTCACCTGTCTTGGATAGCTCCTCACCCTTTTCCGCCAGCTTGGTGGCTGTATCGATCAAGTTCCCCAGTCCCTTAAAGAGACCCCCAAAGCCGAAATCAATATTGATGCCCTCTTCTTTCTCTTTCTTGTTCTTTTTATCAGTCATTATCGTATCCTCTTTTTACATGTCCAAAGTCCAATGTCCAAAGTCCAATGTCCAAAGTCCAAAGTCCAATGTCCAAAGTCCAATGTCCAAAGTCCAAAGTCAAGATACGGCATCGGGCCTATGACGGTTGACATTAGGTTTTAACATCACTTTTGCTCCCGCAAATAACGGATAAATCGACTAATTCTGAAAACCATTTTTATTAGAGATCTACTTTCTTGCCATGCCTTAATATCTTCAAAGCGTTCGATTTTCATTCCAAATTACATCCGACTTTGGACATTGGACATAGGACTTTGGACATCATTACCACTTCACTACAATATTCACAAAATTGAATGGCGGCGCTGGACCTATATATTTGAAGTTGACCCGGTCTTTGTATTTTTCCACCAGATCTTCCACCATGTAATCGAACTCTTTTTCATGTGACCTGTCTACCAGGAAGGCGGAGTTTAAAAACATATTGTCTCCAAAAAGACCATTTGTCCGAACATCTACTGCCGCCCGTTTGAACGTATTCATGATTTTCTTGGCCTCGCCTTCCTTTTTAGCATCCAGGGCCTCTTTTACGACTTTACCTACAGCGATTTTGTAGGCATTTACATCCTTTCCCGCTTTTCCCTCGGCCTTTTTCTTGAGCCTTCTGACGCCCTGGTTCTCTTCTGCTATCTCATGAAAGATTTGGTTCATGTCTTTCCAGAGCGCCTTGAGGCCCATTTCTACCTTGTTGTCCATATCTCTCAGGAGGCCTTTAAATTCAGAATGTCGTCTTCTCAGCAAGGTTCGTATCTCCTCCGCGCTGGCGGCAATGGTACAGAACCTGACCGGTAACACCGTATAATCCTTCATGACCTCCTCAATGACCCTTTCATGGGCCATCATGTTCTCCCTATTTATAACGTACTTCGTCATAGGCGAATTACTGATGACAGCGCTGAGATCATTATACCCGATGGTGGTAACAATATCCCCGCGCTGACCGATACCGATAGGCCCAAAGTTACGACCTTCATTGCTTTCAATGATGCAATAAATGTATTTTCCTTCCCTGGTCAAAATATTTACCGCTTTATATTTGTAATATTATCTGAAAATAGTAGTCTTAACAGTAATGATTAATTGCATCTTCGATAATCTGTTTGATTTCATTTTCAGTCTCTTTATGTGTCTCATTTGTATTAAAATCGAGTACATCCAAACAGGCTTGTAAAAACTCGCTATTATCAGCCTCAGCTCTTGTGGATGTCTCGTTCAGTATCTTGGCTATCATAATGCTGGCTCGAATGCTGGGGTGAGAATTATTTCCTATCCTTTCCCTGAAGGAGCGAACAATATCCACCACTCTCCCGGCATCATCTATATTTAGCCCTGATTTGGCCTCCACAATGGAAACCTCTGTTTCCCGGCCATAATGGCCCAGCTTGATAGTAATCATGCGGTCTTTCAAGGCATCCTGGGCCTTATGCACTCCAGCATACTCCTCAGGGTTGCTGGTAAAGATGGCGCGAAAGTCCGGAGAGACACGCAGATAACCATTTTCCCCACGGGCAGCGGGCAGATCCAGTATCTTTTCCTCCAGTATGGACAGTAACACATTGTTGGCCTCTGCCCTGGAACGGGTAAACTCGTCGTAAATGAGTGTGAATCCATGTTTGCAGGCCACGGTTATCCGGTTATCCACCCATTCGGGAGACACGTTTTCCTCTGATTTGAGGACAGAATGGACAAAATTATCCACCATCTTCTTGCGGCGGTAGCCGTACTGGCCGCCGATCAGGTCGGAGGTGCCAAACTCATCATCGCCGTGAACCAATATGACCGGTCTTCCAATCTGGGCGGCCAGAAACATGGCTATGGTAGTCTTCCCTGTGCCTGCCGGCCCACTGAGGTGGGTAGGAAACCCGACCCTGACATAGTTCATGGCCCGCTTTAGAATCCCTTTCACATGATCGGTCAGGACAAAGCCGGGCTGCTCCTTATCGATGATGATGGGTGTTATCTCTGAGACTTTTTCACTATACACAGCTCTTCCCCTTCAAAGTTGGTCATTAGTCATTGGACTTTGGACTTTGGACTTTGGACGTTGGACATTGGACTTTCAGTAGTCACTGCCCACTGCTCACTGCCCACAGGTTATGTGTTCAAAATCTTTATCTGCATTTATCACATAGGTCATAATAGGGGGGTGTCCTTTACGCTCTATATTTCGCCTTCGCATCTCCTCCCAGGGCTCAAAATTTATCTTCCCGCCTCCATCCATTTTAGTTGACCGGATGATGCGCCCCCCTTCGGAAACGGCATTTTCAAAGTCATGGAAATCCTTTCGAGGCGACTTCCTGAAGCTTGAGAGGATGTTCTTTAAGATCAGATCGTTTTGGGTTTGCTGGAGTAGCTGGGGGTCTTCGATCTTTTGATAGGAGGTGAACATCAAATTATGGTCAATTGTAGCCTGAAACACAGCAGGCAATGGTTCCCCTGTTTTCCGCCTCAGTCTCTTATCCTCCCAAGGCTCCAATAAGATATGGCATCCATCCACGTGCCAGGTTATGCGTATTGTGTCACCAACCTCGCTCAGGGCCTCTTCCAGAAGGGCCTCGGCTGCCTCCGGGGTGATAGGTTTAGGTACCTTTAGAAGGTTCCGGCCAAAAATCCAAAGGACCTCTTCTAAAGCTATCCTTTGCTTATTGGCCCTCTGCCCCTCAATCTCTTTCATTTCTTTTTCTAACGCCTCTTTCTTTCTGTATTTTTCCGCGCCCCGTTCAATAGTAGCTTGCTCGCTTTCAAGACCCCTGCTTCCCCCCAATGCCATGGCCCATTCTCTTGCCATGATCTTACGGGCTAAACGCGCAATAGAGGCGGTATTCAAATTCTTGAACTTATTTTCGGGCTCACTCTGATCCGGCTGTTGTGGCTGCCAATCAAACGCTTCATTTATGCTGGATTCTGGATTCTGGGTTCTGGACCTGCCCTGTGGAATTCCGCTTTGCGGACCTCCTTCAGAGGATTCCACAGGGTGAAGATTCTGGATCATGTATCTCGTGTCATTCGGATCTTGCCCTCCGGCCGGAGGGACTTCTAACTTTTCTGCCTGTTCATGCTTTTTCCATTCACGGGCCTGATGCTCAACAGCGGATATCTCATAGCGGTTGATCTCCAGGCCCAGTGCCTTTGCTCGCTCAAGGGCTGCCAGCTTGGGTATGGAAATTGCCTTTGTATCTTCCATTTCCACAGCCTTGCTCCAATAATTAGTAATCTATCTTCATCACCTTCATCGCTTGTGGAGGTATTAGTTTTTCGGTCTTTTTCCTATTCCGCGTAGCACCATTGGTCTCTGAGACCATATCTTCCAATGTCTCAAGCTCTTCATTAATTACAGAGATATCTTTTTCTATTTGTGTCTTTCTCTTGTCAACATTTTGTTTTTCCTGTTCCAGACGTGCCTTATTTTTTTCCAGCACAAACATCTCCAGGTATTCCGATCCTGTTACCCTGGGTTTGGACCGTATCTTGGACCTAACAGCCGTTTTAATGTCAGAGAGCGTACGGCGTTTGCTCGCCATGAAAACCTCCTTAGATTTCTGTTATCTGCCACTTTGCCGCTTGTGAATAACGATAAACTGGGCTTGATTCGGACCTGATACCTTGAGCTCAACCAACTGGCCCTCTTTTAAGTCAGCCTCCCTGCGAATATTGCTTGGGATTGAAATCTTACCTTCCTTATCTACCTTGGCAAAAGCTCGCATTAAGGTCATTTTACATCCACCCCCCTTCTAAATTGAAGATTTTCGATTGAAAATTGACAAATTTGTAAAAATTCGGAAAGTATGCCATTGCGAGCGAAGGGAAGCAATCTCATGTATCATAACTTCTTGTATTTATTAGATTGCTTCGGGCTAACGCCCTCGCAATGACCCCGGTTTACACTGACCGGAGACTTTGGACTTTGGACTAACAGTATTGATCGATCAATTCAGAAATGGCCTCTTTAACCTTATCCTGGTTGGTCTTGCTGCCGATACGGCTGGTCTCCGAGGCCAGAATGTCCATGCAGGTCTGCCTGAAAATCTGGTCATCCTTGTTGACCCCAGCCTTTCGGATCTTGACCGTCTTGGCAATCATGACGCAACCCCTTATGGTAGGGGCAAACTCATAGACATCAGACTCCCTGAGGCCCCGGACGATTTTGACGATCTTGGAGGCATCGCCATTGACCAGGCCGGTTTTGGCTTCGGTGATATGCACTTCTGTGTCCTCGTCGAAATGATCCAGGTCTATGGTAATCATCCGGTCCCGAAGGGCATCCTGGCTGCGGTGGACCCCAGCATATTCCTCCGGGTTGCTAGTAAAGATGGCTGTAAAGTCTGGGTCAACGCGCAGATAATTCTCATCCCCCTCCCTGGCCACTGGAAGATCCAGCATCTTTTCTTGCAGCACGGACAGGAGGACATTGTTGGCCTCTGGCCTGGAACGGGTAAACTCATCGTAAATGAGTGTGAACCCGTACTTGCAGGCCACGGTCAGGCGATTGTCCACCCAGCTTTTCCTCATATCCTCCTCAGTCTTGAGGACCGAGTGGATAAAGTTATCCACCACCTTGCGAATTCGATAGCCATATTCGCCGCCAACCAGGTCTGATGTGGAAAACTCCTCATCCCCGTGCATCATGACCACCGGTCTTCCTATCTTGCTGGCCACATGCATGGCCAGGGTGGTCTTGCCTGTTCCGGAAATCCCGCGGAAATGGAGGGGAAAACCTGCCGCTATATAGGCCAGGGCTCTCTCGGCAATATCCTTGACGAACGAGGTTTCTACGAAGTTAGGCAGGGGACGAGGCTCCAATACTGTTGTCATTTCATCTATCGGCATATCATCCTCCTTTGAAGTTAGTTCGCTTTGCTCAAGATTGGAGTAATGGAGTAATGGAGTAATGGGGCCTAGAGGATCTTGGTAGTTCTATGTCTACATCACTCCAATACTCCACCGCTCCATATTCCTCTTATCTTTTACTAACAACTCCCTTACCACCGCATTTCAGGCAGGGGAGGTAATCGCCCTCGACAATACCCTTGCCCTTGCAGTCGGGACATGTTTCAACCGGCTCCTTTATCTCCACCATGCCTTTTCCACCACAGACAGAACAGGTAAGGCGCTGGTCTCTATGAATGCCGGTGCCGCCACAGAAAATGCACTCGATAGCCGGTTCCATAATGGTGACCTCTCCCCGGCCACCGCAGACCTGGCAGGTGGAGATTTTGGATAAGAGCTCAAAAGGGTCGGTCCCTTTTCCCTGACAGAAGGCGCACTGAAGGGTAATATTTCCCTCTTCCTTTCGCATAATTTGCACACTCATTATATCTGCCTCCATTATTCGCTAAGTGCTTCGACTGAGACGTGTCGACGAGCTCACGTCGAGTCGCTCAGCCGAAGTCTAAATAAATACCTCATCAAATTTATGAATCGAGAGACTAAGCCAGACATGAAAGTCTCATTAGCGGTTTCTTAAATCCGGTTTATTCGGACACAAAATACAATGTGCCTTCTTTCCTTATCTCTCCGTCATCAAGAAGCTCCCGCATAATGGGAATCAGTGTTCGCCAGTTTTCAATGCCGAGCATGTCCGCAACCTGGGTCATCTTCAGCCCTTCAGTGTGGTCTTCGAGAAGATCCAGAATCCTCCCCCCCAAGTCTTCTTCAATTTTTTCCTCTGCAGCGCCTTCTTCTACTGCTTCTTCCTCCTCAATTCCTGCTTTCTCTGCAATTTCTTCTTCGGGTTCCTCTTCTTCTGCGTTCCCAGCAGGCTCCACTATAGCCTCCTCAACCGGTTTCATCTCCACAGCGGCTTCTGCCTTTACCGGCCCTGTTATGGTCACCTTTTCTCCGACAGACTTCATCCCGGCCAGGAGTTCCCTCCAGGCGGCTGCCGCACCTTCATGCTCCTTTTTGAAATCGTCCAGCATGCTGCTGATAGCCCATTTCCGCTCCCTTATCTCAGCCTGGTCCGCTGCCTTTCTGTCAGATTCCGCTGCCTGTAGCTCAGGCTTTACCCTGGCCAACTCGGCACGCAGATTGTCTGCCATCTCCTTGTGTGCCTTGCCGAAATCAGCTAACAGCTTTTCTATGTGATCCTCACGCTCCTTGATCTCAGCCTGGTCCGCTGCCTTTCTGTCAGATTCCGCTGCCTGTAGCTCAGGCT
>CAZSWT010000036.1:25070-33624 GCA_964611035.1 uncultured Desulfobacteraceae bacterium
TCGGCACGCAGATTGTCTGCCATCTCCTTGTGTGCCTTGCCGAAATCAGCTAACATATGGGCTGTTCCCTGCTTTATAGCCAATATACTGTTAACCCTCTCTTCATAGGCGCTGGCCATTTCCTCTGCCAAATTTCTTAAAGCTTCTGCATTTCCCATGTTTCTTCCTCCTTTTTTCTAATAATTTTAGACATGCTCGGAGAATGCACTTTGTGCCTATAGAGGGGCGATACTGAACACCTCTATACCCTCAAGGACGCCTTGAAGTTTCTGAAAGCGAATCTGGTGCGAACACAAACTTTGCTCAACCAGATTGGCACTTCGATTGACGATTGACGATTGAATATTGAATATTTGTGGAATCGCTTCGATCCATTAATTCATATAAAATTAACAGAATTCCTTCACTCTTAAATTTTCAATCTTCAATTTTCAATTGCCTAACTACTCACCCTTGCCACTGTCTGCCACTGGTTTTGAACCTTATCCCTGACCACATCAAACTCATCCAGAATCTTGATGAGCTCTGCATCGCGATCGCTCTGCTGAGCCCTCAAGGATTTGAGCATGATCTTGAAGTCTTTAAATTTGAGCCCTTCTCCCTTTGATAGAAGATTTTTAAGGGCAGCCTTAAGCTCTTCCTGCTCGATCTGAAAACATTTGAGCTCTTTTATTATGCTTTTCTCACGTTCCTTCTGTCTTCCGGAGATGTCGTCTTTAATAGCATTTATGTCTTCCAGGCTTGATCCTTTTCCATCGAGAATAATCTTTCTGAGCCGGCTAATCATTTCCTTTTCTTGCTCCTGGAAGAGCTTGAGGCCCTGTTTCGCCTCTTCCTCTTTCTCGCGACGGCGTTCAATAATATCAGTGATCATACGATCAAAGTCCTTCTTCCTGAGGCTTTCCGCTTTTGCAAGATTATCCCTCACCCGGATAATCATGTTCTCAAGCTCTGTCTGAAAACTTTTAAGAAAATGATATGCCTGGTCCATCAAGGTGCTGACTGTGCTCACGCGCATTTCATAGGAGTCGATGATGCTGTTGGCTAATTCCCTTAAATCCTCTCTGACCTCCATAAAATAACCTCACTTCGTTATCTCCGAGCTGGAATACCAAGTTGCATTCAAACGGCTACTATTTATAGACGTCATTGCGAACGAATGTGAAGCAATCTCAATAGGATAGATTGCCACGTCGCTTCGCTCCTCGCAATGACATGATTGCAACTTGGTATAAGCGGTGATTTTATACAACGTGACTCTGTCGCTCATGATCATGCAATAAAAACCGCAAATAAATCTGATAATTCCCAGTACGTGTTGAAGGGAGTATTGTCAGACTTATTTACGGTCTTCCAAACTACTGTTGGAGATTTCAGATATGCTCGAGTTTTGCCTTTTGAAATCCCTATTAATGGTAAAGGGGTTACTAACGCCTTTACGATCTCAAGGATATCTGGCAATCTCCCTTCCACATTAAATTAATAATACGTTACGCGGTAGCTGTAAGGCCAATGGCCTCGGAATATTTCAGGAAGGTCTCAACGCCTGCTACCACAACCCTTGCCTCAATGGCGAGTAACTCGATGCCAACCAGAGAAACTCTGACCCATGCATCAATCACCACGCCCTTGTCGAGAATCCTGTCAACTACCTCGACCAAACTTGAAGAAGCGATTGCTTTTTCTACTGCCATAACTGTTCACCTCCTTTCTTAGTTAATTTTGGTTAGCAATACTTGCCTTACTTTAGCCATGCCAACCTGTTTAACAATTTAATAAGCGAAATTCATACCAAATAGACAAAATACATTATTTTTTTTGTAAGTGTTGAGATTTTAAAGATAAAACAGGATCAAGCAGTAGGGAGATTTACAAAGATGGAAAATTAGGTAATAAACTCTCTGGTATAACTTCCCTACTCTTGGAGGTCCAATTCCTTATTAGTGTCCAAACGTCATGGTAAGGTTTTAGTAATATAACTTAGGGGCTTCGCCGCAATTGGAGTATTGGAGCAATGGAGTATTGGAGTGATGGGTAAACTTGTCCTGAACAAAGTGAAGGAGAGGAATAAGAAAAAGATATTTTTACGCTTTTTCCATCCATTACTCCAGTACTCCAACACTCCTTGGCCCAGACCCGCCTGCCGGATGGCGGGCAGGCCTGATTCACAAGGCCTGAGTTCTATAACTCCTGGTCAAAAAATATTACAGAAACAACATCGTATTTCAGGCAAGTCGCATCAGGGCGGGCAATCATTCCATGTGGGTACCATATTTTCGGTAACATAAAAAAACATTATAAATTCAATAAGTTATACAATTTCCGAGACGTTTGTCCTGATTTTTTGACCGCAGTGAAATAGAAGCCACCCCTTGCGGGGGTGATAGTTGAGTTTATTCTTTGACAGTAACCTTATCTTTTTTTAGGCTCCCAGTAGACATTTTTAAAAAGGAGGTCCTCAATGGTTAGTCAGCACACTATAATATTTCAAGAGGTTCTCGATATAGTTGAGGCATTGCCAGAACATCAACAGGAAAACCTTATCGACATTATTCGGCATCGACTCATAGAGCGGAGAAGAGAAGTTATCAGCGAGAATATCAAAAGAGCAAGAGAAGAATATAAGCGAGCAGAGGTGAGTCGTGGTACTGGTGATGACCTTATGAAAGAAATTGCCGAATGAGAACACTTGTATGGGGCAAAACCTTTCTTAGGGCCTACTAACCGGTTCGATGCAAACGCGGTAAACCGCGCCGCTTAACCGTAGAGCTGCTGTAAGCGTGGTAAGCAAAGGTCATGAGCATGAGGCGTTTACAATTTTATAGCCTTCAAGATCTCATCATGATCAAATGGCTTGCCGATAAAGCCTTTGATCAACCCTTCTGACATGGCACCCTGTATATCATTATCGTCCCGGTAAAAGTAACCCGAAATCATCACGATATGAATGCCAGGGTCAATGTCTCGAAGCCTTCTCGCCAGTTCTAATCCTTCTATGTCCGGCAGTTTGGCGTCAAGGAATGCCACACGGAAGCGATTCGATTCCATCAATCTGATTGCCTCCTGGCCATTTAATGCCCTTTTTGATAAGAACCCATTTCTTTTGAGCATATGCTCCAATGCCCAGCACATATCCGGCTCATCATCCACGATTAGAACTAGCTCGTTTTTGTCTTTCATGCATGCTCCTTAATTGTCGCTTCGCTCCGCATGGCGCATAGAGCATGGCGCATAGCGAAAAACTCTCTGCGCTTTGCCCTTTGCGCTCTGCTAATTTACAGAATCGGCAACCTAACGATAAAAGTAGTCCCTTTTCCGTCAATGCTCTCTGCCTCAATGTTGCCCAGGTGCTGCTTCACAATGGAATAGCAGATAGAAAGTCCCAATCCCGTTCCTTTTCCCACAGGCGACGTAGTGTAGAAAGGATCAAATATTTTATCAACCTCCAGCTTAGAGATACCATGTCCCGTGTCTGCAATGCGAACCATAACCTCACTGGCCATTATCTTTGCGGAGATGTTTAGCTTTCCTCCATCCGGCATTGCATTGATGGCATTCAGGAAAAGATTCATAAATACCTGTTGAAGAAGGCTTCCATTGCCGTTGATCAGCACGGGCTTTTTAGGAAAATGTGATGTCGTATCGATCTTTTGAATCCTGGCCTGGTTTTTGACCAAACTCAGCGTTTCTTTGAGGAGATGGATGAGATCGACCTGTGCAATTTCACCCTTCTCAGAGGGCCTGGCGAACCTCAAGAGGTTCTCGATAATGATGGATGCCCTCTTGATTCCTGTTTGAATTTTCTCAGTACACTCCTTCCGAAACTCCGGGGTAATAGTATTATCCATGAGAAACTGAGCAGCAGACGAAGAGATTGCCAAAGGGTTTCGAATCTCGTGAGCAATACCTCCACCCATCACCCCCAATGCGGCAAGCTTCTGGGACTGAAAAAGCTGAGCCTCAAATTTCCGGCGCTCTGTCAGATCTCTACCTACTGCTACGATTCCTACTGTTTGGAAAGAATCATCCTTCATAGGAGAAAGGACCCAAGAGACCTGAATACTATCCCCTTTCTTTGTTATGAGATCCAATTCAAACATTTGAGATCCCTTTCCCGTCTTCATGCTGGCGAAAGCCTTCTTTACCTCTTCCTGATGATCTGAAGTACAATATTCGAATAAGAAATGATTCTTAACTTCATAGAAGGAATAACCAGAGAGCTTCCTGGCTGCCGTATTCCAGGTCGAAATCCTTCCCTCAATATCAGTAGAGAGAACGATATCGCTGGCACTCTCGATCACGCTCGCCAGGTGACGTTCTACCCCACGGACCTCCTCGCTCAACCGCACCTGTTCGGTCACATCGTCCATAAGGAGCATGGCATACTCAACAACACCATCCCGGGAGAAGGGAAGAATGCGGTAGTGATAAACCCGCATTGGAAGCCCGGGTACCTGGTAGGTCATCTGCTTTCCTCTGGTTGGCTGGTTCTTCTCGAAGACCTGAAGCATGCTTTGCTTGACGTCCATATGATCGAAAATGATTGGTGGAAATACTTCTTTTAGCTGATGCCCAATAGTGTTAGATAGGGAGCGCCGGCTCTTTTCCAGAAAATTTCGGTTTGTGGAGATGATGCGCGTGTCCTCGTCGATCAGCAGTACTGAGGAAGAAATGGCCTCCAACAGCATTGCATAAAGCTTTTCGTAACTTTCAGGGGAAACATTGTTAGAAACTTTTGCCATGTTTATATCTCTATTTTTATGTGTTTTTCGGCATATGCAAAGGTCTTATGTAGGCATTCACAGGTTCAGGGTTCCGGGTTCACGGTTCAGAAGTTCAAGGTTACCCATTGGATTTATTATTGATGATTGTCGATTTATGATTGGTCTTTTCCAATAGTCAATATTCAATCTTCAATATTCAATTGCTTGAACCCATAAACGGTTACGGTCTTATATTGTCCCTCGTTTGCTTAAGCTTCCGGTCTCAAAACTCGCTATGATCAACTCCAGGGTATATTCATCCAATTCAAAATCATCCCAGCCTAATAAATGAAGTTTTTTGTTCAGTTCTTGAAGATTGGTTTGATGATCAATAGATATGGTATTAACCAAATCCCTGATAAATCCCGGGATAATGTCTAACTCAACTCCCTTCTTTTCTAATCGACTTATCATTATTTCAGTAAGCTGGTTCATCTTTTAACTCCCTTCTAAATTGTCAATTTTCGATTGAAGCCTGCCCGACACCTGCCCGTCCCGATTGTATCGGGACAGGAGGGTCTGGGGCAGGGATTTCGGATTTGGATATTCAGATTTTTATTAAGGTTATAGCGATTCGTAAACATGCCAAATTGCCAAAATAAATAGTAGAACTTTTAAGTCAATGGACTGGTCACCGTAGGTTCTGATACAAGGGCACCTTGAACAACATCGCACAATTCATGAACTTCAAATGGTTTGGTGAGGAAATCAAAAGCCCCAATCTCCATTGCACTTCGAACAGCCTCTTTGGAACCATAGCCGGTGAGTATGATGGCCTGGATGGTCTCATCTCTGGCTTTAAGTTGCTCTAATACCTGAATACCGTTGCAGTCTGGCAATTTTAAATCTAAGATAACCAGGTCTGGTCTAAATTTGGATAAAATATCATCCGCTTTGTTGCCGCTTTCCGCTATTAGGGTCACATAACCCTTGCGTGAGAGAATTCGCTTAAGCATATCGAGCATTGCCTTGTCATCTTCTACGATGAGTATCGTCTGTTTTTGTTCTGCCGAGTTTGTTTTCATTTTTCCCTCATGTGTTTATACTTTAATCATATTTGCTCATCACAGAGATATTATTGCATAGCGCCAAGTACATAACGATTTACTCTCTGCACTTTGCACCGTGCGATACCATGCTTACGATAAATCGGCCTTTTTTCGTGGCAAGATAATTTCAAGCACTCCATTCCTAAAATTTTCCTGACATTTTTCGATGTCTACCTCTGGTGGTAGGGCAATTTTTTCTCGAAACTCCTGATCCCCTCGTTTGGCGAATATGGAATACTCTTCCTGCTTCATGCTCAGTGAGATATCACCTCGCCGGAATCCCCCCAGATCAATGACGATCATTACTTCCTCAGCCTCGTGAAAAATATCGACCAGTGGCTCCTTTACTTTTTTAAACAGAGGTTTTGTCTGGAATTTCCAGTTCCGAGGCTTTTTAAATAGCCCTGTTGAGTATGTAGGCTTAGCCAAAGGCTTACCTTTTTGGAAATGCACAAACCGATTTCCCCCCAAGTTCACTCCCAGTCCGAAGCTCGAAGATGGTCGAGTTCCCTGGCGTTGGCCTTTTTGTTTGCCTTGTGATCGGTAACTATCCAGCATGGTCCTCGGCGGAATCGATCTCATTATACAAGCTAGCCCCTTTTGTATTCAAATACCGGAAATGCTTATTCCTTATAAATTTTTCAACCGTGAACGGCTACTAAGTTTTATATACCTCGACCTATGGATATATCTAACTGCTTTATCTTTGTACGAAGGGTTTTATAATCTATCATGAGAAGACGGGCCGCCTTGGTTTTATTCCCGCCAGTATGTTCTAATGCCTTAATAAGGATTTCTCGCTCCAAAGCAAGGGTATTGCTGCGTATAATCTCCTTAAGTGAAAGGTTTCCCAAGGGTACCTTCTGCGTTTTCTGCTCAAATATCAAACCTGGCATAGCATGCCTTTCTACATCAATATGCTTTTCAGTAATAATATCATCGGCAAGGAGCACAGCACGGCGGATAGTGGATCGAAGCTGCCGGACATTTCCAGGCCAATCGAATGTTAATAAGATCTCAATGGCTGATTCTGAAAACCCTTTCACATCCTTATTCAATTCTACATTTGTTATATCTAAAAATCGTTTGGCCAAGTAATAGATGTCCTCCTTACGTTCACGTAGTGGCGGTACCGTTATGGTGAACTCGTTCAACCGGAAGAAGAGATCAGAGCGGAATACTCCTGATTCAGTTAAAGCATAGAGGTCTTTATTACTGGCAACCAGTAGACGGATATCGATTTTTATGGGCTTGGTAGCACCCACGCGGTAGATCTTTTTTTCTTGAATTGTGCGTAGGAGTTTGGCCTGAGAACCCAGAGGCATGTTGGAGATCTCATCCAGAAACAGGGTACCGCCTCTGGCTAATTCGATTTTTCCAGATTTTTGAAATTTCGCGTCCGTGAAAGCCCCTTTTTCGTGTCCAAACAATTCGCTTTCAAAAAGCGTCTCTGGAATTGCACCACAATCTACAGGGATAAAGGGGCCTCCTGATCGGTTGCTGTTCTGGTGTATTGCTCGGGCTACCAGTTCCTTGCCGGAGCCTGTCTCTCCCTGGATGAGTACCGCATAGTCAGATCTTGCCACTTGATTCATCTTGAAAATGAGCTGGTAAATCACATCGCTTGTTCCCATCATTTCTCTGAGGTTGTAAGTCTCCTGAAGCTCACTGGTCAGGTGACTGAGCTTTCTCTTGAGATTCCGTTCTGTTAGAGCACGGTACACAACCCTAATCACCTCAAGATTCTCAAAAGGTTTGGCGAGGTAATCGTGAGCACTCGCCCTCATTGCATCCACGGCTCCTTTAATATCGGCATATGCAGTGATCATGATGACCGGAAGGTCTGCATCTATTTCCTTTGCACGCTTTAGAAGCTCCATGCCATCCATGCCCGGCATCTTGAAGTCCACCAGTAAAAGATCGGGGCTTTCAGAGACAATTAGCTTTAGGGCAGTATCCCCATCATGCGCCACCAGGGCCTTAAGACCTTCTTTTCTCACAAGACGGGAGAGAAGCGTGCAGATATCTTTTTCATCATCCACTATTAGAACACAACTGTTTTCTTTGTTTATAATAACTTACCTCTTCTTTTAAAGGGTACGTTGAGGGGATAAATTACGTGGATATCATTTCCTCTTGATATTTCATCTGACGGAATACTATCAGCTGGCAGGACTAAGTTGTCCGTTGAAAATATGGGACAAGCCAGCACCATGTTTGACTGCCTGACTACCAATTCTCTATCTATGGAATTTATTCCATAGCAACAATTACATACTAGTATGGAAAAAAATCACTACAACATTATTTATGGGAAAATCATTAAAATTCATATCACTTTGGTATTTTTACTAAAAACGCCGGAATGCTCCGCCCGGAAGGGCGGGGAGGTTCACTCGCTATATTAAGTAGCAATCATTATGCCAGATTCAAGTTGCTTGTTGCTGGATGCTTGATGCTGTTAGCTGAAAACAGGCCGCAGATGAACGCAGATAAACACAGATAATTATTTTTAAAAAATCTTGTAAATCCTGAAAACCCGCCTGCCGGATGGCGGGCAGGTCTGCGTCCGATTAATTATTGTTGGAAGTTACGCATCCAACACCTCCCGGACAGCCTCTGCCAGATCATTCATCAGCAGGGGTTTCATGACGAATTTCCGAATCCCTATCTCTTTTGCCTTCTCTCCTGTGATGCGCTCGCTGAATCCGGTGCACAGGATAATTGGGATCCCCGGTCGGA
>CAZSWT010000037.1:0-33076 GCA_964611035.1 uncultured Desulfobacteraceae bacterium
CAATGCTCTTTCTGTCTGATTCGGATCCATTTCTATCAGAAGCCATCCACCAGGTTTAAGATACATTTCACTTTCTTCAATTATTCTTTTAATAAAGTGCATACCATTTTCATGTCCGTCAAGGGCAACTCGAGGCTCATAATAACGCACCTCCGGAGGTAGCGCCTTAAACGCCTCAGAAGGAATATAAGGGGGGTTAGATAGGATTATATCAAAGCTAACAGAGGAGTTAGAGAATGGCTGCCAGAGATCACCTTGGCAGAATGTTATTCTACTGTTAAGGTTATGGTGTTGTGCGTTATCTTTGGCCAAAGCCAGGGCCTCAAAAGAGATGTCACTCGCCCATAAGGTAGCATTTTGAATTTCTTTTGCCAAAGATATTGCTATTACTCCAGATCCAGTACCTAAATCTAATATTTTTGGGTGGGAACTATCTGAGAAAAGATTCCTCTCCCCGAGCTTGAGTGCCTCTTCAACGAGAAGTTCTGTTTCTGGTCTTGGAATAAAAGCCGCTGAGCTCACTAAAAATTCAAGAGACCAAAATTCCTGATGCCCGATAATATATTGGAGGGGTTCTCTTTTTAAGCGTCTTCTAATAAGGGAGCGATAACCAGCAATCTCTAAAGGGTTTAATGGCTGATCGAATTCAAGATAGAGTTCAACTCTTTTTTTCTTTAGTTGGTGGGATAATAGGACTTCGGCACAAAGGCGAGGGTTCTCTATCCCTTTATCCCTGAGAAACTCTGTGGTTACATTCAAGATTCCCTGGATAGCCCAGTTTTTTTGAGTCATAGGAGTTGTTTTGCTTGACCCTTCTCGGACTCGGCCTTAAAATGAGCAAGGAGTGGACGCAAAATGAGATCAAGTTCACCATGCAGAATATCCTCAAGTCTATAGATCGTCAACCCTATTCTATGGTCGGTTACTCTCCCTTGAGGGAAATTATAAGTCCTGATCCGTTCACTTCTATCGCCTGAACCCACCATATGTTTGCGCTCCTCAGATATTTTTGATCGCTGTTCTGCCTGTTGAAGGTCCAGCAATCGAGACCTGAGGACCTTCATGGCTTTTGCCTTATTTTTGTGCTGGGATTTTTCATCCTGACAAGAGACCACAGATCCAGTAGGAATATGTGTAATTCTCACAGCTGAATCTGTAGTATTAACGCTCTGACCTCCTGGACCTGAGGATCTATACACATCTATCCTGAGATCAGCTGGGTCAATTGATACATCAACCTCTTCCGCCTCAGGCAGCACAGCTACAGTAACAGCTGAAGTATGTATTCGGCCTTTCGACTCTGTTTCGGGTATCCTCTGGACCCTATGAACTCCACTCTCATATTTAAGCCAGCTATATACTTTTTGCCCCTCTATTAATGCAATGAGTTCCTTAAAACCACCCAGACCTGTAGGATTTTGGCTTAGAATATCTATTTGCCAGCCTTTACTCTCTATGTAATAACCATACATCCTAAATAGATCTGCAACAAATAGGGCTGCCTCTTCTCCTCCAGTGCCTGCTCTTATTTCAAGAATACTGTTTTTTTCGTCATTTGGGTCCTCGGGGAGGAGCAAAAGCCCTATTTCGCGTTCCAGTTTCGCTAAGGTAGCCCTCAAGTTGTCTATTTCTTTTCGTGCGAGTCCCCTTAACTCTCTGTCAGGATCATCAAGGAGGCTTTTAGTATCTTTAATCTTTTCTTTTACGACTTTATACTTGCGGAAGGCATCTACTATGGGTTGGAGACTCACATGCTCTTTTAAATATTTCTGGTAGAGGCTTTGTTGTTGAATAACCTCCTGCCTGCTCAATTCATACTCCAAAGTGCTAAGCCGTCTTTCTACATCTTCAATTTGGGAAAACATAATCAATTATTCTCTTATTTTTTCTTTTTACTGCTCATGTTATTTTGCCCAGTTATCTGGTACTTACGTCTGAATCTTTCAACACGCCCCTTAGTATCGACAATTTTTTGTTGGCCAGTAAAGAGAGGATGACATTGAGAACATATCTCCACCTTAATCTCTTTAACAGTAGAAAAGGTTTCAAATTCGTTACCGCAGGCACAATGAACAATTGCCTTTTGAAAGGTTGGGTGAATATCTTTTTTCATACTCCTGATCTCCATTTATTAAAATTAGACATTATATGTGCCTAAAGTTTATTTAACTGGCTATTCGCAATTCTATCCATGAGTTTAGCTCATTTTAGGCACTTTAGCCCTGGCCCAGACCCGCCTGTCCCGATATAATCGGGACTTAGGCTGTATTGCCAGGACTTATAAATAATATAGAAATTGCAATATTTGCCAAGGAAGTCGCGCCAGGGCAGGCAGGGCGGGCTCACTTTAAACTTTCTATTGATTCATTGAATCTAAAAACTCTTTATTGTTTTTCGTTCCTTTCATTTTCTCTATTAGGAATTCCATGCTATCAACTGGAGCAAGAGGGGCAAGGACTTTACGTAGAATCCAAATTCGATTAAGATCTTCTTGCTCGATCAAAAGCTCCTCCTTCCTTGTTCCTGAACGATTGATGTCAAAGGCAGGGAATATTCGCCTATCGCTCAATTTCCTGTCAAGATTTACCTCCATATTGCCTGTACCTTTGAATTCTTCGAAAATTACCTCATCCATTCTGCTTCCTGTATCGATAAGGGCAGTGGCAATTATGGTGAGGCTTCCTCCCTCTTCAAGGTTCCTGGCAGCTCCAAAAAATCTCTTGGGACGGTGAAGGGCATTTGAATCAACACCTCCAGACAAAATTTTACCACTCGGCGGAACTACAGTGTTGTATGCCCTGGCAAGTCGAGTGATACTGTCTAAGAGTATAAGAACATCTTTTTTGTGCTCAATTAATCTTTTGGATTTTTCTAAAACCATCTCAGCTACTTGCACATGGCGTTGCGGAGGTTCATCAAATGTAGAACTAATAACCTCAGCTTCCACAGAGCGGGCCATATCAGTAACTTCTTCGGGCCTCTCATCAATTAAAAGGACTATTTTATGTATGTCCCTATCATTTTTAGTCACAGCGTTAGCAATATCTTTAAGAAGCATTGTCTTTCCCGTTCTCGGTGGAGAGACGATCAATCCTCTTTGTCCTTTCCCTATCGGTGTCATTAGATCCATAATCCTCATTGAAAGATTATCAGGATTTGTTTCTAATTGAATCCGCTCTGTGGGATAAAGAGGGGTCATATTATCAAAAAGTATCTTGTCTGCAGCTACTTCTGGCTCTTCATAGTTGATATTTTCGACTTTTAGCAAAGCAAAGTATCTTTCCCCATCCTTTGGCGGCCTTATCTGGCCTGAAACAGTATCTCCTGTCTTTAAGGCAAATCGTCTAATCTGGGATGGTGAAACATACATATCGTCAGGACCTGGAAGATAGTTCGAATCAGGTGAACGGAGAAAACCAAAGCCATCTGGTAAGATCTCCAACACTCCTTCTCCATAGATAACACCATTTTGTTCTGTCTGGGCCTGCAAAATAGAGAAAATGAGGTCCTGTTTTCGCATACCAGTAACACCACCAATTTTGAATGTTTTCGCTACATCTATCAGTTCACTTATATTTTTGCCTTTAAGCTCAACTAAGTTCATCTCTTTCTATACCTCTATAAATCTGCAAAATATATTTATTTCACTTTTGTTCCCTCTTTTTTAGCTCTCCCAGCAAAAAGAGAGATAAAGCTTTCACCTCACATGAGGTACTTTACTATACCATGGTATTCCTGAAAACTATTTGTAAGCGCTGATTATAAGCAGACCTTAATTGATGAAAAATTTAATAGCTTAATTTAGCGAGGAATGCATTTCTTGTGGATGTATTATATATTATTTATAATAATAAATCTCTAATACCTCTATGTCAAGGGATTTTACACGTTATAGCATTTATGCCATTTGATTCTTATTGAGCCATTTTAAAAGACAATCCATATCTGTTGGAAGAGGGGCCTCAAATTCTACGTATTGTAATGAATCAGGATGAACAAACCCTAATATTTCTGCATGGAGCATCTGCCTTTTTACCAGAGTAAGTGTTTTTTTCATTGTCAAAGATTTTTGATTCCACCATTTTTTCCCATATCCATATACAATATCCCCTACCACTGGGTACCCCATATATGCCATATGAACTCGTATTTGGTGAGTTCTACCAGTATGGAGGTTTATCCTTAAAAGTGAAAAACCAAGAGGAAATACAGATATGACCTCCCACTCACTTATGGCGGCCCTCCCTTTTAAAAGAGACACGCTCATCTCTTTTCTTTTTATTGGGTGTCTACTGATAGGTAAATCTATTATCCCCTTCTTTTTTTCAACATTACCATGGACAATGGCAAGGTAGCTTTTTTTTATCTCTCTTTTTTTGAATTGATTAGATAAAAAATCGTGAGCTTTATCACTTTTGGCTACTACCATCACACCTGAGGTATCTTTATCGAGCCTATGAACAATCCCCGGCCTTATCGGATCGCCAGAAGAAGAAAGATTTCTACATCTATAGAGAAGGCCATGGACCAAAGTTCCTGTATAATGGCCAGCAGAAGGATGAACCACCACGCCTGGAGGTTTATTGACTACCAAGATTGAATTATCTTCGTACAGAAGGTCAAACTTTACATTTTCAGGGACTTCTAAAGGGGCTGGTTTGGGTAAAAATAAAATCTTTATCCTGTCGCCAGGTTTTGGTTGATAACTAGGTTTCTTTCTTTCACCATTAACGGTTACTGCGCCAGTCGTTATAAGGTTTTGAATCCTTGCCCTTGATAAACTCACATCCTTATTATCAGAGAGAAACTTATCAAGCCTTACGTCTATTTCCTCTGACGGTTGACGAAAAATAAATGTTTTCTCCCAACTGTTTACCACAACTCTCTGCTAACGTAAGCTTTATCTTTTATCCTGTTGGGTTTGCACAAAGAGATTTGATTGAATATCTCTTTCTACATCTTCCTCCTTCATGTTTTTAGCGAGGGAGATCTCCTTTACAAGCAGACTTCGGGCTGTATCCAACATCTTTCTTTCCCCAAAGGAAAGCTCTTTATCCTGCTTTATTGTGCTCAAATCGCGATAGACTTCCGCAACCTCAAAGACAGAACCACTTTTAATCTTATCCATGTAATCCCTATACCGTCTATTCCAGGTCTGATTATCATCTACGTACATATCCCTATTTTTAAGGATAGAGAAAACCTTTGATACCTCAGTCTGGTCTATTAACTCTCTTAGGCCAACATTTTTAGTGTTTGAAGATGGAATCATAATAATCATATTATTTTCAAGTATTCTCATGACGAAAAAATCTTCCTGACAACCAGAAATTTCTCTATTCTCAATCCTCTCAATAACCCCAACACCGTGTGCTGGGTACACGGCCAAATCGCCTACCTTAAACATTGTTACCTCCTGTTACCTTAGGTATTAGATACTCAATCGGGAAAACTATTTATTTCCTAAATAAGGCAACTCTAACTTTTACCTTATATCATATTTTATCTTAAAAACAAACCAATTACAGGTAGTATTGGTGCAATTACAAGGGATACAACTGACATCAATTTTATCAATATATTCATTGCTGGTCCAGAGGTGTCTTTAAAAGGGTCACCTACTGTATCACCAACTATTGCAGCCTTATGGTTATCACTTCCTTTGCCTCCCAAATGACCTGATTCTATGTATTTTTTGGCGTTATCCCAGGCCCCGCCTCCATTGGCCATAAAAAGGGCCAGAAATGCGCCCATGACTGTAGCACCCAGAAGCATTCCGCCCAGGGTCTCCTTCCCCAGAAGAAAACCTACAGCCACAGGAGTAAGAATAGCAACCAGACCTGGTGCCACCATCCTCTTAAGGGCCGCCTCAGTTGCAATAGATACACAGGTTGCCGGATCTGGCTTCACTCCTTCTTTTCCCTCAAGAAGCCCGGGGATTTCCCTGAATTGGCGTCGTATTTCTTCCACTATACTGAATGCGGCCTTACCCACTGAGGTCATGGTCATTGCTGCGCAAAGCATAGGTACAATACCACCTATAAAGACCCCTATCACAACATAAGGGTTCATAATGCTTAGCTTTGCTACTTCAATACCTGCAGCCTGGGTGTAAGCCACAAAGAGGGCCAGCGCAGTCAGGGCTGCGGAGCCGATGGCAAATCCTTTTCCGATGGCAGCAGTGGTGTTACCTAAAGCATCAAGGCCGTCCGTGATCTTTCTGGTTTCAGGGCCAAGGCCTGACATTTCTGATATACCCCCAGCATTGTCTGCTATTGGCCCATACGCATCAACGGTCATGGTAGCACCTACAGTGGCCAGCATTCCCACGGCAGAAAGACCGATACCGTATATCCCTGCGGCCTTAAATCCTACGAATGTAGCCACACATATGCCTAAAATGGGGAGATAGGTGGACTGCATGCCCACAGCTAAACCAGCAATGATCAATGTTGCAGGGCCTGTGGCAGATTGACCTGCAATACGTCTGATGGGTGGACCCGAGGTGTAGTACTCTGCCAGAAGGCCGATGGCAATACCGCAGAGAAGACCGGAAAAGATAGCCCAGAATGCTCCCCATGGCATGCCGATAGAATTTACAATGATAGCGGTCAAGATTACGAAAACAGCGGCTGCTACAAATGTCGTATATCTGAGTGCACCAGCGGGATTTCCGGCTTGAAAGAGCTTGATAGAAAATACACCCACAAAGGAACTCAGCAATCCTGCCATAACAACAAGGATGGGCATTGCCATATACTTTAACTTTATTGCTATCGGGGATAACCCTTTCAGGATGGGAAATTGATCAAGAAACTCAGGCGTAATAGATAATGTGGCTGCAATTGCGATGGTAGCAATTACAGAGCCAACATAGGATTCAAATATATCCGCTCCCATCCCTGCGATATCACCCACATTATCTCCCACATTATCCGCGATAACTCCGGGATTTCGTGGGTCATCCTCAGGAATACCAGCCTCCACCTTTCCTACCAGATCAGCCCCTACATCCGCAGCCTTTGTAAATACACCACCGCCAACCCTGGCAAATAGGGCAATGGAGCTTGCTCCCATAGCAAACCCATTAATATATTGTGCTGTTTCCGGGTCACCCCCATAATACCAGAACCAGAAACCAAGTCCGAGAAGACCAAGGCTGGCGACAGAAATGCCCATTACTGAGCCGGAAAAGTAAGATACGTTAAGGGCTTTCGCCTGACCATATTTATTCGCAGCATTTGCTGTTCGAGAATTACCTTTGGTAGCGGCACTCATTCCTGAAAATCCGGCTAACATAGAACAAAACGCCCCGGTCACAAAAGCAATAGCCGTTCTCCAAGATATACCAAAACCAAGTAACAATAAAACTATAGCTATAAAAACCAGCAGGACTGAATATTCTTTCTTTAAAAAGGCCATAGCACCGGAATGGATCATGCCTTCCAGATCCTTCATAAGCTCACTTCCATTAGGTTGTTTTTTGACATAAAGAAATACTAGATAGGCGATTATAAGGCCCAAAATTCCTAAATAAGGTGCATACGCAGTTAAACTTTGCATTATCATTCTGTCTCCTTTTTCCTGGTTGTCAAAGAATTGAACTTATTCATTGCCGCCTCTACTCCATATAAAACAAATGATTCGATGGCCTTTACTGCTATATGCAATGCTTCTTTGATTGTTGTTTGTTGATCATCATAAAAAGGATTCAAAACAAAATCCTCAATTGTTTCATTATACCTAGGTCTGCCTATTCCAATCTTAGTTCTGCTGAACTCATTTGTTCCAAGGTGATAAGCTACAGACTCTATCCCATGGTGACCTCCTGCTCCTCCTCCACATGCTATCTTTATACGACCTGCGTCTAAATCAATATCATCATAGATAACCATTATATCTCTGATATCCGGTCTGTAATATTCAACCAAATACTTAACCGCAATTCCTGATCTATTCATTAATGTTTGTGGGCATGCCAATAGTATCTTTTTATTATGGTAATTTGTGGTTGTGCTTAAGGTTTGAAAGCGTTGATCAGATAAATGAAGGCCTAATTGAGTACATAAAAGATCAACGGTCTTAAATCCAAGATTATGTCTACTGTTTTTGTATACAGTGCCTGGATTACCAAGCCCTATTATCAAACATATGGTTTTAGGATTTATCTTCGACTTTTATTTCCTCACTTTCAGCTTCTTCTCCCTCTTCTTCTATCTCTTCTTCTACCTCTTCTTCTACCTCTTCTTCTATGGTAGGAGCACCAACTGTGGCAATGGTAAGATCTCTGTCTTCTATTGATTTTAAACCTGGAGGCAAATCAATGTCCTCTATATGAAGTGACTGTCCAATAGCAAGGCCAGACACATCAATTTCAATTTTGTCTACCAGGTTTTTTGGCATACACGAGATCTTTAACTCCCTACGGATATGCTCTAAAATACCACCCTCACTTACCCCTATTGGTGTATTTACGAGATACACAGGAATATCAACCTCTAATTCCTTTTCCATAGATATCTCATAAAAATCAACATGAAGATGATCCCTTGTAACCGGATCCTTCTGTATCTCTTTTATCATAACTCTCCTAGATTGATTTGTTCCATTAGAGTCTACTTTTAGATCAAATATAATATTTTCAGCTGATCTTCCTCTAAGAATTTTTTGGAGCTGCTTATAATCTAGTGAAAGCATCATTGGACTTGTCTCTGGACCATATAGTATAACAGGAAGCCTGCCCACGCTTCTTAGCTTTCGAGCCGAGCCTTTACCCGTCATGGTTCTTTTTTTCGAATCTAATTGTATAGTAGCCATTCATTAACTCCAAATGTTGTAAGTTATCCGCTCACCATTATCCGTTGTTATTTTTCAAATGAGAAATTAACAACGAACAATCAGCAACAATCCTTCAATCCCCCCTGCCAGGCAGCTAGTGTCTGTCAGGTCTGGCCTATAATCTTAATAGGCTGATCTGAATGCGCAGTGCCCTATAGATTTGATTACCTGATTCAAGCATGTCATACCTCCCGATCCTGTCTCGGTCTCGGGACGGTGAGGGCAGGATGTAATACCTAAAATGTACTAGCTTACGATTATACAAATAGTGAACTCACAGATCTTGAATAATATACTCGCTTTATGGCCTCACCCAGAATTTCCGACACAGAAACAACCTTGATTTTGGAGCACTCAGATGCCTTTTTATTTAACGGAACTGTATTTGTTACTACCAGTGACTCGATAGTCGATTCCTCTATCCTTTTTATCGCATTACCAGAGAGAACTGGATGAACACAGCAGGCGTAAACATGTTTTGCTCCATTTTGGGTTAATACCTGAGCGGCCTGTACCAGTGTTCCACCAGTATCAATCATGTCATCAAGAATAACGGCTGTTTTCCCTTTTACATCTCCAATGATATGCATGGCCGCTGCAACATTAGGTTCCTCTCTTCTCTTGTCTATTATTGCTAAAGAAGCATTAAGTCTCTTGGCAAAGGCCCGTGCTCTCTCCACGCCACCAGCATCGGGAGAGATTATTGATAGATTATTTTTAAAATGCTTCCGAATGTAGTTCAGTATAACAGGTGCTGCGAACAGATTATCCACCGGAATGTTGAAGTATCCTTGAATCTGCCCGGCATGAAGATCAACTGAGATCACACGATTCACTCCGGCAACTGTTATCAGGTCAGCTACGAGCTTTGCACTTATAGGAACCCGTGGCTTAACTTTTCTATCCTGCCTGGCATAGCCATAGTAAGGGATTACAGCTGTTATACTCCTTGCAGATGCCCTTTTGAGTGCATCGGTAATTATCAGGAGCTGCATGAGATTATCATTAACCGGACTACTTGTAGACTGAAGGATAAAGGTCTCTCTTCCCCTTACATTTTCATCGATCTCAATTCGAATCTCCCCATCGCTAAAGGTTTTATTTAGCATTTCCCCAGGAAGGATATTTAAATAATCACTCACCTCTTTGGTTAGACTTATGTTAGATGTACCACCAAACAGCTTTAAACTATCAGCAAGATCATCCATAATAAATTTTCTTGTTTCCCCTTGTTACTATGCCATTAATTTCGTATTTTTGGCTGGGGTGGGAGGATTCGAACCTCCGAATGCGGGCTCCAAAGGCCCGTGTCTTACCGCTTGACGACACCCCAATAAAAAAAGCAGTGAGTCCACAAACAGTAAATATCTAACTCAATCCTTTCACTACAAATACATCCCCTTTATCATATGATTCGAGAATCTTTCCAGCTTCTCGAGCCTTTTTAGCTGAATCAAAAAGACCAAAAATGCTTGGTCCACTGCCCGTCATCAATGCACCGAGGGCACCTAATTGTAGTAAGGATTCCTTGATTGAGCTAAGAAAAGGATGCTTTACAAGAGTAACCCTTTCAAGATCATTAAAGAGTAAATCTGGGATATTAAAAATATTTTTTTTAAAACTATTTATAATATTCTGATTTCTATTATTTGTCAACTTTAATTTGGTTCTTTCATAGGCCCATGCCGTTGAGATCATGAGATTCGGACTAACGATAACATACCACAATGAAGGAAAATTTTCTATCGGTTGGAGTATTTCTCCAATACCCCTGGCTATAGCTGGTTTCTGTAGAAGAAAAAAGGGAACATCTGCACCAAGAGAAAGAGCGAGCTTCTCAAGATCTTTTTTTGAGAGGGCGTTTGGCCATAACTGGTTTAATCCTTTCAATGTTGTTGCCGCATCACTGCTACCACCACCCAAACCAGAAGAAACCGGTATATTTTTGATTAATGTAATTTTGACACCTTTCTTGATTCCGGTTTTTTCAAAAAAAGAGATAGCCGCTTTACTAACTAAATTATTTTGGTTTTTAGGTAGTTCTCTTCCGCTACAATAAACCTCTAATCCCTTCTCTGACTTGCTTATTATTAGCTTATCATAGAGAGCCACAGGAACGAAAACAGTCAACAACTCGTGATACCCATCAATCCTTTGCCCGGTAATCTTTAAGAATATATTTACCTTGGCCGGGGACAAGATTTCAATTGCGGTTTGATTTGTGAGATGGGCGTTGGATTTTTCATTTGTGAGCGCAGGGAGCATTATTATTCGTTTGCTTTAACAAAACGCATGCGGAGATCGTAGAGAAGCTGCTCCAGGAGGTTTTCCTCCTCCTGGGTAAGGTTACCCTTGGTTTTTTCTTTGAGTATGTTGATAATATCAATCGATTGTTTGGCTAATACCAGGTCTTTCTTTTTTTCTCCATATTGCGGATCTTCAATTTCACCAAGATAAAGGAGTACCGAAGAGCTGAGCGATAGAAGAAAGGAGGAAAAATTGATCTCTGGCAAGGGGGCAGAAGCCTTCTCCTCCTTGGGCTTTTCCTTGCCCTTATCTTTTCCTATCTCAGTCTTTTCAGATTTATCCTTTACCTCTCCCTTAGCATCAAAAGCTCTTTTATCTTTAATAACAAATCCTTGACCCTGTATTTCCTCTTCAGACATGCTTGCCTCCTTAATATATGGGTTTTTATAGTCACGTTTGTAAGTGTTTGGCTTTTAGCAAAAGTAAAGCATTACATTTTTGTATATTAATTTTGCCAATAATATATAAATTTATCAGAATTTGGCTATATAGTGCAAGAGAAAATCATTATATCTCCCTTCTCTTCTCTTATATTGACCGGAAATCAGCAGAGAAGTGAAAGAGAGATATTGTTTATAAGGGCGTTTGTGCATGCTTTATGTATTTTTATTGTGATTTAAGGATAAGGATAAATCGTCTTGACAGGGTAATATCTATTTAGTTAGTTTGGGTGTGAAAAGGGCGGACAATGAAGAGACGTTTTAGCAGACAAATAAATATAGGAGGGGTTAAGGTAGGTGGTGAAAGCCCTGTAGTGGTGCAGTCCATGACCAATACCCCCACTCAGGATGTAGCTGCTACGGTAAAACAAATAGAAAGATTAGTAAATGCTGGCTGTGAACTTGTTCGCCTGGCGGTGCCAGACATGGAAGCCGCGTCTGCACTTAAAGATATAAAATCTCAGGTATCTATTCCGATTATTGCCGATATTCATTTTGACTATAAGCTTGCCTTGGCAGCTATAGAAAACGGTGCGAATGGGCTAAGATTGAATCCAGGAAACATTGGTGGAAAGAAAAAAATTCAAGAAATTGTTACTGCTGCTCGAAGCTGTTCTATCCCTATAAGGATTGGGGTCAATGCTGGCTCTCTTAGCAAGGCTATTTTAAAAAGATATAATCATCCAACACCAGAAGCCATGGTTGAGAGTGCCATGAGTCATGTAAAGCTCCTGGAGGATTTAGATTTCCATTTAATTAAAATTTCACTGAAATCATCAGATGTCTTACAAACGATATCTGCATGCAGGCTTTTAAGCCAGCAGGTTGACTATCCTTTACATTTAGGCGTAACCGAGGCCGGGACCCTAATATCAGGGACTGTTAAAAACTCTATAGGGATAGGATTATTGTTATTAGAGGGTATTGGAGATACGATTAGAGTTTCTCTAACGCATGATCCAGTTGACGAGGTTAGGGTTGCATATGAAATTTTAAAGGCCCTGGGTCTAAGACAGAGAGGAGCGGAAATTATATCTTGCCCTACATGTGGAAGATGTAAAATAGATCTTTTTACATTGGTTGATAAAATTGAACATGATCTGACTCAGATTACAACCCCTATTAAAATAGCTATTATGGGGTGCGTTGTAAATGGACCTGGTGAGGCAAGAGAGGCTGACATTGGTATTGCTGGAGGACAGGGCAACGGCACATTATTTAAGAGGGGCAGGGTGGTTAAAAAAGTTCCAGAGCTGGATCTTGCCAGGGTTCTTATTGAAGAAGTTAGAAAGATGATAAACGAATGAATATTTTCGATTGACGATTTGTAACTATTCGGCCACGAATGGGCACAAATGATAATAAAATTCTGTATAAAAAAATTCTTAAATAATTGTTCGTGATAATTAGTGATAACCTGCCCGCCGGACGGCAGGCGGGTTTGTGGCTAAATTGTAGCAAATATTTTAGATTTTCAATCATCAATAGTCAATAATCAACCTTCTATTATGACATCTATTTCGAGACGATATTCACAATTCTTCATTCCTACAGTAAAAGAGATACCAGCAGAGGCTGAGATCGTAAGTCATCAATTAATGCTCAGGGCTGGCATGATCAGAAAACTAGCAGCAGGAATCTATACCTATCTTCCTTATGGCCTATTAGCCATTAAGAATACAGAAGCTATTGTCAGGGAAGAGATGGATAGGGCTGGCGCTATTGAACTTTTACTTCCAGGGGTACAGCCAGGTGATTTATGGATGGAAAGCGGTCGATGGGATTATTATGGGCCAGAGCTTTTAAGGTTTAAAGATCGACACAAAAGAGAATCATGCTTGGGTCCCACCCACGAGGAGGTAATTACTGACCTAGCACGAAGGGAAATCCATTCATACAAACAACTGCCTATTAACCTGTATCAGATCCAGACGAAATTTAGGGATGAAATTCGGCCGAGATTCGGCATCATGAGAGCACGGGAATTTATCATGAAAGATGCCTATAGCTTTGACATAGATGAAGAGGGCTCCAATCTGAGCTATGAAAAAATGTACGCTGCTTACGAGGCTATCTTTAAAAGATGCGGGCTAAAGTTCAGGGCAGTCGAGGCAGATACAGGACCTATAGGTGGTAGCTTTTCTCACGAATTCATGGTCTTATCAAATAGTGGTGAAGATGATATTGTAAGCTGTCAAGATTGTAAGTATGCATCTAACTTAGAAAAAGCCGAGGTAAGACTACGGGAGTCTGATTCTAAAAATATTGAGAAAGAAGAAGACCTACAAATCGTAGATACACCTGAAATGAGAACCATAGACGAGGTGACTAAATTTTTATCCATTGGTCCTCAAAAACTGGTAAAAACCCTCATCTATCAAACTGAGCATGGACCAATAGCCGCCTTAGTAAGAGGAGATCATGAGCTGAATGAAACCAAGCTCAGAAATGTACTTAATGTTCAAGAGCTTACTATGGCAGATCCAGAAACTGTATTTGATGTAACTGGTGCCCCAATGGGATTTGCAGGGGCTATTGGCTTAAAGATACGGATACTTGCTGATTTTGCCGTTAAGGAAATGAAGAATATGATAATGGGGGCAAATAAGAATGATAAGCATGTCCTCAATGTAAATGAAGGCAGGGATTTTCAGGTAGAGCAATATGCAGATTTAAGAATGATAACTTCATCTGATCCGTGTCCTCGGTGTGGAGGGAAGTTAGTATTTGGTAAGGGAATAGAGGTTGGCCAGGTCTTTAAGTTAGGGACCAAATACTCTACCGCCCTTAAGGCCAACTTTCTGGATAAGAATGGCCGAGAAATTCCGATTATTATGGGATGTTATGGTATAGGTATCGGCAGAGTCGTTGCAGCAATTATTGAACAAAGTCGCGACGAGAACGGTATTATATTTCCTATATCGATTTCTCCTTTTGAGGTAACCATCCTGCCCCTTGAAATACATGAAACCACTGTGAGAAAAGTGGCTGAAAATTTATATCAGCATCTAACCAATTTAGGCCTCGCAGTCTTTCTCGACGATAGGGATGAAAGGCCAGGCTTCAAGCTCAAGGATGCTGATCTTTTAGGCATACCTGTCAGGGCTGCGGTCAGTTTAAGAACACTTAAAAGTGATTCTATTGAGATTAAGTTACGTTCGAAGCCAGATCTCAGATTTCTATCTATAGACAAAACCCCTGAAGCGATAAAGGAGGTTGTCCAAGGCCTCTATGATTCGCTTAAATAACATAACCTCAGAAATTCTCTCGTATCATCCTATCGCAGATATAGGTCTGATTGAAAAGGCATACGTATATTCGGCCAAGGTTCACAAGGGACAAGTCCGTTTATCAGGAGAGCCTTACCTTACCCACCCCTTAGAAGTTGCTGGAATTCTTACCAAAATGAAGATGGATGAAGTTAGTGTCGCCTCCGGTCTTCTTCACGATACAGTTGAGGATACATTAACTGAGCTGTCAGACATTGAACAAATGTTTGGTAAAGAGGTGGCAGGCATAGTAGATGGTGTAACCAAAATCAGTAAGATACATTTTTTAAGCAAAGAGGTACAGCAGGCAGAAAATATACGAAAGATGATTCTTGCTATGTCTTCTGACATCAGGGTAATTATCGTTAAACTGGCAGATCGATTACATAATATGCAGACCCTCGGCTTTCAACCACCTGAAAGACAGGAAGCTATTGCAAGGGAAACCCTTGATATTTATGCACCTCTTGCAGGAAGGATGGGTATTTATTGGCTGAAATCAACCTTGGAGGATCTATCCCTTTTTTATCTCGAGCCAAAAATTTACAAGGATATAAGATTAGGCATTGCCCAGAGGCAAGAGGGGCAGGAAAAATTTATTCGAGAGATAAAAGAAATGCTAAGCAGAAAATTAAGTGAGGCCAATATAAAAGCCACGATAAAAGGGAGACATAAGCATTTTTATAGCATTTATCAAAAGATGATGGAGCAGGATCTGAATATAGACCAGGTATATGATATCCTGGCATTCAGGTTAATAGTAAATTCTGTAAGGGACTGCTATGAGGTTTTAGGCCTGATCCATTCCATGTGGAACCCTGTAGCAGGTCGTTTTAAAGATTATATCTCTCTACCCAAGGCCAATATGTATCAGTCTTTGCACACCACAGTAATTAGCCCTCTGGGTGAAAGAATGGAGATACAGATAAGAACATGGGATATGGACAGAATCGCCGAAGAGGGAATTGCTGCTCACTGGAGATATAAAGAAGGATATGAATCAGGCAAAGAAACGCATACTCAATATGCATGGATGAAGCAGTTGCTGGAATGGCAGAAAAGCCTGACTAATCCAAAGGAATTTTTAGAAACAGTGAGGCTGGATCTTTTTAGCAATGAGGTCTATGTTTTTACGCCTAAAGGTGAGGTAAAGGAATTTCCCAAGGGAGCAACCCCTATTGATTTTGCTTATAGTATCCACTCAGAGATTGGGAATAGATGTATAGGTGCTAAGATAAACGAAAAAATAGTCCGCTTAACCCATCAGCTTGAAACTGGAGATATAATTCAGATTCTTACCTCAAAAAATCATAAACCCAGTAAGGATTGGCTAAAGTTTGTAAAGACATCTACTGCCAAGACCAGGATTAGACAATGGATAAAAAAAGAAGAAAGGGAAGAGAGTATAACTATCGGAAGAGACATCCTGGAAAAGGAGCTTAAAAAATTTAACCTAAATTTAACCAAACATTTCAGCAGCGAGCAGCTTTTAGATGTGGTCCATAAATTTTCATTAAACAGTGTAGACGATCTTTTGGCTAATATTGGTTATGGTAAAGTCTCAGCAAAGCAGGTTCTTAACCGACTCGTTCCCCATTTAGGGATAAAAGAGGATAAGACAGAGGGCCTTGTCCAGAAGATAGTTCACAAGATAAAAAGAAAAAAAGGAGACACTGGGATTAAGGTTAAAGGGATGAGTGATATGCTTATTCGCTTTGCAAAGTGTTGCCACCCACTAGCCGGCGAATCAGTTATAGGTTATATTACCAGAGGCAGGGGAGTCACCATTCATTCAAAAAAATGCCGGCACATTCAAGATGTTGACCCAGATCGGTTAGTAGAAGTAGAATGGGAACCTTCCGAAGATATGACTTATTTAGCAAAATTAAAGGTTACCAATATCGCTAAAAAGGGTATGCTATCGACTTTAAGTGCTATATTTACGCAAAGCGAGGCTAATATTTTAGACGCAAATGTGCAGACAACTATTGATAAAAAGGGAATATCCACCTTCACTATTGAAATCTCTGATTACGCTCAATTAAGAGATATTATCTCAAAAATAAAAAAGATTAAGGAGGTCCTAAAGGTAGAGCGAATTTGAAAAAACAGTAGGAAGTATGGAGGAAAAAAATGTTTGATAAAAACTGCTTATTGCCTACTGCCTACTCCTTACTTATATGCCAGACCGGACCTTAAACACCGCGTGCATACTGTGATTTTTTTGGTCTGTCCTTTTACTTTAACTCTCAAGGTTTGGAGATTTGGATACCAGCGCCGTTTTGTTTTATTGTGCGCATGGCTTACGTTATTGCCTACAACCGGTCTTTTGCCGCATATTTCACACACCTTTGACATTTTATTATTTCCTTTAGTTTCCTATTGATTGTTTTGTCACGCTTTACCGCAGAGCTATGCGGAGAATGCCTATTAATTTCAACCTAATCCCATTTAACATGTAATGTCCGTTGTCCTTTGTCAGTGGTTAGTTGTATTTTTATTGTTAACCGATTATGTGATGTAAAACTCTTTTTACCTATTTAAATGGGCTAACGAATTGTAAGGTTTTTTTGCTACAGACCACTTGCAACTATCAACGGACATTACCACTTAACAGATTTTCCCATTTTTAGCAACTCACCAATAAGAATATCTACCTCGTTTGTTATCAGATCGTATGCATTGCTTAAAGGGGGGCTAAAGATAGTTTCATATTGAGAGATTCTTGCTAAAGGAATCTCTTCGCCTATCATCAGAAGAACCCTCTCACCTATCCTGCTGACCTCCCGTGGACCCAACATTTGGACGCCAAGCAAGGTCTGTTTATTTGAATCAGCAACCAACTTAACCCAGAAATCTTCTCCATTAAACATTTTCTTTCGAGTTGTCGCCTTTCTAACAATTGATAAAACCTCCAAGCCCTCTTTCTTTGCTACAGTTTCTTTTATCCCCGCAGATACAATAGTGGTTCCAAAAATTTCCGCCCCGAAGGTATTTAATGATCCCAAGAAAGGCACGGTATTAGCGAATTGAATATTTCTCCCAATAACCCTTCCATTCCTGTTGGAGTGTGTTGCCAGGGCGGTGATTGTTTTTTCTCCATTTAACATATTCCATGCTTCAATGCAATCTCCACCTGCATAGATATTAGGATCACTTGTTTGAAGGTACTGATTCACTTCAATCCCTCCGGTTTTACCAATTTTTAATCCAGCATCTCGTGCCAGGTCCACATCTGGAATAATCCCTTTGGCTACAAGAACCCAATCTGCCTCAACTGTTTCACTATTTGAGAGAAAGAGTTTGATCTCATCTTTCCCAGACTCTGCTCTAACAACAGATGTAGAAAAGTACAGTGATACCCTTTTATCTTTTAAAACATGATAGAATTTTTCACCCATATCAGGGTCAAGTTGCTGGGAGAGGAGGCTGGCAGAGGATACTATCATGGAAACAGACGAATAACCTTTTTTTATCAGTGTTTCAGCCATCTCTAACCCTATTATGCCTCCACCAAGGATAACAGCTCTTTTTCCTTTGGGCATGATCGACTCTATCTTTTTAGCACTGTTTAATTCTGTGGTAAGATATTGAATCCTATCTCCAATTAAACCTGGAATATCCGGCATTTTATTCCTGGCCCCAGTATTAATTACCAATATGTCATAGGGTATTTCTTCTCCATCAACTTTAATAATCTTCTTTTCTCTATCAATAGAATCAACATTCTTTTCTGTATGCAAGCCTATCCTCTTTCTCTCAAACCATGGAGGTGTCGCATAAAACATATCATCAAAGGACAATATATCCCTAAGCACAAAAGGTTGTTCACATGGTGTATAAGCAGTACTATCCCTTCTTGTATAAATATCAATCTGTGCAGGGTTACCCAGAACCCTTAGGGTATTTGCACCGACAATACATGCACCACCGCCACCAACCATAACAATCTTCACTTTGGCCTCTTTGTTTAAGATTGATTTTATTGTTAGTTGGAAGGTAAGATATACTCCATAAATTTTTAGATGCAAGAAAAAAATGAAAGGAGGCCTCTTGCCATTAGAATTTCATTCCCTAAGTCATGGCCGGATTGCCTTTGGCTTTTTTAACATTGATACCGATCTTCTCCTCTTGGAGAAACACTTCTTTTTTGCCCATTTCTTCTGTAATACGGTAGAAAAAATAGCTTCATGGAAGGACCATAAGGTGGATAATTTTGTCTTACCGGGATATGTAATTGAGAGATCTAGGGATATAGGTAACCTTATGGGTGCAATCCATGGTATAGATCTAAGAGGCTTTATAGGAGCTGTTTATCAACTTTTTCCGTTTCCTCAGAGTCCTGAGGAGTTCAAGCAAAAATTGGATGGAAAAGCAAATAGAGCAGTGGTAGAAAAACTAATTAACCAATGGGGCCAACCAGTCAAGATTTTGGTGGAGGTAGAAGCTAAATCAGAGAGGGTAAAAATAGCTGAGCTTCTCTTTAGCAAGGCCGCCTTTCATGAGTTAGTGGCTTATGTATGGAAAGGTGGAATGCCTGGTTGGCAGGATAACCTCAGGCCGGACTATGTTATAGCAATGAAAAATGCTATTAACACAAGTATATCCCCTATTTTTGAGGATTTTGAATTGTGAATTTAGGTACTATTTAGTTATTCCATTGCTAAAAAATTGTTTGGATCAAGCCTTAACATGATATCAGGTATAGGCTCTATGTCGTGGTCCTTTAAAAGTTTCAAGAAGATCCCTGATTCAGTAGATGATAGCTGGATAATAAGGCTGAATAGGTCGTCCAGCTTGTTACATGGAAAGGGAATCCCTTTTTCATTTTTCTCAGTAATATGCCTATGTGAGAGGGCTGAAAACCATACCTCGAGGTCAAATTCTTTCGCTATTTTTTTAAATCCCTCAAATATATCCCTGCCAGCATCAGCGAAATCAACACCATCAATAATAAGGGTGTTTGGTATAAAATTAACCTCACTCACCAGGCTAGTAAGGCTTTTGTGAAGCCTATTAAGATCAAAGCTTTCTTTTAAATAGGCAAAGATTATCCGGTTTTTATCCAAGCGGGCGCGAGCCTCATGTTCATTTTCCATCTCCAGGACCGTAACAAGATCGTAGAGAATAGCATTATAATGCGCGACAACTTTCTCTGGTGCATCCTTGAGGGAAACATGCACTAACTTTTCCTCACGAAAGAGCTTATCAAATGCAATATGGATGAGACATGAGGTTTTACCGACACCTGCCCGGGCTATGAGTACCCCTAAATTACCTTTGCCCAATTCTTTATAGGCTGAGCTTTCCAGTATCTTTAAAGGGCTGACCTTTAAAAAATCTTTCATGCTTCCCCCCTCTTTGGTTTTTATAAGCGTTTGTTAATATCAGGGGCTGGGGGAGTCCGCCTTAGGCGGATTGCACCAGCCCAATTATAAAAATGGTGCTGAACGGCTATGATTTTTTATTATATCTGGTTCTTCTCCAAATTAGTTGGTAGAAAAATGATTTACCAAAATACAACATATTGAAATTAAATGTAATTTCACCATTAACCTTTTTGATTAATTAGGCCATATTGTTAGGTGATAATGTTACTCCAGAAATTAAGTATTAACAGGAAATTACTTTTATAGGCAACTGCTATGATGAGCCTGGTAGGTACCCATTATCGGAGTTGCTTTTAAAAGCTATACCTACTGAAATCATTAATCAAATAAGATTTAAGCCTTAATCTTGACCAACTAATTTGGAGAAGATCCTTATATCTTAATTTTAACTCCTCTTCTACTGATACAGGTACCTTTGAATATCTGGAAAACTCCATAGCAAATTCTGCCTTTCCTTGACTCATTGATCTTAAGGTTGTAGCATATCCAAACATCTCCGCCAGAGGAACCTCTGCCTCAACGGTTGTAAATACCCCATCTTCTGCCGAGCTCATAATTAATCCCCTGCGCTGATTGATTGAAGACATTATATTCCCCTGGAATTCAGATGGACCCTCTACAGTTACCCTCATAATCGGCTCCAGAATCACAGGCTTGGCTTTAACATAGGCCTGTTTAAAGGCACCTATGGCAGCTTGAATAAATGCTCTTTCGGAAGAATCAACTGCATGATGTTGCCCATCATTAACCGTCATTTTTATCCTGAGAACTGGATATCCTATCAAAAGACCCTTTTTAAGGCAGGATCTAAAGCCCTTATCAACTGCAGGAATAAATTCAGTAGGGATGACGCCTCCTTTCACCGCACTTATGAATTCATATGTGCCTTCTTTTAAGGGTTCCATAAATCCGGCAACCCGACCATATTGGCCTGCTCCACCTGTCTGCTTTTTATGAATATAATTAAACTCCACCCGCCGTGAGATGGTCTCTCTATAGGCTACCTGGGGAATCCCTGTATCCACCTCAGCCCCAAATTCTCTTTTCATTCTTTCCACATATATCTCAAGATGTAATTCTCCCATTCCGGAGATAATAGTTTGGCCGGACTCCTTGTCTACCCAAGACTGAAATGTAGGATCTTCTCTGATGAATCGGCCCAAAGCCTTAGCCATATTGGTATTAGATTTATTATCTTTTGGTGATACAGTCAGGGAAATCACCGGTTCCGGAACAAAGATTGAAGTCATCGTATAGTTTAAGATACTATCAGTAAAGGTATCCCCCGAAAAACAGTCAACCCCGAAAAGGGCAACAATGTCTCCTGCACCAGCCCTTGGGATATCCTCCATTTCATCGGCATGCATACGGATGAGCCTCCCTACTTTGATCTTTTTCCTTGTTCTCGTATTTATCAGATCATCACCTTTTTTAAGGGAACCCTGATAGATCCTGAGATAGGTGAGTTGCCCATATGGGGTTATCTCCAATTTGAATGCCAAGCTCACTAAGGGTTTATTAGGGTCATTAGAAATTGATACTTCTTTTTCTCCCTGATCCATGTCCAATGCACTGTTTTCTACCTCTGCCGGCGAAGGGAGATAATTTGTAACAGCATCGAGCAGAGGCTGAACCCCGATATTTTTATATGCTGATCCAACAAAAACAGGTGTCAGCTGTCTCGAAAGTGTGCCTTTCCTTACTGCCTTAATGATCAATTCTTCATTTACTCTATCTTCGAAAATCGCCTCCATCAAGTCATCTGAAAACATGGAAACAGCCTCCAGCAAGTCCTCTCTTTTTGAGGTGGCTTCTTCAAGGAAGGCAGATGGAATCTGTCTTATTTTAAGGTTTTCACCAAATGGTCCTTCAAAATAGATAGCCCTCATGGAAACCAGATCTATCACACCAGAAAAATTTCCCTCCAGTCCTATAGGTATTTGCATAAGCACAGCATTATGATTCAACTTTTCCCTGAGCTGGTCTACTACACGATACGGGTTGGCGCCTGCTCTATCACATTTATTGATAAAAGCCATTCTTGGCACTTTATACCTGTTCATCTGCCGGTCAACAGTAATGGACTGGGATTGCACACCTCCTACCGCGCACAGTACCAGTATGGAACTGTCAAGAACCCTGAGTGCACGCTCAACTTCAATGGTAAAATCAACATGCCCAGGTGTATCGATAATATTAATCTTATACCCCTTCCATTCACAGTAAGTGGCTGCAGAGGAAATAGTAATGCCTCTCTCCTTTTCCAGCTCCATAGAATCCATTGTGGCACCAACCCCATCTTTCCCCTTTACCTCATGGACGGCAAATATCCTTTTTGTATAGTAAAGTATTCTTTCTGTCAGGGTGGTTTTACCTGAATCAATATGGGCACTGATACCTATGTTTCTTAAGTATTGAATATCATCATCCATCAACAGCTCCTTTTGTAAGTAATACAGCCCTTTACCTTGAGTGTAACATCTCAACAGGACTCGCTCAAATGAAAGCCATGTTACATACTACCAATAGATGAATATAGCAAGGAAGAATTTCTTGAAATTGTAATAAAAAAAGATTGTAACCGTTCACGGGTTCAAAGGTTCACGGTTCAAAGGTTCCCCGCCAAGCGGGATCTTCGACAGAATTCAAGGGTTGTATTCTTGTATCCAAACTACGTTTTTTCCCTAACCCCTCTGAACCTGTGAACGGTTACGATTTTAGTTTCACTAAAAATCCTATCTCCCATTGACAGCAAAGCACAAGGGTGTTATGTTGTTATTAAAATAAAAGCCTTCTTATTCAATTAAAGGAGAGGATTATGGATGAGAAAAAAAGAGGTCCTGAAGCTGATAAATATCAAGATTTTTTAGATGACCTCAGTCACTTTTCTGCAAAAGATGAAGAAAAATACCTTGCGGATAGCACTGGTAAAGTTCCTTCTGAAGGTGAGATCATTTTAAGGGTTGGTGAAACTGTCAAAGAGATTAGAGAAAAAAAGGGTTTGAGCTTGAAAGATATTTCCCAGAGAACAGGATTACAACCTGAGTTTTTAATGGAGATAGAAAAAGGAAAGATATCTCCACCCTTGGGTTCCATTATCAAGCTGGCAAAGGCACTTGAAATGAAAATGGGCTATTTTATATCAGGTGCTGAAGACCTTCCTTACACAATTGTACGAAAAAATGACCAGAAGCTCATATCCAGATTTGACTCTAAAAAAAGCCATACCTATGGATACGAATTTATATCCCTGGCTCCTCACAAAAAAGACCCGCATATGGAACCTTTTCTGGTAACACTGGAGCCATCTGATGTTGAAGAACCTTCTTCTCATGATGGTCAGGAATTTATATTTGTCCTGGAAGGCATAATGGAGGTTCACCTGGGAGAAGAGACCCATCTTCTTGAACCAGGCGATGCTATTTATTACGATTCAACTGTTTCACATCTGGTAAAATGTCATGGTAGAGAAAAGACAAAGATATTAGCTGTACTCTATGCTGAATAAGAAAAAAGGTAATAGTTAGGCCACAAAGACACTAAGACACCAAGATTATTATATAATCCTTCAAACATCATTTTTAAAAAAAGACATAATCATTTCTTCGTGGCTTTGTGACTTGGTGGCTGAATTTATACGAAATTTTTTATTGGTGATAAAATGATTGTATTTGACCTAAGTTGCTCAAATGGACACAGCTTTGAAGGCTGGTTCAAGGATCTCGAATCATTTACCAAGCAAAATTCCAAGGGAATGATCACATGCCCCTTTTGTAAAAGTACAAATATAAGCAGGGTGCTCTCTCCGGTAGCCATCAAGAGTAGCCAAGGAGAAGAAAAACCGAGAGAGATTGAGCCTGATTATAAAAAACTCGCCACGGGTGTAATGAAGTATATAAAAAATAATTTTGACGATGTCGGAACTGATTTTGCGAAGGAGGCCCTGAAAATGCATTATGGCGTAGCAGAAAAGAGGAATATACGGGGATCTGCTACAGTAGGAGAAGAGGAAATTCTAAAAGAAGAGGGAATAAAATTTATCAAGATCCCTCCTATCAAAACTCAAGATGATGATAATTAACAGTCTACCGATCCATCAAGGCCATCTATGTTTGAAATTGGAAACCCTGGCCCAGACCTGGTTTGCTTGATTTATTGCAACAGCTTGCACTTATAAATATTATTATCCCATCAGCATAATACATGGAAGTCGCACCAGGGCGGGCTTGAAACTTGATTTAATTTTGAATTCCCCAACTTTAGTCACTTATAACCCTGGCCCAGACCCGCCTGCCAGATGGCGGGCAGGCCTGGCCTATAATTTTAGCAGGTTGATACGAGCACATACGCCTTATAATCTTAATAGTTTGATTTAAGTACATCGCGCCAGGGCGGGCTTTACCTCACTTTAGGCACTTCTATGCTATGGGCATGATTGATATCACCGGAAAGAAGGTTCTTTTAAGACAGGCGGTTGCTTCAGGGAAAGTAATCCTCTTACCTGGAACAATAAAGAAAATAAAGGAAAATCAGGTTAAAAAAGGGGACCCTCTGTTGGTTGCTGAAATAGCGGCCATGAGAGCTGCCAAACAGACCTACCTCTTGATTCCCCATTGTCATCAGATCCCATTAAATACGGTTGAGTTGAATTTTTCTATTGGCAACGATTTTATTGAGGCCAACTGTCTGGTAAAGGCTGAGGCTATGACAGGTGTAGAAATGGAGGCCCTTGTAGGTGTCTCGATAGCCCTTAATACTATCTGGGATATGGTTAAATATCTCGAGAAAGATAAAAATGGTCAATATCCATTAACTCGGATTTCCGATATCAGGGTCCTGAAAAAGACCAAAAAAACCATATCCAAAGGATGATGTTAAAAGAAAATGATGGTTACAAGAATAAAGACAGGAACTAAAAAAACAATAGAGTACTTTAACATATACCCAAAGAAACTCGGCATGGGTGTACCAGCTTCTTCTGCAATGGATCTCACCATAAAATTAGGTGCATTTCCAATATAGGTATTAGCCCCAAAGAAAACAGCACCTGCAGAAATAGCCATCAGAAATACAGGATTTTCAGCGATTAACTTAGAAACTGCTGTTGACTCAGGTACACCTGCGTAAAATTTGCCCAGCGCACTTGTGAAAAAGGTTAAATAGGTGGGAGCATTATCCAGGAAACTTGACAAGAGCCCAGTGATCCAAAAGTAGTGAAAAGGCTCCTTTACAGCACCAACAATAAAGCCAAGCGCCCCTTTAGTTCCTGCAAGAAGGAGAAGAAGGCATGGGGTCATTGTTACAAATATCCCGGCAAATAGATAAGCCACCTCTTGAATAGGAAACCATGTAAACTCATTGTCTTCCCGTATCTTAGAAGAGGTAAATATCAGCGAAAGAATGCCCATGAGGATAATAAAACCATCCCTCGCCCATTCTTGAATACTTCTATGTATACCGAAAGTATTTACCTCTCCCCAATCTACCAATCCACTGAGTATAACGGAGCCGACAACTCCGGCTAAAAATATAAAATTATAGCTACCAACTAACCTTATTGGCTCTTTTTCTCCTTCATCTATTCGGCTCTTATTAAACCCTTCTTTTCTGTAATAATAGGTATCAAGGGCGAAATAGATAGCCAATAAGATCAAAGCAGTAAATAGCATATGAGGCAAGATGGCAAATGTCCAGAAAAAGGGAACACCATGCAGGAATCCCAGGAAAAGTGGGGGATCACCCACTGGTGTCAGTGATCCACCAATATTTGCCACAAGAAATATGAAAAAGACCACCATGAAGGCCCTGTTTTTTCGATAATTATTGGCCCGTAAAAATGGCCTTATGAGTAGCATGGCCGCTCCGGTTGTTCCCATCCAGGAAGCTAAAGCAGTTCCTATGATAATCATAATGGTATTTACCACGGGTGTTCCCCTCAGACTCCCTTTAAGCAATATACCTCCAGAGATAGTAAAAAGGCCCCAGAGGAGTATAATAAAGGGGACGTAATCTGCTATCATAATATGAAGAAAACTGTGAAGGGCCGCTCCCTTATAAGCAATTAAAAGGGGGACGGCTATGGCAATAGCCCAAAAGGCTGCGACCTTTCCAAAGTGATAGTGCCAGAATTCCGGGGCAAAAAGAGGGAATAAGGCAATTGAAAGCAAGATCCCAATAAATGGAATTGTGCTATAAAGGGAGAGAATCTCACCTAAGTTGATGTGCTCGTGAGCCACTTGATGAGAATTTTCTGCTGCAAACACTGGAAAGGAAAAAGCAATAAAAACTATTAAAAATAAAAATAGAATCAAACCTTTATTTCTCATTTATGTGCCTCATAAATGAATTAACAATTTTCTATGTAAACAATCCCTGCTTTGTCAAATATTCTTAAATAATCACGCTAAACAATGCTAATGCATCAAATTCTGCTCTTTTCCTTTAGGTCGGTGGAAGTATAGGCATGAGGAAATCCTTAGTCAAGAAGAAATTACCTTTTTTATCTTTGTTTAAAGGGGACAATTGCAAAGGTGAAAAATCGAATAGATTTCTTTTAGTCTCTATGTTATAGAAAATAAAAAGTAGGAGGTATAAGGATGAAAAAAGTGAAGAGGATTAGGGTTTTGATGGGAGTTGTTTTACATATGCTTGTTTTTGTCTTTATCTCTGGATGTGCTACACAGTCCTTATCCGAAAAAGCGACCCCTCTTGGAGAATCCCAACAGTCAAAAGAAACCGAAGAAGCATCAATCTCTCTTTATTATGATTTTGAGGATGTGCCGGTTCCAAAAGAACTTAGGCTTCAAAAGGAAAAATCCTTTGTTTTCCGAACAAGCGAATTTACGACCGGAATTCTTACTTTTTCAGGGAAGGTGAAATCAAATTCTCTCATCAGCTACTTTATCAACAAAATGCCTGATGATGGTTGGCGTTTCTTAAGCTCTTTCAAATCGACAAAGAACATATTATTTTTTCATAAGGAAAATCGATTTTGTATTATAACTATAATCAGCAAAGCGTTTACTACTGGCTTAGAAATTTTAATTACGCCAAGTTTTCAAAGTGGCTCTTAAGCAAACTTGACTGCGTTATCCCTTATGATTATAAGTAAAGATTTTGTTACTATTCAGGTTCAAAGTTCCAAGGTTCACGCCTGCCCGCCGGACGGCAGGCGGGGTTCAAGGTTAGAAAACGATGAACATACCTGCCCGCCAGACGGCAGGCGGGGACAAGTATGAAAATAAGGTAAACAATCTAGATTTCATCAAGAAACCTTGACCTAATAACCCCTTAAGAATACATATCGTCCAACGAATGCAAAAATCTTTATGAAAAAGTTAGGAGGACACGTGATGCAGTTCGTGGATTCATCAATTACTCGTTCGACCTGGAGGCCTTTCGGCCGTGAGCTCAAGGCCGAACGGCTCTCGACAGGCTCAAGGAATATAAAAAAATGAGCCAACCGTGAACCTTGAACCGGGAACCTGACAACCTGAGTTACAAGATTTTAATGTTGAGAGCAATCGCTCATATCCCCTGAAATTTTGTCAAGCCCATGATTTAAGGCTGGTAAAAGAACAGCCAGATTTTCCTTTGCGCCCTCAGGACTTCCTGGTAAATTTATAATCAGACTGTCTCCCCTTACACCAACTATTGCTCTGGAAAGCATGGCATGAGGGGTCTTTGTGAGGCTTGCAGCCCTCATCGCCTCAGCCATACCAGGTATTTGATATTTGATTACCTTGAGCATAGCCTCAGGTGTTATATCGGTAGGGCTCACTCCGGTACCTCCTGTTGTTACAATCAACCTGAGGTCTTCTTTATCAACCCACATAGTCAAACACTCCACAATCTTTTCACAATCATCTGGAACAATGCTCTGCTTTTCAACTATGTAACCGGCCTTTGTCAATATTTCAGCAACTAAGGGCCCTGATTCATCCTCTCTCTTTCCCTCAAATCCCTTATCGCTAATTGTTAAAACCCCGGCCTTTATCATCATCTATAAACCACCATTACTTTCCCTCTTCCTTAGAGGCAGCTACTATTTTCTCTGCCAGTTGGGCAGGAACCTCTTCATAATGAGACTGTTTCATCTGAAAACTACCCCTGCCGCCTGTTATGGATGTCAGATCAAATGAATATCTTAAAACCTCAGCCATAGGTACCTCAGCCTTTATGATCTGGTGTTTCCCATCGCTATCCATGCCTAAAACTCTTCCTCTCCTACCGTTAAGATCACCTATTACATCTCCCATAACATCTTCTGGAACAGTTATTTCCATACTCATAATCGGTTCTAAAAGAATCGGTGTAGCCTCCTGGAAGGCCTTTTTAAAACACATGGAAGATGCAATTTTAAAGGCCATTTCGGATGAGTCAACATCATGAGATTTTCCGTCAAAAAATCGAATTTTTAGATCTACAGCTGGATATCCTGCCATAACTCCACTCTTCATAGCCTCTATTATTCCTTTTTCAACGGCTGGAACAAAATTTCTGGGTACATTCATCCCAGTTAATGCCTCATCAAACACAAATCCCTCTCCTTTTTTCAAAGGAGAGATATCAAAATGAACCTCAGCAAACTGACCCCTGCCTCCAGACTGTTTCTTATGTCTATATATTATCTTCTCTCTTGAATTTTTGATGGTTTCCCTATAAGGGACCTTAGGAGTATTAAGCTTAATTTCAACACCAAATTTCCTCTTTAATTTGTCTTTTGTATTCTCCAGATGAATCTGACCTGTACCGGATAGGATAATCTCTGAAGTTGATTGATCTCTGTCTACTTTAAGAGTGGGATCTTCTTCAACCAATCTGGCCAGAGAAGAGTAAACTTTATCCTCATTCTCTTTTTCTGTCGCCTCTATAGCGAAAGAAATAGTTGGCAGTAATGGCTCGGCTGGTCTAATAACGATCGGATTGTTTACCTGGCAAATAGTATCGCCAGTTGTGGTCTCTTTTAGCTTAGCCACAGCTGCTATATCTCCAACACTAACTGTATTGATAGGGGTTTGCTTTTTACCTTCGATCAATAATAACTGACTTAATTTTTCTTTTACCTTTTTTGTTGAATTAAATATGGTAGATTCTGAATCTATCTTCCCAGACATAACCTTGAAAAGAGTGAGTTTCCCTGCAAAAGGGTCTGCTAATGTCTTGAAGACTAAAGCTGAAAATGGGGCATCATCGACTGCATCAAATTCTACCTCCTCCTGACTGTCCACTTTATGACCTTTAATCTTTCCTCTTTCAGTTGGAAATGGCAAAGATTGATCAATAATGTCCAAAAGTTGTTTTACACCTATATTAAGGGTGGAGGAACCTGGAATAACAGGCACTAAAGTGCCAGATTCCATTCCTTCTATAAAGGTATCTTCTATCTCTTTTGGCGTGAGTTCCTGTCCATCAAGATATTTTTCCATTATATCATCATTGGCCTCGACAATGTTTTCGACCATATTCTCACGCCATTTGGCTACAATTTCGGCCATTGAATCTGGAATTTTCCCTTCTTTGAAGGAACCGGAGCTATCATTGCCATAGAGATTCGCCTTTAATCTTATAAGATCTACCATTCCACTAAAGTCATTTTCTGATCCAATAGGAAGATATATAGGTGTTGGTTTAATAGAGAATGTGCTTTCAATTTCCTCTAAAACCTTATAAAAATCAGCTCGTTCCCTGTCCAGTTTATTAATGAATATCACTCGGGGTAAATTATATTTTTCAGAAAAGCCCCAGACTTTTTCTGTGCCTATTTTAATACTGTCAACGGCATCAATAACAACCAGTGCCCCTTCTGCTGCCTGAAGACATATCTTGGTATCAGAAAGGAAATCGTTTTCGCCCGGCGTATCAATAAGATTGAATTTCCTGCTCTTCCAGGTATAGGGATGAAAGGCAGTGCTGAGGCTGGCCTTTCTTTTAATCTCTTCCGGTTCAAAATCCATAATGGAATTACCATCATCTACCCTTCCCAATCGGTTTGTCGACTTGCTGTTAAAAAGAATGGCCTCTGCCAGTGATGTCTTTCCACAACCACTATGACCTATCAATCCTATATTTCTAATCTGATCAATTTTTTTTACCATATAATCTCCTCAATTATTTAAGCATATATAATTCGACTATAATCCATGTCTAAGGTAATGATAACCTGAACTGATTGATAGGTAATGTACCGTAATAAGAAAAAATGTCAAGGCAAGAATAATGTAAAAATAGTAACCGTTCATCGATGTCTATTTTCCATTGACAATGGCCAGGCTTTACCATATTTCGGTGATCGGAAAACGATGTCTATCACTCCCCATCGTTGACAGTGATACAATCATTGATTAGAATATAATTGATACTAAAGAAGATCATATTTTTTAAGCACCAGAAAGGAGAAAAAATGCCTGAGGCGCTGGATGTTACTGCGCCGCTAACAATCTATTAACTATGTATTTAGGAAATATAGTAGACAATTATCCTTACATGGTTATGGATAAGGAAGCGGGCATGGAATTGACTATGTTTAACCTTTCGTATAAAAAAAGTCCGATGGACTAAATCTTAAACTAAGGAAGGGGAAATGGCCAAAAGAATTGTTTCAACAGGAAGGGGTGGAACCGGGAAATCAACCTTTGTGGCTTTAGCAAGCCGCTATTTAAGGCCTTCAATGCTATTGATTGATCTTGATCCAGACGAAAGCTTGGCTGATATGCTTGGCTTTGATCTAAAGGAACAGGGAGTAAATACGATATCTGATAAGCTATATGATATCCTTGAAGAAAGTAAGCGAGGAGTAGGAGATCCTGGTTTTGCACTTGAGAGAATGGCTTCTGTAATTGAAAGAGATTGTCTATATAAGACCAATAACATAGATCTTATTGTCCTTGGTGCAAAGTTGACTAAAGGCTGTTATTGCACTCCAGACGATATACTTAAAGGGGTTATTCCGAAGATGGTAGATAAATACTCCAACGTGGTGATTGACTCGCCGGCAGGATTAGAACATTTAAATAGGAAGGTATTATCCGAGGTCGATGATTTTTTTATAATATTGGACCCGTCTTCAAAATCCCTGCAACATATAGGCAGGGTAAAAGACATTACCCGTGAGTTGAAGATTAAATATAAAAACTTTTACCTGTTGGCTAATTATAACTTTAATAAAGATAGCCAGGAATATCTTGAAAACAGCAGTGAGACCTTTTTAGGTAAAATTAAATCTGACCCTGAAGTGGCAGAATACAATCTTTCAGGACGATCACTCTTAGAGTTACCAGATGACTCGCCAGCATGTATATCAGTTAAAGAAATATTAATTAAGGCAGAGTTATGTGAACCATAAATAGAGGCCTTCGGAGTTTGATCACAAGGCTAATGTTTTAAGTTTAAAGCCGTAAACCCCGTTAAAAGGAAGGGGCATTAAACCCAGGCCTTATTAAAAGGAATATCGTAATTATCTTTACCATCCATGGCATGAATGGCGGGGCTTTCTAACGGGGTAGATTAAGAAAAGATAGAGGCGCGATAAAATGCTTTTCATAGGCTTGTTAAAAATAAATACAATAAATAAATGAATAATTTGGAGGAAAAAGATGGGCAAGAAACTTGTTTCAACCGGTAGGGGCGGGACCGGGAAATCAACCTTTGTGGCTTTGGCCAGCCGCTTTCTGCCTTCCCCCATGTTTCTTATTGATTTGGACCCAGATCAGAGTTTAGCGGAGATGCTCGGCATTGATTTGAAAAATGAAGGGGTAAAGACTGTTTCAGATGTCCTATATGATGTTATTGGGGCAAGAAAGGATGGCAGTGGGGGAACAATGTCCGTGCATGATAGGATAGATTTTTTACTTAATAGCGAATCCTTATATGAAGGCGATAGATTTGACCTTTTCGTGTTAGGGACAAAGCTAACTGAAGGCTGTTATTGTGCACCAGATGCCATAATTTCCGGTGCTATCCCCAAGGTAATTAACTCATATCAGTATGTCATAATTGATTCTCCTGCAGGGTTAGAACATCTAAACAGGGAGGTGGTTTCAGACATAGATGATTTATTTGTGATATTGGATCCCTCCTCAAAATCACTTAAACACATAGAAAGAATTAAGGATATCACAAGGTCAATAGGCATTAAGTATACTCATTTCTATTTAGTGGGGAATTACAGGTTTAATACAGAGACACAGAAAAAATTAGAGGAATCTGGTGAAATATATCTCGGAAAAATTGAGTATGACATTAATGTAGCAGAATATAATCTTTCAGGACGATCACTCCTTGAGTTACCAGATGACTCGCCAGCATGTATATCAGTTAAAGGAATATTAACAAAGGCAGGGCTATTGAATTAATCATATCATAGAGAAATGGATAATTTAAATGTTTAGGCCTAACTAAGAACATAAGGCCCTTTTTTATGTGACAATTGCCTTATAGTGATCAAAGGGGCTTATACGAAAGATAATGTCCTTTACGAATTTGATATGAAGGCAATCCAAGTGTTAATTTATCAGATGATAATCCAGCTCTGTCCACAGCATTTGAAATTTTCGATAAAATAATAGAAGCGAACTAAACAGGCGCTCCAATACCCCATCGCTCCAACCCGCCCGCCTCCCCGCCTGCCGTCCGTCGGGCAGGGCCTGAGCGAGAACGGGCAGGTACTCCAATTTGGTCGAAGCTCCTAAATTCTACACAGGATCTATGATGAAGATACTCGTACCAGGTGGTTGGGTTTTCATTGGCAGCAATTATAAAATTTTTAGGTATTAAGACTGATGGTCCCGTAAAAAGTCAGGCATCCCTTATTCGGCCATTATGAACGGATATC
>CAZSWT010000038.1:0-32531 GCA_964611035.1 uncultured Desulfobacteraceae bacterium
TAGATGATGCTCGTCGCATCGGCATCGACTGGGAAAAGGGGCGTCGCCAGATGATCGTTGTTGGGGACGGGAGTTTTATTCCCACATATTTTCACGACCTTCCTTTGCAAATTGGTGATTATAAAGTAATTGCCCCTATAGGCTTCTCCGAGCGACTTGGTGTAGGATTCAACATCCTCGGACGCACTGGTATCTTTGATCAGTTCCAGGTCTGCTTCAATGATCATGCTCGAAAGGTAACTTTTGAAAAAATCTCCATTGAAAAAGACTCTAATTTGTAAAATCTGGTGGATATCCATAAATATATAAATAGCTCAGAAGGCTGAATAACTGTTTTGCCCTCAAAGACTTAGAGGTATTAATAGTCCGAGCCTTATAATTTTATTGCCAATTAGCCGGAATGCTTGCGGAATAATACCCACATCAGATCCGGCTTCCCCATCTTATAAACATCTCCTTTACCGATTTCAGCTCAAAGCTGATTTCGGTAATTTTCTTGCCACTATATCCGCTGATTTATATGGCCAACACAACATGAACCTATGATTTGGTTATTTCTAAGAGTCTAATTTCCTTTATGAAACGGTAGTGTTTGACATTTCTGGTAGCCAAAGCAAGTTTTTTGTCCCAACAGGTAGCGGCGATTAATGCATCAGCCTTCCTTATATTTTGAGATGCGTATTTAACCATTAGCCGACTAAATTTTTCCGCAATTTCATTATCCACCGGAATCAAGCGATGCTTAGAAACAAGGTTCATAATGCGACGGCGTTCTGTAGAAGATAATCCCTGTTTCTGAAAGAGCTCTTTCTCAGTCACTGCTGAGTAATATACCTTACTTTGAATGGAGTCTAAGAGTTGCTTTGCACTGAAAATACCATTAAGGTAATCGATGAAAATATCTGTATCTACCAGAAAGGAACTTGGGATTTGTGTCATCTCGTGTTTCCTGAGAGGCTATCTTTCAAGAATTTTTCTGGCGTTCGTTTATCTTTATCTCGGAGATTGTTCACATATCCCAGGGAATCAACAGGTTTTTCCCTCCACATACCAAATCCTAGCTCTTCAGGAGTTGCCACTTGAGCAAAGTAACGTTCTACTATCGTTTTTGGGATCCGATATTGCTTTCCAATCTTAATGGCTGGAATTTCTCCATTGCGGATAAGGTTTCTAATTGCTTCAGGAGATACCTTAAAAATCTTGGCAAATTCCTCAACAGTATAAACTTCCGGATATTTAATGGCTTCATTCATGGATTTTTTCCTCCAATAAAACAGTATTTAAGTATTTATAAATTTATAACATATTTAAGAATTTACGTCAAATACGTTAATAAAGTTTTTTATAGAAAACTATCTGTTACCGATTTCAGCTCAAAGCGCATTTCGGTAAATGAATTGGGTCAGGCCCCAGTGATATTATGGGGGACGTCCATTTGTAAATAAGTAACTCATTCTTTCTGCGGGTTTTAGCAAAATGGCCCAGTAAAATAGGTGGATAAGGGCTCAATAAAAGCTGAAAGCTCCTTATCAAAAAGTCTTTTGAAAGGGAACGCTCGTGTAGAAATTGCTCTGAGCGAATTGGCGGTAGGTCGAATTTTCTATTTTGTGAATTATAAAAAGACATAGGGGTCGGGTCCCGGTTAAATAAGTCCTTCGGAATTTAACTGGATAGTATAGGAAATCCCATTTTTTAGACAGGATAGACGGGATGTTCAGGATATAAAGAAAATCTTGTTAATCGTGTTAATCCCTGGCCCAGACCTGATTTATAGGCACAAGTTCCAAAAATTAATCTCCTGAAATATTACAGCGACAATAGCTTATTCCAAGCAAGTCGCACCAGGGCGGGCCTGTCAAAAAAGTTCCCCGACATGTCGGGGCTAAGTTCATTGCCAATTAGCCGGAATACTTGCAGAATAATACACATATCAGCTCCAACTTCCCCATCTTACAAACATCTCCTTTACCGATTTTAGCTCAAAGTCGAAGATCCGCCATTAGTGTGGCGGGCTTGCCCGCCTTTAGTGTGGCGGGTTTACCCGCCGTCAGTTTGGAGGGCCCCAGTTAAATAAAAGACAAAAGTCATTTAACGGGGTAAACACTTTTCGGTAAGCTTGGTTGTGGGACGCTGATAAACAACGAAATAAATCAAAAAATAAAGACAAGCGAGACTTATTTCTGAACTGCCTGATTTTTGCGACGGCTGCATTGTATTCTCAGGAGTTGCCCAGATTTCTCTTGACATAATCTTCCGTCTGTAATACATTTGGTATTACTGTAGCTTAGGAGGACACCCAAATGACTATAAGTGCCAGACTTGACAAGGAAACCGTAGAAATACTGTTCAAGACGGCCAGGACTCTTGGTACCACGAAAACGGCCATTTTGAAGGCTTCTATTAATGAGTTTTGCCGTAAGGCCTTGACTGAAAAGACCCAAAGGCCATACGAATTAATCGCTGATTTAGCGGGAAAGGAATTCAGCGGAAAGGGCAATCTTGCCATCGATAGCGAAAAAATTATGAGAAAGGCATTTCAAAAAAAGCGATGATCCTTCTTGATACAGGGCCTATTGTCGCTTTTTTCGATGCCTCAGACGATTATCACAATACATGTATCGAAGCCCTCAAGGAAATAAAAGACTCTCTGCTTACCACATGGCCGGTACTTACCGAAGCTTTTTATCTTTTGGGGTTTTCTTGGAAGGCTCAGGATAACCTTTGGGAATTCGTCCTGCGAGGGGGAGTGGAGGTTTATTCTCTTAATATCACGCTACAAGCGCGTTGCCGTGAACTCATGGAAAAGTACAAGGACTTGCCTATGGATCTAGCCGATGGCACACTTGTAGTTCTTGGTGAATCAAAGAAGATAAAAAGTATTTTTACATTAGACCACAAGGATTTCACTATATACAGACCTTGCCATACCAAAAGCTTCACCCTAATTCCAGCTCAGCTTTTGAAATAGGCGTTCCCCTAACCCGTTTTGTTGAAGAAGACAGAGTACCTATGAGTCCTTTGATATCTTGATATATAACGTTGCTGCATAATTGCGTTATTTAACGCTTGTAACTATCATACCAATAAAGTAGCTCGAAAAAGGTGTAACCCATTAAAATGCATACCTATCCAAAAAGATGGCGGGCAGGGAGGAAAGCTGGGAGGCAGCAGGGACGTTAGGACGCTGGGAGGTTTGGAGGTGGGGTACCTATTCTCCTGGCCAAATGCGGATTCTATGGTGATCTACTATCCAAAGATGCCCGCGCGGATCCTCCTCTCGGAGTCTCGAAATGAGGTTCCTTACGAGGTATTCGGCATCCCATAGGAGTTGTGTGGGATTCTTGATGACAAGGATACCTTACAGAGTATATTTTCTTATCCGGCTCTCCCGAAAGGCCTTCCTCGAAAACAGTTTTAGCGTCGTGGCCCGCATCACAAAACGGGGTAATCAGGCGGATATCCATGCATTCGTCAAGCTTGAATTTCATCTCGGAGATTAGATGTTAGGGGGATATATCGGTCGTGCGTTAATTCCGCTGCATAAGCCAGGGCTGCGCGGATGTCTTCCTTTGTAAGTGAAGGATATGCTGCAAGGATTTCCTTATCTGGAATTCCTGCAGCGATATTATCAACTATTAAAGAAACCCATATTCGGGTTCCTCGAATACAGGGCTTTCCAGCGCAGATTTTTGGGTTAATTGAGATGCGCTTAAAAAGCTGATTTTTGTTCATGATTATCTTCCTTTCAAAAGTAGGTTGATGTTATTAACCTAAATCATAATTTATTTTGAAATATTGATCAAGTAAAGAAAGGGCATTGACTGCAATTCAGGCGAGAAGATGGGAACGTCCATAAATATATAAATAATTATAAAGGCTGAAGGACCACCTTACGCCCTGAGTTTTAGGTATAATAAGTCTATAAATTTATTACCAATTTACCGGAATAGTCGCAGAATACTACACATATCAGCTCCAGCTTCCCCATCTTAAAGTCATCTCCTTTACCGATTTTAGCTCAAGACTTGCCCGCCGTTTTTCTGGCGGGTTTACCCGCCGTGAGTATGGCGGGTTTACCCGCCGTGAGTGTGGCGGGTTTACCCGCCGTGAGTGTGGCGGGTTTACCCGCCGTGAGTATGGCGGGCTCATTTCGGTAAGGTGGATAAGGATATGAAAGACAGCAAAAAATCCATTGTGAACTACGACCCAAGCAATGATGCACTTTATATCGTAACAAAACAAGGGGAGAAGAATTTGTCGAAATTTCACCTGGTATTAATGTAGAATTATATTCTGAAGGAAGGGTGATAGGTATAGAGATATTGAATGCTTCCGATGCATTGAGTAGAATTATAGAGCCACTCTATCGTAAAAGACAACAGGCTGGATAGACCCAATTCTAATTTCTCGAAATGAAAAGGGGAATGTGAAAAAAGGGGGAGGGTAGCCTTACCATGAAAAATAAGTTTTCCCAAATTCAGCACTATTATATTGATTTTGGAGTAGTATTTTTTATAAAATGAAAAGAAATCAATTGGTGAAACATCTGAAAAGACATGGGGCATCATTATTACGTGAAGGTAGTAAGCATAGTATCTACCAAAAGGGCCACTTCAAGTCAGAAATTCCAAGGCATAATGAAATCGTAGATGAACTTGCACGAAAAATTTGTAAAGACCTTGGTATTCCATTTATGAGGTAAAAGCTATGAAATATAGAGCCATTATAAAAAAGACAGATGACTGGTGGATTGGATGGTTGGTGGATTTGCCTGGTGTTAATGCTCAGGAAAAGACAAAGACAGAGCTCATTGAGTCATTAAGGATTGGGGCTCAAGAAATGTTGGCAACCGAAATTACCTTTGAGCCAGATACACTTATGACAACAATAAGTGTTCCAGACCCGGAATGGACAGTTAATGTAGTAGGGGAGATTGGTTCTAAGTCAACATAGTGAAACCTGAAGTACGTACATAAATATATAAATAGCTCAGAAGGCTGAATAACTGCCATGCCCTCCGAGTTTAGGTATTAATGATCTGATCCAGTTACCTTTATTGTCAATTTTGGTACAGGGACAAACAGGTGGCCAACAATTATCTGGGACAAAGGTTATTGCCCTGTATTACAAGTTTTCTCCCCACATTGCAGATGACTCCTTGCGTACGGATCCTTTCTGCAAGGGTTGCTGTGAGATATGATCTTGTACCGATAACCAGAGTTGCTGAACCTAATCTGCATCTATCACGGCTTTAACTGCTCTTTTGATTTCATTTAGTATCTTGGGTGAGATAGAGCCGATTTTTCTTAGAAATCTCCTTGTCGATATAGATCTTATTTGAAAACAATCAATGGCAGAAGCTTTTATGAGATTATTGTAGTCATTTGGATCTATTTTGACTATCCAAACGGCTCCATAGAAATTCTTCTTCCATTCAGTTATTGGTACAATCACTCTAAGGGGCAATACTCCAATCGCATTATCATTTATTATAACAGCAGGGCGTTTCTTTTTGATCTCGGCTCCAACAGTGGGGCTCAAGTTAATTTCCCATATTTGTCCCTGCCTCATTGAAAATCCTCCCCATCTAAATCGGTAAAGGCAGTAAGATCTTCATCTTTTATGTAATCAGAAAGAAGCCCTTGTGCCTTTTGTGCCATCAATGTTTTTCGTTCCCTTGTTGTTAATTCATTAATGAACAGACTAAGAGCCTCCCGAATGATGCTGCTTTGGTCTGAAAACCCCCACATTTTGTAGTTTTCTAAGAACTGCTTTTGTTCATCGGTAATTGAGATTTTTTTTTGAATGAGTGCTCTCATAGTTAACTCCTCCTCTTGGATCCAAATTAGGCTCCTAAAAAATACCCTTTATAGGGTCTAATGTCAAGGAAAAAATAAACTTTGAGATATCTTGCATATCTGAATCTTAGTGATGTCCATAAGTATATAAATAACTCAGAATCCTGAATAACTACCGTGCCCTCCGAGTTTTAGGTATAATAAGGCTATCACTTTATTGCCAATTTACCGGAACACTCGCAAAATACTGCACATATCAGCTTCAGTTTCCCCATTTTACAAACATCTCCTTTACCGATTTCAGCTCAAGGCTTGCCCGCCGTGAGTGTGGCGGGCTCATTTCGGTAAGGTGGATAGGGATATGAAAGACAGCAAAAAATCCATTGTGAACTACGACCCAAGTACTGATGCACTTTATATAGTAACAAGGGAAGGGGAAGAAGAAGAATTTCTCGAAATCTCACCTGGCATTAATGTAGAGTTAGATTCTGAAGGAAGGGTGATAGGTATAGAGATATTGAATGCTTCCGATGCATTGAGTAGAATTATAGAGCCACTCTATCGTAAGAGACAACAGGCTGGATAGACCCAATTCTAGTTTCTCGAAATGAAAAGGGAAACGTGAAAAGGGGCCGGTTCTATTTTTCGATTCATGCTTTCCTTAAGGCATTTTGAGGATATCGTGGGTGCCAATATTTCTAAATATGAGTGCCCCATCTTCTGCAACATGGAAGGTCCATCGGTAGTGTATAGTAAGGCGGGCCTCCCAGATATCGGGATTTTTTACTCCTTCCATCTTTCTTGAGCGGAAAGAGGTATGGTAAGGATTCTTAAGAAAAAGAGGCAATTTCTTATCGAAAAGATTGGCAATACGTCTTGGAAGCCCAGCATAGGCGTGCTCAAATCTGGGAGAAAACCGATATTGTCTCCCGTAGTTTTACTTTTTTATTTATCTCTTATCTGTCTGCGTCTACGATGGAGATATTTGATACCTTCCTCAGGAGACTTAAAGGAAGGGGAAAGGTTGCTAGCTACAACGTCCTTTTGAACTTCCTGTTCAGCCTTTTGCCATTCTGGGGTCCAGAACCAGGCTTGACTTTGGGGGATCTCTATAATAGGTCGAATTACAACCTCCTCGTCTCTTACTTCAATCTGCACCTTCCTGCCCTCCTCCAAACCAGGGACGCACTCTCTGATCCCACGGGGCAGGGTAATTTGATACTTTCTGGTGATTTTAACTACCTGAGCCAATTTGATCTCCTTCTAAAAATTATAGAATAGTAGTACTATACTACAAACTTACCTCAATGGCAATGGAATTTTATGAAAAGGGGGACATCACATCCCTAAATAATTAAATAACTTCATTAAGATGGTGGAGTCCATTAATATATAAATAACTACACGTAAAACGCAATGGGCAAGGACCACAGCTCTTGAGGCAGCAGCTGGAATTATAGGAAAGTATTGGGGGACATCCTTGTGAATTAAATTTTGCGAAGCTACTTTAGTTATCTTTTTGGAAACATTTGAAAACCTGCTATCTGAAAATGTTGATCAAATGTGAATACCCTTTTAATATTTTGGCTTTTCATGAGAACGAATGAAACACAATCTGTAAAGCTAAGACGCTGATCTGAATATTTTTCGAAAAAACCGAGTGCCTTCAATTCATCTTCTAGGCTGGGACGGAGAATATTAAGCGATTCAGAAGCATAAATATTTTTTGCTCTTTGAGCCGCAAAACCGTAACCGGTGCGGCGCCCAAGTAAGGTAAATGTTTCATCCAGTACAAAATTGCTCGTCACGCATGTTTCGCTTTTTCTTCGAATCGTGTCCCAGAAAGCATAGGCCTCGCCATGATACTGATCCTTTAAGAGATAACGCGCCAGGAATGCGCCGGTATCAATATAGATCATAGTTAATTTCCATATAAATATATGTCATGATTTTGTGCCAGATCGACCTCTGTGTCGCCTTCATATACGGCGTTATCGGTCAAAAAGGGATCATCAAGCGTCCCGGCGGAAGAGGACCTCAAAGCTCTTTCAAGAGCTTCCCGAATGAAAGCCCCCAGGGATAAACCCGACGAGTTTGCCCGTCTCGCAGCACGGATTTTTAAGTCTTCGGGTATCATAATAGTTGTACGTCTCATAGCAAACTCCTTATCTCTACATCCATATACATATTAATGCCGCCATAACTCAATGTCAAGGAAAACATAGAGTCCCTGAAATCCCGATATAAGGATTAAAAAAAGCAATTGCTCAATATCCGATGTGAAGATGGGGACATCGTATATATAAATAACTCAGAAGACTGAATAACTGTTTTGCCCTCAAAGACTTAGAGGTATTAATAGTCCGAGCCTTATAATTTTATTGCCAATTAGCCGGAATGCTTGCGGAATAATACCCACATCAGATCCGGCTTCCCAATCTTACAAACATCTCCTTTACCGATTTCAGCTCAAAGTCGAAGATCCGCCATTAGTGTGGCGGGTTTACCCGCCTTTAGTCTGGCGGGCCTGCCCGCCATCGCGAGCACACAGGCGAGGCGGGCGGGTCCAGCAGTAAGTTTGGGGGTTCAGTGTGGCGGACTCATTTTGGGTGAACGACCACGAGTGCTCTTTTCCTCAGGTGAACATGGGCCTGGCCCTAATTGACTATATGGGTTTCTGGATGGATGTTTCAAGAAAAATGGCATTCTCGTCATTGGCCACAAAAGTAAGATCAAATAGATCTATCATTTTTCTAGCGGGTGATCATGGAATGTGAGGTGGAAGATTTTATTAAAAGGGACTATTAAATAAAGTCCATTTTATCCATTGGGTTCTGAGGAACTATGCCAATGGCTATTTGGATAGCCTTTTCTATCTCGGCTATCTTTCTGGTACTTATAGCTCCAGAAAAAGGACCGCGGATTAGAAATGATTTTTCAAGGGTTGTAATTTGTTCACACTTGGCCATGGAAATTTCGTCAAGACCTCCCTCTCCTTTTGGCAGTTCCACATGAGTGGGGCTTGGTCGCAGGGTTGTAGCGATGGGGATCACAATAACATCACTGGCCAATCTATTTCTAACATCCATAGATACGATTAATGCTGGTCTGGATTTGATAGCCTTGGGTTGAGCTGGAAGACTTACAAGATAAATCTCACCCCTCTTTGGATATGGCATAAACCTATTCGTCCCAGAGTTGGCGACCATACTGAGCTGTTGTTTTTGACCACTGATGGTCTTCTTCTCGCTCCTCATGAGACAAAGAAAGATAGTATTCCTCAATCTGACTTTCAAGTTCTCGCTTTTTTTGCTCGTTGTACCATTTACGTAAAACATCTTCAATAAACTGGCTGCGAGACTGATTCTTGACCTTAAGAAATCGATCAATGGATTTAACTAATTCGGAATTTAGGTTTGCAGTAATTCTCATTTTTACTGAAGAAGACATTTGTTTACCCATATTTGTCCTCCTTTATTTCTTAAGTATTTTATGAAAATAGTTCATACAATTTTATTTGTCAACAAATTTTAATGGCAAATACAATTCTATGAATTAATCAACCGGGACGCTCTTAAGAAAGTAAATAACTTTGCTATCGCATGGAGACCTGGTGAAAATCGCCATTTTTTGTCATGTGTAGAATATAAATCTTGAAAATTCCCCTAACATGTCATCGGGAAGCACTATTCCGAAATAAGAAGTCCATGAAAATGGTGTAGAAACAGTGATTTGTTGCCGAAAAAGCGGATAACTTATTGAAAATGCTTGCGAAACTAATCTTTTTATGGTACAGTTCCCTCAAAAAATAACAGTCTATTAAAGGGGGAAGATATGTTTACCCCGTGAAATCTGAAAGCTATTTCACTGGGGGGATACAAAAGAATAGGAAAAGTGATAAGTTTTGCGGTCTCCGGCTTGCCTCCAGCTCGGAGAGAGCATACAGGGCCAGGTTCACCACGATTCTAAAAAACATCTGGGATGCCATGTGCAGACAGACCTGCCCTGTGAAATGCTTGCCCTGTGGAATTCCGTTCTGCGGACCCCCAACGGGGGATTCAACAAGGCGGGCATATTTCTCTGGGGTTCACCCCGTTAAATTCCGAAGGACAGTGAAGCGTATTTAACTGGGGTGGCGTTCAATATGTTTAGGGCCTCTAAGTTATTGGCACATGCATAACGATAATAAAGTGGTATGCCCAAAGGCAAAAAGATGGGATACCGAGACAAGAAAAAGCCCATGTGGGCTTATTAGAGGAAGCTATACGCAGAAAAAGTCTCATTAATAGATTTAGATTGAAGAATTAATCGACAATTTTTGACAAAAATTGTCATTTCAAGGGCAGTTTACTCATTGTGTGGAAAATTCAAAGGTCTCATATGTTTACCCCGTGAAATCTGAAAGCTATTTCACTGGGGGGATATCCATGAATTTATAAGGAAATTCTCCTTGCTTTTCTTATATTTAGGGAGTATTTTTTAAAGGATAAGGAATTAGTTTGGAAAAAATATTTAAAAATGTTGTCTAAACAGTGTGAGGGATTTTTTGATTTTGATTGTTTTTTATATAGAACTAAAGAGGAGAATATGAATTATGGCGCATTCGATTAATGAACAACTTATAGTCGATGGGAAAGGTAATCCCACTGCCGTTATTCTTCCAATAGAAGATTATAAGAAGATTCTTGCCATTCTGGAAGAAGTTGAGGACCATAAGGAAACTGCAATACTTTCTCAATCAGCAGAATTTAAAAAGTTAGTCAAAAAAGCTTTAGAGGACATCAAATTAGATAGAATCAAGCCCTGGAAGGAAGTTTGGAATGAGCTATGAGGCTTATTTATCTGAAACCTTCCGGAAATGTATCAAAATCCTTAAAAAGAAATACCGCAGAATCAAAAATGACCTGTATGATGCGATCCAACGCTTAGAGGAAGATCCAAGCATAGGGGATGCGATTCCAGGTTGGAAGAAAGAGATATGGAAAATAAGGGTAACGAGTTCTGATATTAAGAAAGGCAGAAGGAGTGGTTTTCGATTGATTTACTTATGGAAAGAAGGAGAATCCAGGGTTTATCTGTTGGCAGTATATTTTAAGGGAGAAAAAGAGGAAATTTCTAAAACAGAGATAGAGAGGTTACTAAAAAATCTTAATAAAGAATTAAAATAAACTTTTACCATATCCAGATGGTATAGATCACAGTGATATGGTTAAGGGGACCTTTAAGAGAGAGATTATAATAATGGGGGGGACATCCTTTCACATTTACGAGAAGATGGTGGAATCCATAAATATACAAATAACTCGAAGGCCCATAACTGTTTTGCCCTCCGAGTTTTAGGTATACTAAGTCTATAACTTTATTGCCAATTAGCCGGAATACTTGTGGAATACCACACATATCAGCTCCAGCTTTCTCATCTTATAAACATCCACGATTTTTCTTCTTAACTTACATTTGGACTTTTTGTGGGCACACATAAATAGCATACCTTAATGCCCATCCATGCGGTGAGGATAGAATATTTGTCCCTGAATTTAGCAAAAGGACTTTTCATTACCTCTTACAAAATGGCCTGGATATACTGAAAATAAATGATTCTTCGGAGTTTTATCTCCTTGACTATTTTTGAAACCCTACCATATGGAAATTGGTATCAACACATGGGTGACCCAACCGTCACAGGTTGGACTATAACTATAGCCTACTTCCTTGTGACATTTATGTGTTGGCGAGCCGGCCTGAAAGAAAAAACTATCAATATAAACATCCAAAAACCTGAGAGACATGTGTTGTGGTTTGGCTTATCGATTCTGCTTTTAGTTTTAGGGATCAATAAGCAACTTGATCTACAAAATTTGTTGACAGCATTAGGCCGTGAAATAGCGCAAGCAAATGGCTTGTACGAGAGTCGTCGTGAAATTCAGTTGGTTTTTATTATTCTCTTTACATTGTTTTATTTTTCTTTACTTATTGCACTGTCGTGGTGGCTTAGGGACTGCTGGCGACGGTATTGGATAGCTCTTTTGGGTTTGTCCCTCCTTGTATCATTCGTGCTAATTAGGGCAGCTTCCTTTCAGCATGTAGACTATCTTATAAGTAAATGGAGTATAATTGGTCCTTTCCGGATGAAATATATAGTAGAGCTTGGTGGTATCCTTATTGTGGGTCTTGGGGCAGTTCAAAGCCTTTATAGAACATATAAGGTATAAACCAATTTAAGTTCATAGCATAGGAAATACCATTTTTGGACGCAGATGGACGCAGACCCGCCTGCCGGATGGCGGGCAGGTTGTCAATCCCGATTTCATCGGGATTAAATATCTTAAAAAATATCTGCGAATATCTACGAGAATCTGCGTTCTAATTAAAGGAAAGATTGATCTATCTTTTTAATTTTATTCTTTGGTTTTTTGGAAAATACTATTTTTTTTGACATAAATTTTGCGTATAGTGGTAAAAAATTACCTATACTGTGTAATCTTTTACACATTGTAGTAAAAATTTATACGATTTCAAGCTATCCTGTACACGACCACGTGGTTTTATATTACTGTATTAAGCTGTAATATCAATAAATTAGACATTATAAATGCTATATGGTAATATATGGCACAGAAATTGTAGGAATTAAATAGATACGTTTACGTATGACAGTAAAAAATTACGATACTGGAGAAACCCAGAGGGCACAATCGAAAGGTACACAGCATATGGCGAGATCGCACAGCGGAGAGCAACTGCTCGGATTTACCCCTTTTCTGAAAGGAAGCGATGCCCTATCGGATAAAATAGGGAAAGCTCGATTTCCCTCTTATCAGGTAGCCCTATTTGCACATGATTGTATCGCGGTTATGTTGGCTTTTGGATTTAGTGTATGGATAAGTGGATTGAGCTCTTTTCTTTTGGAGAACTTAATCCAATCTGTAAGTTTATTTATTTTAGCTCTTTTGGTCATTGCGTTTTTCCCAACATACAATCTTTATAGCTACCACTTTATATTTTCGAGCAAAAACCACCTGGTAAACCTTATTAAATCCTTCTGTTGGAGCTTATTGACTCTTGGCATTATTGTCTTTTTGTATACCTATCCATATCTATTAACGGGACGTTATGTAGTGCTATTGTTTTTTTTGGCTGCGTTAGGGCTTTTGGTCCTCAGCAGATTTTTCTGGAATCATGTGTTATATCTTTTCAAGTCGGTGGGAATGAGCTTTTTGGCTGTTGGAATAATCGGGCTGATAATTCCAGAGGAGAGGCCGATTATTATTGAACAATGGGCTGTTATTCCCATTGGCTTTGCGCTGTCAGTCGGTATTGTGCTGGTAAGTAGAAGTTTATTGGTTCATGTGGTTTTCAATGACTGGATGCGTCGTCATTTCAGACAGCAAGTGGCAATTGTTGGATCGGATAAAGAGACTCAAAATATAACAAGACATATTATAGACCAAAATGCCCCTTTTTGGGTTGCTGGTTTTATTGGTCCTAAAGAAGTTAGTAAGATTGAGACACCTGTATCTAAAGATCGGTTGGGTGAACTTGAAGAGTTGCCATTGATTGTGAAACAGAAGAAAATTGACGAAATAATAGTTACCGATGAGAATATCGATAAACGGATACTTATTTCTCTGCTGGATTATTGTACTTCGGAAGGTCTTACTGTGTGGTTCTCACCAAAGTTGATGCCTATTATTGATTTGAAATTGTACATAGATATTTTTTGCGGCCTTCAAATGATACGATTATGTTCACAGAAAAATAGTTATATTTTTAACAAGATTAAACATGGATTGGATGCCATCATAGTATTACCGGTGTTTGTGTTGCTGCTTCCACTTTTTCTTATGCTCAGTATTGCAATAAAGCTGAACTCCCGAGGTCCGGTGTTTTACCGTGCCAGGGCTGTGGGTAGAAACGGTAAGCCATTCAGCATGTATAAATTCAGAAGTATGCAGATAGATACCGGCGATGAAACACACAAAGAGTATGTAACGAAGTTAATTAACGGCCAGATTAAAAAAGACAGTGGAAAAGGTGGTGTGTTTAAGATAACGGACGACCAAAGAATTACCCCAATTGGAAAATTACTCAGAAAGTTGAGCCTTGATGAATTACCCCAGCTTATCAATGTGTTAAAAGGTGAAATGAGTCTTGTAGGTCCAAGACCTTGCCTACCCTATGAGTATGAAGCATACAAAGACTGGCATAAAAAGCGCCTGTCTATCCGTCCCGGGATCACTGGTATATGGCAGGTAACAGGGAGAAGTGCAGTATCCTTTGAGGATATGGTACTTCTTGATCTCTACTACATTTATAATAGAAATATACTGATGGATATAAATATTCTATATGAAACGATTTTTGCAGTGCTGGAAAAACGGGGAGCATATTAAAGAAGCTCATAGCTCATAGCTGATAGGTGGTAGCTCCCCAGTGGAATAGCTGATGCATTCCACGGGGAGGGCATAGCTGATGGCTGATAGGTTATAATGAAATATAGATTCACTACTGTATGAATTTTTGATAAAAAGCACATTAGCGCTAATTGCTTGACTTTATTTAAGAATTAAGCTATAGAATAATTTTTTTTCAAATTATTGTCATGAGAAAATTTTTAACCATTATATCATTCTGGAAAATAACATTACTCATACCTGCTTTATTGCTCTGCTTTCAGGCTATGAGCTACGCTGCCGTTGTTACTCTCGAATGGGATCCAAGCCCCGATTATGATTCTGTTGCTTATTATGTTGTCTATTGGGGAACATCATCAGGCACTTATCCCAATGAAAGTGAGCCTATTTATGGCACAACGTACACCGTTGATGTGAATTTGGACCAAAGAAATTTTTTTGCAGCTAAGGCGGTTGATACTTCCGGGCGCGAAAGTGATTATTGCGATGAAATAGACTTAAAGCCTCCCCAAATCACATCACCCCCCACAGTTACTGCAATCACTGGTTCATCAACCCCTACTGATGCAACCGCTACTATTGAGTGGCACACAGATGAACGGAGCACCAGTGTGGTAACCTACATGAAATCAGAATTGGACCCTCCCGTATGGAGTGAAAAAAAGGTTGATTACTATGTGACCAACCACAGTGTTACAATTACCGGTCTGCTATCTGGTAATATTTCCTATGTCTATTATGTAAGTTCTACTGATATAGGTGGGGTAGGCCCTCCAAGCCCTCCCGACTACTACATCGTTCCTGGCAACAACCCTTCAAATATTTTTACCTTTGAGACAGGAACCAGTAGTGATATCAACCCCCCAGAGATCACCTCACCCCCCACAGTAACCTCTATCACAGACACTACCGCAACGATCGAATGGCAAACTGATGAGCCGAGTGACAGCATAGTACAGTATGATGACAACAGCAGTACATGGGGAAATTACCTTTGGAGTAATGCGAATACCAGCTTAGTGACCACCCACAGTGTGAACCTCACAGGGCTTACAAAAGATACTGATTATTTTTTTCGCGTTGGTTCTGCTGATGGGGCTGATCCGCCTAATGGCCCTACGACCTCAAACGAGGTGACCTTTACAGCCAAATCCGGCAGTGATACCACAGCTCCACAGATTACTGTGCCTCCCACAGTCACTGGCATAACAGAGACGACAGCGATAATTGAATGGCAGACGGATGAACCCAGCAATAGTGTGGTAGATTATGGGCTTAGTACCTCATATGGATATAAATCTACGCTTGCAGATTATGTCACAAATCACAGTGTAACAATCTCTGGGCTTGAAGCAGGTTATGAATATCATTTTCGAGTAAGCTCTACAGATGCAGCCGCTAACGGTCCGACTTATTCAATAGATTTTACCTTTACAACCAAAACCGCTGACGATCGTGCACCTGAGATCATATCACCACCTACCGTTACTAACATAACTGACTCTACTGCGGTAATTGAATGGCAGACTGATGAGCCAAGTAATAGCATGGTTCGGTACGATACCATTTTTAGGACTACCTGGGAAGATTATAGGTTTAGTGAAGATGATGCGGGCATGGTGACAAGTCATAGTGTAACCTTAACAGGCTTAGATTCAGGCAACTATTATTTTATGGTAGGCTCTGCCGATGCCTTTGGTAATGGCCCGGATACAAGTCTCGCTGACAACAATCCTTCAGGTCAGCAAAATTTCATTATTGAAGCCGCCCCTGATACTTCTGCACCAGTGATATCGAATGTGATAGTAGCAGGCAAAACAGATACTACTGCTATTATAACATGGCAAACCGATGAGCCAAGTAACAGCATGGTACAATACGGTGCCAGCATTATCTGGGGAAGTTATGATTTTAGTGAAAATGATGCGGGTATGGTCACCACCCACACTGTAACACTCACAGGGCTTGCTGCAGAAAATACCTATTATTTCAGTGTGGGCTCTGCTGATGCCTCGGGTAATGGCCCTGATTTAAACTCAAACTCTACAAACCCTTCAGCACAGCAAAGCTTCACCACAGATGTCCTCCCTGACACTGCTGCACCTGTAATATCGGATGTAGAGGTGCCATTAGTCTCCATCACAAATACCACTGCTATTATAACATGGACAACGAATGAGCCGAGCACCAGTAAAGTGCAGTATTGGACTGAATCTGGCCCCTTAATTGTTGAGAATGTTGAGAGTGATGCGGAGATGGTAACCAGCCATAGCGTTACTATCACGAAACTTGGTGATGTCGATGAAGGCACATTAGGTTGGTTTTTTCCAGAAGAAGGTGATTTCGATGCAAACGGGAATGGCACTTTCGATGCAACAATTACCTATTGTTTCATTGTAACCTCCACCGATGCGTCTTTTCATACAAGCAGCCCATCGGCCGAGCAATGTTTTACCACAACAGAGCCTGATACTGCCGCGCCTGAGATATCGAATGTGGATGTGCCGTCGGCCACCATCACAGATACCACGGCTCTTATAAAATGGACAACGGATGAGCCAAGTAACAGCATGGTGCGCTATGATACTGTTAGCAAAAGTAACTGGGTGGGGTATCAGTGGAGTAAAAATGATTCCCGGATGGTGACAAGCCACAGTGTTACCATCACAGGTCTTACGAAAGGCTTCACCTACCATTTTCGGGTTGGTTCTTCTGATGCCCTTGGAAATGGCCCTGATTTGCATGCAGGTAATACAAACCCCTATCCTAATCCGTCAGATAATGACATTGTTTTCACCACTACAAATACCGATACTGATCCTCCCTCAATATTAGGATATAGTATCGATTATGTAAACGATACAATAGATGTTACCTATGATGAAGCCAATATGCAAAATGCAAACATAGAGGATAATTACAAATTCACAAACCCCACCCTCTCCTTTCGAACTGCGTTGCCTAATAATGATGACATTACCTATATTGGCAACAATACGTATCGCTTGTTCATGGCCTCTATTCCACAGGATACAATTTTTACCTTAAGAGTTACTGGTATCACTGACGAGGCAGGTAACCCTGTACCCTATGATCCCCCCACTACAATCGATATACCTTCTGCCGCCGTAGGAATAGAGGAGGTAATCCCTCATCACAATGCCGGGATTACTGATAGTACCCGAGTCCCAAACAATACCTCCTTTGCAGCTCGTATTGAGGATTCTGATGGAATAGACACGACAGATTTAGAGAGCATAAAATTTACAATAAATGATGGTGTTAATCTCACCTACGAATATACGTTAGGCAACAGCGATGTGGTACGGGTGGTACAGCTTGACCCAAATGAGTACGAAAATAATGTGACAAAACTCTGGGTCATATATGATAGGTTCTGGGATGATTGGTATGAAAATAGGTACGACTTTGGAACCGCGGTTGAAATTAATGTATATGTTAAAAATAACCTGAAGGAGGAGGAGGTAGGTGTATACTCATTTAAAGTTGAGACAGAAGCTCAGCACAATGATGCTGAATATCCTGATACCGGAGTTGTGGATTCCAATGACCCTGATCTTGAAGGATCATATATATATGATACGGGCGCTCAACTATCCATAGGGCAGCTTAATGGGGCTAAGATTCTCTACGACAGTAATGAGCCGATTACACCAATATTCGGACCTATAGGAGAAATCCCACCCCTTAATATAAATGGTGTGGATGCAGTGGGAGTGCCCATGAACTTTCAACCACCAACCGTGTTTAATACCCCTGTGAAGATTTTTATCCCATGCCCGGGATATCAATATGCGAGCACCGTTAGTATTTACCGATACAATGGCACAAATTGGGTACTGGCATGTGATGCCAGCGGAACTGTACAATCAGGTGGTGAGGGATGGATGAAACCCGGCTCCCGTGTGGATCATAATAATGGCAGTCCGTCAACTATCGAGATTCAGGTCTATCATTTTACCGGGGTTCAGGGGGGCTCTCCGAGCGGTTCAGTTGGGGTTAGTACTGATGCTGCTGCCGGTGGAGGATGTTTTATCGCCACAGCTGCCTATGGCTCTCACATGGACCGGCATGTCAAAATTCTTTCCAAATTTAGAGACAGGTACCTTTTAACCAAGTCTATTGGACGCAGTATTATAAAGGGTTATTACAGGTTCTCCCCGCCTGTTGCAGACTATTTGGATAAGCATCCGTTTGCACGAGCTTTAGTGAGATACGCTTTGATTCCAATAACCGGCATAGCCTACATATCACTCTATATCAACCCATTAGTATTATTATTTGCCTTTATTTTACTGCTTCTGACTGGGATATACTTTTTTAAGTGGTCAGAGATAAGAAGTCAGCGTTCGGCAATGTGAGCACTTGTTAATTTGATAGACAGGGGTTTACAGGATTGACATGATTTTTATTGTCTTTTTTGTCCTTCACACCTGCCCGCAATTGCTCTTGCTCAGGCCCTGCCCGACGGACAGAGCAGGCGGGGCAGATCCCATTCGCATCAACATGAGCGAGGAGTAAACACTTTTCGGCAGAAATCAATTTCAATCCGGATTTTATGCAGCAGGGAGACGGCAAGAGCTTTGCTGAAATTAATAGATACATAAATGTATAGATATGGAGGGAGGCTATGTTTTTGAGAAAGGTATTGCTGTTCACGTTGGGGCTTTTCTTTACTTTTATTAGCAGTATTTATGCGGCAGAGATGGGAGGTATACATTTTCTCAAAAACAATGCCCTTTCATTTAAGGTAGGTCCTCATATCTATGGAGATAGTGATTATATGGATTTCTGGAAGGTTAATGAGGATGACTTTATGACTGGAACAGGGGAATTAGCTTACGAGAGAAAGATATCACAAAAAATGTCATTTGAACTATCTCTTGGATTTTTCAGATCAAGCGATATTCAAAAAGATGTTTTTTTCTCTGGTGATTCCTCAGATCTTACTATAAAAAATCTGTATCTATCTCCCAGTGCGAAATATAGCATTCCCATAAGTAATTCATTTGTATTTTATTTAGGTATCGGGCCTGATTATTATCGTACAAGAAAATACCACTTTTACAAGTATAGCGCTATTCATTATGAAATAAGTGAAACTTTCAACACCTTTGGATTACATGGCCTTATCGGGATTGAATATTATATTTTTAAAAAACCCGGAAGTTATGGGTTCTATGATGCACCTGTTAGTTTAATCTTTGAATATAAATATTCCTGGGCAAACATAGATGATGCCGATAAGGTATTATTAGATAAGATTAATAACTTCTTTTCTACAACCTATTCATATAGTGATCTGGATGTTGGCGGGCATCTGATATTTTTTGGCGTTAGATATCATTTTTAGGAAGAAGCGAAGTAAAATCTTTCTTCTTGCGCACAGAGACTAAACCCAATTTTCGAGTTTTATCCCTTTGACCTTTTTAAATTCTTGGCTGTTATTGGTAACCAGGATAAAGTTATAGGTTAGGCTAATTGATGCAATAAGGAGATCCATGGGCCCTATTGGGGTTCCTGATCGTTCAAGGTCATATCGGACCTTGGCATAAGTTGTGCAGGCTTTTTCATCGAAGGGAACTATTCCAAATGTGGAAACAAATTGTTTAACTCTTTCTTTGTTTTTTGCCTGTGCCTTACTTTTTTCTGCACCATAATATAATTCTGCTACTGTGATTGCAGGAAGCATTATTTGAGAAGGTGAGAGTTGTTTGAAGCGTCTGGTTATTCTTTCTGATGCCTGATTTAAGAAATAGATACAGGTGTTGGTATCTAATAACCACATTACGATGATAAATCCTCTCTTCTTTCCTTTTGATCTAAGCCTTTTCGAATAGTGGCTATAATCTGATCTGTGGTCTTTTCACCTTCCCAGCTTCCAGCCAGTTTGAAAAAGCCTTCAGGCCAGTCATTATTCAATTTTGCCTGGATCAGATCAGCGACCCATTTAGATCGTGATTTTCCCGATGCCTTTATGGCTTTTTTTAGTTTCTTTGACAACTCATCGTCAACATATATAGCTAGCTGAGGCATATGCTCACCTCCTTTGAGGTATATTTACAAGTATATTTTATCATTGTCAAGAGATGATTTAAAATACGTCCCTGATTATTCGATAGTTAGCATTATAGCAATATTTTTATGGAGCACCAATAGCGTTTAAGGGCCTGGAATTTTCAAGGCGGTCCTTATATGAGGATACCACCTTTTCTTTTTAGAAGAAGGAGCCTCCTAAGAAACTAAATTTAAAATTAGGAATTAGCAATTAAAAATTAGCAATTAAAATAGTCGCTTATGAAACTCTGATGTAACTTATAAGTTTCTCCCATTTATAACCTTGAAGCGCCATTCGGCCTTGAGTCGTTCGACCTGGAGGCCTTTCGGCCGTGAGCCGCTCGACCCTGAACTCGCAGCCGAAGGGCTCAAGGCCGAACGGCTCTCGACAGGCTCATGGCCGAGAGGAAGCGTCAGGGTCATTTGCTGGGTAATAATCAATAGGAAAATCTTTTGAGACAGAAAACAGAAGGTACGCGTAGGAGGGGAAGCAAGATGAAAATACTGGTTACCGGTGGTGCAGGTTTTATAGGCTCTAATGTGGTTGATGGTTATATTGCAAAAGGGCACAGTGTTGTTGTGGTGGATAATTTATTTACCGGGAGTAAGGAAAACCTCAACCCGGCAGCAACATTTTGCGAGGCAGATATAAGGTCTAAAGAAATAGAAACAATTATTAAGAAGGAAAGACCTGAGGTGATTAATCATCATGCAGCGCAAATAAGTGTGCCTGCCTCGGTGGAAGATCCCTGTTTTGATGCAGATGTTAATGTAAAAGGCCTCCTTAATATATTAGAGGCATCCAGAAAGAATGGAGTTCGCAAGGTTGTTTTTATTTCCTCAGGTGGAGCAATTTATGGTGAAGCAGACCAATACCCAACAACCGAGAATTACTCTCCAACGCCACTATCCCCTTATGCTATTACTAAGCTTGTTTCTGAATATTACCTGTTCTATTATTATCATCAATGGGGCCTTGCCTATACCGTACTCAGATATGCTAATATCTATGGGCCGCGTCAGATGCCTCATGGAGAAGCCGGTGTAGTGGCAATCTTTATGACTCACCTGATGAACAACCAAGCCTGCACCCTCTATCACTTTCCAGATGAGCCCTCAGGTATGATCCGTGATTATTGTTTTGTTGGTGATATAGTTAAGGCAAACCTTCTGGCCCTTGATCAAGATGAGAATAGCGTATTCAATATAGGTACCGGGAGGGGGACCAATACATTAGATCTCTTCCGGATTATTTTTGAAGAGGTGAAAAAAGTTAAAACAGATTTGGCTGATAACATTCAGGAACCAAAACGGGAAGTGGCCCGGCCAGGTGATATTACTAAAAGTTGTTTGGTAGTAGAAAAGGCAGGCAATGTGCTTGGATGGAGTCCTGAGACATCGTTGGAAAAGGGAGTTAAAGCCACCCTTGAATGGTACCAGGAGAGAAGGAAATAATATTAACTTTGATATTTTAGTGATTATTTAGTATGCATTTATGTGAGTGTAAAATAATTTAATAGGAGAACCGATATATGAATTATGCAGAAAGGAAGAGCCTGTTTGTGTTGAAGAAGATCATTACCATCCTCTTGATTGTAGCTTTTGTAAACATTTTTTGGGGTTGTGGCACTAAGGAGGAGAAAAAGGCTAAGCACCTGGCTAATGCCCAAAAATATGTCAAGAGTCTTGAATATAATAAGGCCGTAATTGAGTATAGGAATGTAGTCCAGATTGATCCAAAAGATGACTCTGCCCACTATGAGTTGGGCCGGGTTTATTTAAAGCTGAAAAGAGGGCAAGATGCGTTTCGTTCTTTCACACGTGCCGTTGAACTTAATCCTGATCATCTCGATGCCCAGTTGATGCTGGGCAATATCTATCTTCTCAGCAAAAAGGTTGAGGAGGCACGGAAAAAAGCAGAGCTAATTTTAGAAAAAAACCCACAAAATATTGATGGATTAATGCTCCTGTCAGGTGTTCAAATTAGAGAGAAAAAGAAAGATGAGGCCGTTCAAACGCTACAGAAGGCAGTGAAAATTGATCCAGCACAGGTTAAGGTTCGCTTAGCCCTTGCGCGGCTGTTTTTTATGGATGGAAAATATAAAAAGTCCGAGGCAGAGTATAAAAAAGCACTTGTAAATGATCCAAAATTAGCTGTTATCAGAGGAGAGCTTTCAAGGTTGTATGTGAGAATGGGGCGCTATGATGAAGCAGAAGAAGAACTGAAAAAAATGGTGGCTGACTCTCAATTTAAACATACTGCACTGAGTGTGCTTGGGTCTTTTTATGAAAGCAGAGGAAAATGGAAACAGGCAGAGGACACATACAAGGAGGCAGTGAGGGCTGCACCTGAGGGAAATGTTGGCCCGTTAATGGTTTTAGCTCAATATTATGCTCGCCGAAATTCCTATGATTCTGCCCTGAAAAACATGCAAGAGGCTGCTGCGCGTAAGCCAGAAAATTCCAATATTCAAGCAGCTATTGCCCGGCTCCACTATGCATACAAACACTTTCCTGAGGCTGAGAAAACAGTCGATGCAATTATTAAAAAAGACAAGGGTCATCCGATGGCGAACCTTATAAAGGGAAGGCTTTTGCTGAATAAGGGTAAATCTTCTGAAGCGATCTCCTGTTTTGACATTGTCATTAAAAATGAGCCACGCCTGGCCGATGCATATTTTTATAGGGCCTTAGGCTTATTGAATAAGAAAGAGGAGGCACTGGCCCGAAAAGATCTTATCAAGGCGGTTGAGCTCAACCCACGACTTATAGGTGCACGGCTGATTTTGGCCAGATTTTATTTTAAAGAAAGAAATCTTGATCTGGCCAGAGGAGAGGTAAACAAGGTTTTAGAGCAGGATCCAAAAAATATTCAGGCATTGATGTATAAAGGAAACCTGGCACTATTGGAGAAAAAGCCCATTGACGCTGAAAAAACCTTCAAAAAGATCATTGAATTAGCGCCTGAAAATCCTATGGGATATAGCAGATTGGGATTCCTTTACCTGTTGCAAAAAAAGCATGAAAAGGCGTTAAAGAGGTTTGCCAAAACCCTGAGGTTACAACCCGGTTACCGGGAGGCATTGACATATAGTGTCTCGATCTACTTACAGAAAAAACAATTTGATACGGCACTTAGCTTTTGTGAACAACAATCTCAAGGTTTGCCAAAGGATTCACTATCCCTGGCCTTTATCTATGATCTTAAAGGCAGAATCTATTTGGCTAAAAACACAATTGCACAAGCTAAGAAGAGTTTTGAGAAGGCTATTGAAATCAATTCTGATATACTATTTCCTTACATTGCCCTTGCCAGGATTTATATACAAGAGAAGGATACCGATAGCGCTATCTCCAAATATAAAGAAATTTTGGCCAAGAATCCTTCCTACCTTCCTGCATACATGTCGCTGGGGACTATTTATCAACAAAAGGGTGCTATCAAAGAGGCAGAATCGTATTATCGACGGGTCCTCGAGATACGAAAAGATTTTGCACCAGCAGCCAACAACCTGGCCTGGATACTTGCTGAGCATGGGGGAAATATAGATGAGGCCCTGGGCCTGGCGCAAACAGCAAAGGAAAAGATGCCAAAGGACCCTTCAACTATGGATACCCTGGGGTGGATATATTACAAGAAAGGTCTGTATAGAAATGCCATTGTAGAGTTAGAACAAAGTCATGAAAAAATACAGAAAAACCCAGTTGTCCTTTACCATCTGGGTATGGCATATTTTAAAAACAACCAGAAGGAAAAGGCCAGGGCTGCCCTTGAAGAAGCCCTTACACTGAATAAAAAGTTCCCTGGATACAAGGAGGCCCAGCAAGCCTTGGCGGATATGAGATGAATTATATCTCTTTTAGAATAATCTTTATTTGTATATTTTTACCACCTATTATGTATATTTTTTCCGTCCAGGTCCTTGAGGGATACCTGCAGAATAGCAGAGAAAAAGATGTAAAAAAGGTTATCATTCAGGATTATGAGGCACTTTATGATGGAAGGTATAGCATCAGGGAGGAGATACACAATAATATAGACCGCTTTTTAAGAAACGATACATTACAAACCCTTGGTGTTATTACAAAGATAGTGGTTACAAGTAAAAACGGAGAGTTGTTATACCCTTATTATTGGGAAGAAGGAAATATATATTTTAACAAACAGAGGGAATTTGGTGGTGATAATAGTGAATCATTGAATTACATTAAAATAGCGGAAAAGAATTTTCAAATCTTGAATGATGGCCTTACAGTATCAGTAGATGTGAAGGTAAAACACAATAGTTGGCTCACAAATAGTATCCTGATTTTATATCTGTTCTCCTCGATATTGTTACTTTATTGGCATTATAAAAAGAGGGTCAGGGAATGGGTTGCAACCAGAGAGAACGAAAAAAAACGGATTGATTTGCTCTCAGGCAAATTAGATGAAAGCGAAAAAACCATGGAGGGACTTTCTCGAAAGGAGAAGGATTATATTACCAAGGTAGAAAAATTTAAGCATGATAAAGATAACCTGGAATCTGAAGTTGTGCAACTTATGGATGAGGTAGAAATTCAGAAGAAAAAATCATTGGAGATAGATGAGATTCTTGATGAGATGGAGAGGCTCGAGGGACAAGCAAGCAAAAATATCGCCCTGAAGGAAGAGAAGGAGCGTGAAATTACCCAGCTAAGGGAAGAAATAAACCAGTTGAAGATGATAGAGGAACAAGGTGCAAAGAAGAGAAAAAAGGATATTGATTCAGTAGAAAAAAGATTTACTGTTATATATAAAAACTTGATTTTTAATAAAAAAGCCCTTGAGGGGTACATACATTTAACACAGGATTTTCAACTTAAAGCCGAAGAGATAATCCATAGATTGAATCAGGATGATTCTTTGGTGAATATCAAAAGAAAATTCTTTAGTAAAAAAGGTAAATTAAATATATTTGAGGTAAACTTCTCCTATTCTGGTAGAATATATTTCAAAAAAAGAGATGACAAAAAGATAGAAATAATTACCATCGGCACGAAGAATACACAAGAGCAGGATATAACGTTTATCGAGGGTATGTCATAAATGCATGATGTCTTTAGGGTGTTGTCAGGTAACTACCCAGGTATCTTGCCACAAAGGCACCAAGACACCAAGATTAGAGAATTATTCTTTATTATAGCCTTTTCAATCCCGATAAATCGGGATTGAAGTTAATGAAAAAACTCCGTTATTCAATTTATATTTATTTCCTCTTTGGGTCTTTGTGCCTTGGTGGCTGAATAGTTACGTTGTCAGTAGTGTATTGTGGATTTTGTTACAATTTTTATGAATTGAACTTAGCCGCCTGCGGCGGAGCTTTTTTTCGACAGGATTAACTGGATTTACATGATTTTTTATTTATCCTGACTATCCTGTCTATCCTGTCAAAAAATGGTATTTCCTATACTATTAAATTACTTCAGCACCACGGTGATCTGCGGTAAGGCGAATATGGGGGAGGAAACGCTCGTAGGTAATTCATAGTATTGAGGAGTGTGTAATGAAAAAGACACTATTTATTATTGAAGACGACAACCATGTTCTTTCTATGATGCAGAACTACTTTGAATACTTAGGCTATACTACCATTACAGCATCAAATGGAATGGATGGATTAAAAATGGCCAAATCCGAACAGTATGATTTAGTTATTACAGATATCGTTATGCCCTACGTAAGTGGGGTAGGAATCATTACCGTTATCAAAGAAAAGGCCCCTGATTTACCGGTTATCGCCATCACTGCATACGGAAAAAACCCTGAGCGGCTCGCAGCTGAAAAACAGGCAGATGTCGTATTACGCAAACCATTTGAGATGGAAAAATTAAAAGATCATGTAATAAAATTACTGGAGAGTTAGGCGGATTTTATTTTTGTTAAGATCGAAGGGCTTTTGAAATAACCTTACTTATTTCATTTATATCAAAAGGCTTAAGAACAAAGTCCTTTATATCATTTTTCAAACCGACACCTATGCCATCCACGGCAATCTCTTGGTAGCCTGAAATAATGACTATTCTGGCAGCGGGGTCATTTTTGAGAATTTTTTTGGCACACGTTACTCCATCCATAATAGGCATCTTCCAATCGAGTAAAACTACATCGGGTTTATATGTTTTATAGTGTTCAAGGGCCTTGTTACCGTTACGTGCCGAATCTACTTCATAACCAATCGATTTTATCATATTCATAAGGCCTTTTAAAACATCCGGTTCATCATCTACAATTAAAACCTTTTGTCCTTTACCATGCCTGATTTTTAGCGGAGATTCTGATTCAGTCCGGACAAATTTCGCAGCTATGGGAAAAGAAATTGTAAATGTCGTTCCCTTGTTTGCTTGAGAGGATACAGATACAGTTCCATTGTGTTCTTCTATTATGCCGTGGGTTATTGACAGGCCTAAACCAGTTCCTTCGCCGATGTCTTTAGTAGTATAAAAGGGGTCAAATATGTTTTTCAAGGTCTCTTCATCCATACCACATCCGTTGTCGGAAATGGTAACCATCACTTTTTCCGTATCTTTCTTTGCTTCTATCTTGAGTTCACCGCCGCCTGGCATTGAATCTCGTGCATTATTGCACAAATTTATAAACACCTGATTTAAGCTTAAATGATCACCGCTCATTGGCAATGAATCCTCGATCTTTGTGATAATCTTTATCCGATGATCAAAGGTATTACTGATTATTTTATATGTTTCATCGAGAACATCCTTTAAATTGAGGGGGAGCATCTCTTTTTCAATATCCTGCCTGGAGAATTTCAATAAACTATCTATGAAATTAGAGCCCTTTTTTACTGATTCATTGATAATCCTTGTAATTTTTTGTAATAGGGCATCCTGACTGTATGCCATTTGAAGGAATTGACTATTTCCCAGAACAGCTTGTAAAATATTTCTAAAGTTATGCGCTACACCCCCTGCCAGTCTGCCTAATGATTCTAACTTCTGAGCATGAGAAAGCTGTTTTTGAAGCTTCTGCTGATTTTCAATCGCCTGTTTTTGGGCAGTTACATCTTCATAGATACATACAATTTCTCCATTGGGTAATTTATAGACATAATTTGTTCTCCAGGATTTAATTCTATCATCTTCATAAAGCATAGGAGGATGATCTTCAGGCTTTCCTGTTTCCCAGACCCTTTTAAATATATCAAAAAAGCCATAATCTCTAAAACGTGGAAACACAGTAAGGACGCTCTTACCAATGGCATCCTGCTTTGTTATTTTATCTATTCTTTCAGTGGCTTTGTTAAAATCTTTAAAAATAAAATCCTTACCATTCTCTATTGCCTCTAATATGGCAACACCATTACTCATATTTTCGAATACCGCTCTAAACCTTGATTCACTCTCTTTAACCCTATCTTTAGCCTTTTCTAATTGACTTGTTCTCTGTTTAACCAATGTTTCCAAATTTGAATACAATCGCGCATTTTCTATGGCAATGGACGCAGTATTACTTAAGCCAGTAAGCAGTTCGAGGTCATCCTTTCTAAATCCTTCAGGCAAATCGATCGAATCTACATAAATTACTCCAAGAATATCTTCCTTATATATCAGTGGTACACACATAACTGACATGACATTCATTTGTTCCATACTATCAGAAAGATTAGTTTTGTTTACAAGGCTTGTATTGGATATTTTTACTGGCTTCGCTTCCTTTATAGCTCTATTCACAATGCTTCTACTGTAGTTAATTTTAGAGAAGAGATTATCTTTATCGTCTATTCTCGTCTTTGAAACCACCTCTTGTAGTTTTCCTGTGTCTTTGTTCAACAACAATATCGCTCCACGGTTAATTCTCTTTAAAAGAGTCAAAATTTGATCTATCACCAAACCTAACAATTCTTGGATATTGAGGGATTGAGCAAAGATATTTGATACTTTAAGGAGTAATTCCAAACTCTGTATGTAGTTTCTTGAGCTATCCTCTGAAGACTTGCTAATATCAAAAGGCTTTGTTTGTGCGGCAAAAGAGTATGGTTTCGCCATTGTTTTTGCAAAAGATTCCTTTTGGAATGATAGAATTGTGTTTCCTATCATTAACGTCGTGTCTTTTTTTAGCTCAACCTCTAATACTGGCTCTATCTTCTCTCCATCAATAAAGACACCTTGAGAACTTTTCAGGTCTGTGATAAAAATTCTATCACCCTTTTTCACAAACTTGGCATGGTGCCGCGAGGCTCCTATATCTGAGATGCATATGTCGTTATCAGAGGATCTCCCAATAGTAGTCACATCATCGTTTAGGGTAAAAGACTCACCTTTAATTGGACCACCGATTATATATAAGTTTTTCAAAATTGCCCTCCGAGTTTTGTAGGAAAACTACGCCCAGACAGTCTTATACTAACATTACCTTAAGAAACAAAACATTTTAATGCAACTATATTTTAAAAAACCAAAGGAAAATCTTTCATTACACTATGTTATACTCTTCAATTCTGTTTAAAAGGGTTTTATAACTAACCCGCAATAATTGTGCTGCACCCTTCCTATTCCACTGCGTTAATTCCAGGGCCTTGCAAATGGCTTGTCTTTCAACATCAGCAATATAGTGCCTGCGTATTGTCTTTAAATTGATGTCTCTTCTATCATTAATCAACTCGTTTATTCTTCTATCATCCCAAATTTGAAAAAGATTTCTGCTCTTAGCATCTAAATATTCTTCCTCATTATCCGCCACGTTCCCCAGCTTTAAGTCAGCATACACAATATCTGTTTTTTGTAAGGCTATAATCCCTTTCATTATATTCTCTAATTCTCTCACATTGCCTGGCCAATCATATTTTTGAAAATGCTCTTTCACAGAATCATCAATTTTGATAGAATCTTTCCCCATCTCACCACAAAATTTATCCATAAAGTGATGTGTCAAAGCAGGGATATCCTCCTTTCTCTCTCTTAAAGGAGGCACTTCAATAGAAATTACGTTCAAACGGTAATAAAGGTCAGTTCTAAAATCACCTTTTAGAATTTTTTCCTCCAGATTTGAATTCGTAGCAGCTATTATCCGGACATCTACAGGAATATCATTTACACCGCCGAGGCGTGACATTTGTTTATCTTCCAATATTTGTAGAATCTTAGCTTGAAGTGAATGACTCAGGGCCCCTATTTCATCTAAAAAAAATGTCCCTTGATTTGCCTTCTCAAATCTCCCAAGTTTATTGTATGTAGCACCTGTAAAGGCTCCCCTTCTGTACCCAAACAGTTCACTCTCTAATAATTCGCTTGGTAAGGCTGCGCAATTAACGTGAACAAAATTTGCCTTTTTCCGATGAGATTTACAATGAATATTCCGGGCCACGAGCTCTTTACCTGTACCACTCTCTCCCCGTATCAAAACAGTTACATTCTTGTCACTCACCCGTTTTATTTTTTCTTTTACAGATTTTATCGCATCACTCTCGCCAATAATTTCCGGGCACTCTATCTCCAAAAAAGAATTTTCTTTCGATAGCAAAGAATCATTCATAACCTAAACCTTTTTAAAACCTCGCAAGAAAGACCGATAATAAATGATGTAAATATAGAAATGGGTAATAGATAACATTTTAGCTCTTTTAAAACTCCCCCTGGCCACCCACAAAAGGTATCATTCCCTATTTGTTCAGTACCATCTTGAGAAAATCTAAATTGTCATAATTTTAAAATAGTTATACTATTTTATAGAGTTTCTGTCAATCCTCTGTAATTTTATGTAAATTTTTAACCCATATTGTGTAGTAAGTATCGTAGAGAGGGTGGAAAAATCTTAGCGAAACGCGAAGTTGGAATCATATTCTTTTATCTCACCTTGACACCTCATAACATATAACAGGCTCAGTTTTGTTTTTGAGGTGAAGTTTAACCTTTTTTTCTATATGAAAATTACCCTGGATTTGGCGATATGTTTGCTCACCGATAATTATTTTGCCACCCTTTGCAATCTGCTGTAGTCTTGCCGCAACATTTACGCTATTGCCTATTGCAGTATAGTCCATTCTGTTTTCAGAGCCCAGGTTTCCCACAATAGCGCTCCCTGTGTTGATGCCAATGCCTATCTCAAAGGTATCTTTATCTTCTTTTGCCCTTTTCTTCATCAATTCTTTTGTAGCATTTTGCATTTCTATGGCTGCTTGCATTGCATTATATGAATTATTGTTTTTAGAGGGAATAAGTCCAAATATTGCCATAAGCTGATCCCCGACAAATTTGTCCAATATGCCATGATTTTTAAAAATGATATTTACCATAATGTCAAAGAATTGATTAAGCATGGATACCACCTCTTCTGCCTCCAGCCTTTCAGCAATAGCAGTAAAAGCCCGTATGTCGGCAAAAAGAATGGTTATCTCCTTTCTTTCATTTTCAAGTAATACACCATTTTTTGAATTAATAACCTTTTCCACCAGGTTTTCCCCTACATATCTGCTCAACCTGTTTCTTAATGCCTCTTCTTGTTTCGTCCTTTTGTGTGCCAGAGAAATATCTTTGGCATAGATCATAAGTTGAATGCTTTGATCTTTTATATCCCTGTTGGCCTCATTTAATTGTGTGAACATAGAGTTAAAATGGCTTGCTATATCGTTCAACTCTTGATCAGCCTTGATTGTAATGGGCTCACTTTTTTCCCCAGCTTCAACCAGGCTCGTGTCTTTGGCCAGGTTAACAAGTTGGTCAGCAGAACTTCTCAAAAGAGAAAAGCCTGTGAGAATAGAAAAGAGTGCTAATGCGGAAAAGAGACTAATCATATCTGTTATATCTATTTTTCCATAGACAAACAGATATATGACCAGAAGAAAAGGGATAACCCCTAATAAGGCCAAAATAATACGTATCTTTCCATAAAAACTCAGAGCGGTTTGATAATTTGATTTCATTTCTCTAATTCCTCAATCCCTGAATTCGAAATTCCTGAATTGTTATCAACGTGTTTTCACATCAACTCTTTCGAAATGCAACGGGGAGTCAAGCTTAAGAGCTATGCATATTTCTTGACTTTCTTGCTCTATCTTTGAATCAGTTGGGGAATCTATGCGTATAACAGTTGCCTTTCCAATCATACAGGCCTTCACTTCATCACTATCAGGTAAATGAATGATTAATTCTAATGATTGGCCTGGAAAATATTTGCCAGCTTGTTGGGTTATAAAACTTGCACCTTCCCCTGAGATATCCTTTAACACAGTATTTTCCTTATATTTTTTTCCTTCTATATCTTCAGCAGCCACTTCCATTTTAAATGTAATTGGAAAACGATCAAAATTCCTTCTATCGGATTGATTGTTCATTTTTCCCTTCTGAGTGATCTCTATCGCTTGTTGTTATATTAGTTAGGCAAAGACTGCCTTTCGAATGTGTTTTTTTGTTTGATTTGTAAGATTTCATCGATGTTTTCGAGAAAAACATCTACTATAGCAGGATCAAAATGCTCGCCCCGCTCTTTCTTGATGATATCGCATGCAACCTTTACTGGATAAGGCTCTTTGTAAGGGCGTTTGGAGGTGAGGGCATCAAAGGTATCTGCCAGGGCAACAATCCTGGCTGTCAGGGGGATAGTATTACCTGAGAGGCCGTGGGGATATCCTGTGCCGTTCCATTTTTCATGATGATAAAGCGCTATCTGCTCTGCAACCTTTAGGATTTTAGATTTGGAATGTGCCAAAATTTTTGCCCCAATTGTGGTCTGGGCTTTCATGGTTTCGAATTCTTCATCTGTCAATTTACCCGGTTTCATTAAAATATTGTCCGGGATGCCAATTTTTCCCACATCATGCATAGGAGATGCGTATAAGATGTTTTGAACCTGCTTGGACGGGAGGCCAAGTTTTTCTGCGATCAAAGCGCTGTAGCGGCCCATGCGGATAATATGATCGCCAGTGTCCTCATCTTTGTATTCAGCCGCAAGCGCTAGTCGATGAATGGTGTCTAAGTAAGATTCCTGTAGCTCTTGATTAGCAGTTTTTAGATCAGTGATGGTTTGGTTCAGATCACTGGCATATTTAAAAAGTTGCTGCTTTGCAGTGTGCAACTCTTTAGCTTTTTCTTTTTTAGATTGATAGACCTCAGCAAGGTCTTTGGCATATTTTTGTAGTTGATTTCTATCAACTGAATCGGTCTTTGGGTTTTTTGGTTCCATGGTTAAATGCTGGATGTTTGATACTCTAATATTGATGGTCCCGTAAAAAGTCAGGCATCCCTTATTCGGCCATTATGAACGGAT
>CAZSWT010000039.1:0-32324 GCA_964611035.1 uncultured Desulfobacteraceae bacterium
CGCATCTGGCTTTCCGAACAGCTTTTGGCCGCTTAAAAATGCACAAGTTCAGTTAGAGTAGTCCATATCAAGCTGAAAGAATTCCCCAGGTTTTCCAGAATCTGGTTTCGGGGAATACGTAGTAGGCTCTGTACCTTTCTTGAATGCCTGAAAGCAGGTCTTTTGTGAGGAGGGGCTGGCTAATAGACCGGTTTTGGCATCAATTTTTGTAATAACTACGCCTTCAGGATGTTGAAATGGGATTATGGGTTTTCCTTTGAGAACCTCTCTCATAAAGTAAAGCCAAATAGGGCATGCAGCCCTTGATCCAGTTTCTCCTTTGCCCATTTGTCTGCTATCATCATAGCCTACCCAGACGCCAGTAACCAAGGTAGGGTTAAAACCTATAAACCATGCATCCTTTAGGTCATTAGTAGTGCCGGTTTTTCCTGCCACTGGCCTTGACAGTGCTTTAGCTCTCCAACCTGTACCCTCTGTAACCACTGCCTTTAAAAGATCAGTCATTACATATGCTGTTTCTTGAGAGATTGACTCAGAAAAAGAGGGCTGGTTCTCTTCGAGAATCTTTCCACTTCTATCAATTATTTTAGTAATATAAATGGGTTTTACCAGCATACCTCCATTGGCAAATACTGAGTATGCTTTTGTTAATTCAACAAGGGATACTCCTGACGAACCAAGGGCTAATGATAGGTCAGCATTAAGAGGAGAATCTATTCCCATCCGCCTTGCATAATCAATTGCGTGCTTAACACCGATTTTTTTTAAAATCTTTATTGTCATTATATTTCGTGATTTTATTAGGCCAGTCCTAAATGGGGTAGGCCCATAAAATTTTTCTTTGTAATTTTTCGGTTTCCATAGCTTTTCTTCCTCACCAATGGGAGATATAAAAGGCGCATCGATAATTATTGAAGAAGGGGTTAATCCATTGTCAAGGGCTGCAGCATACGTGATTGGTTTGAATGCAGAACCAGGTTGCCTCCTTGCCTGAGTTGCCCGGTTAAACTGACTTTTAGAGAAATCTAATCCTCCAACCATTGCCTTCACATAACCTGTTTTGGCTTCCAAACAGATCAGGGCTGCCTGGGCCTCAGGTACTTGTTGTAGTGATAGGATTAGTTCAGGAAAATCCTTGGATTTTTTAATAATTTTCACTGTAATGATATCCCCTGGAGTTAAAACATCGGCTGGATCTTGCAATTTGCTCTCAAAATATGCCTTTTCTGGGTCAACCATCCTTGCCCATTTCATATTTGATAAAGGGAGTATTCCTTTTTTATCTTCGATCTGAACGAGGGTTTCTTTATTTATGCTGTCTACTTTTATAACAGTACCTTGAGTAATTGTTCCTATTTCCAAGGGGTTTTTGCTTAATATTTCGGGCTTTGGCTCATTAAGCGACTCTTCTCCAGAAAAAATGAATCGTCTTGTTGGACTCCTAAATCCCTCTCTATTATCAAGTTCGTATAGTCCTTTTTTTATTGCTTTTTTTGCCGCTCCCTGCATTTTTAGATTGACAGTCGTATAGATCTTTAATCCCCCTTTATAGAGGAGATGGCGACCATATTTTCTTTCAATCCTTTGGCGGACATGTTCTAAGAAGTAAGGGGCCTTTTTAGAATACCGTTCTTTCTCTGACGTAATTGTTAATTTTGTTTTTAATGCCTCTTTAAATTGTTTATCGTTTATAAATCCCTCGTCCTTCATTCTCTCTAAAACGTATTTTTGCCTTAGCTTGGCCCTGTTAAAATGTTTGATAGGATCATCTCTGCTCGGGGCTTGAGCGAGACCGGCCAAAAGAGCTGATTCTGCGGTATTCAATTCCCTTGTTTCTTTACCAAAGTAGACCTCGCTGGCTGCCTCAATACCATATAGTCCATGGCCCATGTATATTTGATTCAGGTAGAGGTAAAGAATTTTATTCTTAGAGAATTCCTTTTCAATTTGAAGGGAGAGCAGTGCTTCTCTCACCTTTCTTTTGTACGTTCTCGCGGGGTTTTTGAGAAGAAGTGATTTGGTGACTTGCTGTGTGATAGTGCTTCCTCCTTGCTCGATCCTGCGTGCCTTAATATTTTTAAAAAGCGCCCTCAAAATGCCTAAAAAATCGATACCCTTGTGCTGAAAAAATCGGGCGTCTTCTACAGCAGTAAAGGCATTAATCGTATGCGTGGGAATTTTGTCTAAAGGAACTAAGACCCTCTTTTCATCTGAGAATTTACCTATGATCTGACCATCCTCAGCAAATACTTTTGTTATAATCGGAGGATTATAATTTTTAAGAGACCCTATATATGGAAGGTTACTCGACCAGAGATACCATAAGGCAATACCTGTTGATGCGATTAAAAGAGTGAAAAAAAGGATTAAAAAGAGGCCTATTTTGATACATTTTTTCATACAACCAACTTCCTATCGAGAGATCTATATTGTATTGCCTCGGCTATATGAATCTGTTCAATGTTTTGAGATCCTGCGAGATCTGCGATAGTTCTGGAAATTTTAAGAATGCGTGAAAGGGCCCGCGCACTTAACCCAAATTTTTCCATAGCCATTTCCAATAATAAATTGGATTTCTCATCAATTTGACAGAATTTTCTTATCTGTCTGCTGTTCATCATGGCATTGGTATGAATCTTTGACTTATGAAACCTATTTTCTTGGAGGCTTCTTGCCTTTATTACTCTCCTGTTGATATCAAAAGAAGATTGACCCTGGCTGGTCCCTGTGAGGTCTCTGAAAGGCACTGATGGTACATCGATATGTATATCGATGCGATCCATAAGAGGCCCGGATATCCGTGACCTGTATCTTTGTATTTCTCTATAAGAGCATGTACATTCTCGCTTTGGGTCGCCAAAAAAGCCACACGGGCATGGATTCATAGCACCGACCAGAATAAAGTTAGCCGGATATGTTACTGTAGAACTTGCCCTGGATATGGTAACGAGGCCATTTTCCATTGGTTGCCTAAGAACCTCGAGAACATTTTTTTTAAACTCCGGCATTTCATCTAAAAAAAGAACCCCGTTATGGGATAAGCTAACCTCTCCAGGTTTTGGTATCTGACCACCACCTATGAGGCCTGCATCAGAAATGGTGTGGTGGGGGGACCTGAAAGGTCTAGTTGTTACCAAGCCTTTGCCTTTCGGCATGAGGCCCATAACAGAGTAAACTTTGGATGTTTCCAGGGATTCAACAAAGGTAAGGTTCGGCAGTATCGTTGAAAGTCTTTGTGCAAGCATGGTCTTTCCTGCACCTGGTGGACCGATCATCAAGACGTTATGACCACCTGCAGCAGCAATTTCCAATGCTCTTTTAACATTTTCCTGCCCACGTACATCACTAAAGTCGACATCGTAGTTTTGTTGAGTACCCATGAAATCAGGATCTATTTGGATTGGTACGAGGCATTCTATGCCATTCAGTGATTGAACTAACTCTGAAAGTGCATTAACAGGATACACATTTATTTCCCCAACTACACCTGCTTCCATGGCATTCTCTAAAGGAAGATAGATTCCTTTTAGACCGACTTCCTTGGCCATTATGGCCATAGAGAGAGCACCCCTGATAGGCCTTATGCTACCGTCTAAAGATAGCTCACCAATAATAAGGTGATCTGTCAAAGCTGAATGGGGAATAATTCCGTTTGCTGCCAGTATTCCTATAGCTATAGGAAGGTCGAAGCCACTACCTTCCTTTTTTATGTCAGCAGGGGCAAGGTTAACAGTAATTCTATCAGCAGGAAAATTATAGCCAGAATTTTTAAGAGCAGCCTTGACTCGATCCTTACTTTCCCTTACTGCCCCTTCTGCTAAACCTACGGTGGAAAAAGATGGCAGACCCCTCGAGATATCCACCTCGACCTCCACTGTATAGGCGTCAATTCCTATAACAGAGCTGCTAAAAACAGTGGCAAGCATAATTTTCTCTCTTTAGTGAAGTTATGATATCTGCTCAAAAGTTTAAGGAAGGGCATAAGCAAAAAAAGATACCCATGTCCAAAGAACAAGCAATTTGAAATCCACTAGATTTTGAGCAAGTAATATTTATAATAATATCGTTTAGACAAAAAATAATATAGTATTATTTGAGAAATAATATTCAATGATTATTTTTAATAAAGATATACCTTTTCATTGTAAATATAAAAAGTGAATATAAAAAATATCTTTACTTTTAAAAAAATGCAAGTTAGAAAGATAAATTATTCTTTTTAAGGAGTTTCGATAATGGCTCGGATTACAATAGAGGATTGTTTAAAGACTGGGTATAATAAGTATATGATAGTACATTTAGCAGTAAAGAGGATTATTCAATTTAGGAAGGGAAAAGAAGCTCTTCTTACCACTAAAAACAAAGAAATAGTAACCGCCTTGAGAGAGATTGCTGCTGGAAAAATTAAAATAAGGGAAAAAACCAATCTTATAGAAGACAATGGAGCAGAAAAAGATTTAATAGGGGATGATTTAGTAGAAGAATCTGAAAGCCCTGATAAGCAAGACGATGGAGAGGTTTCTCGAAGCGAGGAACCTTTAGATAATACGGAATAACCATGCCGATAACCAGAGATTATTATGAAATCCTTGGTGTTTCCAGGGATGCAGATGAGGATACGATAAAGAAGTCCTACCGTAAGCTTGCCCTTAAATATCATCCAGACAGAAATCCTGGGGATAAAGAGGCAGAAGAGAAGTTTAAGGAAGCCGCAGAGGCCTATGAGGTATTGAGGGATAGGGAAAAGAGGAAAATCTATGATCTTTATGGTCATGATGGCTTGAGGGGAACAGGCTTTACAGGCTTTGGCGGTTTTGAGGATATTTTTTCTAGTTTCGGAGATATATTTGAGGATTTCTTTGGTTTGGGTGGAAGGCGCTCGAGGAAAACGAGAGCAAGAAAAGGCAATGACCTGAGATACAATTTGGAATTGACTCTTGAAGAGGCCTATAAAGGAAAAGAAGAGGAAATCGTTTTCGATAAATGGGAGTCTTGTGATATGTGCGGAGGTACCGGAGTCACGCCAGGAAGTGAGCTCCAGATTTGCCCTCGCTGTCATGGTGAAGGTCAGATTTCCCGTTCTCATGGTTTTTTTCAAATAAGAACAACCTGCTCAATATGCAATGGTACAGGCCAGGTTATAGTTGATCCATGCAGCAAATGTAAAGGCAAAGGAAAAGTAAAGGTTGAAAAGAAGGTCCTGGTAAAGGTACCGCCAGGGGTCGATAATGGTATACAACTGAGGATTAAGGGAGAAGGAGAGGCTGGAGAAAATGGAGGACCACCAGGCGATCTCTTTGTAGTAGTCTATGTTAAGGATCATGAATTTTTTATGAGGGATGGGGATGATCTTAAATGTCAGGTTACGATATCTTTTCTGCAGGCTGCCTTGGGGGCTGAGATATCTATCCCTGTCCTGAACAATAACGGAAAAGCAAGTATTACTATCCCAGAGGGGGCTCAACCAGGAGAGATTATCAGAGTTAAAGGTTGGGGCATGACAAGCCTAAGGAGAGGAAGGGGAGTTGGCGACCTCTTTGTTCAGGTTGTCGTTAAAATACCTACTAAGCTGAGCAAGAGACAGCGGGAATTACTGGTGGAGGTTAGCGAGCTCGAAGAGAAAAAGGTTAGAGGGAAGAATAAAAATTTCTGGGGTAAAATAAAGGGGATATAGGACTGAGGAATTTTGAATTATGAATTTAGCGATTGAGGATTTAGCCGATGGATCAAAAACAGCTTGAATATTTTAAGGACTTGCTCCAGAGCCAGCTTGATGAGCTAATTGAAGAGGCTTATAAGACACTTAATGGAATGACTAATCTTAAGGATAATTTTCCTGACCCTACTGACAGGGCTTCCCTGGAGACTGACAGGAACTTTCTATTAAGGATAAGGGATAGAGAAAGAAAGTTGATTGAAAAGATTAAAGAGGCCCTTGAAAGAATAGATAATGGGACCTTTGGAATGTGTGAGATATGCGGAAGAGAGATAGGTGAGGAGAGATTGAGGGCAAGGCCTGTTACTACCCAATGCATTGACTGCAAAAAGAAACAGGAAGCTCGTGAAAATGCCAGGGGTTTATAGGGTAATCAGGTTGATATGAAAATAGCTTACCTTGATTGCTTTTCTGGCGTAAGTGGTGACATGCTCGTTGGATCCTTGCTCGATGCCGGCTTACCCTTTGAAGAGCTTGAAAGGATCGTATCCGGGCTGAATTTAGACAGGTTCACGATATCAGCAAAAAAGGAGGGAAGAAATAATATATTCGGGACACAGTTTCATGTTTCCCTTAAGGAAAAGCATCAGAAAGCTCGATATTTAAATGATATAAAAGAAATAATTACAAGCGGTGATATTCCGTTAGCAGTTGTTGAAAAATGCATTTCTGTTTTTGAGAAGTTGGCAAAGACTGAAGGTGAGATACACCATATTTCGCCAGATGAGCTACATTTTCACGAGGTTGGCGCAATTGACTCTATTATTGATATTGTGGCATCGGTTGTAGGAATTTATCTTTTGGGTATTGAGAAGCTCTTTGTCTCAAGAATGCCTGTAGGAAAAGGAATCATAACAAGCGCCCATGGAAAGATCCCGCTGCCTTCGCCTGCAACGATTGCGCTTTTGAAGGGTGTCCCAATCTACGATAGCGGTCAGGAAGTCGAAATCATTACTCCGACAGGAGCTGCTTTAATTACCTCACTTTGCTCTTCCTTCGGTCCTATGCCTTCAATGATTGTAGAGAGAGTGGGTTACGGGGTAGGGAGCAGAACTTTGGCTGATAGGCCTAACCTTTTACGTATTTTGATTGGAAACGATATCGATAAACAAAGATCGGAGACGGTGGTAGTATTAGAGTCAAATTTAGATGATATGAGCCCCGAATTGTTGGGTTATTTGATGGACAGACTTTTTGATGCAGGCGCCAAGGATGTTACCTTTTCCCATATCCAGATGAAAAAGAATAGGCCTGGTATTCAGCTCCAGGTGATAGGCCAGCCTGAAGACAAGGATAGGCTTAGCAGCATTATCTTCAAGGAGTCAACTACATTAGGGATTCGATTTAACTATAGCCAGAGGTCTATTTTAACACGGGGAGAGTTGATGGTTGAATCTCCATGGGGTAAAATGAGAGTCAAAAAGGTTATCAATCAGGGTGGAAAAACTGCGCTTTTGCCTGAATATGAGGAATGCAGGAGAGTAGCAAAAGCTAATAATCTTGCCTTAAGAGATATCTATGTGTGGGTAGCAGCCCTTTCAAGTGATCATTTAAAATAACCCTTTGGCACCACTACAATTCCTCTGGGCGTTACTGTAAATCGATTTCTGTCTTTTTTCGGATTATAACCGATTTTAGTGTTTGATGGAATCACATTATGTTTATCGATAATGGCTTTCTTGATCTTACAATTACGTCCCACTACCACATCATCCATTATTACTGATTCCTCAACGGTTGCCCAGCTCTGGATGAACACATAATAAGAAATTACCGAATTCCTTACGATTCCACTTATTATAGAACCTGGGGCAACAATAGAGTCCAGGGCCTTACCTACTCGAAAACCTTCAGGCCTTTCATTGCTAAAGACAAATTTTGCAGGTGGAGCTGGTATCTGATAGGTGTGGATAGGCCAGTTTTTACCGTAGAGGTTAAAAGAAGGATCCAAGCCAGTTAGATCCATGTTGGCGTTCCAATATTCATCCAACGTGCCAACATCTCTCCAGTAAGAAGAATCGCGGATTTTTGGTTGTAATATAAGCTTCCGCTCACCCTTTTCCAGCGTGTAGTAGGCATAATCTTCGATTATGTTCCGCTTCTGAAAAGGATAGGCATATACCCTGAAGTCAGGGATTAAATAAGGGATTATATCTTTACCAAAATCATCCTCATCGTTCGATTTGAGGGCATTCAGAAGGGTATCTGTTTTAAACAGATAAATGCCCATGGATGCAAGCACTCGGTTGGGGTCCCCAGGAATGGTCTTGGGATTGTCCTTTGGTTTTTCTTGAAAGCCGCGGAGGCGGTAGTCCTCATCCACCTCGGCAACACCTACCTGTTGCGCCATCTCCTTTCCTACTGCACGGAGAGCAATGCTCAGATCCGCATTTTTCTCTACGTGATACCTGATGAAAAGATTGTAGTCCATCTTGTAAATATGATCACCTGATAGGATCAAGACATGGTGAGGCCTTGTGAGCTCAATGAGATAGAGGTTTTGTCGAATAGAGTCAGCAGTTCCCTGGTACCAGTCCCCACTGATCCTTTGTTGAGGTGGGACAATTTTTAAGAAGTGTCCAAGTTTGTGATTAAATATGTTCCAACCATCTCCCAGGTGATCAGTGAGTGATTGGGATTTATATTGAGGCAGGATAATAATCTTGTAGAGCTCGGAGTTTATACAATTGCTAAGACTCAGGTCTATGAGCCTGTAGATACCGCCAAAGGGAACCGCAGGCTTAGCCCTGTCCAGTGTAAGAGGCATGAGCCTTTCGCCTCTCCCACCGGCCATGATAAAAGTGAGAGTATTTTTCATGACTCCATTATAGTGAGAACACCATTATTTGTTATCTACAAAAAGTATGTGAAAAGGATGCTTGGATGTCAAGGAAAAAGCCAAAATGCCACATTGCTCATAGCTACTTTTCGTTAAGGAGAAATGGATTCTTCTAATATATAAGGAGATTAAAGATAGGGGATTGAGGTGTTTGTAGCCGTTCATGGGTTCAAAGGCTCAATGGTTCAAAGTTCCACGAAAACCCGCCTGCCATCCATCGGGCAGGTCTTGAATCCCGATTTTATCGGGAAACTTGTGAACGCTTACATATGTTTTTATGAAATAAGACTAAAGGAATTATTTGAGCTGAAAAGGGGGCTTTTAAAGCCACCAAAATAAGCACTAAAAACTTACAGTAAGTGCGACATAAGGGCCAGACATATCATAGTCAAAGACTACATCATCCTCATCTATATCTATGACAAAGGTTTTATAACCGCCGTGAATATCTAAGAAGGGGAGGGGGGTCCATGATATATCACCCATGAGCTCATATATTGTATTTCCTGCATATCCAATAGCAGTTCCCCTTAATCTGGCCTCGAGGACATCGGCCAGCATCCCTATATGCAGATTAAGACCAATCATAGGGATAGGGAAGGTAAAATCTTGTTTTTCATCGAATTCTATGCTCTTCAAACCTACCTCACCATCAAAATATTTGATCTGGAAAACGACACCTAAAGAAAATCCAGCGGCTACATTTTCCAGATTCAAAAAATCATATTGATATAGAAGGTCCATCATCTTGTATTCAATTGAGGACTCTATCATATAGGTGGTACTATATGTTTCTCCATTAAAAGTAATCTCCTTTGTAGGTATATTTTTGCCCGAATAGTCAATGTCTGTATATGTCAAAGATAGGTGATGCCTGCCACCCCCAAGGAAAACCTCAACAGATGGATAATTCTCATCCTCAATTCCGAGGTCCTTTTCAAAGTTAATGGTATCACCAATAGTGGCGGCTTCATCCACTTTTACATTACCATCAAGCGAGGGGAACCAGTAGTAGCCTCGCGCTCCGATCTCAAAAGCCGATGATGATGCTGGTAGAAAAAATGCAACCAACAGCAAAGATAAAGCCAGATATGTTTTTTTCATTTGCTTCCTCCTTCTTTTAGATTATTTTGCCAAATTTGCCTTTGCCAGTGGAACCAAAGGTGATTCCTTGAACTGATTTACAAAGTCTTTAAAGGTTTCCTTTGACATTTCTTGCTGGCCGCTCAGGGCATAGATCCTACCAAGAGAAAACATAGCCTCTTCTTTAAGAAAATTATTTTCGTCATCAATTATCTTTTTAAGATGTCTTATGGCTGATTCATGCTCGCTTTTGGCTTCGTATGCAGCAGCGAGGCCAAAATGTGTCATTAAATGGTAAATAGAAGAAGATTTATCTTTTTTTAGATACGTTTGATAGAGTGATATAGCCTCATCATATTTTCCCTGACCGAATTTTAGGTAGGCTAATTGGGGGATGGCCAGTGTAGCCATCTTTGTCCAGCCATATTTTTTTATAAGACTATCAAGCTCCTCGACCGATTTGTTAATAGTATCTTCACTTATGTCAGAGGAAGAATCTGACACTAAATTTGTATAGGCCAGGTTATAGGCAGCAAGGGACTTTTTATTTAAATGCTTGAAATAAAGACTAATGCCAATAACAATGGCAATAATAATCATTACACTTACAGTCAGGTATTGAATTTGTTTCCCATGAATAGAAACGTACTGAAAAAATCTGGTGGAAAGACTAATAAATTCATCGTCCTTTTTAAGGAGTTCTTTTCTGGTTACCCTCTTTTTTGCCATAGTTTAAAAACCTTTAAAGTTTTATTTTTTTTGATTGAAAGTAATTAACAGATGTGCAACGTTTCTTCAAGGAAAAATAACTATGAAACCATCTTTTCATCCAAGATTGATAAATGACTCGTTTTCAGATCCTGGGCTTTTTATCCCATTCCTTTTTGAAAAGAGGGCTTTGCTGTTCGACTTAGGAGATTTATCAAAACTGTCTGCCAGGGATATTTTTAAGATTAGCCATATCTTTGTTACACATACCCACATGGATCATTTTATAGGATTTGATGCCCTTCTTCGCCTTCTCCTTGGACGAGATAAGGAAATTTATCTATTTGGTCCCTCGGATTTTATTCAAAAAGTGGAAGCTAAACTCAGCTCATACACCTGGAATCTTATAGAGAACTATGAAAACGCTCTTTCTATATATGTGACAGGGATAAAAAAAGAAAAGATACTTAAGCAAAGATATAATAGCAGAGATAGGTTTAAGCCTACTGGAGATCCTCAGGAGCTTCTATTTACAGGGAATTTACTTTCCGAGGAACACTTTTCAGTTAATGCTGTAATTCTGGATCACAAAATAGACTGTATTGGGCTAACACTCAAAGAGAATTTTTCTATCAATATAATTAAAGAGGGACTAAAAGAACTTGGATTAGAGGTTGGTCCCTGGCTGAGAGAGTTCAAGAAGGCAGTCTATAAAGAAGGCAATTCAGCTCAAAATTTTAAGGTAGTTTGGAAGGATAAAGACAAAAGAATAAGGGAAAAAGATTTTACTCTTTGTGATCTGAAAGAAAAAATTGCCATTATCTCACCAGGACAAAAAATTACTTACATTGCCGATATGATCGGAAGCCCTGAAAATATAACAAAAGCTGTTGATTTAGCCCAGGATTCAAGCACTCTCTTTATTGAGGCAGCCTTTTTAGATAAGGACAAAGATATGGCACAAAAAAAGTATCATTTGACAGCAAAAGAGGCTGGTATTGTAGCTCGAAGGGCAAGTGTAAAAGAGCTAAGACTTTTTCATTTTTCACCCAGATATTTTGGCCAGGAAAAAGAACTTATCCAGGAGGCAATGACGGCCTTTCGATCAGGTACATGAGGAGAGGTTAGGTTGGAAAATTTACTATTCAAATGTTAACTGATAAACGAATGAGGCGTTTATATTAAGAAGTTGAACCGTAATATTTTCAGGAAATGGTGGGAAGGGGTTTGCGAGCCTTATAGCCTTAAGGGCTTGTGTATCAAGGATTTCGTGTCCAGAGGATTTTTCTATGTTACAATCAATGAGGTTGCCATTTTTATCAAGCCTGAACACTATGAGAAGGCTGCCTTGAATAAAATTCTGTTGGGCAGATAATGGATATATCCAGGAATTATATATTTTTTCCTTTATCACTTTTGTATATGGATGATAGGTTGGGTCCTTGGTGTCCAAGGAGATTGTTGCCTCTTTGGTTTTTACAGGCAATTCACTATGAATTTGACTAATAGCAGGATCGCTTTCTTTACTGTTTTTCTTAATCTCTTTGATAGGAGGGCGTATCAAGTCTACCTTATAGGTTCTGCGCTCAGCTCTGAGAAGGCTAAAAGGGAAAATACCCTGAAAGGCTATAATTATGCCTATATGGATTATTATTGAGATAAAAAATGTGATAGGGATAATCCGTTTTCCCTTTAACAAGTAATAGCTATGTATGTTCATTAGGTCCATTGACCCATAACTCTTCCTTCTTTTCGAACCACCAATCACTGCTATCTGTGGTAACAATTTCATCAGCCAGTGTTTTAGCAAAATCAGTAATAAGGCGCTTGGCTGAATATTTTAGCCATTCACCAGCAGATATATTTCCTAAGTCCTGTTGCCTTTTTAGTTCGAGGATAAAATCAAGTTGATCAGCATCCTGAGATAATTGTGCCTCGAGGGTTTCCCTGGAATTAAATTCATCGATGAAGGATACAATTTCTTGGCCGAAAGGGAGTTTTCGGGCTAAATCATTCACAGCCTTATTCTCATTCACAGTTACATATCTTTTGTTAACATAGTTGTGATCGCCTGTTCTGGCTTCATGAAAATCGTGAAAAAGGCTCATGAGGACAACTTTTTGCATATCTGCTTTTGGCTCATTTTTTGCGAGGAGGTACGCTATCACGGCAACTCTAAAAGAATGCTCAGCAACCGATTCATTGCCTGTGCCCAAAAATTGGTAACCAGACCGTGGGGTTTTTTTTAATATACCTATTTCAAAAAGAAAATTTACAATATTTTTCATAAGAAGTGTTTAAGGTTGTTGGTTGAAAGGCAATGAATACGCCAGTTTCTGTAATACTAATGTATCTTTGTCAATTCGATCTCTCCCCAGCTTGCCATTGTTTTGCCAATGATTACCACGCCACCTTTAATATCTTTGGATTCTCTCATTGATTCAATTTCTTTTTTAAGCTTAAATTGATTGGTTATTCTGTTTCCAAGTGCTGTTGCTGCTGCGTCCGCGATTGATGCTTTGCTGGATATAATGCAGACTGAATCAGCACTTCCAAGGCTAAGGGAATGTCCTACAGTAGCTGAGGAGGTACAGATGCCCGCTGGCATTTGTTCCGGATATATAACGACACCGAGTTTATCGTTAAACTTTGAGCTTCCAGCAAAGATGGAAACTGTAACAGGTCTTTCGGTTTTCAGAAAGATATCTCCACCATTTTCAACAATAAGTTCCTCAGTATATTGTAGAAGGTCTCTGCCAACAAGCTGAGCTATTGTTCCTGCTACTGCTGCCATTGGACCTACATCAAAGATTCTCGTAGCTGAAATCATCTCCCTTATTATATCAGGGGCAAAAGAATCTTCAGGATAAGGGAGAAGAGTGGAGAGAAAATCTGGTTTTGTCTTTATATAATCTTCCAGTTGCCTTCGATAGTGATGTACTCTATCTCTGGTCTGTTTCCTAAGATCCTTGGAGGAACTGACCATGAGATCAGTTTCTTTGATCAAAACCCTGAATGAGATCAAGTCCTTGGGATACACCCCTTTTCTGTAAGCATGTTCTTTGAGCACTATCTAATCTCTATTCAAGTTGGTAGTTGGATGCTTCTTTGGTTATAATCACGTCATGCACATGCCCCTCCTTTAGACCTGCGGCTGTGATCTTTAAAAATTTTGCCTTGGCCTGTAACTCCTTAATATCGCACGCACCAACATAACCCATACCTGCCCTTAGGCCTCCTATAAGCTGGTAGGTAGTATCTGCTAAAGGTCCTCGATAAGGGACTCTTCCAACTATGCCCTCTGGTACCAACTTTGTTTCTCCTTCTGTTATTTTCTGAAAATAGCGATCTACACTTCCCTCTCTCATAGCCTCTACAGAACCCATACCTCTATATACCTTATATGTTCTACCTTGAAAAAGCACAGTCTCTCCCGGGCTTTCTTCTGTGCCGGCAAGGAGATTTCCAATCATGACTGATAATGCTCCTCCAGCTATCGCCTTGGTGATATCACCGGAAAATCTCATCCCACCATCAGCGATAATTGGAATATTGTTTTTCAATGCTTCTTGAGCGCACTGTATAATAGCTGTCATTTGTGGCACACCAACACCAGCAATTATTCTTGTTGTGCATATCGAACCTGGACCTATACCAACTTTTACTGCATCAACGCCAGCTTCTATAAGGGCCCTCGTGCCTTCGGATGTAGCTACATTGCCGGCTATCAACTCCAGGTTTGGGAAATTTTTCTTGGTATCTTTTACTGCTTCTATTACACCTGTAGAGTGTCCATGCGCAGAATCAATAACAATAACATCTACATTTGCATTTATTAACCTATCAATTCTCTCATCTCTTTCTGGTCCAACACCAACAGCCGCACCAACCCGCAGTCTACCAACATGATCCTTGCATGAATGAGGGTATTTTTTTATCTTTTCAATATCCTTTATTGTTATAAGCCCCTTCAATTTTCCTGCATCATCTACAACTAACAGCTTTTCTATTCTTCTTTCATGTAAGATGCTTTTTGATTCTTCTAAGGTCGTTCCAACTGGTGCTGTGGCCAGATTATCCTTGGTCATCACATCTTTAACTTTCTTATCCAGATTTGTTTCAAACCTTAGATCCCTGTTGGTTATTATCCCCATTAAGTTTCCCTTTTTCACAACAGGTACTCCGGAAATTTTGTATTTTTCCATAATGTTTAGTACCTCTAAAATTTTCTGCTCTGGGTCAATAGTAATAGGATCAATAATCATACCACTTTCTGATTTCTTTACCTTCTCAACCTCTAAGGCCTGCTTTTCTATAGCCATGTTTTTATGTATGAAACCTAAACCACCCTGTCTGGCCAATGCTATAGCGGTTTCTGATTCAGTAACCGTATCCATTGCTGCACTGACAATAGGTATGTTAATAGAAATATTTCGAGAGAGCTTTGTTTTAACGTCTATATCTTTTGGCAATACTCTAGATTCCCCAGGCAATAAAACAAGATCATTAAAGGTCAACCCTTCCTTTATTATTTGATCATACATTCTTTTCTCCTCCCATATATTGTAAAAGTATGCCCTCTAATAAATCAGTATAACTTGTTATTATCTCATCTTTTTCAAAATAATACATAATTTTCATTACTATTAAAGTGCCAGCTAAGATAATATCTTCCCTTCCAGGTTCTAGGCCTGTAAGATTTAGCCTTTCTGCTTCTGGAATTCCCTTCATTTTTGTGAATATAAGTTCAATATCCTTTCTTTTAATTACAAGACCATTTAGTTTTTCATCAAACTCTGTTTCTCTAACACCATGTATCAATGCGGCCAGGTTAATTATAGTTCCTCCAGTTCCCACAAGAGAAAATGTTTCTTTGCATAATTCCTTAATATATTCAAGTTTTACTTTAAATATACTATCAATTTTGTTGATAATTTGATTTATTTCCTCATCCTTTGGCGGATCAGTAATTAAATAATCGTCTGTTAAAATAACTGCGCCAAGATTTATTGATATGGATTTTTCATCTTTATTATTTGTCCATATAAATTCGGTACTTCCACCACCACAATCAAAAATAAGCACAGGCTCTCTCCTATGGTTCAGTGAAGATAAAACTCCTCTGCGAGTCAGGTCAGATTCCTCTTTCCCTGTAATGATCTTTACAGTATGCCCTAATTTTTTATCGATCAAGGCAATAAAGTTATTTCGATTGCGTGCCTCTCTCACTACCCCTGTTGCTACTACAATAGGAGATGGGATATCAAATTGACGTGCAATATCAAAAAAATTCCTCAGCACAGAGATGCTTCTGGACATAGGCTCAGGCTCAATTATTCTCGCTTCTTTTTTGTTGAAATTTTTGCCAAGTCTTGTGATGACTCGCTTTCTCAAAATAGGTTTTAAGGTATTCTCCGATATACCTTTTTCAGCAATTAACATCCTAATAGAATTTGTTCCTATTTCTATGGATGCAAGAGGATTCATGATTTATATATCGGAACTTGCTTTTGGACGCAGATTATCAGGATTTTTAATATTTTGAGAAAATATCTACGGATATCTGCGAGAACCTGCCCGCCATCCGGCAGGCGGGTCTGCGTCCTAATTTACTATTTTTTAATTCAACTTATAAAGCGAGACAAAGTAGACTTTAGGGAGTCTATCTTGCCAGTGTAAAAATGATCTGCCCCTTCAATCACCTCAAGGTGGGCCTTTGGATTCCATGTATTGATAACATTCGTTATCTTATCTGCTGGTGCAATATCATCTTTACCACCAGCGACTACTAACCTTACCTTTGGGTTAAAGGATAAAAAGGTAAAATCTAAGAAGGCAACCGGAGGCGATATCATTACTATCCTATTACAGAGGGAATGACTGTCGTTAATTTTGGCATTTACCCATGCCCCAAATGAATATCCAGCCAGGTCAACATTTCTCTTTCCCTTCTCATGCAGATACCGTAAGGCAGACCTCACATCCTCCTGCTCCCCTTTCCCCTCGTCATAACTTCCTTCACTTCCCTCAACACCTCTAAAATTAAATCTCAGGGTGGAAAAGTCCTTATCCTGATAGACCTCAACAAGTGTCTCCACAACCTGATTATACATAGTGCCGCCATAAAGTGAGTGAGGGTGCGTTATCACGACACCCTTTTCTCCTTCCTGTATGCATAGCAGGCCTTCAATGAATAGGTCTTTAGATAAGAATTTAATTTTTTCTTCGGTCATACACGATAGTAGTCTGGGATTGGTGAAGTTTGGATTTTCTGATTAAAATTTTTTAAAGAGATTATTCATATCTCTTTTTAACTTATCTGGCACTAAATAAAGATCTTTATCTGATAAAATGGCAAATGTGGCCTCTGCTTTGACCAAGGTGTTTTTATCCTCATCGCAGATCAATCCCTTAGCCTTGCATAAACGCTTTCTTTCTCCTTCTAATATTGTGCCCTGAACGGTCAATAATCTATGCAATGGAACGGGATTTTTGTACTTTATTGTCATGCTTCTTGTAACAAAGAAGATTCTCTTGAAATAAATCATAGCCCACGACATGACCTCATCTAAAAGGGTTGATACTATCCCTCCGTGTGCCATATTTTCCCATCCTTCATAGTTCTTTCCAAGGGTTAGATCTGAACAAACATACTCTCCCTTTTTGTAAAAACTAAGATTAAGTCCTATTGGATTTGCAGTTCCGCAAGCAAAACAATTATATCCATGCAATTTGGGAATGCTCTCAATATTTTTATCCATTCTAAAATCCCTTTACTCTCCCAAGAATAGTACGCCAAATCATATCGTTATCCCACTCATGCAAAATTTCTACCGGATAACGAGATAATTCCAACTTGATATCCCTTGCTTGGCTTCTCATCAATCCAGAGAGAATAAAATATTTTTTCTTCAGAAATCCCACGCCTTTTATTAGTTTTCGGATAATGTCATAGTGGATATTTGCTATGAGGAGATCAGAAGGAAGATCTATAATGTTTTCTGCCAAACACTCTCTTACTTCGATGCTTTCTTCTAATCCATTCAATTTTACATTGAGGGTAGCTGTTTTTACTGCTAAAGGATTATTATCAACTGCCAAAACTCTTTCTGCTCCCAATAGGGCTGCCCCTATGGCAAGTATTCCTGTGCCTGTTCCAAGATCAAGAACCCTATAAGATAGTAATCTGTCAGATATCTCTAATAAGGCTAATAAAGAATCTCTAGTTGTTGGATGTAAGGAAGTACCAAAAACAACTCCAGGGTTCAGCAGCATCTTTAGCTCTCCGTCATTTTGCTGATGGTCTTCCCAGGGAGGGAGGATTAAAAAACGAGATACCTTGCGCGGTATAACCTTGCCACCTAACCATTCTTCATAGGTAAAATGAAACTCATCAATCAGTCGTAATCGTTTGTTCTTATCAATTATCCTTTGTACAAAATCCTTAGACGGTTGCGTAAAGAATAAAAAAGAGCTATCTTCCTCAGCCCAGTTGCCTAAAAATGTAAGTCCTAAATGAGACTCTTCTTCCCTTTTTAGAGATCCTTCAAGATAGTAAATATAAAGATCCTTATAAGAGCTATGAGTAGCGATACGATCAATAGTGAGAGTATTCAACTTTTTCTTTAATCTTTCTTTATTCAGTAAAAATTTCCCTATGGGATGTTGTCATTTTTTATTCCTATCTGCAAGGATATTTTGTTGACATAGTAAAAGATTTTTCATAATAAAAATAATACTTTTAATAGCGATCAATAGGAACGTAGGGAGATTAGCCCCATTGAAATCATTTAAAATAGTGTGTCCTTTCTGTGAAAACTTTTATCCATTCCCGGAAAATTTTGATGAGATTTACAGATGTCAGTGCGGAGCTGTGTATAAAATAACTTGGCAGTTTGATATGGAAGATACCATGAATCAGTTAACACATTTCTTTTTGAAAGACGAAGACTCTTTACGGAATAGATCAGAAAATAATATCTTATACCATGCAGTTGTTTATGAGGATATACAGGATCTCATAAAAATGAAAACAGAATATGAGGCAGTTAAGTATATTCGCAGAATCCAGAGCTTTGACCAGAATTTCCCTCAAAAAGTTGGTCTTATCTGGTTAGGTAATTATAAAAGAGAGCATCTCTCTTTTTAATTCTTTAACTCTTTCTTTATTGCATTCTATCCATTCATTTTAAACCTGAACTCGATCAGGTCTTTTCCTCTTATATTCAAAGTATTGTGTCGTTTTCATTTCTTTATATATTGCATACGCATGAATTCTTTTCAATATCCTATGCAAAACGGCTGCATAAGCTGTCGAGTGGTGTGGCTGTTCAGCAGCTCTTTTCACAGGTAATGATAGGCCAGTGTTAAGAGCTATGCTCTACAATCGGAACTTGTATCTTTTTAGCTGCTGCTATCAAGGCATTATCCAAAGTAGCAATAGGTATCCCTTTCCTCATTGCGAGATCTAAATATGAGGCATCGTAACTTGAAAGTTGATGCTCCCGTGCCAAGGCCAAAATCTCCTTCAACATCCTTTCTGGCGGTTCCTGTTCAATTGTTATCGGCAGTTCGTTTAGCAATGCAATAAATCGTGCGCTACCTGCTTCGCTGAGGCGTTTCTCACGTTCAGCAACCAATAATACATTTCCAACTTCTAACGGCCAAATTGAGGGTACGAACGCTGTGAGCACCTCCAGGCTATCCAGAATGGCTTCAGTATATTGGCTTGTTTCATCCTCAAAACACCATGCCATAACCACAGAATTATCAATGACAAAATTTTCAATCATCTAGGGCCTTCCTTCTTCGATCATTTTACGTAGAGAAAGCCCATTAAGACGATGTTTAGCGCGAAAATTACGCAGTTCAGCAATAACCTTTTTAGGTTCTGCCTTTCGTAAAGATTCCAGAGGTTGCAATACGGCTACTGGAACCCCATGTTTTGTAATGGTTATTCGTTCTCCTTTGATTACACGCTCAAGCAGTTTTGGAAGATGTGTTTTGGCTTCATATGCACCGACTGTTTCCATAATAATACCTCTCAGACTAGATTAAGACCAGTCTAATATATTAATGGTGATTTGTCAATAAATAAAAAAGGATAAATAAAAAAGGATGGAAAATGAAAAAATCGGAATAGCAGAGATGAGATGGGAATTTATCGCTGAACGGTAGAACCAACTTGTGTTGTGAATGCGCCAGCGTTTTGAAAGTCGTGATCAGAGCTATCCTATTGGAGGGTATACAGATTCAGAAACATTATACATATTTCTAGAATGAGGGTTTTTTGATACCCGGTGCTGTCTCGGTTTCATCCAATTGCTTTTTTTTTGCGTTTACTGCGTTTCGAGTTGTAACATGTGTGTAGAATACATGATAGCTTTCAACAGAAAATATCGTTTTCTCTTTGTTTAGCTTTCCGTTCTTTCTAATCACTAATTCAGTCACCCCATCGGACCAGCTGAAGCTATATTCATTCATCATCGTCAATACGGAGTTATTGACAGTCGGTGGACCATATTTATGTATGGCATGGTAAGTGAAGACTTCCCAGCTTATCTTTTGGGTATATTCCGGATCATAGTGTATTGCTATCACATAAATAAGACCATCAATAGTCGTTAATCGAATGCTCTTAACATTATCGGGAAGGCGTTCAGATATCTCATAACATTCTCTTTTGAGTTCTCTATTTATCCGTTCCTCTTTATTTGGATCACCAAATCCGAACTTCCTATATAAAGCAATCACTGGATCCTCAGCCTTTTTGACAGGGTATATCTTTGATATTTCAGAGATGGGTGTGCCAAGGTATATCTTGTAAAGGCCTGGTGTGATTTGAATTGTTAGATCACGTTCCACATAGCGATCTGTATATAATGGAGGATAACCCTTTTTAAGAAGAATATTTTTTTCTGATGCGCATCCTGCAATACAAAACAATATTGCAATGATTACAAATACCGAAATGCCAACAACCCTCTGTCTTTCCTTCAGATACTTCATGACAAAACCTCCTGCATTTTTTCCGATATGACTTTTTTCGGCTATTGGGTGACCAGAATCAATTTTTTTTATTGCGGCTAAATAGACTTCCAATAAAAGATGAAATCCATACAATGATTCCTGCAAATAAAATAAAAGCACCAACAAAACCAAGCTTCTGTCCACCTTAGAAAACCCGTCCTGTCTGCCCATGATTGCTTCGACCTGTGTGGACGACATTCCCAGATCGATTTTGCGCAGGACTTGGGTCCCAGAGGCGCAGCCCTATAGCAGCAAGGCAAGACTGATAGCAGCGAATGTTCTTAGCATCATAATCTTTTCCTCCTTCAGTGGATTCATCTGGTCTTATTCGTCTTCCTATAACGCGCAGCTTGAGAGGTGCGAATGGAGCGTAGCGGAATGAGCAGCCTTCTCAAAACTGATGTTATACTTTTAGTAGTTGTCGATCCCATTTACGCGGATCAGATGCAGAATCCTTTTGTTCAAGCATGCGTAATTCACGAAAAACATCTTTGTCACTATCTTTAACTTCGGACCATACCTTGGCAAATGTAGGCTTTGATAAATTTGACTCGATACCTTCTCTCCAGTAATCCCAGCTTCTTTTGCTCACACGACCAATTTGACGGAGGAACACTTGTTCATTAGAGAGATCAATATAATTAAATATTTGTTCACGCACTTTTTCAAAATTTTCCTCAGGTATTTCTCTACCCAGCAATGCATCAACAGGTATATCCCTTGCTATTTGACGATACTCTCGTGCAAGTTGATCCTCAAATGATGTAATAGATTGAACCTTGGTTCGCCATAATTGCCATACGCCTAAAAAAACGCCAATGGATGTTGCTAAAAGTGCTGAGGTTAGAAGAACTTGATACATTTTAGAAATCTCCATATCTATACAGAAAAAGGAAAGCATATCGTATTGCTAAGCTGCCGGGCGATAATCTAAGAAAATCGCATGTAAGAGAGACAATCTATCGATATGCAAAATAGTACAAAAAGCCGCGGTATAAGCCCGCTCAGCCTTCAGCATATGGTTGGGGGAATGACTTAAACCTGGAAACGTTCCTCAATTTCATAGAGATGTCTACAATCCCCGTAATTTGTCAAGTTAAAACTCTGACTCCGTTCCCACACAAGAAAGGATAAACTAGAAATGAAGCTTATAGCGATTACCTTGGTTGTCCCGACCAACGCCGTGTCCATGGAGGACACGACGGTCAACTTCATATACAACCTCTATGACTGTACCTCTATTTCCAACAAGAGTAGCTGCACCATATATCTTGGTAGGTTGGTCAAAAGAGAATCCATAGGCAGTCGCCCATCCATAGCCCGAGTGATACAAAGACAAAGGGCCGCCTGTCACATACCCAGAGCCATATGACGATTTTACCACATCATCTCTTATTGAAGTATATTCGCCCGTGAAGCTTTCACCTGTTCCGTGATTCACGGCTGTTATTTTTCCATGAATTTGACGGGCATCCTCGATGAAGGCCTCCATAACACTGCCTTTGTCTAGGTCATAAAGTCTTACTGTTCTATGTATTGCAGGTGCTGCACACGATGAAAACAGAAACAAGATGAGAAAAATCACAGTAAGTGGTTGAGTCTTCATATCCTTTCTCCTTGTAAGTATAAATGGCCTATTCGCCTTCTACTGATATGATTAACTGAAAGGAAATGTGGTATAGTCCATTGTAGTATACAGTCTGGGATGGCAGATATCATTCTGTCGCTATAGTCCATTTTGTACTCCCCAACGTTTGAGATCAGTTGCCGCCCATAGAACGGTTTGAACTTGTAAGGCACTTCGAAAACAACCACCTTACTTGAAAAACCGGCAACCTCTTGCGGTCAACTGAATTGATTTGTTATGTGATATCAGTATCATAGAACTCATAATAGGTGTCAGCTAGCCCATCTTTAAATCCCCAACCTTCACATGCCTCATTTACAATTTCCTCACAATTTTTCTGAAAAAAAGACAACAAATTGTTCTTTTCTGCTAACCGAAGTGCCTCTTCAAACATTTTTTCCATACTGTCATAAAAAGGGCTATCTATATCACCATACTGATCTGTAAAATCAACTCCTTGTTCAACATAGTGAAGCATTATCTCTACTATTAATGAAGGCTTATCTGAAATCTTTTTGAAATCATTTATTGCTTTTTTTGCGACAGACAATCTTGCTTTGCCATAGCCTCGTTTCGGGAAGAATTCATTTGTAATTATTTCTTTGTATTTATCAAATATCAGTTCTTCGCCTTCCTCACTTAATGCAAGGGTATAGTATTCTTTAACCTGTGGAATTCTTTTAAATAAATTGATTATCTCTTCCAATAAATCATTTTCAGATTTTCCAGAGAGGCCCTTCTTAAGCTTAGATATTGTTAAATTTTTCATATTGCATTCAATTCATTTTTTCACATAACTATTGTGTGATCGGAATTAATTCCATTATCTCGAGTAAAAGAGGAAAATTGTTGATAAGATCTTGCTTTTTCAGTGAGAAGTATAGAGTAATTGGGCTTATGAGTCAATTATGATCACTTTTATGACACTTTTATCTCTTATGATGTTGTGCTTTTTAAGTGCACATCTGTCACTTACTCTTACCTTACGTCTTCAACGCCTGGTCAAAATCCTCAATAAGATCTTCAGTTGCCTCTATACCCACCGATAAGCGAATTAAGGAGTCTGAAATTCCCATTGCTTGGCGGTCTTCAGAAGACATGCCTGAGTGAGAAGTGATAGCCGGTCTGGTAATGAGCGATTCCACGCCTCCGAGACTTGGGGCACTTATTGGTAATGTTGTATTTTGGATAAAACGCTCGGCTGCTTGAACACCATCATTCAATTCGAAGCTCAACATACCGCTGAATCCATCAAACAACTCGTTGGCACGTTGGTGCCTGGGATGGCTTTCAAGACCTGGATAGTTAACTTTTTTAATTGCCGAATGTTTTTCTAAAAATTTAGCAATTTTGAGTGCGCTTTCGTTTTGATGTCTCATCCTTACTGCTAGTGTTTTAAGACCTCGATGCAACAGAAAACAGGCGTGAGGATCAAGCGAGCCACCAAGGTGGTTGAGCTTGTGTGTAATTTTTTGAATTAGATCGGCACGGCCAATGACAGCGCCTGCTACAATATCAGAATGACCGTTAAGGTATTTTGTACAGCTATGCAGCGAGAGGTCAAAGCCCCACTCAGGGGGTCGGAAGTTCACCGGGCTCGAAAAGGTATTATCGATCAGTGAAATAAAACCATGTGTTTTGGCAAATTCGACAACAGCTTTGAGATCGGCAACCTGCAGAAGAGGGTTTGTCATGGTTTCCACATATATCGCTTTGGTATTGGGTTTTAATTTGTGTTTCCAGGAACCTGGATCGTCTCCATCTATGAAATTATATGAGATCCCAAACGTTTCCAAATCTTTGGTAATAAAATCATGTGTCCCGCCATACAGACACTCTTGTGCAAGCAAATGATCACCAGAAGAGAGAATGCTTAAAAGGGTGGTTGAAATCGCTGCCATGCCGCTGGCTGTCACAAGTGCTGCCTCAGCATTCTCTAATGCCGCCAATTTTTGGTGGAGGGCGATATGATTTGGGGTATTGTTCAGGCGAATGTATTTGAGATCGTGGTAACTGGTTGCGCCAGTGTATTCAAATGTAGAAGATTGAAAAACAGGCATACTCACTGCACCATTGATGAGCGGATCAGGTTCACCGGCATGGATGAGTTTGGTTTCAAGATGTTTGTATATTTTGGACATGATTAGTCCTCCTCAATTGATACGTATACTATAGTTGGGCACGGATTCTTCTTACCAGGAGTTACGAACCATGCTCATATTGAGATACCAGCTTACTAACGGGCTTTTGCGGTTTTTAAAAATAGAGATCTAAATGTCCAATGCATGGAGCTGACATGGCCTGTAACACCCGTGCGGACACATTACTTGGTCCAGGACCCATAAGTACACGATCACCTGAGTTGATGTCCTTGAAATCATTTGTGTTAATATTCATTAAAGCATCCTTATTTTTGGTTGTAATAAAATACGATTATTGTTTTAGGCACTGAAAAGTCTATAAAAGAAAAGCAGATATGTCAAGGATGCAAAGGAAGGATGCAAAGGAAGGATTACCTGGATAATGCTGTGGGCAGATCTTTATAAATCCAACAAAATGAGAGTGGATATGGAGGGCCAGCCTTCATTTTCCGAGTAACGGCATGCGATCATTAGATAATCGATACCCATTGTGAGTGTTGAACCGTAAATCATTCCTTTTTATATATTGATTCCTTCGTTTTTTTCGTATCCGAAGGTATCCTCCAATAATGAAAATAATACCAACGATAAATACAATGTTATTTTCATTGATTATACCATAAAAACCGCGGCTATTCCTATAAGACATGCAGTGATAATGAAAGCCTTTTCTTTCATTTTAATGCCACTTTTCTATTGATGTTCATTACAATTCAGGAAGATGGAAAGAGCTTATCATTAGGTTGGTGCTGAAACGTTTCTTAAAGGGTCTGGCCGGCCAAAGAGTTATATTTTAGATTCCGATTCTTGAAAGAAGTCGCCGTAGCCATTAAGACGGGATGGGCTGACTTTCGATAATCAGTTCGTTTTCCTTGTAGCCAAAAAGCAAGAGGATTTCCTTGCAAAGAGCCAGCATATCTTTTACTGTTAAATGGAGATCCATATAGATATCTGTTCCTGCTATTTTTTCACACTCTAAAAATTCATGGGGATTTTGACTAAAACAGGCCCTGCCTTCTAAAGAGATATATAATATACTCTCAAATTCATCTCTGTGCTTATCATACATGATTTCACAGATCTTCAATACCATGGCCTTCCATGAATGCACATCGTGTTTTTCCCCTTTAAAAGAAAAGGATTTAATCGACTTCCCTTTAAAATCTTTTTTCGTAATCTTTTTGATATTATCCACTATGGGGGGAGGCTGAACTTTTAATACGTTCGCTTTTGTTTTGATTTCAGATAACACGAATTCTTTGATGGTTTCTGGGTCAGGCTCATATCCGCATAGATCTTTTGTCGCTTTTGAGATAATATTGGCAAGCCATTTCTCGGGTTCGTTGATGATTGTTTGCCACGCCTTTGGCAGATACTCATTTACAAGCATTGCCTTTTTCCTTTTGAAATAGAGACTTTCTGCGGTTTTCAGTGCATTTCCCGAAATGACATTTTTCTTTAATAGGAAATCTGAAAAACCTTGGGCGATATTGTCCGCCTTTTCTTTGAGAATCTCTATGGCATGAAATTGCTTCTCCTCTGGACTTCCATCCATCAGCGGCAAGAAAAAGTTCCAGATAAGACCGTTGGTTAATATGGCTATTTTGATATCCTGTTGAGCGGCCAACAGGAAGAGCTGCTCCTGAAGCTTTTGAGGGTTCGCCAGGTCTTTTTTTACATTAAGAAATATCTTATTGGTGCTGTCAGATTTCAATAAAAAATCGATTTTCCCTTTACCGACATGGTAGTCTGGTTCGATCTCGTCGATATTGAAGGGGTCCCATCCTAACAACGATAAAATTTTTAGAATAATACTCTGCTTTATGGCAGCTTCCTCAAGGGAGCTTAATCGATTATCGGATTGGATTTTTTCAATAAATTCAATTAAGTCTTGCATTGTTATCTCCATCTATTTTAATCTTTTTTAAAGAACCATTTTCACCGTCGTCCTAAACGTTCGGCCGAAGCCCTTACCCTCCGAGGGTGGGGTATTATTTCTTGTTGATTTGACCATGTAAGATACAATCAACACCATTCTCCCTTCGTGAATATTCCCGGTGCAATGTCTTAAAATAAAAACTGCAATGGCGTAACCCATACTTGAACCTAAAATAAAACCAATGATTTTAAGGGACATCTTGAAAAGCAGCCACCCCGGGGTGCAAATAATAAGTGATAAGAAATCCCTTTTTTAGAGCCAGAATATAGGGGATTTCGGCTTGTGTGTCAATGGTAAAGTTGACGCATCATGTGGTGGGCCTGTCGAGAGCCCCTCGGCCTTGAGCCCTTCGGCTGCGAGTCATTCGACCTGGAGGCTCTCGACAGGCTCATGTCGAGCGGCTCGCGACCGAAAGGCCTCCAGGTCGAACGAGTAGACCTCCGGATAATCTAGGTCCACATATAACCACTTATCGGACGACTGACAGGCGGAAAATTGGAAGCAGAACAGAAAAAAATTAGCACATCGATCCACAAAATGTTGGATGGCTCCTGTTGTTCTGAGATTATAGATTACGTTCGATATCCTCAAATCCGAAAAAATTTGAGTATGCAGATAGTATTCAAAATCCACAAAATCTGCATTAAGGCAACAGTTAATGCTTTATCTATAGGAACTCAAATACATACAAATTGCTCCACAAGCAGCGACATTCAGCGATTCTGCTTGCTGTCTGATAATAGGAATTTTGAATCGGTGATTAGATACATTTAGAATAGATTCTGAAAGGCCAGACGCCTCATTTCCCAAGGCAAGCAGGAGTTTATCTTGACAGTGAAGGATTGATGGATCTTCCATACCTTTAAGATCTGCTGCTATCAAGGAATATCCATTTTTTTTCAGTTTCTCTATGAATTCAAGGTAGCGGGTTGTTTTTCTTATCCAGACAGATAATACTGCACCCGCAGTGGACTGGATGCATTTCTGGGATAGGGGGTCGGCGCATTTGTTGGAAAGAATAACCCCGGAAAAATTGAAGGCTGCGGCAGTGCGTATGAGTGTGCCAACATTCCCTGGGTCTTGAACATCTTCGAGCAGTAAAATTTTCGTCCCGATATTTTCTGGCAGATGATCGGAGAATGTATCCAGGGGTAGACGGACAAGAGCAATAATTCCCTGGGGAGTCTTTGTTTGGCAGATTGAGCGAAACTGGCTATCAGTAACATACCGAATAGAATAATTATGGTACGCAGGGGATGGTTTTTCTATTGCTATAATTTCAATTATTTCATCCGGATGGCTTCCAATGATCTGTTTGATGGCCCTGTCCCCTTCGACAAGAAATGCTCCGGCTTCAAGGCGACCTTTTTTTGTGGCAAGATTTTTGTACCATTTTAAGGGCTTTAACGGCATAATTTTTGATTCTCATCTCGAAATATTTGATATGCAACCCGTTCAGATCTCATTCTTATCTCATTATTAGGCAGCGATGTTTATATCCATGATATGAAAGGCCATAATGACCACCTTCTGTCCCCGATATTCAGTACGCTCAACTACGGACCAGCCGAGGCTGGCATAGAACCCTTCTCTATCTGGAGTAAATAAGTACAGTGTATCTACGCTTAACTCTACAGCTTCCTCAATAACACGCTGTACGAGGGCAGTACCGATTCCTTGACTTCGGTGTTCTGGTGTAACATATACGCTGGCAAGCCAGGGGGAGAGATCCATGCGGGTATCCATATCGTGAGCTATAAGACTAGCAGATCCCAGAAGAATTCCTCCGGACAGGGAGACAAAGGTCGTGGGTATTTGTTTTTTAGCCAGGTGTGTCTGAAGGTTGGCAATGCGTTTTTCGACAGAGTCACCGGGGTTGAAATAACCCCATTCCTCATGATGCCAGTGTGCAATTATTGGTATAAGTGCTACGTTGTCTGCCAAATATTCGATTCGCATAATGTATATTAATGTCTACTACTAACCTATTTATTCTCTTTTTGTTACTATTCAGGTTCAAAGTTAAGGGGGTTCAAGGTTAGAAAACGATGAATATACCTCCCCGCCAGACGGCAGGCGGGGACAAGTATGAAGATCAGGCAAACAATCTAGATTTCATCGGGGAACATTGAACCGAATACCCCCTTAAGAATACATATGGTCCAGCGCATTCAAAAATCTTTATAAAAAAGTTAAGAGGACACCTAATGAGGTTCGTGGATTCATCAATTACTCGTTCGACCTAGAGGCCTTTCGGCCGTGAGCTCAAGGCCGAACGGCTCTCGACAGGCTCAAGGAATATAAAAAAAATGAGCCAACCGTGAACCTTGAATCCCGATTTATCGGGAAACCAGACAACCTGAGTTACCTCTTTTTAATCTTTACTCATTTTTCATCGTCTAATTCTATACCATTATAATATTTTTTACCTAAATTCCAATAGTAATCAGTATTGACTTTGCCTTGCCCGTAAGCTTCGTGCCAGCCTTCAGGAACAGGCATCTGTTGATATAAATCTTTGCGCCGAGCTTCAAGGAACATTCGTGGTTTCTTCATGAAATCAGCCCCACACAGAATCATTTTGTTTGACTTTAATGATAGTTCCCTTAGCCACTGAATCCCGGTATCGTCTCTTAGTAAGTGATGATCGATAATCAAGGTATCAACACTTTCTGAAATCCTTAAAGCATTGTGCCAGGCATTGTTAATTTGATCTTTGGAAAGTATAGATAAATAAAGGGGAGGGCCGCTCGCTAACACTATATCGGGTTTCCAGGATACTATTTGAGAGACGGATTCATTATTGAGAAGTTGAATATCAGATGCATGTACAAATACACAATCTTCTTCGATTTTAGTCATCATTACTGTTTCTAAATTATTCTCAGGCCTTCCATGGGGGACTGCTTTGGAAAAACGTAAAACCTTTTGCCCTTTTTCTGCTGCCGGAATCAGTTTTTTATTCAAGACAAGAGAAAAAGACTCCGCCCTTTTCTTTTCAGTCGGAGAAAGGTGTGATAACTTGGCCCATATCTTGACCTTTGGATTTAAACCAGCTATTTTTTCAATATTTAGTTGATAAGGATTTGCATTTACTAAGGGGATATGGTCACCGTGAAAATGGCTGATTACTATATCAGTAGCCTCAGACCATGCTTTTATAATCTTTTTTTGTATTTTTTCGTCGACTGCCACTTGAAGGGGATGAGGAAGTAATTTGTATCGCATAAAACCCAATGCTATGCCCGGGTCGATTAATATCTTTTGATCTTTAGTTTTAACAAAACAGCAAAGACCTCGTACCCCTAAAGATTCTGTCCCTAAAATTTCAATTTTCATTGGCTTTTAGTATCCATTTTCACTTTCCTTTATCTCCTCCCTCAATGAGGCTTAAGTTGGTTACCTCTAATGCTGGTCGGTCTGCCTTAGCCCGTATCCAGTTGATAGCCTGTAATACAGTTGGTTGCTGAACGATGCGGAGTTGCAGTGCAAATTTCCTGGGAAGTTTAGCATCATTATACCAATCAGGATAGTGATAAAGCCTTGACCTGGCAAAAACAGCATTGCCAGACCTGCCAAAACAAATATAATGCCGAGAAGATTTTTAAAAACAAGACCGATAAAGCATATGGGTGCATAATGATTTTTATAACATGGTTCTGATTTTTGCTTCTTACGCTTGAAATAATCTGCTGGGATTCGAACAATTAGGATGGGTATTATGATTATGGTTCCCACAAATGTAGCCATTGATAGTATCCCAATCCACCAGAAGGCGGTTTCATGAATGTGAACCCACTCAAGTATCATAATTTGTCCGGTAACATATGTAGTATGGGGGCTTGACCCTAATTTACTACATTTAAAAAGCAACTTAGTGCTTCGATTCGCAAATACTATAACGTATTCTAATGAGTATAATCTTTGCGATTGTCTTCGACCCAGAGACATGTCGGCGAGCTCATGTCGAGTCGCTCAGGCCAAAGGGCTCACTCGGCTCGGCCTAGCTCGTCGCGGGCAGCACTTAGTCCCGCCCTCGGCCATGAGCCTTTCGGCAGTGAGCTCAAGGCCGAACTGCTCGGGCCGAATGGAGTAAATCAATACGGCATCGAATTTATGAATCGAGGGACTTAGCATTTAATCTTCAGCGCATTTGGCATAACTGTGAAAGAAAAGACGTCAGATTTCCATGTGTAGTTACCATCGATTTGTAGTATCAATGGATGTTCTAACTGTACAGAGATTTTCTGGCCAGTGCAATATTTACCAATGCGATTACCAATGGTGAATGCGGTTACCACCCCGATAGTGCACTTAAACAGTCCTGAATTTATACAAAAGATATGCAGTTTCCGGTCGTCAAATCGGGCTTCTGGCACAACATTCATTCCGAAGCCATAGTAAGGCTGTTTGACTACCATAAGACTTAACAGGTTTTCCGTATCAAATGTTGCGCCATCTACTGTAATCGTGGCAATGGCTCGTTTATATTCTCTGAAATATGCGTTGAAGGCGGCTCGTAAATACGTTTTGAAACCAGTAGCACCTTGAGCGAGGTATTGATTTCGGAGGTGGATGAGTGTTCCTTCGATCCCTATGGATGCCATAAAGGCACGCTTTTTTTCATTGCAGTTGATCAGGTCGTATTTGTGTATTTTGCCATCTCTAATGCGCATTGCAATGTCAGCAAAGCTCCCCTTATATTCAAGGGCATGCCGCATTGCGTTACCTGTGCCTAAAGGAAGATATGCAATTGGTGTCTGAGACGTATCGATAGAATTGATGATGTCAGAAAAGGTTCCATCCCCTCCGGCGATGACGAGTACATCATAGTTGGTGGCAAGCTCACGCGCACATTGACTAAAATCGTCCGTTGTTATGGTATCTAGCCCGTATATTTTTGCATCGAGAATCTCCGCAGCTTTCGCTAACACAGTGCGCTTTTGATAAACAGTCATCTTTCCAGAGACGGGGTTAGTAATAATTGCATACCGCATTTCGGTTCCCAGGAAAACTCAGGGAGTCTTAGGATTTTAAAAAGATAGACGATCTTTTCTCTTTTCTTGATAATTTAAACAAGGTTTTCTTTGTTATTTCAGATAATATTTCATCTTCTTTCATATGGTGATCACTGAAAGATACAATAGAATTTGGCTTTAATATTCGATGCAACTCCTTTAATACCCCATCTGGATCCGTTAAGTCATGAAAGGTATCGTATAATAAAACTACATCTATACTCCCGTCTTCCAATCCAGTTGCACAATCGGAACAAATGGTCTCTATATTTGTTATCCCTTTCTTTGAAGCGATATCTCGAACTCTCTCAATACTAAGGGGATGGATATCCAGAGCATAAACCTTTCCAGAGTTCCCTACTAATTGGGCCGCAGCGATTGAATAGCTTCCAGGGCCACAACCATAATCAAGTATATGAAACCCTGGCTTTATACCTACTTCACTTAATTTGTTTTTAGGGGATAGCAACAAATCACGAAATTTGAAGCCAAAAGACATGAATTTGAAGTGAATATTACTGATTGGTTTATTCATTAATCCACTCCCTGAATAATTCAATTGAAAGTTGGTTTAGTGCACATTTATCCAACTGTCCTCATAGCATTCAGGCAAATTTAATATCATTGACAATCATTTTTTTGATTTATCAACATTTTGCTTGCCAAAATGGATTTTTTTTAAACACAAATCCATGGGCTTTACGCTGGAGATCACCTGCCTCTATAGAGCTGAAAGTCCTGAGATTGTCGAAGGGCGCCAGCGAAATAGAGGTCAAATACATTGACGGTTTAGGCAAATTACCATTTAATCTGAATACTTCATTACTTATGCCCCATTTATTTCTTCTTTTCTTTTTTCAATTTTCGTTTTTCCTTTGGATTAAGCTGGGACTTTTTTTGCTGTTCCCTTTTGCCTTTATCTTTTTTTCCTTTATCACCCATATCTGTTGCTCCTTGTTTAAAAGGTGACGTTGGTTCTAAAACAACTTATCAATACATACTAATATTTACATCAAAACCATGTCTCAAAATTAGAAGAAACAATAGCATGTTACGTGAAAAAACATGAAATGAATAATCGTATTTTGGGAGAGACCACATTAAGATGATTTAGTGACCCTTAAGTTGTTTTGGAGCCAACGTTTAAGAAGCTTTTTCGATAATCTATCTTCTATGCCTATCCGGTTAGCACAGGTTCATCTGATTTCGCGGGATTCGTATGTG
>CAZSWT010000040.1:0-32238 GCA_964611035.1 uncultured Desulfobacteraceae bacterium
AGAGACAATGGAATATGCTGGGGACTAAAAGTCCGCCTGAAAGGCGCTAAGTTCAGTTTCTTAAGAGGTTGTCGGGTTCAAGGTTCACAGTTCAGGGGTTCAACTTGGAGCCATGAACCATTGTCCATGCCAAGAGTCCTCAACCGGCTCATGAAAAACCCGCATTTAACTGTTAATGCTTCAGCAAATAACCATTGAACCGTGAACACGGAACTTTGAACCAGTTACATAAAAATTAATGTAAGGTCTCCTGTACTTCTTTTTCCACGGGATGTTGTTTTCCTCTGAAGCCCATAGTTAATATAAGGTAGATAATTGCGGAGATGAGGAAGCTTGGAATGGCTCCTCCGATCTGCAAGTACCTGCCAAGCCAGAACACTAATGAACCAACCACCAAGCAGCCAAATGCTGTCCAATGAATTCCCTTTGTATACCAGTAGGCGCCACGAGTAAACAGCTCATCAGGCAAAAGAATCCGCTTCCGTGTAAAAAAATAGTCTGTTAGAACAATCCCGAATAGAGGACAGAAGATAAAGCCGATGATTTCTAAAAAATGCACATATGTCCCTGGGTAGCCAGCAAAGATGAGTGCGATAATGGTCCCGAGGGCGCCACCGATAATAACCCCTTTTTTCTCTCCCAATTTTGGATAGATATTGAGGGCTGAGACTGAAGTAGAGTAGATATCCAAAAATGTGGTGGTAAAGGTGGAGAAGAGCACGATAATCATGGCAGGAACCACGAGTCCAAAGGAGACCATCACTTCCAATACCATTGATTCTGGAGTTGGTGACTTGGTGGCTAATGCAGCGCTTAATCCAATAAAGTACATCCACGAACTGATGATGAAATATCCAACCCATGTTCCCCAAAAGCTGCTGCTATCATTTTTTGCATATCGAGAGTAGTCACAGACGAGTGCCAGCCATGAAATCGGCATAATTATCACGTAATCGAGACCTACCATAAAGGGAAGATCACCTGTTGAGCGAACCTTCAGCAATTGAGAGATCCCATACTCCTTGAATACGACATAGGTCATTATAATACAGAGAATCACCAGGGCGGTTACCGCTATACGGTGAAGCCATTTCCAAAATCGGTGCCCAACAAGAGCCCATAGGGTCGTCAGCACTCCCAGAAAAAGGATCCAGAACTTGGGGGTAAAGATTGAGGATTCCTGGGTAAAGGTGGCGGCTGTCTGACCCCCAATCCACACCATGACCGCAGTCCACCCGATGAGCTGGAAAATATTCAGTACCGCTGGGATATAAGATCCGCGGACACCAAAAGCTGGCCGTGTGCTCACCATAGTGGGAATACCCCATGTGCTGCCGATAATTCCACCCAGGGCCAGGGGTGTGTTTCCGATAATATGGCCCAAGAGAATCACTATTAACCCAGTAATGTATCCCATGGGCACCAGAATACCCCCGGCCCATATCTCGGCCAGAGAAACAGCTGCTCCAGCCCACAGGAGAAAGAAATCGAAGCCATTAAGTGTTCTCTGGCTTCTCGGAATTGGTGTAATGCCATTCATGATTTGCCTCCATTTAGGTTTAAAAACCAAATACTCAAGGCTCTCAATCCTTTATCTCCTGCATTATCTTGAGAACCTTTTTCACTACCTCATCTGGATTTTTACCAATAACCCGCACCATAGGTTCTTTGCCTACATCTCCCCTGTCGAAGATAATATCCGGGATTTCATCTTGCTTTAGTACTTCTTGTGTGCCCCATTCCAGCGAGGAACCCTCTTGTTTTTTTATCTGTGCAGGCTCATCCGCCCTGTCAAAGCTGCGGACCTGTAAACCGACACGCTCGCATATTCGAATAATTTCTTCTGAGAATCGGATGTTCATTACCGATCGGAAATTCGGATCGTGTTTCATCAAGGTAAGTATAATGCTGGCAATGTGCCGGGAGCTGCCAAACTCTGGGCCTGAAAAAGTAGCAATAGAATCATTCAATTTTGTGATTCGACCAGGAAAAGCAGCAACATCCTCTGAGTTTTCTGCAAAGGGAAGTGCGTATCCTAAATTAGAATGAACCTCAGGAATCAGATTACCGATTTTGTCTTTTTGTAATTTTTCAAGGGCAGCCTTTAGATCCTCTAATACCTGAAAGCGTTCCTTTTCCCTTGCAATAATTGCATAAGGGTTGGTTGGACCATGTCCTCTTCCCAGAGAAAGAGAAAATCTGATGGCAGTTGTCATAAAGGATTTGGCCCTTTTAACTGCTGTTTGAACCGTGCCTCCCTTCGCAAGTTCTGTGGCTAGCGCGGATGCAAAGGTGCATCCAGTCCCATGGGTATTTTTCGTAGGGATACGAGGCGTAGGGTATTCGTAGAATGTATTTCCATCAAAAAGGAGATCTACAATTTCTCCTTTCATATGCCCTCCCTTTACTAACACATTTCTGGCTCCCAGATTATAAATATGGCGGGCTGCCTCTTTCATTGTCTTTAGATTGTTAACCTCAAAACCAGCAAGCACTGAGGCTTCAGGGAGGTTTGGAGTCACAACAAAGGCAAGGGGGATCAACAATTCGCGCAGGGCCTTTTGAGCCTCTTCCTTAAGTAGAGAATCTCCACTTTTTGCTACCATCACGGGGTCTACAATAACGCGCTTTATTTGGTATTGCTTTATCTTTGAGGCTACGAGGCTTACTATTGGTGAACTTGAGAGCATCCCTGTCTTAACTGCATCTACCCCAATATCTTCAACTACCGAATCAATCTGTTTTTCGATGAAATCCAGCGGCAATTCAAAGATGGCCTGAACCCCAACTGTATTTTGCGCAGTAAGCGCCGTGATTACGCTCATACCATATCCACCCAGTACAGTGATGGTTTTTAAATCAGTTTGTATTCCTGCGCCACCTCCGGAATCTGAACCAGCAATAGTTAAAATCCTTTTCATAGCTGCCCCTCTTTTATGATGGAAAAATTAAACATCTAATAGGACAATGATCACCGTGGTAGTCTGTGAAAGTTATTGGGTTCTTCTTATGTATCTTTTTATGTAACTCAGGTTGTCGGGTTCACCGTTCAACGTTCACGGTTGACATCCATGCAATACCGCGTGGCTTTTGGCAAGAATCAGGTGATCTCCTTATTTATCTTCAAATTGAAATCAAATACTTTATACCGATGATTCGACAGTATTTTATCTTTCTAACCTTGAACCCCGCCTGTCCAGATACAATCGGGGCGGGCAGGCGTGAACCTGGAACCTTGGGACTTTTTTATTAGATAAACAGATATGAAGAGCTGAAGACAGGAAAATACTCGAAAGGAAAGAAAAGCCGTAATTGCTGACTTAAGAATTACGGCTTCATATTTGTTTCGTAGCCGCTTTCCTGCGTCGGAATTACCCGGACAGGTTCGAGGGGTCATTCCGTTCACCAAAGTAACATCCATACCGGTGAGTTCGGAAGTTCTCAGCCTATCAGCTCCCCCAGCTTTTTTTTTATAACTTAGGTGTCACTGATATGTCAACAGGAATTTGTCGGATGTTACTTTTTTACTTTTTTTATTGACAACTGCTTTTTCTTTTATTTATAGTTTTATAAAATTTTTAGAAGGTTATGAAAATGGCAAAAAAATCATACTTTTCATTTGAGAATTATTTTGGTTATTATTTTTTTGGCTTTATCTTCGTCCGCGGACCTGATTGAATAGAGCAATAAAGTGCTAATCAGGCCGTGGAAAGAGAAAATTTCCACGGCCTTTTTTTTATTTTTAACTCATTGATAAGAAAGGGGATAAAATGTCTGTTTCAAACAAAATTAGAACCTCAATCCAGAAATCCTCATGGGTAAGAAAGATGTTCGAGGAGGGTGCTCTCAGAAAGGAAAAATATGGCCCTGAGAATGTATTTGATTTTAGCCTGGGAAATCCAAACCTCGAACCACCAGCAAAAGTTGGGGAGATTTTAAGGGATTTGACCTCTAACAATTCATCCGGTATGCATCGATATATGCCGAATGCAGGGTTTGTTGAAACACGTGAGGCGGTGGCTCATTACCTGGGAGGTATCAATAACCTTTCATTTGGTCCTGAGGATATAGTTATGACTGTAGGAGCAGCCGGGGCGATAAATGTGGTTATGAAAACCATACTTAATCCAGGTGATGAGGTAATTATACCTGCGCCCTATTTCATGGAATATAATTTTTATATCGATAATTATGGTGGTATTGCCAGGACTGTCAATACCAATCCTGACTTTTCCCTTGATCTTCTTGCTATTGAGGGAGCTATCCATTCCAATACTAAAGCAGTATTGATAACCAATCCCAACAATCCAACAGGTAAGGTTTACAGAAATGAGGAACTGACACAATTGGGTGAGCTCTTAGACCGATACAGCAAAAGACGCGGGGAGCCGATCTATCTGATATCTGATGAGCCATATAGCAAAATAATCTATAATGGTTTGAAGTTTACTTCTATATTTAATGCCTACAGAGAGAGTTTTGTGGTAACATCATTCTCGAAAGATATATCTCTTCCAGGAGAAAGAATTGGATATATTGCTGTCCATCCCCTTATGGCTGATAAAGATATTATTATAGAGGGATTAGGTATGTGCAACAGAATCCTTGGGTTTGTAAACGCCCCGGCCTTGATGCAACGAGTGATACCGTTTTTATTGGAGGATAGTGTTGATGTGGAGCTTTATCGGCAAAAGAGAGATCTCCTTTGTGAAGGTCTGGATTCCGCTGGCTACCGTTTTGCCATGCCCGAGGGGACATTTTACCTTTTTCCTGAAACCCCTATTCCAGATGATGTGGAGTTTGTCGGGTCTCTCCAGGAGGAGAATATTCTCACTGTTCCAGGAGCAGGTTTTGGAGGCCCCGGGTACTTTAGAATTGCCTTTTGTGTGGAAAATGACACAATAGAAAGGGCAATGCCTGGATTTGCAAGGGTAATGGAAAAGTATAGATAACCGTTCACGGTTGTAAAAGGTTCAACGTTCAGGGTTGAACCTGTGAACGGGTACAAATATAGATAAGGAGGTTGGTATGTACGCAAAGGTGGTTCATCTCAGGTTTCCTCGAGAGATTGTCAATGAACCTATTGTAATGAATTTAGTCAAGAGATTTGACCTCTCATGTAATATATTAAAGGCTACCATTTATCCCAGAAAAGAAGGAATGGTCGTTATGGAGTTGAGCGGAAACCGGAAAAACTACAAATCCGGTGTTAAGTATCTGAAGAATCTCGGCATAAAGGTAGATAGTATAAGCCAGGATATAAAGAGAAATGAGGAAGAATGTTTTCATTGTGGTGCTTGCACAGCAGTTTGTCCTACCGGGGCCCTTTATATTGAAAGACCGGAGATGACAGTAGCATTTGATAAAGATAAATGCAGTGCCTGCGAGCTTTGCGTAATAGCCTGTCCTGCCAAGGCGATGGAGGTCAATTTCGACAAAGGCCTCCTCGATTAATTCTTAATAAATACGTAACTGTTCACAGTTCACCGTTGTCCGAAAGGGGAAATATTCCTCTGGAGCAATCGATTGTTTGGCCTGTTGATGGATATGTATATTTAAGCGGTGCATTGCTGTTATTGACTTATCGGGGAACGGGGAACTGACAACGGTGAACTCTTACGATATTTCATCACATAGGTTCTTCACGTGTAAAATAAACCATAACTTTTCCGGGATAGAGATTTGTTGAGGTCTGCCTTAAGGATAATGCCCCTTTATCTCCCTGCGTAAAGATTCCCTATTCAACTCAATGGTATATATTCCTTTGATAAAACCTTAAGTGAGCGATTCCAGGTTCAGGGTTCAGGGTTCAAAGATTATAGTGTATTGATATTCTTAGCTTTATTGATGCTGCCTGAGGCGCGACTCAGATTAGCGTCTTTCACGCACCTGTCCGCCGTACAAGACTTTGGCAGGCGGGTTAGGTGAAACATAAGATTTGTATTTATCAACGTATTTTCCTTTTCTTAACAGCCAGTTAGGGGGTTTCAAACGGAAACCGTGAACGGTGAACTGCTCAACCCAGGTAAAATAACATCATATTTGGTAAACCTGAATTAGTTGCCTGAAATAGCTAATCCGGGTAAAAACATTGAGGGTTAAATGATATCGAGAAAAAAGACAATTGCTGTAGCTCTTAGTGGTGGGGTGGATAGTTCTTATGCTGCATCTATTTTAAAGGATGAAGGGTGGAATATTATAGGGATTCATCTTCTTCTTCCCATTTCGCCCAAAGAAAGGGCAGAAAAGGTAAGGATAACTAAGTTACTTTCAGATAGATTAAATATCCCCTTATATCTTTTAGATGTAAACAATTCTTTCCAAAAAGAGGTCATTGATTATTTTATTAGATCTTACTCTTTGGGCTTAACACCCAATCCCTGTGTTGTTTGTAATTATGTGGTCAAATTTGGACAGATTATTAAATGGATGGATAATAAAAGAATTGATTATCTCGCAACAGGCCATTACGCAAGGGCAAGAAGGAGTTCTAATAAAAGATATATTGATCTTCTCAAGGGAAAGGATAGACAAAAGGATCAATCTTACTTTTTACACAGGTTGGGCCAGTCTCACCTGTCAAAAACACTGTTCCCTTTGGGGGATATGACAAAGGCAGAGATATACAAAGAGGCAGAAGAAAGGGGGCTATCAGCATCAATTCACCCTGAAAGCCAGGAGATTTGCTTTATACCTGACAACAATTACCGGTCATTTTTGAAGAGCCGTGTTGATAAGAGCATGCTATCGCATGGAGATATTATTGATCTCGAGGGTAATGTATTGGGCGTTCACTCAGGCACCTATGCCTACACTATTGGGCAAAGGCAGGGACTTGGGATAAGCTCAAGAGAACCGCTTTATGTATGTCAGATCAGACCAGAAACCAATGAGATTGTAGTAGGCACAAGGGAAGCATTGTTTACCGCAACCCTCACAGCAGAGGATTTTAACTGGGTAGGGGCTCTGCCGGAGGAAAAAAAGATACGAGTGCAGGCCCAGATACGGTACAGGCATGAGCCTGCTGATGGTACACTTACCATCATCTCGCGCGATATTGTCCATTTTGAGTTTGATACAGCGCAATGGGCAATAACTCCGGGTCAGGCCTTTGTGTGCTATGATGGAGAAAAGGTCCTCGGGGGAGGATGGATTAGAAAGTATTAAGCGTTCACGGTTGGCCGTTATCCGTTGACCGCCCTTAGGCATTAGTGTGTTTCGATGAACGGAAAACGGTGAACGGATAACGATTTAAAATGACAAAATTGTTTAAGATTATCACCCTCGGCTGTAAGGTAAACCAGTATGAATCCGCCTTTATTGAAGAATCATTGGTCAATAAGGGTTGCCAAATGGCCGGGCAGGATAAAAAAGCGGATTTAGTAATAGTAAATGGCTGCATAGTGACAGCTACGGCAAGCTATCAGTCACGGCAAGCTATCAGAAGGGCTATAAGGGAGAACCCTCAGGCTATTGTTGCTGTTGTCGGGTGTTATGGGCAGGTCTTCCCTGATGAATTATCTAAGATTAATGGGGTAGATTTGATCGTTGGAAATAAAGGAAAGAGCTCTCTTCCTGAGCTCTTGGTCAATGCCATTCACCATAATCCACCCCTTATTTTAATGGAGGACTTCGCGGCATCTGAGACCTTCGAACAAATTCCTGTCAAAAGTTTTTCAAAAAGAACGAGGGCTTTTTTAAAGATACAGGATGGATGCGAGTCCTTTTGTACTTACTGTATTGTGCCTATGGCCCGTGGCCCCTTGAGAAGCCTTGAACCCGATAAAGTTATTAAAATAGTCAAGGAGTTAGAAAAAAATCATTATAAAGAGGTTGTGCTTACAGGGATTCACCTTGGCAAATATGGCTCAGACCTTAACAACGGCATAAATTTAACCCAGCTACTAATTGAGATTGGTAAAAATACCCCTGGGCTAAGGATAAGGCTTAGTTCACTTGAACCGACAGAGATAAAAACAGAGCTGATTGAATTGATGTCCAGCAATAATTGGCTTTGCCGCCACTTTCATATCTCTTTACAGAGCGGAGATGATTCTGTGTTAAAAAGAATGAATAGGCGCTATACAACCAGAATATTTAATGAGAGGGTGGATGAGATAAATCGCCTTATCGGTAAGGTATCAATAGGCGTTGATGTCTTGGCTGGCTTTCCTGGGGAGGATGAGAGGTCATTCAATAATACCTTTGAGCTCTTAAAAGATCTTCCTGTAAGCTATTTGCATGTGTTTCCTTACTCAAGAAGAGAGGGGACCGCTGCAGCACAATTTTCTGACCACCTCGATCACAAAGTGATCAAAGAAAGGGCATTTCTTTTAAGGGCCCTTGACAAGGAAAAGAGAAGAATTTTCCGTGATAGTTTAGTGGGCCAAACCTTTTCAGTTCTCGCTGAGGGATGGGCGCCTAGAGAAAGAAACCTAATCCGGGGCTTGAGTGATAATTATGTCAGATTTAGTTTTCCTTCAAATAGGCTTATCAGGAATGAAATTGTGAAAGTGAGGGCAGAATACGTAACAGAACAGGGAATTATTGCTCAGCGAGTAGGATATTAGGGGCTTTGCTCCAATTAGAATATTGGAAGGATGGAAAGTTGGAATGATGGATTTAAAGGAAGAAAAGATGTAGCCACAAAGGTTCGGGGTTTCCCGATAAATCGGGATTCAATGGCTATTTGCTGCATCACTAACCCTTAAGGTGCGTTTTTCATGAACCAGATGAGCAGCTTCGGCATGGACAAAGGTCAATAGCTCCAAGTTTAACCCCTGAACTGTGAACCCGGAACTGTGAACCTGAGTTACAAATTTATTTTATTTCCAAAATTTCGAATTCCTGTACACCACCAGGGGTTTTTAACTTTACATAATCACCTTCCTCATTCCCAATAAGGGCCTTTCCTAATGGAGAGATGATTGAGATTTTACCATCCTCAGGGTTAGATTCATATGGTCCAACAAGCTGGTATGTAACCGTTTGATTATTAACAAGGTTTTTTAGGTCAACGGTTGAGCCAAAGATAATCTTTTCTGCTGGCTCATTACTTATTTCAATAACCTCTGATCTGCTAATTGCCATCTCCAGCTCATTTATTTTGGCCGCTAAAAAAGACTGTCTTTCCTTGGCTGCATGATATTCTGCATTTTCATTCAAATCCCCATGAGATCTCGCCTCTTCAATCGCTTTGATATTCTTTGGCCGATCAGTAGTGATAATAGTATGCAAGTCCTGTCGTAATTTTTCCAATCCTTCTTTTGTAATTGGCATTTTATCTATCATACACAGTATCCTTTCTGTAGGTGGATTCTATATCAATCATTGATATTCACTAAAAAAATTATCATTTTATATTTAAACCGTCAAACAGTTAATTGCTGAAAAGTGTCCAAAATTTAATACCCTATGTCTCATTACTTTCTCCATAATAATAATCGCAGTCATACAATTAGCCAGCATTATCTTGGGGAGGGTTTTTATTTTACCCACTACTCAAAAGCAAGGTCTTTATCTTTACTTTAGCCAGATGGTCAAAGCTGTTTTTCTTCCTCAGAAGTAGTGCCTGTCATACGATAGAAGGGGGCCCAGTAGGCTCGGCGGATACGTTTGACACCGCGCTCGGTGGCTCGAGTTGTGCTGTAGACTAGAGCATAAAGGGTTGGAACAACGACAAGGGTCAGGACCGTGGCCAGGGCCAGACCGAAGATGACAGCGCTGGCCATGGAACTCCACCACTGGCTCGACTCACTAACCCAGGAGATTTTCATCTCATGGAAATTGTAGGCGATGCCGGTGACCATGGGCAAAAGACCGAGGATTGTTGTTGCCGCTGTCAAAAGGACAGGTCTCAAGCGGGTGCATCCAGCAGCGACGATTGCATCCCTGAAGTTCATCCCTCTTTGGTGGAGCCGATTAGTATAATCGATGAGGACAATAGCGTTGTTGACTACCACGCCGGCCAGGGAGATAACTCCGACTCCTGTCATGATGATACCAAAGGGCAGGTCCATGGCGGTTAGCCCGAGGAAGACACCGCCTAACGAAAGAATGACTGAGGTCATGATGATAAACGGCTGGGAGACAGAATTAAACTGGGTGACCAGAATAAGGATGATAAGAAAGAGAGCTGCGGCAAAGGCCTTGGACAGAAAGGCCTGGGCCTTCTGTTGCTCCTCGAGCTCGCCGGTGAAGCGTATCTTGTAGCCTGGCGGAAGAGGAAAGTCGGCCATAATTTTCTCGGCCTGTGCCCGAACAACTGGCCCCGGGACATTTTTTTCGTCAACATTAGCCTTGACTGTTACCACCCGCTCGTGGTTGATGCGGTTGACCTGGCCCAGGCCGCCGGTGATCTTGAACTTGGTAACGGTACTTAAGGGAACCAGACCCTCCTGCGTAGGGATAAGCAGCTCACGGAGAATATCGGTTACCTTGCGGTCTGACTCAGGTAGTTGGACAGTTATATCATAGTCTTCATCACCCTCTCTGAAGGTGGAGACCTTGATACCGTTGAAGGCAACCTTAAGGGCGAAGCCGATGATATCGGTGGAAAGACCCAATAGAGCTGCTTTTTGCCGGTCGATCCTGACCATGACCGTGGGAGATCCTGCGACATAGTCGTCGCGAATATCCTGGACAAAGGGAATTTTCTCCAGTACGTCCCGCACTTCCTGGGCGATTCGGCCTAAGATATAGAAATTGTCACCCACAATCTCGATATTTATAGGTGCTCCGGTGGGGGGTCCCTCCTCCTGCTCGGCAACACTGATTTGGGCACCTGGTATATCCTTTATTCGCTTTCGGATCTCTTCGACAGTCTTTGGGGATGGCTCGACCCGGTCCTCAATATCGTAGAACTGGATGCCGATGTGGTTGGGTGAGTTGCTCTCAAAGGAGGAACTGCCACCAGTGACTGCCACTGTCCTGGAATAGATGTGCTTGACATTGGCCATGTCGGTAAGCCCTATGACCTGCTGACCATTACGCAAGGTATGTTTTTTCTTCTCGGTATTATTATAATAGCACTGCGCCGGATTAGTTTCAGGATGTGCCAAGGCTTGACCAGGGCCTTTGCAGAGGGCTACCTCCACCTGCCGGGCGATTCTGTCGGAGTACTCCAGATTGGCCCCTTCTGGCATATCCAGGTTAATATAAATGTTATGAGGATCTACGTCAGGGAAGAACTCAATCGGCTTCTCAAGACCGACCTGCTGGAACCAGATCATGGCCATTGCCACCACAGACAGGAAGGCCATAGCCAGTACAGCCAGGCGGTGGTTCAGGGCGCTGTTTAGTAGGCGGCGGTAGGCATTGAGCATCGGGCCCCTCACGGTGATGGGTGCTTCACCAGCCTGTTCGATCTCCTCGGCACTGGCCTTGATCTTAGAGAAGCGGTGCCCCGGCGGCAGTCGCAGGAAGATGGCTGCGAGGGCTGGGTTGATGACCATAGCAACAAAGAGTGAGGAGGAAAGGGTAATGATCACCGCCTTGGGTAGATAGGACATGAACTCGCCCATGATCCCCGGCCAGAAGATGAGGGGAGAGAAGGCCGCCACAGTGGTCAGAGTTGAGGCAATGACCGGCTGGGCCACCTCGCTGGTTGCTCTCATGGCTGCCTGAATGCGGGGTACGCCCTGCTCCATATAACGGAAAATGTTTTCAACGATGACGATGGCGTTGTCTACCAGCATGCCCAGGGCAAGAGTGAGAGAGAAAAGGACGACCATGTTAAGGGTAATGCCCAGGGCATGGAGAACCATAAAGGACAAGAGCATGGAGAAGGGAATGGCCAGGCTGACCAGCACGGCGTTGCGCACACCCATGACAAAAAAGAGAACAACAATGACCAGGATTAAGCCAGTGATAATGTTGTTCTCCAGGTCGGAGACCATACCCCTGATGTCCTTGGCCTGGTCCATCAGCTTGCTTACCTCAGTCCCTGCGGGCCAGGTAGGCATCTGCTCTTCGATGAGCCGGTCGACCTGGTCGGTGATGTGCAACACATTCTCACCAGCACGTTTCTTAACCTGAATATTGATAGCTTGGTGTCCGCTCAGACGAGCGCGGCCCTCCTCGTCCTTGAATCCATCCACTACCCGTGCTACATCTTTGAGGTAGACTGGCTGGCCTTTGTGGAGTCCGACCACAAGGCCGTAGATCTCTTCAGGGCTCTGGAATTCACCTGGGACCCGGAGCTGAAAGCGGCCGTCTCCCATACGGATTGCCCCACCGGAGACATTCTGGTTTTCTTGGGCGATAACACTCTGGAGTCCCAGGATTGACAGACCATAGTAGGCAAGCTTGTCCGGGTAGGGCTCTACCCTGATTTCCCGCTCAAGTCCGCCGGTCACCTCGGCCTCCAAGATGCCGGGGATAGACTCGATCTCGTCTTGCAGGTCTTCGGCGATCTCCTTGAGTCTGACTAAGCCGCAGGTCCCGGACAGGGAGAGGACGACAATGGGCAACTCGGAAATATTGATTTCAATAACATCTGGATCCTCTTCCAGGTCGGCCGGAAGTTCTGGCTTGGCCAGGTCGACTTTATCCTTAGTCTTGGAGAGGACCTCTTTAATGTCGGTCCCGGCCACAAACTCGATGATGATAGAGCTCATTCCCTCGGTGCTAGAGGACTCGATTCGTTTGACTGCCTCCAGACCCTTGAGCTTCTTCTCGATGGGGATGGTTATTGACTGTTCGATATCCTCCGGGGCCACGCCGGGATAGTTGGTCATGATGAAGATATAGGGGATAGTGATGTCCGGGGCAGACTCGCGAGGCAGGGAGTTGTAAGCCATGAAGCCGAAAATGATAATCATCATGGCCAAGACGACGACGCTTGTCCTTTTCTTGATGGCTATATCGGAGACGATCATGGCTTTAGGATCTCTCTGGGGTCATTGACGTTCTTGACGACTTCTACCAGCTGGCCGTCATCCAGGAGCCGATGGCCGACAACAATAACCCTTTCATCAGCTTTTAGTCCGGAGGTGACATGGACTTGCCAGCCAATCAAAGCGCCCAATTTGATATTCCTTTTTTCGGCTCGACTTTGCTTCTCTATATAGACGAAGCGATCATCGCCCTGAGTGATGACAGCGTAAAGGGGTATAGCCAAAGCTCGGTTGAAGACCTGCTTGACCAGTTCTACACGGGCGAACATGCCTGGAAGGATGCGACCGTCTGGGTTAGGGACTCTAAGCTCCAGATCGTAGAGGCGGGCCAGATTACGGGGCTGGCGGGATAGAAAAATTTTGTGGCCTGTAACCCGCAGTCCGTCGAGGGCTTCGATAATCACATCGGCTTTGTCTAAGTCGAAAATAGCGGCTACATCGCTTTCGGGTATACCAACTGTAACTTTGACTTGATCTAACTGTAGGATCCGAGCCACTGGATCTCCCACAGCAACGAAATTTCCCCGCTTGGCATTAATTTCGTTGAGCAGGCAGCAAAGAGGGGAGGTAATGCGGGTACGACTTAAGGCCAGCTGGGCCTCGCTTACCTGGGCTTCCAGGTCTTTGAGCTGGGCTTGGATACTGTCCAGTTTGGCTATGGAGGTGGCTTTCATCTTGGCGAGGGCAGCGGTGCGGTTGTAATCAAGCTTTGCCAATTGGTAATTGGCCTCAATGCGAGCCAACCGTGTACGGTAGTCGCGGTCGTCGAGCTGGACTAAGATTTGTCCCGTTTCGACCGACTGCCCCTCCTCGACAAAGACCTTGACCACCTGGCCTGGTACCTCGGCCTTGATCAACACATCCTCATAGGGCTCAACCTGGGCAGGCAGATTAATCTTGTCCAACAGGCGACGCGGCTTGAGAGTTAGGGTGATCACTCCTACAGGCTGAACCTCTTTCTTCATGGCTGCTTTCTTGGTATCCTCAAGGCGGGCCTTCTCCTCCTTTATCCGGCCTCCCATGATTACAATGAAAGCCACAATAAGGGCAACCATCAGCCAGGGAATGATACCCCAGACGAATCGAAGGAGTTTGATCTTTACTTTTGTACTTTTCATGCGGTTTTAAACCTCTTCTACATGGGGATGATGTATCCCGTTCAGGCCAAAAAAGGCGAGGCGAAGTAAACGTTCAGGCCGTTTTTTATCTAATAATTCTGGGTGCACGTAATCCAGGTGAATGCAGAAGTCCAGAAGTCCTAAGACAAGAAATGCTACCTCGTCCGGCGATGCTTCTTTTACTTCACCCTTGGTCAGTCCCTCGAGATAGATGGTTTTTATGGCATCGGCTATGCGTCTATGATATTGTTCGAGGTCTCCACGGTCTGCCTCTTGATGTGTCCCAAAAATGAGGTTGTGAATAAGCTTGAATAGATTCCGATCCTCCATTAAGGCTCGATACGTTATGCGATAGAGGTGAATCAGTCTGTCCAGCACTGAGCCGGGTTTTTCAAGGGCTTCTGCCAGCATTTCTTCCTGTTGCCTTAATGCATAGGCCATAATGGAGCGAAACATCCCTTCTTTACTTTTAAAATAATAGTACAGGATCGGTTTGGATACACTGGCTAGCTCCACAATTTCCCTGACTGAGGTATTGGCGTAACCTTTTTCGGAGAAAAGCTTTACCCCGGCTTTTAAAAGCCTTGTCCGTGCACCTTGTTCAATGTGTTTTTTATTGTTTTCTGAGCTCACCTGGGAAGATACTCTCTGTTTTCGTTTAAGAGAAATCTCTATTACCATAGATTAATGTGCGGTTCAAGAAAATTATACCTACCGGTAAATAAGTAATCATTTACAAAGAATTTTCGGTATGTATTTATGAAGTGATGTGCGTGGAAAATGAGCTGAGAATGGCAATCACCTTTTATAGCATCAGATCAAAAACTGAATCCTAATGGGTTTGACACTCTGAATTGCTCTAGGATATTTTTATAAATGACAGGAGAGCAGTGTATCAGTATTAGATACAGGCAATCGCACTGATCTCAATACGGATATCAAAAGGGAGTTTGGCTGCCTGAATGCAGGTTCTTGCAGGGTGTTCCTCTGGGAAATATTTTCTATATACCACGTTGAACCGGCCATATTCCCTCATGTTAAGCAGGTATGCGGTTACCTGTAGTACCTTTATCAATGAGGAGCCGGCTTCCTCAAGGATGATGCGGATATTCTCTAACGATAATTCTGTTTCCTGCTCGATCGTCCCATGCATCACCTGGTTTGTGTGAGGATCTATTGGTCCCTGACCAGATAGATAGATTATGCCATTGTGGATGATGGCTTGGGAATAAGGGCCTCCCAGAATTGCCGCTTTGTCTGTTTCAAGGGCCTTTTTTTCTGCCATTTTCATCTCCATAACAAAAGATCAACGAACCAACTTGGTGTATAAGTGATTAAGGTTTAAGGAATTGAATATTCCAACGGGTAAAGGGACAGAAATTTTTTTAGTCAAGCAGTATCAAGGTGAGAGGCTTTTGTGTCAATCATATGAGCCTTTCAGTATATGAAGGTTCACAATTATCCGGTTGCTCAAGGACTTGCGAGCGAGCGCTTTGCGTTTAAAGGTCTAAGAGAAGTTAGTCAGACGTTTAGGATAGATTTTGGATTTACAATTCCTTAGAGCCTTGTCTAAATAAAATGGCATCCCATTTCACCATGACAAGATGCCTTTATAGGCCGATTATAAAATATTAAAGTTTATTCACGTTCTTTGCAACAGGTCCCCGGTCACTCTCTTCAATATCAAAACTCACCCGATCACCTTCAGTGAGTGTCTTGAATCCGGCTGAGTTGATTGAGGAGTAGTGGACAAATAAGTCCTGACCGTCTTCCTGCTCGATAAAGCCATAACCCTTTTTTTCACTAAACCACTTTACTGTTCCTTCTGCCAAAGCCTTAACCTCCATTTTAAAAAAATTTTCTCTGATGGTCCCAAACTCCAGGTCGTTACTTTGGCAAAGGAAATAATCCCTCAGGGCAAAGTCGACCCGTGAATATAACCGGGCCATTATCCTTTTAGCCTCATAATATATTGTTTTGTAAAATGTCAAGCAAAAATAGGGCTGGTAAGGTTTTAGTTATTACGGTTTATTCTTTATATAATTACAACCTTTACAAGAGAGAAAAAGATCTATAATAAATAATAACATCTTACAAGATAATAAAATTATTTGTATTTGGAGTTAATAAGGATGAAACAAATTATAAGGATGAGGAATATGTCTGATAAGCAGGCTGGTATAGTAACAAAAGTAAGTGTTTCTGGAGAGATGGGAAGGAGAATCAGAGATATGGGGCTTATAAAGGGGACACCTATTAAAATTATAGGCAGGGCCCCTCTTTATGACCCGGTAGCTATAAAGGTTCGTGACTATACCCTGACATTAAGAAACAATGAGGCCGATTTTATAGAGGTTGAAGTAGATGATGGAGAAAAAGAGTGACTAAAAAAATAAAGATTGCGCTTGCGGGCAACCCAAATTCTGGGAAGACTACTGTATTCAATAACATTACAGGCGCAAGACAGAATGTGGGTAACTGGCCTGGGGTGACGGTAGAGAAAAAATCCGGTCTGGTCAAGTATAAAGACATAGAAATAGAGGTAGTTGATCTGCCGGGTATATATTCTTTAACTGCATACTCCATAGAAGAAATGGTGGCGCGGAATTTCCTGATTGAGGAAAAGCCAGATGTAGTTGTTGATATTGTTGATGCCGCAAATCTTGAAAGAAACCTTTATTTAGCTGTTCAATTTTTAGAGTTGGGCGTACCTCTTCTTATTGCACTTAACATGGTAGATGTCTCAGAGGCCAGGGGCATAACAATTGATGTGAAAAAACTTTCTGAGATGCTTGAAATTCCAGTTGTTTCAACAGTGGCCAGATCAAATAAGGGAACCGGTGAGCTTCTTGATCAGACGGTAAAGTTAGCCGTGGATAAGAAAGGATGGAAGCCAGCCAACCTTTGCTATGGAGGGGATATAATTACAGGGATTAACGATATCGAAAAACTTTTAGGGGAAAAAGATATTTATAGCAATAAATATCCTACAAGATGGCTTGCTATCAAATCTCTTGAAGGGGATCAACCTATTCTCGATATGATCAAGAAGGATAAGGTTATAGGCCAAGAATGTTCAAAGATATGTGAGAAAATAAACAAACATATCCAAGTCACGCTGGATCAAGATGCTGAGTCTCTTATATCTGATTATAGATACGGGTATATCGTTGGAATCACCAAAGAGGTTGTAAAGCGGAAAAGAGAATCAATGCTCTATCTTTCAGATAAGATAGATAGGGTACTTACCAACAGAATACTTGGGCCGATAATTATGCTTTTAGTTCTTTATGGAATCTACGAGTTTACCTTTCGTGGAAGCGAGTTGCCAGTCATTTGGTTTGAAAGGTTCTTTGAGTTGTTCTCTATGATAGTGTCCTCCATTTTACCTGAGAGTCTTTTTAGATCCCTTATAGTATCCGGTGTTATCGATGGGGTCGGAAGTGTACTCAGTTTCGTCCCACTTCTTATGTTCATGTTTTTTGCCATAGCAATCCTGGAGGATTCAGGATATATCGCCAGGATTGCTTACATGATGGATCGGGTCTTACGTTGGTTCGGCCTGCATGGCAGCTCTGTAATGGCCTTGATAATAAGTGGTGGTATCTCAGGCGGTTGCGCTGTACCCGGGGTAATGGCTACAAGGACTTTAAAAGGATCAAAGGAGCGGATAGCCACCATGCTGGTCCTGCCTTTTATGAATTGTGGCGCTAAACTCCCAGTATTTGCCATACTGATTGCTGCCTTTTTTGCCAAAAATGAGGCTATGATAATGTTTCTTTTAACCCTCCTTAGCTGGTTTTTTGCACTAATTGCCGCAAAGTTACTCAGAATAACCATCCTTAAAGGTCCAAAAACACCATTTGTAATGGAGCTTCCTCCTTACAGACTCCCAACCTTTAAAGGGCTGCTTATACACACCTGGGAGAGAACCTGGATGTACATTAAAAAGGCTGGTACCGTGATACTGGCTATTTCAATACTGTTGTGGATTATGATGACCTTTCCCAGGCTCTCTCAGGATGAGATGAATTCATTTAATGATAGAAAGGAAATCCTTATTCAGGAATTTCTATCCATTTCTGAGGTAAATAAGATAATTGGCAATGGACAGGGAATTGCCGCTTTTGATAAATATTATGATCTCTTCATTCAGGGTACGGAGAAAGAGAAGGAGATAGCCAGGAAATATGATAGGGTAAAGAAGGGCATTGATAAGATAGCTTATGATGAGCAAAGCGCTGCCCTTAAGGGGTCGTTTGCCGGAATCATTGGAAAGGCACTCACTGCTGTAACAAACCCTCTTGGATTTGAATACAGGACAAATATTGCCCTTATTGGAGGTTTTGCAGCGAAGGAGGTGATTCTTTCTACCCTTGGAACCGCCTATTCGCTTGGAGAAGGTGTATCTGAAGAACCTGAACCGTTATCAGTAAAACTTCAAAAAGAACCAGCCTGGAATCAATTGACAGCATTTACATTGATTATCTTTATGATGCTGTATGTTCCCTGTTTCGTGACCGTTATAACAATCAAAAAGGAAAGTAGTTGGCGATGGGCACTGTTTTCAATGCTCTATAGCCTTGTAAGCGCCTATGTAGTGGCATTAATCGTTCACCAAGCAGGGCTTTTTTTAGGGGTAGGGATTTAGTGTTTATTGTGTTTGTTGAGTTCATAGGATTCATAGGGTTTTAATCCGCCTGCGACGAAAAATAGGATAAATTAAATGCCTAAAATTATAGTATGGGAAATCCCATTTTGGACGCAGATTAACGCAGATTTTTTGGATTAAGAAATAAAAAATTCTTATCTGCATATACACGCCCGCCGTCTGGCAGGCTGGTCTGCGTCCTAATTTAATAAGTGGACTCAAGAAACCCAACAAACTTTAATGTGCAAGCCTTTTTTTCACTTCGTAAACATCAATATCAGATGTTACCCAGCCGGTAAGCTTTTCAGCATTTCCGCCCTCAGTACACCTGGCAATAAAGAATGAGCGTGATCCCTGTCTTTTCTTTGGCCCAAAGCTCATCTTAGGGCCTATACCCTGAAAATCTTTAATTGATTCCATAGCCTTGATGAAATTATCGACAGTCAAATCCCTTCCGCATCTTCTAAATGCCTCCACCATTGGCTCGATAAAGAGGATACCGGCATAGTAAAAGATTCCCCATCTATCCTTAGGCTCCAGCCTCTTTTGGGCCTCATGATACTTTATCATTAATGGATTTTTTGAGTGAAGTAGTTCCCCAAAGGTTGCAAAAATTACATCTTTAAAAAGACCCTTACTGATTTTATACATTAGCTGGTAATCACTCAGGGTACTTGTTGTCATCCAAAAAGGTTTAAATCCAAGTTTTGCTGCTGTACCGAGCATAATAGCCCCATGTTTTGGCAGGACCCACATAATGACTACATCAGGTTTGGCAGCCTTGAGCTTCATGCAGTGAGAGCTGAGGTCTGTATCAAGTGGCTCTGCTGAGACTGTGGCAGCAAATTTCATACCCCTTCTTTCAAGGGCTATTTGGGCACCGATAAGACCGACCTTTCCGTAATCATCATTCTGATAGAAAAAAGCTATTCTTTTTTTCCCTAACTTATCAATAGCATAATTTACAAGGAGGAATGCCTCATCGCAGTAGAGAGGATAGGTTCCGAATAGATACGGGGCCTTCTCAGGTGGATAGCACCAATGAACAGAACCAGCTGCAGGTCCTACCCAAGGGACTTTGTTTTTTTCCAGGTAATCTCTCACAGCAAAACCAGTTGCCGTTCCAACACCTGAAGCAAATGCAAAAACCTTTTTATCGTCAACCAGTTCTTTAGCAATAGCCTTTGTTTTAGGGGGTTGATAGGCGTCATCCCTTAAGTAGTATTTTATTTTCCTGCCATGAATTCCGCCCTCCTCATTGACCATTTTAAATAATAGTCCTGATCCCCGCGCAACCGCTCCCCAAAGAGCAGCAGGCCCTGTTTGTGGGCCCCATTGTCCGATCCTGATTTCTGTATCAGTGACTCCTCTTTCTGCAAGCGCTGCAGGGATGATAGCTAAAGAAAAGACCATTATGAAAGCCATCACAATAAACAAGTTTTCCTTTTTCATTTTCCCCTCCTTTTGGTTAGTAGATTATGTCAATTGTCAATTGACGGCTGTATATTTGTTTATAAACGAGTGAGGCAATAAAAAATTATTTTCTTTCAAAATGAATTAACCAATGTTGGAGTTTCTACAACGGAAAGTGGACAACTATCAATTAATACAATTATCCCCTTTTATACATCCCTTCAATTATATCGCCAAATGCCTCATTTACATATTTTCTTTTTACCTTCATGGTGGGTGTGACCTCACCATCTTCCTCGTAAAGCTTTTTGGGCAGGATGGTGAACTTCTTAATCTGCTCCACACGTGCCAGTGTATCATTTACTTTATTCACTTCCCCCTGAATCAGTTTAATGATCTCAAGGTCCTGTGTCAAATCTTTATAGGTAGAAAACTGAATTTTATTATCCTGGGCATATTTCACCACATTATCCTCATCAATCATGATAAGAGCCGTTATAAATTTTCTTCTATCTCCAATAATTACGGCGTCGTTGATGTAAGAATTGAATTTCAGCTGGTTCTCAATATACTGGGGCGTAATATTTTTGCCGCCAGCAGTTACCATGATATCTTTCTTCCTGTCTGTTATCTTAAGGTAGCCATCCTCATCTAACTCACCTACATCACCAGAGTGGAGCCATCCGTCCCTTAAGGTCTCTGCGGTAGCCTCAGGGCTTTTGTAATACCCCTTGAACACACCAGGCGATTTTACCAGTATCTCTCCATCATCTGCTATTTTCACCTCTACACCGGTGAGGGGAGGGCCCACAGTTCCAAACTTTAGCCTCCCGAGCTTGCTCACGGATGTAGGCCCTGTAACCTCGGTCTGGCCGTAAACCTCAATGAGATTGACCCCAATGGACTGGAAAAAATGGAGCACATCCGACGATATGGGAGCAGCGGTTGTAATGGCTATCTTCATCCGGTCAAATCCCAATCTCTCCTTGAGTTTTCGAAACACTGTGAAATGGGCAAGGTGAAATAGAACCTCGAGGTAGAACGGAACTGGCTTGAGGTTTATTTTCAATGAGGTCCGTTTCTGCCCAATCTTAAGGCCGGTGTAAAAAATAAGTCTCTTAAACCAGGTGGCGTCCGACATCCCGATATAAATAGCAGAGAGATATTTTTCCCAAATTCGGGGAACAGCATATCCAATCGTTGGGGATATTTCCTTCATATTATCGGTAACTGTATCCAAACTCTCAATAAAATTGACAATGCCACCATAGGTGATATGGAAAATCACTGAAAAGAGTCGCTCAAATACATGGCAAAGGGGAAGGTAAGACAACAGCTCATCTGTATTTTCCATAGGAATAACACTGTTAACTGCCTCTCCCATCCAGGTGAGATTTCCGTGGGTCAGCATGGCCCCTTTGGGTTGACCGGTCGTTCCGGAGGTATATATAAGGAAAGAGAGGTCCTCTGGTTTGACTTCTGCCATACGGTTTTCAAACAGATTAGGTTCCTTTTCAACAACCTGGCGGCCTATCTCCAGGAGTTTATTATAGGTCATGACCATGGGGTCCTTGAAGTCCCTAAGTCCTTCCAGATCCCATACGATTACCTTCTTCAAAAAGGGTATCTTATCCCTGAAGTTCAACCACTTATCAAGCTGTTCTTCGTTTTCTACAAAGAAGAATTTGGAATCCGAATTCTGAATCACATACTCTACTTGTAGCCAGGCGTTGGTAGAATAGATACCAACAGACACACCGCCAGCGCACTGGATACCCAGGTCTATGATCACCCACTCAGGACAATTATCACCGGTAATGGATACACGGTCTCCCTTTTCAAGGCCCATGGATATGAGGGCAGAGCCTACATATTGGGCCCGACTGTAATATTCATTCCAGGAGATGTCATGCCAGAGGCCATATTCCTTTTTGCGCATGGCCACCCGGTATCCATGTTTTTGCACCATCTGTTTGAAAACCTGTGGAATAGTCTTGTAAGTCATGCCTAATTTATCTCCAACGCTTTTGCCTTTTCCACCGTTGATAGCCCTTGGCCGATTCTGTTTGTTTTACCCCGAGATAGAATTCCTTCACATCTTTGTCCTCCATGAGATCAGCTGCCTTCCCTTTCATGACGAAGCGTCCGTTTTCCAATATCAAGCCAACATGGGCAATTTTTAGGGCCATCCGTGCATTCTGTTCTACCAGGAGTATTGTAACTCCCTCTTCATTTATGGTCTTTATAATGCCAAATATTTGTGCAACCAGGATGGGTGAAAGCCCTAAGGATGGCTCATCCAAGAAGAGTAGTTTAGGCACGTTCATCAAGGCCCGTCCTATTGCCAGCATCTGTTGTTCACCACCTGAGAGTGTTCCGGCGAGTTGATTTTCTCTTTCCATAAGTACGGGAAAATAGGTGTAGATTCTTGTAAAGTCTTTTTTGATTCCAGCTCTGTCATGCCTATAGTAGGCCCCCATGAGTAAGTTTTCTCTTACTGTGAGCTCCTCAAACACCTCACGTCCTTCTGGAACATACGAAATACCTAACCTGACTATCTGTTCAGGGTCCTTACCATCGATTCTCTTTCCGATAAACTCTATGGTTCCCTTGTCCGGTTGATCATCAATCAAGCCCATAACTGTTTTTAATATAGTTGATTTTCCTGCCCCATTATTTCCTAAGATAGCAGTAATGGTTCCTTTATCTACGGTGAGTGATACACCTCGCAAGGCATAAATCAGGGTATAGAATGTCTCTATATTTTTTATCTCAAGCAGTTTGCTCAATGATTTCATCCTCTCCTAAGTAAGCCTTCAAAACCTCAGGATGTTTCTGTACCTTTTCAGGACTGCCTTCAGTAATAGATTTGCCAAAATTTATGGCCAGGATACGGTCTGATATATCCATGACCACCTTCATGTCGTGCTCTATTAATAGGATCGTAACTCCCAGTTCATCCTGTATGTCCTTTATCCAGAAGATAAGATCCTGCTTCTCCTCTGTGTTCATTCCGGCTGAGGGTTCATCCAGGAGTAAAAGTTCAGGTTCAAGAGCCAGGGCCCTCCCTAATTCGATAAGCTTCTGGGTCCCATAGGGAAGGCCCCCAACAAATTGGTTTCGGGCAGCTTGCAAATCAAGGAGATCAATGATCTGTTCTACCCGTTCTCTGTGCTTTATCTCTTCACGGGCGGCTGGTGATTTTCGTCTAAAAAAGGTAGCTCCACTCAATACACCTGTTTTAATATGGATATGTCTGCCCAGCATCAGATTTTCCATTGTTGTCATCCTGGAAAAGAGCTCAATATTCTGAAAGGTGCGGGCAATTCCCTTCATGGCAATCTTGTGGGGCCTTAGACCCATTATATCTTCACCCTTAAAGACTATTTTTCCACTATCTGGCGTATAAAGACCACTAATACAGTTGAAGATAGTAGTTTTTCCAGCGCCGTTAGGGCCGATGATAGAAAAAATGGATTCTTTAGCAACCTTAAAGCTAATATTATCAACAGCTTTTAGGCCACCAAAGGCGATTATCAGATTATGAACGCTAAAAAAATCTGGCTGTATTTGTTTTTCAACAGTATCCATAAACCGTCCTTACGTAACAAACCTTTAGCCCGTGAAATTTACCGTAGGTAACAGCGCAGCGTATTTCACTGGGCCAAAAACCCAACAAACCCAATAAACCCAATAAACATGTTAAACCCTTCTGACATAGTGTTTGGCAAAAAGGCCACTTGGCTTGAAGCAGAGAACCAGGACAATGATCAAAAAAGCCACTATAGATTTAAATTGCAAAGAAACATATCCTCCAAATAGGGTTTCAATGATACCAAGGAGATATCCTCCAATAGCAGAACCAACTAATGTAGTCATTCCGCCTAAAACAGCAGCAGCAAAACCCTTGAGTAAGGGATCCATCATCAAGTTCGGGTCCAGGGTAGCTATGGGCGCCAACATCATCCCAGCCACAGCCCCAATAAAGGAACTCATACCCCAGGTTATGGATAATATTCTATTGGCCCTGATACCATTTATTCTCGCGGCTATCATATTCTGCTGGGTAGCTTTCATGGCAATACCCACCTTGGTATATTTAAAGAAAAGAAAGAGGATAAACATTAGAAAAAGGGCAACAAAAAGTGTAGCGATATTCAGATAACTGACCACAGCTTGGCCTAAATTAACTGTGTCAAAGTCTGAAACAGGAAAAGGAAAGCTCTGTTGATCTGCTCCCCATTTCCAGCTTGCAAGACCATAAAGCATCATCTCAAATCCGAGGGTAATAAGGATTAGACTAAGGACATTGGGATCCTTTGCCCTCCTTAAGAAAACAAACTCCAAAAACATCCCTAATACAATGGCAAACACCAAGGCTCCGGTAAATGAAATGAGAAAGGATTGGCCATAGGTGTCCAGAAACATAAATGCGACAAAGGTGGAGATCATGGCCATTTCACCCTGGGCAAAGTTGGGCACCTCTGAGGTCTTATAGATTATTACCATGGCCAGGGCAACCAGCGCATAGATACTCCCTATAGAGATGCCGCTTACTAAAAGCTGTAGAAACATAGGGGTTGCCTTTCTAATAAGTGAACTAAAGTGCCTAAAATTATAAGTGCCTAAAGTTTAAACTGAGATTCCGATTCTGCAAGGAATTATAGCAATGGAGCCGTGAACAAACCTAAACCAAGTTTCCCAGTTTTCCAATACTCCAATACTCCCTGGCCCAGACCTGATTTGCGATACTTTATTTATATGGTTACCGTTTTGGAAGTATTACAACGGCAACAGCTGGTTCCAGTCAAGTCGCGGGCCATTACCCTAGTCACCTAAAATGGCCATGTTTTCCAATAAATCTTTGTCCTGATCCAGAATCCATAGAGACCAAGAGGCTCAAAGACTACAATTAAAACAATTATCAATCCTAACAAAATGCTCGATACATTGTGAATACCAGTGACACTCATCCAATTTTCCGAAACAGTCATTAAAAGTTTCCCAAAATAGGGCAAATCTTGAATTTTATCCAGAGTGAGGATTAGCCACGTCATCACAACTCCGCCCATAATGGAGCCAAATATAGTTCCAACTCCTCCTACAATAACAAATGCCAGAAAATAGATTGAAAGAATAAAATTAAAGCTACTTGGATTAATAAAGCCAAGCATAAATGCCATTAATCCTCCGGCAATGCCTGTATAAAATGCGCTGATAGCAAAGGCCAGGGTCTTGTAGTAGGTCAGGTTAACACCCAGTGTCTCTGCAGCGATGTCTGAATCCCTTATGGCAATAAAGGCTCTGCCAACCTTTGTTTTCATGAGGTTTCTGGCAGCCAAAGTGAGAAGAAAGGTGATGGTTATGATTATGAAGTAGAGACCTCTATCGCTCGAAATAGAGTATAGGCCAAGCAGTTTAAGGGGAGGGGCTTGCATTCCCATCCTCCCTCCAAAAAATTCCCAGCGACCTATTAACTGGGTAATAGCCATGCCAAAACCGAGAGTAGCAATAGCGAGATATGGGCCTTCTAACCTGAGTGCAGGGAGACCAAGGATAAAACCGAAAATAGCAGAAAGGATACCTCCACCAATAAGTGCAATGAGAAATGGGAAGGAGAGCTTACTCATTAAAAGAACAGTACTAAAGGCCCCTATGGCAAAGAATCCAGCATGGCCGAGAGATATCTGACCAGTGTAGCCTACCAACATATTTAATCCGACAGTAACGAGAACATTGATGGCCATATAATTGGCCATATAGACATAATAGTTTGATGCAAGAAATGGGAAGGTAATTAAGGCACCTATAAGCATTAAAAACCAGAACCACAGCATCTTGCTATCGAGGAGCTGAATATCCTCGTAATAATCCCTTTTTATATCCACAGTGGGTATACCTTAGTTGCTCTCTTGGTTTTCGTAAACCTTCTTTTCGATGAAAATCTTGACCAGTTCCTTGTCAAGTTTGCCATTCTGGGCTTCTTCTTTTAGGATAGCCAGGGATTTTATAGGATCCATACTTTTTTTGTATGGTCTATCCTTGGCTATTAATGCCTCATAAATGTCAGATATGGTCATTATCCTTGTCTGAATGGGAATATTTTCGGCTTTAAGATGTTTTGTATATCCGGATCCATCAAGCATTTCATGATGCCCGGCAGCAAAAACAGGTACACTTTTTAAGTGTCCAGTAAATGGTATATTATTTACGATGTTTTCGGTGTGAGTCACATGTGATTGGATTTCCTCTATCTCGTTTTTTGTCAGGTTACCTTTTTTTACAGAAAGATTTTCGAATTCAAAATCAGTGAGATAGTTTCTTTTTTTCCCTTCAAGATCTAAATAGTTTTTTTCATAGATTTCCTCTAAATAGTTAATGTCCGAGTCTTCTAAAAAATTGCGTGTATTAATTTTCTTAATAAAGGCTAATTTCGCATCAATGTGGTGTATTTGAGCCTCTAATTTACTCTCTAATTGTTGTATCTCTGTTGCGCTTTCCCTGTTGCTATGAAATAATTCTAATCTTTTTTCTTGAGTTTCAGTAATTACTGAGGCCTTGATATTTTCAAAACGATTGATGAGAGCAGCCATTTCGGCATCTGACAAGTGGGTTCTTTTATCAAGCACCCATTCCCTAACCCCAATTTTACCTATATCGTGAAGCCAGGCAGCGTAATTGAGCTCTTCAAGTTGAGCAGGGCTAAAGGAGATATCGGCGTAGGGTCCATCATGTGTGTCGTTTAAGGCCTGGGCTAAGGCCAGAGTATACTCTGCCACTCGCCTGGAATGACCAGCCGTGAAAGGACTTCTGGCATCTATGGCTGATACTGAATACCGAATAAGGGCTTCAAAAACATCCTTTATCTCTTTTAGAAGCTGTGCATTTTTTATTGCCACGGCTGCCTGTGAAGCCAAGGACGAAACAAGGGTTTCTATTTTGGTGTCAAAAGAAACAACTTTTCCTTGGATATTGGTTGAGTTTATAAGTTGAAGGACACCGATTATTTTACCCTCCGTGTCTTTCATTGCTACTAAAAGCATTGATTTGGTTCTGTATTTGTTTCTTTTATCAAAGTCTCGATTAAACTCAAAACCAGCCTCTGGAGACAGATTATACACATCAGGGATATTAAGGGTTTTACCAGTTATGGCTACATATCCGGCTATGCTATTTTTGTTGAGAGTAAGGGAATATGGTTTAAATGTTTCTGATTTCAGATCGGCTCTTTTTTTCAGGGTATCGTTCTGAGCAACCTCAAAATTTAGACAATTTTTATCATGATCAACAAGATAGAGGCTGCCTGCATCTGCGTTGGTGAAATTGCGAGCTTCCTTTACAATCAATTCCAATAAACGGCCTAAATGTGTTTCACTTGATAAAGCGATCCCGATTTTATTCAAGGTCTTAAGCCTTATTTTAGTATCTTGAGAATGGTACATAGAGTTTTCTTTTTTATAAATATGAGATAATTCTTATTTAGATTAGCAAGATATATAACTTTAAATAACTTTTCAAGCTTAATTACTTCTTTTTCGCTTGACATATTAATGTTTGTTGGGTTTCTTGGGTTTATTGCCCGCACACTGAGCCTTGAAAGGCAAGCGGTAGCTTATAGGATTTACATGCTTGATGATCTTGACAAAAAAATTATTCATTATCTTCAGGGAGATCTTCCTTTAACAGAGAGACCTTTTGCTGTGTTAGCAGAAAAGATTGGGATACATGAAGAAGAATTACTTGATAGGATTAAATTGTTAAAAGAGCAAGGCATGCTCAGACGATTGGGGGCGACCCTTTATCATCAGCAGGTTGGATTTAAAGCAAATGCCATGGTTGCCTGGTGTGTGCCTGACGATAAAATAGACGAAACAGGATTTTTAATGGCAACCTTTAAGGAGGTGAGCCATTGCTATCAGCGAAAAATCCAAGACACATGGAAATATAATATCTTTACCATGATCCATGGTAAAAACAAGAAAGATTGCCAAAGCATTTGCAAAAGAATCGCCGAAAAGACAGGAATAAAAGATTATATTTTCCTTTTAACCCTTAAGGAATTTAAAAAGACGAGTCCAAGATACTTTTGAAGTTCATTGAGTTCATAGCAGGAAATCCCATTTTTTAGACAGGATAGACGGGATGTTCAGGATATAAAGAAAATAAGAAAATCTTGTTAATCGTGGTAATCCTGTCAAAAAAGTTCCCCGACATGTCGGGGCTAAGTTCATTGGGTTCGTAGGGTTTTAACATAACAAGTACAAGAAACCTATTCGACTATTAATTTATGGGAAAGAGATCTAAAGAACTTTTTTTAAAGGCACAGGAGATTATCCCTGGTGGTGTGAATAGTCCAGTGCGGGCTGGTCGGGCTGTGGGCGTTGACCCTCCTTTTATCAAGAGGGCAGACGGCTGTTATCTATGGGATATGGAAGGAAAAAGATATATTGATTATGTCTGTTCCTGGGGGCCAATGATATTAGGGCATAGGCATCCAGAGGTAATTCAGGCAATCAGTGATGCGTTAGAGAATGGGACCAGTTATGGCGCTCCTACTGAGCTTGAGCTTAACCTTGCAACAATGATCGTTGAAACTGTACCTTCAATTGAAATGGTGAGAATGGTAAACTCTGGTACAGAGGCTACTATGAGCGCTATTCGCTTGGCCCGGGGATTTACTCACAGGGATATGATTATCAAGTTTGATGGCTGCTATCATGGTCATAACGATAGCAGCTTGATTAGTGCTGGTTCAGGAGTGGCTACCTTTGGTATACCTGGCAGTCCCGGAGTCCCGGCTGACTTAGCAAGACTCACCATTTCGCTCCCATTCAATAGTTTAGAGGCTGTAGAGGAGGCAGTTGAAAAATTTGGCGCCCAGATAGCTGCTGTCATTATAGAGCCTATTGCAGGGAATATGGGGGTTGTATTACCAGAGGAAGGGTTTTTGGAAGGCCTAAGAAAGATCACGAGAGAAAATGGCATCCTCCTTATATTCGATGAAGTTATAACAGGATTCAGGGTAAGCCCTGGAGGAGCCCAAGAACTGTATAATATTATGCCCGATCTCACGTGTTTAGGTAAGATAATCGGTGGTGGTCTTCCAGTAGGGGCCTACGGAGGAAGGAAGGATATCATGTCCCGGGTCGCCCCTGATGGTAATATCTATCAAGCAGGAACACTGTCAGGTAATCCATTGGCTATGGCTGCAGGCATGGCAACACTAATGATTTTAAAGAATAAGGAAATTTATGCTAAATTAGAGGAAAAATCGAGATTTCTCTTCTCTGGCCTCAAAGATGCGGCTCAAAAGGCAGGAGTGGATATAGTTATCAATAGGGCAGGTTCAATGGGTTCTCTCTTTTTTACTTCATCACCAGTCGTTGATTTTACCTCAGTTAAGGCAACTGAAGCCTCAAAATACATACCGTTCTATAAAGAGATGTTGGCCCAGAGAATCTATTTGGCCCCATCACCTTTTGAGTCCATGTTTGTCTCCTTGGCACATAATGAGGAAATCATGAAGAAAACGATTGACTTTGCCTTTAATGCCTTTAAAAAACTTTAAACACTTTCCTGGCTAACCTCCTTTACTCCATTATACCCTCAAATCAGAAGTCATTGAGTTGTGAATTTCAGGCAGGAAGCCCAAATGGAAAACAGCAATTTTCATTCATCTATCAGTGGCATTGTTTCCAAAATGCCACTCTGTTAGGATTGAAGACTACATGTATTGGAAGGTTTTTTAGAAGCGGTTTGGCTTATGACTTACAGCAGTAATTGAAAATCAGTAACGTCAATAATGAGCAGTGCCGGATAACATGCACAATGTCTCAAATGAAAAAAGACTTTGTTTACAGCCAATATGTCAAAAATGCCCTGACTTTAGGCATCTGCTCCATTATTTTGTTATGCCTTGATTACCAAACATTGTTTCGATAGTGCCTCAATATTTACCGACCAGCCAGCTCTTAGAGCAGCGGCACCAACGAGAGACAGAACATTTTCTTTTTGTATTGCATTAGCCGACCAGGGATCTGGAAATGACTTGCTAAATTGTGTGACTGCAATTTGTGCATCCTCACTATGCCCTGCGCCTTTGGCGGTTGAAGTAACAAAAGCCTCCCAAAGGAATACTGATTCTGAATTTTGAAATTCAGGCCAGTCAAATTCCACTTTCGGAGCCCCTCCCAGCAATCTATTGATTTCATTCATTACCCAGAGCACCTCCACTAAGCCTGTTGCTAACGCTCCCGTACCTGCCCCAGCGCTCCAACTGCGATTACCCTCACCATTTCTTGCGCCATTTACGTTTTGAGGATTACTCCGCATCGGAACAAACAAGGGACATTCAAAACCAATTGCTACTTTTGATTTCCTCGTTATCTCATCGGCGATATGTTGCGCGAAATCTTCAATGTTATTGCCAACAAGATTTCTTCCGTCCGAAAGCTTGGCAGCCCAACCAAACTTCTTAGCTTTAATTGAGCCAACGTCTGCACAAAATATAGATAGATTTTTCAATGGCAATCCGATCCTTTATTGGGCAACCAGTTAGTATAAAGTTTCTGGACAGCTTTAGAGAATTAATAAAATATTGCGAGAAAATCCTCTATTTCATGATTTTTCTACCTGTATAACACCACAATCTGCATGTTATCCAGAAAGCCGCATAATTATGAAAGTATCCAGTATTTACATTCAACACTGCTTGCCAATGTTTAAAGCCTTCATCGGCAGGATGTTATTAAAGAATACATACATTAGCCAAAACATCAACTCCTTTTTCCCTCCCCTTTGTTTGGCAGTATGCTGTTATGTTTAAGATGTAATTCAGATCTTCACATGAAAAATGGTAGCTCCTGGGTATATAGAAAGGATTTCGAATACTCGAACAGAAAATGATAATTTACTTGACAGCAAGGCTATTTTGATTTAATTATGGAAACAATAATTTCAATAAGGAAGCAAATATGGAAACGAAGATTCGTTTTCTCCAGGATACTAATCAGAGCTTTTTCCTGTTTGGCCCGCGTGGTACCGGGAAATCCACATGGATTAAACAGCACTTGGGGAGCGCACTCCTCATAGACCTATTGGCTCCGGAGGTGTACCGTTTCTATTCAGCTAAACCGGAGAGACTGCGAGAGGTATCTGAGGCGCAAGAATCCGGTGGTATTATTGTAATAGATGAAGTTCAGAAAGTGCCTCAACTTCTGGATGTCGTGCATCAGTTAATTGAGAAAAATGAAAGATGGCGATTTGTATTGACTGGCTCAAGTGCAAGAAAGCTGAAACGTTCTGGAGTAGATTTGCTTGCAGGGCGCGCTTTGATTAAAGCTATGCATCCGTTTATGGCAGCAGAGCTGGGTGATAGGTTTTCTCTAAAAGAAGCCCTTACTATAGGCATGATCCCTCTGGTATTGGATGCGGTAAATCCTAAAGAGACAATTGGCGCCTATGTTTCAATTTATCTTAGAGAAGAGGTTCAAATTGAAGGGCTTGTCAGAAATATTGGTGCATTCAGCCGGTTTTTAGAATCTGTTAGCTTTTCGCATGGGGCTGTTTTGAATATTTCGGATGTTGCACGGGATTGTCAGATAGAACGCAAAACAGTGGAAGGGTATGTTTCGATCTTGGAAGATCTGCTTCTTGCTTTTCGAATACCTATTTTTACAAAACGTGCAAAGCGGAATTTATCCTCACATCCAAAATTTTATTATTTTGATGCAGGGGTTTTCAGGTCTGTACGTCCTGCCGGGCCACTGGACGCACCTCAAGAAATTGATGGAGCGGCCTTAGAGGGACTTGTGGCACAGCATCTTCGGGCATGGATCTCTTACAGGGGTGATATTTGCAAGCTCTATTTCTGGCGAACAAAAACAGGCAATGAGGTTGATTTTATCGTGTATGGGCAGGATACGTTTTGTGCCATAGAGGTAAAAAACACGACAAAAATATACGCTAAAATGCTCAACGGATTGCTTGCTTTTAAGAAAGACTACCATGAAGCAGAAATTTGCTGTTTATATAGGGGTAATGAGAGAATAAAAATCAAGGGCGTTCTATGCATACCGGTAAAAGAATTTTTAATAGGCCTTAGACCCAATACTGTTCACTTAATCACCACGATATTGATATTAACTTGTCTCACTGACGA
>CAZSWT010000041.1:0-32134 GCA_964611035.1 uncultured Desulfobacteraceae bacterium
AGGATGATTTTATCTCCCTTCTCCATCGCATATACCTCAGTCCATGTATAGGCAGCAAATTGATATCGTTTCATGGAAAGCACCCCAAATACTTAAAGTTGCTTATTTACCTTTCTTCCCCTATTAAAGTGTTAAGTCCACAGCACCAGGAGCTAAACTTTTTTTATCCCTTAATAAGTCTTGGGATAATCATGTGGTGGTGAGGGCAAATAGATATAGGATTTTGGTAGGCGCAGCCCGCAAAGGCCACAATATATTTTCTTATATCAGCAAAAGAGATAATTTCGTCCACATAGCCCCTATTGGCACAATAGATTGGTCTGGATTTATCATAATATTCCTGTGCCAGGGCATTCATTTTGTCAATGACTGGCTGAAGTGGACGTCCGGCATCCTTTTCCTTGACTAATCTCCTTGAAAATGAGGCAGCAGAGGCCGTTTCACCATGCATGACGTAAATTTCTGTTGTTGGTGTCCCCAGAGTAAAGGCATTATGGTTATTGGCCGTTGGTCCTCCCATGATGTAATGGGCAGCCGCTGTTCCTTTTCTAAGAACGATGCAGATTTGGGGGACATCAGTTTGCTCTATGGAGTATATAAGAGATTGTCCAAGGCCAAGCAGCTCCGCCTTCTCTGCAATATCCCCCACATCAATTCCAGATGTATCCTGAAACCAGACGATAGGAACCCTGTCACGACCACAATGGGTGACGAATTCATTCATCTTGATCAAGCCTTGACGATAAAGCTTCCCACCAATGCCAGGGTAGGGTGCATATTCAGGATAGTTTTGACCTAAAAATCCCTGATTATTTCCTATAAAGCCTATCAAAAGACCATCAATCTTGGCAAGTCCGGTATAGACCTCTGGGCCATAGTCTGGCCTGAATTCCATGTGTTCGCTGTTATCAAAGATACGGGCCAGCATTTCTTGAAAGTTATAACTCCTCTTCTGATTAAAGGCCACAATACCGTTGATATCCTCTCCAGGAAATTTGGGTTCTTTCGGTTTATCAACGCGGAAAAAATCAGGGTCATAAGCCGGGCACATATCCATGTATTTTTTCAGGGCATCAAGAACCTCGAACTCAGTATCATATACCTCTTTAAAAAAGCCTGTCTCATTATGATGTATAGGAACGCTGCCCGGGGGCACCTGCTTGAAATGGCGTGTTGCCTCAATAAGCTGTTCGGCCCCTTCTTCGTCGAAATAACCTTTTGGGCTCATACCACCTACAATACCGCCGCCGCCTACAGCGATGTTAGCATCTTTATGTACCAGAAGGATGGTGGGGCTAATGCCTTGATATCCCCCGCCGGCTGGGTTTGTTCCATAAATACCTGCTAAAATTGGAATACCTAACTTTTCAAGTTCCGCATGGCGGAAAAATGTGGTGCCATTTCCTCTTCGGTTGGCATAAACCTCTTCCTGCTCTGTTAGTTTTACGCCACTGCAATTCACAATCCACACCAGGGGAACGTGAAGTCTTTTTGCCATATCCGTGACCCTGAGTTGGTTATCTGCCTGTCCGGCAATCCATGCTCCTGCCATTACCTTGTTGTCAAAACCAATAACAACGGCCCATTTACCATTGATCTTGGCAAGGCCATCAATTACGCCAGTCGTGCCTTCCTCGTTAAACAGGGGATTATACAGTGTATGGAGCGGACAAAAGGTTCCAGGGTCAACAAGGTGCTCTATTCTTTCCCAGACTGTGGTCTGACCTCTCTGTTTAATTTTCTCGGCCGGTATACCTGCATTTTTTACGGCCTCAATAGCATGGGCAACATCTTTTTCCACTTCATTTATTTGTGCTACGTTTTCCTTTGCGCTCTCCTTTTGACTATCGGAAAGAGCTTTACCAAATGGTGTCATTTTTTCAAAATAAGGTCTCATTTTTACCTCCTATTATTTAAATGCCTAAGATAACAAAACCTTGTGCCAACTCTCCTCGGCGTGCTGTGTGCTCAACCTTTATTGAGAAAGGCGAAGGTTTATAGTTTTGGTCTTAGGGTCGTTGTAACCGGACCCAAGAGTTGAAAAATTTATATCTCATTAAATTCAGTAAGAGATTTAAAGCTTTTTAAGCACTTTTTTCTATCAGTTTAACGCACTAAGTTCAATCAGGTACTTTACCCAAACGTAAGGAAACCACACCCATTTGCAGATGGGAGTTGTTATATTTTGTGACTATTCCCTATATCTATTAGGTTTAAATACCTACAGAGAACATCTGTTCATTGCTATAGAAATAAAACCTCCCATATACATCATCAACATTCAAATATGAGAGGTTTAAAATGAAAACCTGCCAATGCATACATTATATGAGATGGGAATGCAAGTATCATGTTGCTTTTACACCTAACAAATGTAGGAAAAAATATATTTGGGGTATTCAAGAATATCGTAGAAATATATATTTCATTAACTATCCAAACAGAAGAAATAAAACATAGAAGGGGGGCAGAGAATTAACTTGTTTTTAAGAGCATATGGTGCGAAAGATACCTGGTGAATGGTATGGTCATGAATATTGTGATGATAGCAATGTTGTTCTGCTATTAAAAACATACATATATTACAATTAAAATACTGAGAAAGGAGCACTACGATGAAATTTCCTGATATCAAGACAACTCTCCCGGGCCCTAAGGCTGCGGCATTGATTGGTGTAGATCATAATCATGTATCTCCCTCCTACACTCGGATTTATCCCCTTGTTGCAGAGAAGGGTGAAGGGTTATGGATCCATGACCCAGATGGGAACACCTTCTTGGATTTTACCGCAGGTATTGCAGTATGCGCAACCGGACATTGCCACCCTCATGTCGTCAATGCCATCAAGGAACAGGCTAACAAGCTATTACATATGTCTGGAACCGATTTCTACTATACATCACAAATAACTCTGGCGGAAAAGCTTGCCCACCTGGTACCGGGTGACGGGAGCAATAAGGTCTATTTTGGAAACTCCGGTGCCGAGGCAGTTGAAGCAGCTTTTAAGCTTGCCCGGTGGTATACAAAACGGGAGCTAAACCTTGCTTTCTTTGGAGCGTTCCATGGCCGCACTATGGGCGCACTTTCACTTACGGCTAGCAAAACGATCCAGAAAAAGTATTATAATCCACTTATCCCTGGAATTACCCATATACCATATGCCTATTGCTACCGGTGTCCGTATCATATGTCGTATCCTGAATGTGGAATCGAGTGTGTGCGCTGGGTAGAAGACACCCTCTTCCGCACAACCGTTCCCCCGGAAGAGGTGGCAGCCATCTTCGTTGAGCCTATCCAGGGCGAGGGAGGATACATTGTGCCTCCTCCCGAGTTCCACCGGGAGTTGCAAAAAATAGCTAAAAAGTATGAGATTCTCTATGTAGCAGATGAGGTACAATCAGGCATGGGCCGTACGGGAAAAATGTTCGCAATGGAACACTTTGGAGTAGTGCCGGACATTATGGCCCTGGCGAAGGGTATCGCATCAGGAATGCCGCTCGGTGCCATGGTGGCCCGATCTGACATTATGGTTTGGGAGGCAGGATCCCATGCTTCCACCTTTGGAGGCAATCCTGTCTCATGTAGCGCTGCTTTGGCTACTATTGAGTTGCTCGAGGCTGAGCTGATGGAAAATGCCAAAATCCGTGGTGAATATTTAATGACCGGGCTACGAGAGTTGCAGAAATCAATAGAGTGTATGGGCGATGTGCGCGGTAAGGGTCTCATGGTTGCTGTTGAGTTGGTAAAGGATAGAGATACCAAAGAACGGGCCACTGATTGGCGCAATGAGGTAATTCAAAAGGCCTTTCAAAAGGGACTACTACTGCTTGGGTGCGGTGAGAATTCAATTCGTTTCTCTCCGGCGCTTACTGTTACGGTAGAGGAGATAGATGTGTGTTTATCTATCTTTGAAGAAAGCCTACGGGAAGTGGCTGGATGAACTGTCATTGAATGATAAACCCAGCATACCCCACAACATAGCTATAATCACCACTCACGTCTCCTGATGTGGCATAGGCTACCAGATTGGCCGTGGTTGCACCCAGTTCCTTGGCTGCTATGAGGGTTATTGTAGTTGGAATTACGCCGCACATAGATATGTTATTTTCTTCAACTGTCTCTAAAAGCCCAGAAGGATCCAGAGCGCAGACCCGGTCTATTGCTAATTGATCCTTTTGTTTAGCGCTTTCCTGTGATTCATAGTGAGTCATATCTGTACTGGCTATAATGACAACAGGCCTACCGAATTTTTTTATAGCCCTGGCTATGGCTCTACCTATTTCTTCACATGTCTTAAAGTCAGCTCTGCCAAGAACAATTGGAACAAATTCAACATCAGGTCTGATATATTGAATAAAGGGTAATTGCACCTCAACAGAATGTTCTTGTATGTGGGCCTGATCATCAGCGTTTAACCACCTGGATTCTGCAATCATGAGATTGGCCAGTTTTTCATTTATGCTAATATCACCCCATGGCATGCGCCAAACACCCTGTGCCATCACGGCAAACGGTGCTCCAAGTCCATGATGATTGGGGCCCATTACGATTACTTCCTTGGTAATATCAGCTACGGCATAAACAGCTCCAGCAACATTGCCTGAGTAAATATAACCGGCATGAGGAGATACCAGGGCTAATACCTTTTCTTTTTTTTGTTCACCTGTGGCAGGCTTAATCCTGCTGGAAATATCTTTTTTAAGATCCGCTTCCCTTCCAGGATAAAATTGATTGGCTACTGCTGGTTGACGTATCATTTTAATCACCTCGTTATAGGTTATTAGTTACTCGTTAATTGTTAGGAACTCCTGAGTTTGAAAATTGATACTTAAAACTCTATTCTTGGGGAAAATACTGAATTAATCTTTTTTAAAACAGTAAACTTGATGAATTCGTAAAAAGTTATGTCCCAGCGTCATTGCGAGGGCTTTAGCCCGAAGCAATCTAATAGATACAATAAATTATGGTATAGGAGATTGCTTTGCTACGCTCGCAATGACTGCATGAGGGACTTTTTACGAGTCTATCAAACTTCATTATTTATCAAGTTTCAAGTTTTAAGTTTCAAATAGATAAATATTAGAATTTGAATTTATTTTCTTTTAAAGAATATATCTGAATTTCTACAACTTACTGAAATTATAGCTCTTTTTATTTCGTGCCATTGATGTGGAGATGTGGAGTACGGGAGTAATGGAAATCCGTGAGGAAGAATTATTTCTCTCCTAAACACATCACTCCAATACTCCATCACTCCAATACTCCAATCGGGGCGAAGCCCCCTAAGTTCATAGTATAGGAAATCCCATTTTTTAGACAGGATAGACAGGATAGTCAGGATAAATAAAAAAATCATGTAAATCCAGTTAATCCTGTCAAAAAAGTTCCCCGACATGTCGGGGCTAAGTTCATAACTATGGTGCTGAAATCAGTGCTAACCTTAGTGTATTCAAGGCTATTATTGCGCTTCTATTTTGAAGGGTAGGGATATCACCACCCATTTTCCAATCGTAACTACCATTGACATTTTTACCTGAAACCACGACATGGGCATCTACATTATATCCCTTTTTAGCCGTTTTTAGTGTTCCTAAAAGGGCTAAGCCAATTGAGCTATTTCCCTTACGTTTTATTTTTTTAGCCAGATACTCAGCTGTCTCCTTGTTAATTTCAAGAGCAGGGCCTTTCTTATTCAAAAAGGAAAGGATTTGTTCTTGTTTCCCTATCACAATACTTTCATGAAGGGGGGATAATAGTGACCTTTGCAACCTTCCTGTTAGCTCCCCTCCTGAAAAGGTTTCTAAAACAGATAAGGTATCGCCTCTTTTATTGAGAAGATTTGTGACAACTCCATGGAGAGTATCTTTGTTGACACCATATATATTATTTCCTAAGCGTGACCTAATCTCTTGCTCGATTGGCCTGATAAGAGCCTCGGCCTCTCTTTCACTTTTTGCCCAGGCTGTTATCGTGATACTTATATCACCTGGTGAAGCCAGGATGCCGATAGTTGGATTAATAGTCTCCTTAATGAGATCTTTTATCTGGGTATCGACCTTGCTTTCACCTATACCTGTTACCTTGAGAGTTTTAGAGGAAATTAATTCCTGATCAAGTTGAAAACGTTTCTTAAGGTAAGGAACGACCTTTTTGTTAAGGAGATATTTTAGTTCTTTTGGCACTCCAGGAAGGGCAATAATTACCTTTGCTCCTTTTTCTATAATAAACCCGGGAGCTGTTCCTATTTCATTGGGAATAGGGGTGGCTCCATCAGGTATAAATGCCTGCTTTCTATTGTTTTCTGGCATGCTATACCCAATGCGTTTAAAAATAGATTCGATTTGATCCATTAATTCTTTTTTAAATGTAAGCGGAACACCTACCACATTGGCTATCGCCTCTCTTGTCAGGTCATCTTCTGTGGGCCCGATACCACCTGTAGTAATAACCAGATCGGTTCTATCGCGTGCCTGAAAAAGAACATCCTTTATTTGGGCATGTGTGTCTCCTACGGTAGTGTGAAATGCTATGTTAAGCCCGATAGAGTTAAGTGTGCGAGCAATATAGGATGCATTGGTGTCTATTATCTGGCCATGTAAAAGTTCACTACCTATAGTTACTATTTCACAATTCATGATGATATGCGCTCATTTGTATTTGCAAACTTTTACCCTAATATATCTCTTTTACAGTGAAGCGAACCGTGGATCCACTGATGTTCCAGCCATTGTTGTTGTATAGTACCTATTAATTATATGTGTATCTGCTTCAAAGGCCATAGAGGGAAAAGGCCCTGAAATAGGGAACCATTCTAATTTTACCATGTCATCACCAGGTCGTAAGGTACCACTCATTTCTTGGGCCAAAAGCACAATTACTAAGGTATGCAGGTCAGGTGAGAAGAAATTAGCAACAACACTGATAATAGAGATGATTTCTATAGAAAGGCCAGTCTCTTCCATTATTTCCCTATGGGCTGCAGATAGAAAGTCTTCATCAAACTCGATAAATCCACCAGGGAGACTCCATTTTCCTCCCATAAATACCTTGTTATCCCTCTCACCTAATAGTATCATATCATCGTCAACAATTAATACGACGACTCCTGGGGAGGGATTTTGGTAGAGAGTAAAACCACACCTTGGGCATCTAAGCTTGCTATGCCTGAGGGTTGATCTGGAAATACATTGTGTGCCGCATACGGGACAATACCTAAATTTAGAAATTGTCCGATTTCCTTTCCTATTATAGGTCTCAAATATTTGTTTCGTTTTCATTTTCTTTTTCATGAGCCTTAGGTTCATTTATCTTACTACTTTCTATGCAGCAATTCAAGAGTGGGGGAAAGAAGAAATTATCTTGACAAAAAGAACTACTCTATATAAAAGCAAACTTTAATTATTAACGGTAGTTATAATATTAGAATGTATATTCGGGATAAATGAAAATCGATTTGACAAAGATCCCTCCAGGCGGTAAAGAAATAAATTTCTCACTTGAACCAGGATGGTGGAAACCAGATTTCGAGAAGGATCGGATCGTGGGTCTTGAAAGCCCACTTTCTGCCTGGCTTAAGATATACCAAACTGGCGAAAAGATAGTAGTAGATGGTTTTTTATCTGCCAGATTGGTTTTGAGATGTGACAGATGTCTTGAAACTTACAGCAAGGATGTAACAACAGATTTTAGGATATACTTATCAATGTTTCCATTTAAAGGGGAAGCAGAGGTTGAACTATTAGAAAATGACCTTAACCTCGATTTCATTGATGATAATTTTTTGGACTCAGATCAGATAATAAAAGAGCAGCTTATTCTCAATTTACCAATGAAGACTCTTTGTACGAAAGACTGCAAAGGGCTTTGCCCTATATGTGGGTGTAACTTGAATATAGCAAGCTGCTCATGTCAATCACGATATGAGACATTGGGAAATGTCAGTTGATAATTGTCAGTTGTCTGTCGGGAAGAAGTGTCAATAATGACCAATGCCAAATGACCAATGACAAAATTAAGGAAATTTCGTTATGCCTGTACCTAAGAAGAAAACATCAAAATCAAGAAGGGATATGAGGAGATCTCATCATCACCTAAAAGTGGCCAACATTTCATTTTGCCCTCAATGTCACGAACCAGTCCTACCACATCATGTATGCATGAATTGTGGTACCTATAAGGGTGAGACAGTAATTAAAAAGGAAGAGGGTTAATCTGAATATAGCAATAGATGCCATGGGAGGAGACCACGCCCCCGGAGTGAATGTTCAAGGTGCCCTTTGGGCACAGTCTGAATTGGGGGTGAATCTTACCTTAGTGGGGGATGAAAGCCTCATCCGGAAAGAGTTAGGTAAAAATGGAAAGTTAAATAACCGCATCCAGATTCATCACTGTTCCCAGATGGTGGCTATGGATGAATTACCTCTCAAGGTGCTACGACACAGGAAAGATGTCTCTATTATGGTGGCCTTTGACCTTGCACGGAGAGGCGATGTTGATGCTGTCGTAAGTGCCGGAAATTCTGGAGCAACTGTAGGTGCTGCTGTTCTTACTCTTGGAAGGTTAAAAGGCGTGGAAAGGCCGGCTTTGGCTGGTATTTTTCCTGGGGCAAAGGGAAATGTCGTCTTGATTGATGTTGGCGCTAATGTTGATACCAAACCCAGGCAGCTCTTTGAATTTGGAATTATGGGTGATATTTTTAGCCGCTCATTGCTTAACATCGACAATCCAAAGGTCGGCATTTTGAATATCGGGGAAGAGGGAAGCAAGGGAAATGAGCAGGTCAGAATTGCACACGAGTTGTTTAAAAAGGGCCCATTTAATTTTGTTGGGAATGTTGAAGGGAGGGATATTTTTTCTGGAGATGTACAGGTAATTGTTAGCGATGGATTTGTAGGTAATGTAGCACTTAAATTAAGTGAAGGAATGGCCGAGACCATAGGTGTAATGTTTGAAAGAGAAATGTCCAAGAGCTTGATCTCCAGGCTTGGGTTCTGGCTTAGTGGAAGAGCATTTGAACATTTTAAAAGGAATCTCGATTATGCAGAACATGGGGGAGCCCTTCTTTTAGGGGTAAAAGGTGTTGGAATTATATGCCACGGTGATTCAAGCCCTAAGGCTATAAAGAATGCGATTCGAATAGCTATTGATTTTGTTAATAATCATGTCAAAGAGCGGCTGGAGGAAGGATTGGCTGCATTTCACACCAAAGGAAATGAAAGGTAAGACGTAAGTGTCTGCATCAAAAAGGACAATAGTTATCACCGGAGGATCTAAGGGAATTGGCCGGGCAATATGTCTTCGATTTGCTCGAGAGGGTGCAAGAATTATATTTGTGCATTATGACCCTGATGACCTTGCAGAAAAAAAGACATTGGAACTCCTTGATAAAATGAATATTGAGGCAAGGTCAGAGAAACTCGACGTTTCTTCCTTTAGAGATGTTGAGGGATTTTTTCAGAGGGTGGTCAAAGATTTTCAGAGGGTGGATGTGTTGGTTAACAATGCCGGGATAACAAGAGATGCATTTTTAATGAGGATGTCTGAGGAGCAATGGGATCAGACACTTCAGGTTAACCTGAAAAGCGTTTTTAATTGCACCAAAGCTGTAATGAGGTCAATGATAAAACAGAGAAGTGGAAGAATTATAAATATTTCCTCTGTTGTTGGTCAAATTGGAAACATCGGTCAGTCTAACTATGGAGCCTCGAAAGCAGGCATAATGGGTTTCACTAAGACTGTTGCAAGGGAGTTGGCTAGCAGAGGTATTACCGTTAATGCAGTAGCACCAGGTTTTATTAATACTGAGATGACACAAAAGCTTCCTGATAAGGCAAAGGAAGCCTTTCTGTCCCAGATTCCTATGGGTAGGGTTGGGGAGCCTGATGAGGTGGCCGACACTGTTTATTGGTTGGCTTCTGATGGCGCAACATATATTACAGGGCAAGTTATTCATGTAAGCGGTGGTCTTTATATGTAAGGTTATTTAACAAATAATTTATGGAGGTACACATGTCAGTTGCGGAAAAAATAACAAAGATTATTTGCGAACAGTTGGAAGTTGATGAGAAAGATGTAATACCAGAGGCATCATTTGTGGATGATTTAGGAGCAGACTCACTCGATCAAGTAGAATTGATTATGGCCATGGAAGAGGATTTTGGTGTCTCTATTTCTGACGAGGAGGCTGAAAAGATCACTACTGTTCGGGACGCTATCGAATACATTGAAAAAAATACCGGATAAACGTATCTGCCCAAAGTACAAGCAGGTTTACCCGCCTCAGGGTTAAGATCTACTGGATTTTGAGCAATTACGGATAAACTTTTATTTAAATGGTTGAGGAGAATACCAGGATGACCAAAAGAGTTGTCATTACAGGGATGGGAATGGTTACGCCTCTTGGTATTGGTGTGGAAGAAAATTGGGAGGCCGTCTCAAAAGGCAAATCTGGTATAGGGCCTATTACCAAATTTGATGCATCTTCATTTACTTCCCAGATTGCTGGTGAGGTAAAGGATTTTAGGTCTGAGGACTTTCTCACATCAAAAGATGCCAGGCACCTCGATATCTTCATTCACTATGCTATGGCCTCAGCTCGAATGGCTATTGAAGATTCAAAGCTCAAGATAACACAACAAAACAGTCACAGGATAGGGTGCGTGACCGGGTCTGGTATTGGTGGATTGAGAAACATTGAATTTTATCACAAGATTCTTTTAGAAAAAGGGCCACGGAGGGTAAGCCCTTTTTTTATTCCTGGTATAATTGCCAACATGTCCCCGGGTAAGATATCTATGGAATTTGGAGCCAGGGGTCCAAACACTGCAATAGTAACCGCATGTGCTGCGAGTTCCCATGCCATTGGTGAGTCTTTTAAGATAATCCAGCGGGGAGCGGCTGATGCGATGATAACTGGAGGAACAGAAGCCTGTATAACCCCATTGGCCTTAGCGGGTTTTACCTCAATGAAGTCTCTTTCAACAAGAAATGATGAGCCAGAGAAGGCATCAAGGCCTTTTGATAAAGAAAGGGATGGCTTTATAATCTCAGAGGGTGGAGGCATTATTATTTTAGAGGAATTAACCCATGCACTTGATAGAGCTGCAGATATCTATGCTGAAATAGCCGGTTATGGTATGTCCTCAGATGCCTATCATTTAACTGCTCCCGACCCTGGAGGAATAGGGGCAGGCCTGTGCATACAGGCTGCACTGAGGGATGCAGGAATAGATCCTACTGACATTGATTGTATAAGTGCACATGGAACGAGTACAAAATTGAATGATATTTCTGAGACTAAGGGAATAAAATCCGTTTTCGGGGATTATGCATTCAAGGTTCCGGTAACTTCCACTAAATCGATGACAGGGCATATCTTAGGTGGTGCTGGTGCGGCAGAGGCAATATATTCCATATTGACAATAAAAAATAGCCTCATCCCTCCAACTATCAACTATGAATTTAAAGACCCTGAATGCGATCTTGACTACGTTCCAAACAAGGCCAGAAATATGAGGGTGAGAACTGTACTCTCTAATTCTTTTGGTTTTGGCGGTACAAATAGCTCACTAATCTTCAAAGAATATAAACCCTAATTAAAAAAATGGCAAATCAAATTCAAATGACTAAATGTCAAAACCTCCATTCTTACTTTATTTTCGATTTTGAGCTTTGACATTGATTTGACATTTGAGCTTTGAAATTTGAAATTCGAATATGAATATAATTATCGGATCAGATCACGCTGGATTTGATTTAAAAGAACAAATAAGAAAATTTTTATCTGGAAAAGGGTATAATATCAAAGATGTAGGCACATTCAGTCATGAATCAGTTGACTACCCACTCATCGCTAAAGAGGTAGCCCAAAACATTGCCGAAAAAAAGTTTAGCAGAGGGATATTACTCTGTGGATCAGGAATTGGGATGTCCATAACTGCCAACCGGTTCAAAAATGTCCGTGCTGCCCTTTGTCACAATCTTTATACAGTCGAGCTTAGCAGGAAACACAATGATGCTAATATACTTGTCCTTGGGGGTAGGATCCTCGGCTCTGGTCTGGCTTTAGAGATGGTAGATATTTTTTTACATACTGATTTTGAGGGGGGCCGACATCAAAGTCGCCTGGAGGAGATTGATACGTGAGGTTCGAAACCTGAAACTTGTTACTCCTTATTTTGGCACTTCGGCTTTCTATTTAAATTGGATTTCTTGTGTTTATTGAGCATGTAGGGTTCAAATTCTGTCAACGCAATAAACCCGCCACAAAAAACTCAACAAACCCAAAAGATTTGGGGGATAAGTGCCAAGACCTTCCTGGCCAGAATATTTTATGTCCATTGCAAAACTCGTAGCTACCCGATCAACATGCCTAAGAAGGAATGTTGGCGCAGTGCTGGTCAGAGATAAGAAAATTTTGGCTACAGGCTATAATGGAGCGCCAACTGGCATAAGACACTGCGAGGAGACTGGCTGCCTGAGAGAGAAGCTAAATGTAAAGTCTGGGGAGAGGCATGAGCTCTGCAGAGGTCTTCATGCTGAGCAGAATGTAATTATACAGTCAGCCTATTATGGAGTTGCTACTAAAGGAACAACCCTATATTCTACTCACAAACCATGTATTATTTGTTCAAAAATGCTTATTAATGCAGGGGTAGAAAAAATTTTTTTTGCAGAGGGTTACCCTGATACTCTGGCAGATGAGATGCTGGCCGAGGCAAATATAGAATTAGAGAGGTTATCGATATGAAATGCCCATTTTGTGCAGAAATTAACAATAAGGTCATTGACTCCAGGCTTGGTAAAGACGGTAGGACGATAAGAAGAAGAAGGGAATGCCTTAATTGCAACAAGCGCTTTACCACCTATGAAAAGGTTGAGGCTGTTTTGCCTATGGTGGTAAAAAAGGATGGAAGAAGAGAGCCTTTCAATAATGAAAAGATCAGGGCGGGCATCCAAATGGCCTGCCAGAAGAGACCAATAAGCATCAATAAGATTGATGATTTTGTTGATTCTCTGGCCCAGCTATTTCAGGAAAGTGGCAATAGGGAAATAAACAGTTCTGAGATAGGCGAGAGGGTGATTGAAAGGCTTAAAAGTTGGGACGATGTTGCATATGTAAGGTTTTCATCTGTTTATCGGCAATTTAAGGATATAAATGAATTTATGACTGAATTAAAAGACTTGCTTGATGAAAGAAGCGGAGAGGATAAATAGCTAATGATTGTAAAAATTTTGCCTCAAACCCAGGAGGCACCATAGAGCAATTGTAGTACTTGTGGCATGCAATCCATAGAAATTAGCCATTTCATGCCAGGCCTGCCCGCCATCTGGCAGGCGGGTCTGTGACTGGGTTTAGAATTTAGGATTTCGAATTTCATAGCCCCAATAGAATAAAATTAGGATTTGATTTCATTGCAAAAACTTGATGTAAATATTAAATTCTTGAGACATGAAGACCCCCTTTGTTTATCGAGTTAATAAGGCTTTAACCCAAGAAACTCAATAAACACAACAAACCCTAGAAACACAATAAATCAAATGGATATTGATGAAGGATTCATGAAACAGACGCTCAGGCTGGCAAAAAAGGGCCTGGGCTCCACATCTCCAAATCCCTTAGTAGGGGCGCTTGTTGTTAAAGATAGAAAGATTATTGGCTCTGGATATCATAAAAAGGCAGGGGCCCCACATGCTGAAATAGAGGCTCTATCAAAGGCTGGTAAAAGAGCAAAGGGAGCCACCCTCTATGTTAACCTGGAGCCCTGTAACCATTATGGTAGAACCCCACCATGCACAAAGGCAATATTGAAAAGCAGCGTTAAGAAAGTTGTTGTTGGCATGGTTGATCCTAATCCACATGTTACTGGAGGTGGGTGTGAATTTCTTTCCTCTCATGGGGTGAAGGTGAAATGTAATGTGTTAGAGGAGGAATGCAAAAGGTTAAACGAGGTTTATATAAAATACATAACAAAAGACAAACCCTTTGTGATTTTGAAGGGGGCCCTTACTCTTGATGGGTGGATTGCTACACAAACAGGTAATTCAAAGTGGATCACAGGTGAAAAATCAAGAAAGTTTGTTCATTCATTAAGAAAACGAGTGGATGCTATTCTGGTTGGGGTAGAAACTGTTATAGTGGATAATCCTTATCTGACACCTTATCTGATAGGAAGATCAACCTCAGATCCTTTTCGGGTAATAGTAGATACAAATTTAAGGATTCCTTTACATAGCAGGGTGTTTGATTCACCTAAATCAGGCTTGACCATCATAGCTGTAGGTAGTAATGTAGACAGTGCAAAGAGAAAAAAGATAGAAGACCTGGGGGCTCGGGTTGTTAACTGCCAGATAAGAAATAGGCGGATTGATCTCTCCGATTTACTGGATGAATTAGCCAAAATGTCAATGAGTTCTGTTTTAGTAGAGGGCGGGGCAACACTTTTTGGTTCCGTGATAAGGGAGGGGCTTGTTGATAAGTATTATATGTTCCTTGCCCCTAAACTATTAGGTGGTGATAATGGCGTGCCATTTGCGAGGGGACCGGGATGTGATAGTATAGAGAATTGTGTACTGCTAAAGGATTTAATGGTCAGAAGATTTGATGATGATATTATGATTGAGGCATATCCTCAGAAGTAATTGCATATTGCGTAATGAGGAATTGTGAATTGGCTATGAAAATTTTAGCTCACTTAAAATTTTAGGCACTTTAGGCACTTAAAATGTTTACTGGTATTGTTGAGGGAATTGGAGAGGTAAAAAGCATACGAAGGTTAGGTGCAGAGGCTGTCTGTATCCTAAGAGTACCTTCTTTTTTTTCTGATTGCCATCCAGGGGAAAGTATTGCGGTTGATGGTGTCTGTTTGACCATCACTGAGATAAAAGGAGAGCTTTTTACTCTGGATATTTCAACTGAGACCCTTAGCAGGAGCACGTTGGGAAAATTGAAACAGGGTGAGATGATAAACCTTGAAAGGGCACTTAGATTGTCTGACAGATTAGGTGGACATCTTGTGAGCGGTCATGTTGATGGCACAGGGATAATTGAAAAGATTGAAAGGTTTCAAAGATCATGGATTATTCACATATCTCTTGATCAGTCTTTAAGCAGGTATTTGATAGACAAGGGCTCCATTGCTGTAGATGGAATAAGTTTAACCATCAATAGATGTATGAAGACCTCCTTTGATGTAACAATTATACCCCAAACTGTTAATAAGACTACACTTTTTCAAAAAGAGGTCGGCGACAGGGTAAACATAGAGATAGATCTGATTTCCAAGTATATAGAGAAATTCTTTTTAAATGATAGAACAGACATATCTAAAGAAAAACCATCAAGGATCGATAAGGATATGTTGATCAGATATGGTTTTGGAGAAAACAATGGGCATTTCTAATATAAAAGGAGCGCTTGAAGATTTAAGACAGGGGAAGATGATTATCCTTGTTGATGATGAGGACAGGGAAAATGAGGGCGATTTGACCATGATCGCTGAGAAGGTCACCCCAGAGGCTATTAACTTTATGGCCAAATATGCAAGAGGTCTGATTTGCCTCTCCCTTCATCCAAATATAGTTGAACGGTTAAAACTCCCCCTCATGGTTCATGATAATCAATCTCATTTTCAGACTGCCTTTACTGTTTCTATAGAGGCAAAAAATGGGGTAACAACCGGAATATCGGCTGCTGATAGGGCACACACCGTCCTTACAGCTGTAGCCGACGATGCGAAACCAGATGATTTAGTTCAGCCAGGGCATCTGTTTCCCCTAAGGGCAAGGAGAGGAGGAGTGCTTTTCAGAACCGGGCAGACTGAAGGTTCTGTCGATCTTGCCAGGCTTGCCGGTTTAAAGCCGGCAGCGGTTATCTGCGAAATAATGAATGAAGATGGCACTATGGCTCGAAGACCTGATCTTGATCAATTTGCTAAAAAGCATGATCTCAGAATAGTTACTGTTGCCGATATTATCGCCTATCGGATGAGAAATGAGACCTTTGTGCATAAAGAGGCAGAAACAATTTTGCCAACCCCATCTGGTGAATTCAAGGCAATAGCATTTATAAATGAGCTCGATAACAGTGAGCACCTGGCCTTAGTAAAAGGCGAAATTGAGCCTAACAAAGATATTCTGGTGAGGGTTCATTCTGAATGTTTGACAGGGGATGTCTTTGGTTCATATCGATGTGATTGTGGGGATCAGTTGAAAAAGTCGTTAAAGATGATCGAGCAGGAGGGACTCGGTGTTATTGTCTATTTAAGGCAGGAAGGTCGGGGAATAGGTTTTGCCAATAAGCTTAAGGCATATGCATTACAGGATGAGGGTTTTGATACAGTAGAGGCAAATGAAAAACTTGGCTTTAAGCCTGACTTGAGAGATTATGGAGTTGGCGCCCAGATTCTTGTCGCCTTAGGTGTAAGAAGAATGAGGATAATGACAAACAACCCTAAGAAGATAATTGGTCTGGAAGGGTATGGCCTGACAGTAACGGGGAGGGTCCCTATTGAAATTCCTCCAAGACCTGAAAATGTGCGCTATCTTTTAACCAAATGTGAAAAATTGGGTCATATGATGAGTTTTAATAGTTGATGTTCTTGTAAAAAGTCCTTTTACTCGCTCATAATGCCCATTTTGGGATTCATGAAATGCTTCGCTAAATTCCAAAAACTCGGCCTAAAGGCCTCAAACAGTTTGGAATTTTTAACTCTCAGCATTTCATGAATCTTTTTCCAAAAGTGGCCAAAATCGCTCGCAAAAGACTTTTTACGAGTTAGTCAATAGTTGAATAGTCAACAATATATCAATGAAACAATACGACAAATCTAACAAAGCCAAAGGGGGTGCCAATGCCTAAATTTATTGAAGGAGAAATTTCTGCAAAGGGAATTACATGTGCAATTGTTGTGAGTCGTTTTAATGATTTTATATGCCAACGATTATTGGATGGGGCCTTAGATGCCCTAAAAAGGCATGGGGCATCTGATGACCAGATAACTATTGTTAAGGTGCCTGGTGCCTTTGAAATCCCTTCTATGGCAAAAAAATTGTCCCTGAACGGTCAATTTGAATGCGTGATCTGCTTGGGGGCCGTAATCAGGGGTGCTACTCCACACTTTGAATACATCAGCTCACAGGTGGCAAGAGGAATAGCTACCATTGCCCTTGAGAGCAAGATTCCGGTTTCATTTGGAATAATAACCAGTGATACCTTAGAGCAGGCCATTGAAAGGGCTGGCGCAAAGAGTGGAAACAAGGGTTGGGATGCTGCTGTTTCGGCTATGGAGATGGTCAGCCTGTTTAAGGCCCTTGATTAGGTTATCCATCAATCCAGTTATCCATTACTCCAGTATTCCATTGGGGCAAAGCCCTAAGTTTATAACATGGGAAAAAGAAGGCGCTCGAGGGAGCTGGCAATAAAGGTTCTTTTTCATCTTGAGTTTTCAAAAAAAGATGATCCTGCTGCAGCCTTTGATTTAATCTGCAATAACTTTGGTATATCTAAAGACATTGAGATCTTTTCAAAGGAGCTTGTCCTGGGGGTTTGCGTTCATATCAAAGAGCTCGATAATCTGATATCTAAAACTTCTCAGAACTGGCGATTAGAAAGGATAGCAAGAGTTGACCACTCTATTTTACGATTAGCTGTATATGAGCTTTTATACAGGGGTGATATACCGCCAAAGGTTTCTATTAATGAGGCGGTAGATTTAGGAAAAAAATTTGGAACAGAGGAATCAGGTGCCTTTATTAACGGCATATTGGATAAGATTTATACTTCTCTAAGCAAAACAAGGCAGAATACAGGCCCCATCGCAATAGAATAAGAAATATCTCGCAGGGTAACAATTACTTGCTAACTTTGGTATAAAAGCGTACCCCCTATTGAATTATTAAGATACTGAAGCTACTTTAAATAATTTTAAAAACATCAAATAGTAAAGGAGCTTTAGTGTCATGAAACAAGAAGAAGCAAAAAAAATTTCAGGAGGCATGCAACCTTTACAAAGAAGGTAAAAGCAAAACTCAAATATCAAAGATCCTGAATATTAGAAAACCAACCATCATTAAATGGTTAAGTCAGGATACTTATAAAGAAAACCGTGGCTGGCAGAAAGGCCATGCCCGAGCATATACTGATTTACAAATTGCTGATCGCATTTGTGCTATTAAACGTCAGCGTATTGATAATAGGAAGTACTTTGTTGGCAGCAACTACGTTCAGATGGACTATGCTAAACAGTACCCTCGTGAAAAACTGCCATCTATTTGGTTTATAGATAAAACAATACGTCAGGCCGGGCTGCAGACAAAGAAACCTAAAAAACACAAGAACGGAGGATCAGAGTATCTACTGTATCCGGTTCAGTCAATCAGAAATTTAGGTTATCTTCAGCAGTCAGCCGACTTTATTGGTAAAAAATATATTGCTGGACAGCGAGAGCCGATCAACATTTTTTCGACCAGCTATTACGCACCTTTTAAACTGTATCAAATTAAGCCTGTAGCTGCCGAAAGAGCTGTCTATGCTATAGAAAATTTAATAAAGCTGTGGCGGAAATATCCTCTGCCAAATGTTCTTAGGATCGATAATGGCTTGCAGTTCAGGGGAACTGCCAGTGGCAAAAGAAGCCTTGGCACATTTCTCAAATTTCTTTTAAACCTCGGTGTTAAGCCGTTGTTTGGTTCTCCTTCAAAGCCATGGACAAATCCACATATAGAAGGACATAACCGTGTATTTAATGAAAAAGTCTGGGGGCAGAACTTCTTTACCAACAGAGATCAGGTTGCCACAGAGTGTGACCGTTTCAACAGTGAAAGCCTTGAGTATTTTTATTTTAAGTATGCCCGGTTAGTATTCAATAGCAACTTTTCTTATATAGAACATGATCAAAAAATTGAAACTGATAACCTGCTTTCAATAAAAGGGAAAAAGATATACTTCATTCGTTTTGTTGAGTCTGCTGAGAAAGGTGCTAAATCATTTATTTATATTCTTAATGAAACTATTCTGCTCCCTGAGCAGTATAATCACCAGTTCGTATTTGCAGAATGGAACATTGAGAAAGAACAATTGTTAATCTATTCAGAGTATAAAAAGGTTGCTACTTTGATTATGGAGCGTAAATTTATCCTGAATATTTGAACCGGGGGTACGCTTTCATAGCAAAGTCAGCCATTACTGATTAAGAAATTCCTTAATCTCTAAATTCCTAAATTCCTAAATTCCTAAATTTATGCAACTTCAATATGAAATTGGATCTAAGGCTAACTCACAGATTTTTGGATCAACTATGGTGTCAGGCCGTGGTTGCCTTCCTATTTAAAGATAAATCCCTCCTTACAGGATATCTTTCCAGGTTCGATGAAAAGTTAACCGGCACTTTAACCCAGTTATTAGATACAAATTTTCTCAGTGGAAAACGAGATGAACTTATTCTGATTGCTTCTCAACAAAGGATTAAGGCCGATAAAGTGCTGTTTGTTGGCTTAGGTTCACCCAAAAGTTATTCATTCGAGATTTTATCGGCTGCTACCGAGAGGATATCATCGACACTTGAGAAGCTTGAATTGTACGAATTTGGGATCATGGTCCCCTGGATTAAAGGGATCAAAATAGATTATACGGAGTTGATAAAATATACTATAATTAATCTTATTGACTATTACAGTATACATAATAGAGATGCAGTCAATTTTTCATTAAAGGTTATTTTTACCGTTGATGAAACAAATTTTCCTGATTTACAATCTTTAAGGCGGGAGTTAAAAACATATCTGAATCTTCCTGCGTCTGATTATTCTATAGCAATTGATAACAGTATAGAGGCAAAGTAAATGAAAAAGTATGATCCTCAGAAAACAGAGGGTAAATGGCAGTCATTCTGGGAAAAGAACGATTATTTTAAGGTCACTGAAGATAAAGGAAAGAAAAAGTACTATTTGCTTGAAATGTATCCGTATCCCTCTGGCAAGATACATATGGGTCATGTCAGAAATTATGCTATCGGAGATGTAGTTGCCAGATATAAGCGGATGAGGGGATTTAATGTGCTTCATCCAATGGGCTGGGATGCGTTTGGTATGCCCGCAGAAAATGCAGCTATTGAGAATAACACGCATCCGGCAAAATGGACGTACGATAATATAGACTACATGAGGTCCCAATTAAAGAGGATGGGTTTCAGCTATGATTGGAACAGGGAACTGGCCACCTGCCGGCCTGAATATTATCGCTGGGAGCAGCTTGTTTTTGTGGAGATGTTTAAAAAAGGCCTGGCGTATAAAAAGAAGACCTATGTTAACTGGTGTGACCTCTGTAAAACAGTGCTAGCCAACGAACAGGTTGTAGATGGATGCTGCTGGAGACATCCGGATCAAGAGGTTACCTTAAAGGAGATGGATAGTTGGTTTCTTAAAATTACAGACTATACAAAAGAATTGCTCGATTATTGTGATAAGCTTCCAGGGTGGCCAGAGAAGGTACTCACCATGCAGAAAAACTGGATAGGGGAGAGCCATGGAGCTATTTTAAGGTTTCCAGTAGTAGATTCTGATCGTGTTATTGAGGTCTTTACAACCCGACAAGATACGATTTTTGGTGCAACCTTTCTTTGTTTTGCCCCAGAACATCCATTTATTAAGGAATTAATAAAAGGCATGCCTCAAGAAAAAGAGATAAAAGAATTTGTTGAAAGAATTCTCAAGGTAGACACTTTTATGAGGACAGCTGATTTTACGGCCAAAGAGGGAATATTTACCGGAAGATATTGTCTGAATCCTGCAACAGGAGAGCAGATACCTATCTATGTAGCCAATTTTGTCCTCTATGAGTATGGAACAGGTGCGATTATGGCAGTCCCTACCCATGATCAGAGAGACTTTGAGTTTGCCAAAAAGTATAATTTATCTCTCAGGGTTGTCATCAAACCAGAGGATACAGATTTGAATGAAGAGGAAATGACCGAAGCATATGTTGATGAAGGGGTTTTAGTAAACTCTGGTCCATTTAATGGGATGCCGAATATGGAGGCCTTGGACTCAATAATTGAGTATCTGGAATCAAAGGGAATGGGCTATAAAACGATAAATTACCGCCTGAAAGACTGGGGAGTGAGCAGACAGAGATATTGGGGGGCACCTATACCTATTATTTATTGTCCCAAGTGTGGCGCTGTCCCCGTGCCTGAGGATCAGCTACCAGTGTCACTCCCACTTGATCTGGATTTAAAAGAAGGAGGAAAATCGCCGCTTCCACATGAGGCTTCTTTTTATGAAACGACATGCCCGCAGTGCGGCCAAAAAGCAAAAAGAGAGACAGATACCATGGATACCTTTGTTGAATCATCATGGTATTTTGACAGATTTGCATCTCCAAGGTATGAGAATAGCATCTTTGATAAGGAAAAGGTAGCCTACTGGATGCCTGTGGATCAATATATCGGCGGTATTGAGCATGCCATACTGCATCTCCTTTATTCCCGGTTCTACACGAAGGTCCTTAGGGATATGGCGTATCTAAAAATAGATGAACCTTTTACCAATCTCCTGACCCAGGGCATGGTATGTAAAGAGACTTTCAAGTGCCAGGAGCATGGCTATCTTTTTCCTGAAGAGGTAAAGGAAGGCAGATGCGCTTATTGCGGCAAAGAGGCACAGATCGGGGGCTCTGTAAAGATGTCCAAGTCTACCAAAAATGTGATTGACCCACAGAAACTTGTTGATCGATACGGTGCAGACACAGTGAGGATGTTCTGTTTGTTTGCATCCCCTCCTGAGAGGGATCTCGAATGGAGCGATGAAGGCGTAGAGGGTGCGTGGAGATTTCTCAATAGGGTATGGCGTCTGGTTTTTGAAAACAGGCAAACCCTCTCTAACGCAAAACCCTATGATGCAACCCAATCCCTTTCACCTGATTTGCAAGATATTCACAGGAAGACACACCAGAGCATAAGAAAGGTGACAGAAGATATAGAAAATAGGTTTCATTTTAATACTGCCATAAGTGCGGTTATGGAACTTTTCAATACGGTAAATCAGTTTATCAGTAATGGGAAAGAAATGTCTGAGCTCGCCTCCTCTGTTATTAAAGAGGCTGTGGATACCATGGTAATGCTATTGCACCCTGTCGTACCACATATTACAGAGGAGCTATGGAGGGCCCTCGGTCATAGTGATAGCCTGGCAATTGTTTCCTGGCCAACGTACCGAGAAGATGCCCTTAAGAAAGAAACCTGCTTAATTGTTATTCAGGTAAATGGCAAGCTAAGGAGCAGAATAGAGGTACCTGTTTCATTGACTGAAAAGGAGATTCAGAGTTTAGCGTTGGAAGACAAACGAGTTCGGCATTTTATACGTGAGAAAAAAATAAAAAGGGTAATCGTTGTTCAGAAAAGATTAGTTAATATAGTGGTATGATTAGATTATCGTAAGTTCTCAATAAGCGAGTAGATTATATTTGTGACTAATCACTGGATTCCTGCTCCCCGCTTTCGCGGGGACAAGTTTACCCCTGCGGAGGCAGGGGCAGGAATGACAGGCACTTACACTCAATCGTCATTCCCGCGGAGGCGGGAATCCATAGCTATTACCCGGACTTATTGAGAAGTTATGAATTATCCATGACCTAAGTCACGCAAATATATTCAAGGACTATGGAAACGTTGTAATGCAAAATTTAACTCCGGAGAATCTTCTGACCTCTTTACATAAGGGTGTTTTCTCGCCCTTTTATCTATTTTATGGTCCTGAAGATTTCTGGTTAGAGATAACCCTTGATAAGATCAAAAAAGATTTTATACCTGACGAAGTCAAGGCATTTAATTTAGAGACACTTTATGGTGGTGAGGTTTCTGCCCAAGAGATACTCAACAGAGCTCATATTGTCCCTTTTATGTCTTCCCACAGATTGCTTATAGTGAGGGGAACTGAGAACTTTACTAAAGATGCATATCAACAGTTTCTTTCTTATATGGACAATCCAGTTGATTCTACTTGTATTATTTGGATATCAAGCACAACAGATTTGACAGGGGCTTTTTACAAAGGGTTTAAGGAACTTGGCAGGGCAGTAAATTTTAAAAAGTTATCCGAACGGCAGGTATACAACTGGTTACAAAAGAGGGCAAAGGAGTTAGAGTTAGATATTGATAAAGATGCATCATCCTTTATTTATCAAATAGTTGGAAGCAGCTTAAGAGACCTTTTTAGCGAGATATTCAAACTTTCGCTGAGGTATCCACATTCCCGGATAGGGGTAGAACAAATAAAGGAATTGACTACCTTTAGCAGGCTTTTTACAGTTTTTGATCTAGTAGATTATGTGTCTAAAAAGGATGCTGACCATGCTATCGTTGTTTTAAGCAAGCTTTTTGAAACACAAGGGCGGGATGCAAATACATTATTAGGCCTTTTAGGGATGTTGGCGAGACAAATTAGGTTAATTTTGAAAGCCAAGTCAGGGCTTATGAAAGGAGGAGGGAGGATGGGAGCGATAAAAAGATTACAACCTCTTCCCACTTTTGTGATCGAAAAATATTTGGCTCAGGAAAGATTCTGGCAGGAAGAGGAGTTAGAGGAGGCCTTACACAATATATATGATGCTGATGGCTTGATCAGGACTGGCTCGAGGGGGGATCTTGTTTTGGAGAATCTAATTTTTCTTCTTTGTTTTCCTCAGCACTTACAATAGCAAGTTTGTTTACCTGACGGGTTAATCTGGAGATTTTTCTACTTGCTGTATTTTTGTGTAGAGCACCTTTGGATTGAACCTTTTGGAGTGTGGAAATAGCCTTATTAAGGGATAGATTTGCATCTTCGATTTTTTTATTAGCAATGGCGAGTCTTAGCTCTTTGACTGCATTTTTAGCCATGGTTTTGTATCCCGCATTCCTTAATCTTTGCACTTTGCTTTGTCTATCTCTTTTGATAGCAGATTTATGATTTGCCACGTGTTTACCTCCTAATAGTCTGAAAACATCAATTTTAAATTGCTAATTTTAAATTGTAAATTGTGATATTGGTGGCTATATTCATTAAACTAATCCTGAAACTGTGTCAAGGTTTTTCATGAATGAAAATGATCTTGTTACAAGGGCAGCCGGGGTAGTCGGTATTTTTACCTTCCTAAGCAGGATTCTGGGATTGGTAAGGGACATACTCATTGCCAATTTCTTTGGCTCTGGTATGTCTGCAGACGCATTTTTTGTTGCGTTTCGGATTCCCAATCTTTTGAGGAGACTTTTTGCAGAAGGTTCGCTCACTGTATCCTTTATCCCTGTCTTCACGGAATATTTACAGAATAAATCAAGAGAAGAGGCCTTTTTACTTGCACGGGTTGTTTTAACGTTTCTTGTTTGTATTGTAACAGTTATTACAATTCTCGGCATTATCCTTTCTCCGGTAATTGTGAGAATTATCGCTCCGGGCTTTGGGGGCATGGGTGAAAAATATGCCCTCACTGTTCTTTTGACAAGGATCATGTTTCCCTACATATTTCTGGTTAGCCTGCTTGCCCTTTTCATGGGTATCCTTAACTCTCTTAAGCATTTTGCAGCCCCTGCCATAGCACCTATCTTTTTAAATCTATCAATGATTACTGTTCTTCTTTTCATCATTCCCAATATGAGAACACCAACAGTAGGCTTGGCTATCGGTGTAATCGTGGGAGGGGTTATTCAGATGGCATTGCAGATACCTTTCTTGATGAGCGTGGGTATGTCTTTTGCACCGAAATGGAACATAAGGCATCCAGCCTTAAAGAAGATTGGTATGTTAATGCTTCCAACCATCTTTGGTTCAGCTATTTATCAAATAAATCAACTAATTGGTACACTGTTAGCATCTCTACTTAGAGAGGGCAGTGTCTCGTATCTCTATTATGCTGATAGACTCGTCCAATTTCCTCTTGGTGTTTTTGCAATAGCAATCAGTACAGCTGTTTTACCATCTCTTTCAAGAGAGGCGGCAGAGGGGGATATTTACAGATTAAAGCAAACACTTTCTCATGCCCTAAGACTTACTATGTTTATCACAATACCAGCAATGGCAGGATTAATTGTTCTTAGGCAACCAATTATTGCGCTATTATTTCAAAGGGGTGCCTTTACCTCATTTACCACAATAATGACTGCGCAGGCCCTCCTTTATTATTCTATTGGGCTTTGGGCATTTGCTGGCCTTCGGGTGTTTGTATCAGCATTTTACTCGCTGCAAGATACCAAAACCCCCGTGAAAGTGGCAGTAGTGGCTATGATTGCAAATATCGCCTTTTCTCTTGCTTTAATGGGTCCCTTAAAGCATGGAGGGCTGGCCTTGGCCCTTTCCCTTGCTTCCACCCTACAACTATTTATGCTCATTTTTTTATTACAAAAGAGGCTGGGAGGTATTGAAGGAAGTGTCGTGATACGCTCAATGGTAAGGTCTTTTGTATCCTCTTTTATTATGAGTATCTGTATTTATTTTCTGGCCTTCAAGGTTTTGAGTAGCATGTTGGAACAAAAAACTTTTAATCTCGCTTTAGGAATTTTGATAATAATATGCGCAGGGCTTGTTATATATGTTATCTCTGCATATGTTTTAGGAAGCAAAGAGTTATCCTCTCTGAAAGAGCTATTAAAGGTGTTTAAGGAAAAGGAATAAACTTAGCCCAATTTCTCTGTGAAATCCTATTCTCTAAGCACTATGCACTTTCTTGCTGTTTCCCGCTGGATGGCATCCATTAAATTAAACGAAAAAATCTATAAAGAAAACTACAGAAATTCTTTTTTGTTTTTTATTTAGGCTTGAATCCAAAAGAAAAAAATGGCACATTACATGACCAATATTTCATTATTTTTACCTCGTTAAATAATAGCTTTTAAACACCTTAATTATAAGATAATCTGAGGAGCATAATTATGTTATATTCTAATAAAAAACCCTATTTAACAGGGCAAGCATTCCATTAACTTATATGGATAGCATAGATTAGTTTTCATTAAAGGCTTTTTGTTGTTAATATATTGTAGAATTTCTGTAATAACCGTGGGGATGTAGCTCAGATGGGAGAGCGGTACGTTCGCAACGTACAGGTCAGGGGTTCGATTCCCCTCATCTCCACCATCATTTTAAAAGATGAGGATATATTAAATGAAACGAGATGCAGATATTGAGCGAAAGACACGTGAAACAGACATCCAATTAGAGCTAAATCTCGACGGAAAGGGCCTCTCATCTATCGATGTCGATATCCCTTTTCTTGGCCATATGTTTGAGTTGATGACAGCTCATGGCTTCATGGATCTTAATGTCAAGGCGAAGGGAGACATAGAGATCGATTATCACCACACTGTTGAGGATCTGGGCATATGTCTGGGTAAAGCTATAAATCAGTCCTTAGGAGATAAGAAGGCAATCAAAAGATATGGGCTGGCCATGGTTCCCATGGATGAGGCCCTGGCAGAGGTAGTAATTGATATCTCAAACCGACCGTATCTTTCATACAAGGTCCCCCTAAAAAAGAGCATGACAGGAAAATTTGATGTAGGTCTTTTGAAAGAATTCTTTAGGGCATTGGTAAATTATGCAGGCATTACCATGCACATTAAACTTATATCTGGCAGTGATGCGCATCATATTGCCGAGGCAATCTTTAAGGCCTTTGCAAGAGCGTTAGATCAAGCCTCTCAAAGAGAAGAAAGGCTGGATGATGTTCCATCCACAAAAGGCCTTTTATAGTAAATTTTTATCTTCTTTTAATAAGCTCCTTAAGGTTGTTCTTCTCTTTTTTACCCTGATCTTAATTGTTAGCTGTCATATACCCAATTACACATCTGAACAGAAAAGTTCCTTTCCTCTGACGATTGAAAAGATTGTCGTTGTAGGTTTTAAACCTGCCCTTTCAGAGGAAAAGAGGCCTTCTCTTTTTCGCTGCCCTATCTGTGGAGCAACATTCATGGCAGAATCTGTATCAGGTGATGTGGCAGAGGCAATGAGTGTTTCTCTTTTCAACTGTCTGGAGAAGAATCAAAAATATACTCTCGTTCCACCTGGACAGGCAAAAGGAGTATATTCAACTATCCTTTCTCAAAACATAACCATTGGCATAAAAGACATGCTGCAAAACATAGGTAAATCCTTTTCATCGGATGCAGTGTTATTCGGATACATTTATCGCTGGACAGAGAGGGTAGGAACAGAATATGGCGTTGAGTCACCTGCCTCTGTAGCCTTTGATCTTCATCTTGTAAGCACTGATACTGGTTCTATCCTATGGAAGGATAGTTTTAAGAAGACGCAATTAGCTCTATCAGAGAATTTACTTGACCTCTCAACCTTTATAAAAAGTAGAGGTAAATGGCTTACAGCAAAAGAGCTAGCTCATATAGGATTGGAGAGCATGATTAAATGTATCGGTGATTCTACAACTCGTTGAATGTGTATTCCATCATTCCCTGGCCAGTCCAAGTTGTATTGCCGGAGTTCAGCTGATACAACAGACAAAATATTATTGCAATAGCGGCTAATTACAGGGAAGTCGCCAAGTGCGGGCCAGTATTCCAATTATGAATATGTGCAATAGAAGATTGTTTCAGACAAGCCGCGAACACGCGTGACAATGTTTTACCTCATTTTGAACACTCCTGTTTTTTGCTTGACATTTGCCAGAAGGAATGTTCATATTCTGAACGCTACTCTGTTTCAATAAAATTATTATTATTTTCATTAATATCAATAAGCTATATTCAATCCTATCTGTAACTCAAGGGGCGGAGCTTTGACTACGCTATGCGTTTAGCTAATTAAGATGGACCCTCAAGACTTTAGATCCCTTCAAATACTTGAAGAAATAGGCAACACTCATAGCCCAAGCCAGAGGTATCTGGCAAGAAAGCTTAATATTTCTCTTGGGCTTGCAAACTCCTTTGTTAAGCGCTTAGCAAAGAAGGGATATGTAAAAATTACTACTATCCCCCGAAATCGGGTGAAGTATATAATCACGCCACAGGGTTTTACAGAAAAAGGTCGACTTACTTATGAATTTATCAAGCATTCTTTTAATTTATATAAGGAGGCTCTCAAGAAGTTTGAGGGTTTAGTAAATGAACTTGAAAAAAGGAGAGTAAAAACGGTAATTTTCTATGGTGCAAGTGATCTGGCTGAAATTACCTTTATCTCTTTGAAAACAACAAATATTAAGCTGGTCGGAGTGGTGGACGATGGAAAAAAGGGAACACAATTTTTAGATTTTACTGTAATGTCGACATCGGAGTTGAAAAACCTCGAATTTGATAGCATTATTCTAACTGCTTTAGAATCAAAGGAGCATATGGTCAAAAAGCTTGTAGAAAAAAATATTCCACGAGAAAAAATTATTATGCTTGAGTAGAAAAAAAGTTCAAAGAAGCTGGAACCATAAAGGGAGGTATATAATGAAGCATTATAGAAAAACTTTACTTTTGGTCATAATAATTGTCTTTAGCATATGCTTAGTACCGATATTATCGGCAAAGGAGATAAAAAAAATAAATATAAATGAGGCTTCAGTAGCGGAACTCACCCAACTTAAGCGAATAGGGCCCAAAATTGGTAAAAGAATTGTAGAGTATCGCGAGAGCTATGGTCCATTTGTGCTGCCTAAGGATATCATGAAAGTTAAGGGTATAGGGCCCAAAACCTTTAAGTTAAATCAAGATAGGATCACTGTGGAATAATGTTGCAATTGTTAATAGGGAGGCATGTATGATTAAAAATATTGGAAAGGTGTATATTTTTTGTATATTGTTTTCTATATTTGTCTTCCCATGCTGTGCTTATTCTCAACAATGGCCTATCACTAAAATTCAATCCTTACCTGATTCCTCCTTTACAATGATAGAGGTTACAGAAGATGGAACAAAGGTAAGGCACTTTGCCTATAGGGATATACATGGTCATATTGCCATCAACCAAGTAATATATTGCCTGGGGACATTTAGTGCTGAAACATGGTTAAAGCCTGAAAACATAGAGACAGCCCGAAAATGCCTTGAAGAGCACTACTACAGGTTTAAGCTTAATCAGACAAAAGAGGGAATACAGAAAGCCATCGACATTAACACTGCAAACCTTGAAAATTTGGTACGTTTGCCCAACATTGGTCCTGTTACAGCAGTTAAAATCTACAGATTTAGAGAGACAAACGGGATTTTTAAGAATGTTGAAGATATAAAAAAGGTTGAGGGTATTGGGCCTGCGATATTTGCAGGCATTAAGTATTACATTAAAGTTCGGTAATGTTTAATATATAATCTTACAAGTTGAGCATATTTATATGAATATTCTTGTTACCGGTGGTGCTGGGTTTATCGGCACAAACTTTATACGCCATGCTCTTGCTATTAGGCCAGATTGGCGTATCGTTAATCTGGATGCACTTACCTACGCAGGAAACCCCGCCAACTTCGAAGATCTTGCTTCAGAGCAGGCAGAAAGGTATCGCTTCATCCATGGTGATATAGGAGATACCTCTCTTATTGAACAGATCTTTTCTGATGAAAGCATAGAAGGAATTATTCACTTTGCAGCTGAATCTCATGTGGATCGATCCATTAGAGGGCCTGAGAAGTTTCTGGAAACAAATATTATGGGCACTTTCCGATTGCTTGACGAAGGTCTTAAATTTTGGAAAACCATGGGAAGGCCTGAGGAATTTCGTTTTCTGCACATATCAACTGACGAGGTCTATGGGAGCCTGGGCCCTGACGGATACTTTACAGAGAATACACCATATGATCCTTCAAGCCCCTACTCAGCCTCCAAGGCTGCTTCTGATCATTTTGTAAATGCCTATTTTCGTACCTATGACCTGCCTACCCTGATTACAAACTGCTCTAATAACTACGGACCTTTTCAGTTTCCTGAAAAGCTCATTCCTTTGATGATTTTAAATATCCTTGAGGAAAAACCTTTACCCGTTTATGGGGATGGTAAAAATGTTCGAGATTGGCTTTATGTTATTGATCATTGTGATGGCCTTATTAAAGTCTTTGAGCAGGGAAAACCCGGTGAGACGTATAACATAGGTGGGGGTGCAGAGCGTCAAAACATTGAAATTGTTTATCTTCTATGTGACCTTATGGATAAGCGTCTGGGACGGTCTGGAAAGAAACAAAGTCGGAGCCTTATTCACTTTGTAGCTGATCGGCCTGGGCACGACTTTCGTTACGCCATTGACTTTACCAAGATTAAGCAGGAATTAGAGTGGGGTCCTCATCACCATTTTGAGGACGCCCTTGAAACTACTGTAGATTGGTATATGAATCATATGGATTGGGTTGATTCGGTACGAAGTGGAGAGTACAGGAAATGGGTAGAAATAAACTATCAGAAAAGGGAAAACGGTTAATAAGACTTGGGCTTATTAAACGATGAAATTGTTAAACGCGAAAATAATTTTAGCAAAATAGCTAGTTCAAAATCTGCCCAAAGGGCATGACGCTTAATCCCTGGCCATTCCAGCCAGGGATCAGTCTGTGTTGGTCTGAGTGTATCTGCGAATAAAATAAAAGGGAGAATAGCGTAATGAAAGGGATCATACTTGCTGGTGGTTCAGGAACGCGTCTATATCCAATCACCAGGGTAGTCAGCAAACAACTTTTACCGGTCTATGATAAGCCTATGATTTACTATCCACTCTCGGTACTTATGTTGGCAGGAATTCGAGAGATTCTCATCATTTCTACACCTGAAGATCTACCAAGGTTCCAGGAGCTTTTAGGAGATGGCTCACAGTGGGGCCTTTCCTTTTCATTTGCTGAACAGCCTCACCCTGAAGGACTGGCCCAGGCATTTATAATTGGTAGTGAATTTATAGGCAAGGATAATGTGTGCCTGATTCTTGGGGACAATATTTTCTATGGACATGGTCTTCCAGACAGACTTCGAGATGCATACTCCAGAAAAGAGGGTGCAACTGTCTTTGGGTATTGGGTGAAAGATCCGGAGCGATATGGTGTGGTATTTTTTGATGAGGATGGTCAGGTGGTAGATATCGAGGAAAAGCCAACTTATCCCAAATCAAATTATGCAGTCACAGGCCTCTACTTTTGTGATAATAGAGTGCTCGATATTGCTGCTGGGCTCAAGCCCTCGGCTCGGGGAGAGTTGGAGATTGCAGATGTCATCCGCACTTACCTCCAGTTAGGAGAGCTTTATGTTGAAAAACTGGGTAGAGGATTCGCCTGGCTGGATACAGGTACCCATGAATCACTTCTTGAGGCGAGCACATTTATTGAGACCCTTGAAAAACGCCAGGGCTTAAAAATAGCGTGTATTGAAGAGATTGCATACCGAGTAGGCTACATTAGTGCAGACCAAGTTTACAGGCTTGCACAGCCAATGCAGAAAAATGGATATGGTAAATATCTTATAGAAATAACCAAGCATGAGAGCAGTTGGTAAGCCATAGGCTTATAAATATGAAAGTCACCCATACATCTCTTCCGGATGTTCTCATCATTGAACCCAAGGTCTTTCAAGACAAACGAGGGTTTTTTATGGAGACGTATCATCAAAAAAGATACAAGCAATTTAACATAGATTGCATTTTCGTTCAGGATAATTTTTCTTACTCGGTTTGTGGTATTCTCAGAGGCTTGCACTATCAAGTTCAGTATCCCCAGGCGAAATTGATTCAGGTTATTCATGGTGCTATCTTTGATGTAGCAGTGGATATTCGGCAGGGTTCCCCAACCTTTGGGAAGTGGGTAGGTGCTTATATCTCAGACCAAAACCGGCACCAGATATTTGTACCAGAAGGATTCGCCCACGGATTTTGTGTGCTCAGCGAAACAGCAGATGTCCTTTACAAATGCACGGATTTCTATTCCCCTGATGATGAAGGAGGCATCCTCTGGTCCGATCCAGGTATTGATATTGACTGGCCGATAATCGATCCTATGCTTTCAGATAAGGATAGCCAATATCCTTGTTTGAGTGATGTGGCCCCGGAGCGCCTCCCTGTGTATTAAGCCAGAGGGTTATAAAAAGGAGAGAATATGAAACTGCTCGTTATTGGGGAAAATGGCCAGCTTGGCTGGGAGGTATGCAGAAAGGGGAAAAATCAGGGTATTGATATGTCAGGCTTAGATCTTCCTGACTTCGATGTTACTG
>CAZSWT010000042.1:0-31986 GCA_964611035.1 uncultured Desulfobacteraceae bacterium
TCATCAAGTTTCAGAAAGAGATTGAACGTAAGAAAAAAGCCAAAGAAAAGCTGGAACGGAAACAAGGAAAGAAGGATCAGGAAATTAACGTTGACAATCCATAGTGCCCCGATCGAACTATGGAGTATATGTCCATTGCTGTATTGAGCCAGCTTTCCTTGCACACGACTTCTGAAATTGCTGATAAACCCCATATCCATGATTTTCAGCCTTGCTTTGGGCTTTGAAGGCAAGAAAATAAAAAATATTATTTACAGAAGCAGGGCAAAGTTTTTTGCTGCACTGGCATGCAGCAATTCATTGCAGCATTAATTCTGGGTCTCAGCTACTGCTCTATTTCCAGACAAGTTTAAACCAGAAATATTTTCATATTAACATCTTTTAAAAAAGACTGTTTTCCCTACACTCTCGGCACTCAAAAGACACTCTCTATTGTAATCTGAGTCACTCAAAGGAATAGATATGGCAGAAATGATGCCTCACACACATATCATTGGGACAGGCTCATCAATACCTAAGAGAATACTGTCCAATAAGGACCTCGAAGGTATAGTCGATACCACCGATGAATGGATCATACGGCGCACCGGCATCAAAGAGCGGCGTATTTCATCAAATGGAGGAAGGGAAAGCGCCACGGATTTGACTACCCAGGCCTCTGTCAAAGCCATAGAGATGGCTGGGATTTCCCCCAAGAGCCTGGACATGATCGTGGTGGGCACTGTAACACCTGACCGTCAGTTTCCTTCCACAGCATGCATGGTTCAAGAAGCGCTCAATGCTGACAATGCCATGGCCTTTGATGTGTCCGCTGGATGTACAGGTTTTCTCTATGCCCTCAGCATGGCAGATAACGCCATCCGATCTGGCACATGTGAAACCGCGCTCGTAGTAGGAGTAGAGCGACTGTCAACTATTCTAAACTGGAAAGATAGAGGCACATGTGTGCTTCTGGGTGATGGAGCCGGTACAGTAGTGGTTGCTTCTAAGAGAGAAAAGGCCGGGATTCTGTCCACCCATTTGAAATCAGATGGGGCGTCGTGGGAATTACTGTATTCTTCATACGAAAAATCCTACACCCCCGAGATCCTGCAAGGTATAGACATGAAGCCATTTCAGCTGAGTATGGATGGAAACCGGCTTTTTAAGAGGGCGGTTGGATGTCTGACCTCAATTGCCAATGAGGCATTAGAACACAATCGTCTTACCATCGAAGATATTGGACTCTTAGTGCCTCACCAGGCAAATATTCGAATCATCAAGGCCATGGCAAAGAACCTGCGTGTTCCTATGGAGAGAGTATATACGAATATCCATAGATACGGCAACACCTCTTCGGCATCTATACCAATCGCCCTGGATGAAGCCAACCGGGAAAAGCTGCTGAGCAAAGGCGACTACGTACTTTTTGTCAGCTTTGGGGCGGGCTTGACGTGGGGGGCCTCAATAGTAAGGTGGTCCATTTAGTCAGTCCCTGCAATCTTTCCCACCAATCTATTGTTGCATTTCAGAAAGAATTGTCTTTAAATAGGGATAGCACGACCCTTTTTCACTGGCTATCTCGCTCAGTATCCCATCTGGTGTGAAGGAGAGTAAAACCAAATCGTAGCGAACAAGCTCCCCATATGCCGAAAAATCAAAACTGGGTCCCCAGATATCAGTAAGCGGTATGCCAAAAGCTAATCCACTATTAAATAGTAACGATCTCTGGTAGATAAGCACATCCTTACCCTCCAGTTCTGCTACCTGGTCCGGAGCACCCAGGGTTTGCAGTGCCTCCTGAAGTGTAGTCGTTCCTACCTGGAATTCCGCAAAGATATTAGGAACTGACCTTCCTTCCACCGCCTTTATGACCCTATAGGAAACACACCCGGTAATTAAACTACCCACTATGAAAGGGTACATCACAAAGGGGAATATTTTAAAAGGGGAGACCATAGGCTGCCTTGTGTGCATCTAAGGTGACACCATAATGGGTCATGATATTCTTTTTATCAAAAAATATGACAATCTGATCATAGTGCTTGTCATAGTTTCCAAAACTTACAATCAAAAGCCAAATACCGGTCCCTTTGCTTAAAGAACGTCGGTAGATGTATGCGTTTCCATTAGATAGCCTGACTATATTGCTAGGGGCGCCAAGCGTTTCTGTTACCTGAGCTACCGTACTCTTTCCCGGAGTCAGCCTGTCAAGTTCACTTGCATCAAAAGGGTGGTAATCCATGTTTTTTGCCCACCCGGCACAAGACTGCAAAAAGAATACTAACAAAAGAACAAAAAGGGGCTCTCTAAATCTTTTCAATTGGAAATCTCCTTTTCCTATATGGAAACACTACCATTAATATATTCCTTCTATAGTACTTTATGTCTATGTCAAAAAATAATCAACTCCGATATGTATATAATAAAATGCCCTTGATTAATTAACTCTTTCATTATATGTCACTAAGCTTATAAACCATGCACTAAAGATAATCTCTAATTCTAATAATGAAAATAAGAACAATCACCACAGGCTTTAATCTTGAAGCCCCTGTAAAAGAGAAACAAATCAGACAACTTTCTGATTTTACAAATAATTCAAAGGAGATATTTGAGAGCAATGGATATACTGTTCAAACGGTACGAGTAGCTACACAACCCTGGGAAGAATATTTTGAATCGAAGAATCAGATTATCAGATTAGTAAAAGAGTTAGAGACTCTTGTGCATAAATATAGCATCGATTATTTCAACATTGGCACCACATTTGACCCAAAACTCATTCCTGTAATCTATGATATGGTACAAAACACCTCTGTCATGTTTTGCACAACCCTTATTTCTGATAGCAAGACAATAAATTACACATTAGCACGGCAAACCGCAAAAGTAATGAAGAGGCTTTCAACTATACAGGAGGATGGTTTTGCGAATCTGAGATTTGCAGCCATCTTTAACACAAAGCCGGGTAGTCCTTTTTATCCGGCAGCCTATCATAAGGGGCCAACTTCTTTTGCAATTGGAACAGAAAACAGTGATTTAGTGTATAAAGCGTTTTCCGAGGCTAAGACTATTGAAAAAGCAGCCCATTTTCTCAAAAAAACCCTTTTGGCAGAATTCAAGAAAATAGAAAACATCGCAGAGCAAATAAGCAAGAAAGAGAAAATACAATACGATGGAATCGACGTTTCAATTGCAACATCTATAAAGCCAGATGAAAGCATTGCGTATGCCTTTGAAAAGTTAGACTTAGGTAAATTTGGGGAAGTTGGAACACTTGCTATCGCACGGGTGATAACTGAAACTATTCGAAACTTAGATATTAAAAAATGTGGTTATTCTGGTTTAATGTTGCCAGTTCTTGAAGATTACGGGCTCGCTCAAAGAAATACCGAAGAAAGGTATAATCTCACCGATTTATTGCTCTATTCATCGGTCTGTGGAACCGGCCTCGATACCATCCCATTACCAGGAGATGTCTCTGAGGATAAACTGTATGCCCTCCTCTTAGATATTGCGTCTCTTGCCATTAAGCTCAATAAACCACTTTCAGCACGATTGATGCCCATTCCACATAAAAAAGCCGGAGAAATGACTGGTTATACATTTGAATATTTCGTGAATAGTAAAATTATGAAAATATAATGCCACTATTCCATTCGTGGTTATCAACGTTACCGTTATTTCTCCGTTCTGAGCCTTTTGCAAAACCTAAAAATTTTATTACCCTACAAAAGAGGATGGACTTTTCTGAAGTGACTGGTGGAAGGGCGCTGTCTTTTCGTGACGTATCTATGGGGGAGGCCGCAGCCCTGAGCTTGTCGAGGAGAATGTGGAGGGTGCAAGATTCCCCCGTAGATATGTTGCTGAAAAGACAAGCCCGAGAGCCTTGGCCTCCGGCCCGTAGGGCCTATGCCCAGGAGGGAACTGAAGAAAAGTTCATCCTCGTTAAAAAAATATGAGGTATGCAAATGTCTCATAGTGTAAAAACAATTCGTCAGCAGATGATCGTCCTTTTAAGCGAAAATGATATGAGTGCCAGGGAACTCTCTCAGGCGATAGGAATTCGGGAAAAAGAGGTCTACGAGCATCTTCCTCATATTGCACGCTCAGCAGCGGCCCAAAGAAAAAAGCTGATTATCCTGCCTGCCTCCTGCCTCGCATGTGGATATGTGTTTAAAGACCGAAGGCGCTTCACCCGCCCAAGTCGATGCCCGCGCTGCAGAAGAACGCACCTTCAAGAGCCAATGTATAGAGTCTGTTAGCGGATAACTTGAAAATTATCCCTCATCCCTCTTGAATTAATATCGATAATGATTACCTTTTTATCAAACAATAGGTCGACCGAGAAACTAAAAAAGGAGGTGGCAGATATGACAAGGATGCTACAATTACTACCAAGGAGAGACGGTTTTCTGTCTTTGTTCCCTGGTACAGGTGTATTCGACGGATTCTTCAATGACCTTGAACTTCCGGATGTTTTTGGCGAAGAGGGAATGTTAGTACCAGCGTTTGATATATCTGAAACAGAAAAGGAATATATGATTACTGGTGAAATTCCGGGAATCGATGCTAAGGAACTTGATATCACGCTATTAGATGGAATCCTTACTATCAAAGGTGAAAAGAAACAGGAGAAGGAAGATAAGGATGAAAATTACCATCGGATTGAGCGACATTACGGTTCATTCCAGCGGAATTTCCGAATTCCTGAGAAAGTTAAAACAGATAAATTAGACGCAACGTACAAAGATGGTGTGTTAAAGCTCACTCTCCCAAAGGCTGAAGCGAGTGAGGCCAAGAAGATAGAGGTCAAAGAAGAAAGCAAGAAGAAAAAGTAAACACCAACAGAAGGCTGAAAAGCCTCATTACGAAAGGGCATTGTTCAAGTAACAATGCCCTTTTTTTATCCACCTACTAAAAATCATACCCTGTATGATACCTTCTTTTAAAAGCTTTCTCCCATATCTTTTGGGTGACATTTTCTGTGAAATAATATATACTGTTTCATCCAATTAACTACGATTGTTCAGCACGAATAGAGTAATACTTCTCCCGAATCACATCACGAACCTGATCCAGCAGTTTCATATCACGAATTTACTTTCAGTGTTTTTCATTTTTAATATTACGCGCATTATTGGGCAACACATTCTACTTATTGGATAATTTCAATATCAATTTCAATTTGCCATATTATAAGTCTGCATATAGGCAATATAATCCTAATGTTAGCTGAACAATGAAACGAAAGAAAATACCATACGGAACAAAATTACCTGTCACGATAACCTTACGTGAACGGGATATCATCCGCGATGAGACATTCTGTGATCCAGACTTTGCAAGATTGGCTGTTGTAGACGGCAAAAGGATTAAGGTCGAACTGTCATTGGATGACATCGAGGAAATTCAGGGGTACATAGCAGCCGAGGCAAACCATACGAAAAATAAAAAGCTCCAGAAAGAACTTGATCGCCTTTTCGATAAGCTTCAGGTCTTTCTGAATACTTACGATGATCAACATGAATTAGACAGCTAACAAATTCATCCAGCCGACCGGAAATAACGCTTGTTTGATTTTAGTTCCAGGCTCGTGGTCCGGCAGCTGATGACAGCGTTATGCGTTTACGTAAAAAATAATCCGCTTGACATATTACGCAAGACATAATACTAGTCATATATGATAAAATCGTTTGCCTGTCGAGATACTGAAAAATTGTTTAACGATGAACGAGTTGGTCGTTTTCAGTCTTTTGAGCGGCAGGCAAGGAAAAGGCTTATGGTTCTTCATGCTGCTCCCAGCCTCGAAGCGTTAATGCTTAATCCCGGAAACAGATTCCACGCTTTAAAGGGAGACAGAAAAGGACAATATGCCATTAGCATCAACAAGCAGTGGCGGGTCTGTTTTGAGTGGCGTGAAGGGAATGTTTACAATGTAGAAATAACTGACTACCATTGAGGTATTTTTATGGGTACAAAAAAGCTTCTCGATCCAATTACTCCAGGTGAAATCCTGCGTGAGGATTTCATGGAACCATTGGGGATAAGCATCAATCACCTTTCTCGTGATCTGGCTGTTCCCCCGAATAGAATTAGCGAGATTGTGAACGGTAAACGAGCCATTACGGCTGATACAGCCTTAAGATTACAGCGTTATTTTGGAGTTGAAGCGCAATTTTGGCTCAATTTACAGTCAGAATATGATCTAAGAATCATGAGGCGTAAAATCTGGGATGACATTCAACAACGAATTATCCCTGCACAAAACCCCCAAGATCATGCACATGAAACTATTGCATAACCTTGCTCTTTCAGCCGACAACTATTCGCTGCGGCTAAGGAGCCCGTTGGGGCGTCCAGATAACATATCATATTAATTGACTGGAAAGGTCTCTTTTGTTATCTTTTATAAATTGGAGGCTGTTATTATGAAAGAAAAACAATTGCTTGAACGAATCGTACTGAACCCAAAAGTCATGGTAGGTAAGCCTGTCATACGGGGAACTCGTTTAACTGTCGATTTCATTCTTAATCTCTTGGCGCACGGGGCTACAGAGAATGAGATTTTGAATGAATACAAAGGCCTCACCATTGAAGACATACATGCTTGCTTCCTTTTCGCCACCAAGTCCCTCAAGAACACTGAATTTATGCCGCTGATGGCGGAGTATTCCTAATGCGATTCCTCGTGGATGAATGTACAGGACCAGCTGTTGCAGAGTGGCTGCGCAATCAAAAGCACGAAGTGTCTTCGGTTTTTGAAGAGGCAAGAGGAATGGCTGATGATGACATAATCCTGAAGCCACTTGAAGAAAATTGGATTTTGATCACAAACGATAAGGATTTCGGAGAAAAAGCATATCGAGATGGCCGACTTCACAAGGGTATCATCTTACTTCGCCTTGAAGATGAACGTTCTCCATCAAAAATTCAGGTACTATCCCGCCTTCTCAGTACATACCCAGATCGACTATCAAACACATTTGTCGTAGTCACGGAAAAGCAGATTCGTTTTGCCCGAAGGTAGATTAAAAGTTGATGTCCCAACCAATCATTACACAAGACCGGAAAAGCCGTGCCGTTTTTTACATTAACGTCATTTTGTGTAAAACATCCAATTTTTCATCTTCGTTATAGCTTTTCCGGCTGGTGGCTTTTGCGTTTGTATACAAAGTAACAAATAAAGGAGAGAGCTATGATTATTAAAAAATTAAGTGACGTCCCCTTCACCCATGTAGAGGGATATGATAATGTGAAAAAGCAAATCGTCATAGGTCCAGACGACGGATCGCAGGAAATCGTGATGCGCTATTTCAGCTTAGAGCCTGGTGGAATGACCCCACATCACAGTCACAATTTTCCGCACTTGGTAAAAATAGAAGCAGGCACCGGCATCGCAATAGATACAACAGGCAATGAACATCAGGTGAAAGAAGGCGATTATGTGTATATCAATGACAACGAAACCCATCAATTCAGAAATACGGGTTCGAAAACGTTCACTTTTATCTGCATTGTTCCACAAAGAGGAGAAAGTTAACCTTATATCAAGTCACCTGCAAACGCCAGGTTACCGCGTCCGCTCATGCAACAGACAGGCTAACGCGTTCTGTTGACCAGCCTGCTGACCGAGGATCAGATGATACGCAAGTGTACGCAAGACGATGTGACAACGATATATGCCATCATTAACGACGCCGCCCGAGCATACAAGGGTGTCATTTCAAATGACCTATGGCAGGACCCATACATGTCTTTGGATGAGTTGAAGTACGAAATAGAAGATGGTGTGGTGTTCTGGGGAATTGAGGAAGACGGTAACCTCGTCGGCGTTATGGGAATTCAGAACAGAGGCAACGTCACCCTCATCCGGCATTCCTACGTGCGGACCAGCAGGCGAAATAATGGGATTGGAACACAATTGCTTCATCATCTCGAGGGGATGACCAAGGGCCCAATTTTGATTGGCACATGGGCTACGGCAACATGGGCTATTCGGTTCTATCAGAGAAACGGGTATTGTCTCCTCTCTCAAATTGAAACCGAGCGACTGCTCCGACAGTATTGGAATATCCCTGAGCGTCAGGTTTTGACATCGGTTGTACTCGCAAATTCTACATGGGAAGCAACCAGCAGGGCAGCTGAAAATCACATAGATCCAAAACAATAAAAGATGCTGGATTAATCCGTAACCGTATAAGATATGACAAAAATACCAACCATAGGATTTATCAGTGCTCCAGCCTGGTTTGATCCGGCTCCATCAGAATTCAGCAAAGTCATCGTTGAGGAAGTGAGTACCCAACAAGCACCGCTTCTGTTGCCTGAATTCGATTATCGTCTCGAAAGTATTGCATCCGTTCAAAATGAACTCAACCTTTGTGCTCGGAGTTTGAAAGCAATTGGATGTGATTTGGTAGCGCAAGTCGGTAGTCCTTTCGCATGGGCCAATGCAACATCCGAGGCAGAAGCCCGTTTACGAAATAAAGCAATGATGACAGCGGCACATGTCCCCACTCTTATGACAGGCCTCGCCATTGTAGACGGACTGAGAGCATTAGGTATCAACAAAGTTGCTGTCAATTGCACCTATTATGAATCCGATTGGCGTGATGGCTTCTCCGCATTTTTACGATTGTGCGGTTTTAATACAATCCATGTATCAACATTGGCCGACCAGGGATTGGTTGCGCCTTCCGCAAAAATGGAAGATTACGGCTGGTCTATGACACCCGAACTTGCGAGCAAGTCTATTCTTTTCGTAGCAGAAGCGTCACCAGATGCAGAGGCTATCGTGGTCACCGGCGCCGGAACACGGACATTAGACATCTTAGCTCATATGGAAGCACAGATAAAACGACCTATCATCGCAGCTGATACTATTCTTTATTGGGCAATCGCTCGCGAATTGGATTTAACCTTGCTTCCTGTGATGGGTTCTTTGTCAAATCTCACCTAACCATGTACCTGGATGGTGAAACAATTGCACTCGGGTGTGATTTCCACTGTCGCTTCACTCATATTGGTATTCTATGGTATGTAGTGGCGCCAAAAATATATACTATCAGGAGAATGATCACAGGGCTGATTTTGGTATATATGAAACAGCAGAATGATTATTGAGAGAAACTAACAATGAATTCTACACTTTTTAAGTTTTTTGTAAATGTATACCCACCCTACTGGGGAACAGGGATTGTCGTGAGAAAAATCTCTTCTGATTGGAAAGAAATCATCGTTCAGATGAAGATGAGATGGTATAATCGTAATTATGTGAATACCCATTTTGGCGGTTCTTTGTATGCAATGACAGATCCTTTTTTCATGGTAATGTTGATAAAAATTTTGGGAAAAAACTATATCGTGTGGGATAAGGCAGTTCATATAGATTTTATTAAACCAGGTCGAGGAACTGTAACGGCACTGTTTAACATCAAAGAGAAACACATAAAAAATATTCGGGAAAACACAAGCAATGGACAAAAATATCTTCCAGAATTTTTCGTTGATGTTGAGGATGAAACAGGTGAAGCAGTGGCAAGAGTGACAAAGGTATTGTATATCCGGAAAAAAACCATGTAATAATATTATGCTCAGAGCAGTTTGTTTAGAGCAAAGAAAAAGGATAAGACAAACATGATAAAAAGGTATTTTGAAGATATCGCTGATGGTGAACACCTCAACTGTCAAAATGTTATTATGACGCGAGAGGACATCATTGCATTCGCCAAAAAATTTGACCCACAACCATTTCACACGGATGAGGATGCTGCCAGGGAATCCATATTTGATGGTCTTATTGCCTCTTCGCTCCATATTCTTTCTGCCTGTACCCGCGTTGTTGTTGAAGCACAGGGTGACGTAGCAATTTTAAGCGGTGTTGGCATGGATAAGGCCAAAATGTTCAATCCAGTCAGACCAGGTGACACCCTTTTTGTTAAAGCATGGTGGGCCGATCTCAAGCGATCGCGAAGTAAACCTAATCATGGCTTCGCTTCTATTCAATGCAAGGTTACGAATCAGAACGGAGATTCTGTCATTGAATATGGCTACCGTTATCTTCTGGCTTGTAAAAATTCAGGGCAACCTGAAGAAAAGCATGATATCGATTCATAGATCATAGAGTAATGGTTATGACAATCTTCAAAGCAATAAAGAATATTACCTATAAATGAAGTGCTGCTCAGCTCTCCTGGTACACACATGAAAAATAAAAACATAAAAACTGCCGCATTATCTTTCGTGATTCGCTCAAGCCCTTTCGGACAAGTAGCTCTGCTCTGGTCAATCTATGAGGGCCAGCCAAAAGTATTTCGTGTTTTGATCTCAACACCGAATGTCTCCGCCAAGCACCGAGTGGTCACATTATTTCCAGATTCTCAAAACGCTGCGTGTTCTGAAATTGATGCCATTGCCGATGATATTGAAAGATTCTTTAGTGGTGAAGATATACAGTTCTCACTTGAAATAGTTCGTATGGACCTGTGCACTGAATTTCAGCAAGAGATTTTGCGTGCCGAACACGGAATTCCTCGTGGGGCTGTCAGTACCTATCAGCGCATTGCCAGGCACGTGGGGAGACCGAGAGGAGCTCGCGTAGTTGGAAACGCACTGGCAACCAATCCATTCCCGCTGATAATCCCATGTCACCGTGCTATTCGTACGGACCTTACTATCGGAGGGTATCAGGGCGATAATAAAATGAAACAAACCTTGCTTCAAATGGAAGGTATTGATTTTGACAAAACCGGGCATGTTATAACAAAGAACTTTGTCTACTGAAATGTAAAATAGCTATAGAAAGCTAATCAGGCGATGAACTCTGCCTGAAAAGCGGTTACTTTTTCAGCATATTATCACCAATCATTATTTAAAAGGAATAAAGAAACAATCATGAGAAAAAAAGAAAAAGAAATCACCGAAGCATCAGCCATTGAAGCCATTATTAAGAAATCACTTGTTTGCCGTCTTGCCTTATCTGAGGGTAATTTTCCATACATCGTGCCGTTGAGTTTTGGCTATAGAGATAAGATGCTTTATTTCCATGGCCCTCTTAAAGGAAAAAAGATTGATATCATCAAAAAGAATCAAAACATTTGCTTTGAGTTTGATGTAAACACCGCAATTGTAAAAGCAGAAGATGCATGTCATTGGAGTATGAAGTATCAAAGCGTTATCGGGTTTGGAAAAGCGGTGCTTCTTGAAGATATAGAAGAAAAACGAAAGGCACTCAACATCATCATGAGTCAATATTCTGATGGAACATTCCAGTTTAATGATGACACGTTAAAAAAATCGGGAGTGATCAAGGTCGAAATAGAGAGTATGACTAGGAAACAATCTTAATTGTGACAAGAGAAAAACCTTAAATAATAATCTTCACAGAATAAACGGGTATTTTATGTGCCGATGCGCTTTCCTTACGATGGACGATCTAACAGGATATGTCAGCGACGATGAACTGACTATTACACACCTTCATAATGCGGGCTGGACAGTTGAAATGGTTTCTTGGCGTAAGGACTATAACTGGAGCCAATTCGATGTGGTGGTAATTCGCACGACGTGGGATTACCAGAATGATCCTGACACTTTTCTAGCCGTGCTCGAATCTATTGATTCCTCTGGTGCTCGTCTGGAAAACTCATTGGAGTTAGTGCGATGGAATATGCAAAAAACCTACCTGCGCGACATCGCATTGAAAGGTACTTCCATCGTTCCGACTCTCTGGCAAGAGAAAGCAGTGGATACAAAAAAGTTAGGCTCTTTCTTTGACCAACTCGACACAGAGGAGATTATAATCAAGCCGATCATAGGTGCGAGTGCTGGTCATGCGTTTCGCCTTCATCAAAGCCAAAGCAACGCCAAGCTACCTGTGCTTGAAAAAATATTTGATAGGCGTGCGTATATGGTACAACCTTTCATGGCAAACATTATAGAGGAAGGTGAATTTTCCCTGATCTATTTTGAAGGTATGCATAGTCATACAATTCTAAAAACCCCAAAGACAAATGATTTTCGCGTTCAGGAGGAACATGGTGGCAATATACGTCCCGTAATTGCTGAGCCAGAGTTGCTCCACAGCAGTCAACACGTCATTGACTCTCTCCCTCAGAAGCCGCTCTATGCAAGAGCAGACTTTGTACGCACCGAACAAAGCACATTTGCCTTAATGGAATTGGAGCTGATTGAGCCTGCGCTCTATTTCCGAATGGATGCAGACTCGCCAATGCGATTTGCCCACGCACTAACAACACGACTACGCTGTTGAGGAAATTGCCACATAATCCGTGTTTCAAGTGGACGGCCCGACGGTGCGTTTTTTTACGTGCTCGGTTAATAATGTGTGGAAGCTGTTGAAATCCCTTCCATCATATTTTCAAGCCTTTCTATTCTTTCCACCGGTGGTGGGTGCGAATAGTTGAACCAGGAAAAAAGTGGATGTGGTGCCAGATTCGCCAGATTGTCAGCGCTAAGCTTTATCAGGGCATTTTTCATCGGTCCTGCTGTTCCCATTAATTTAACAGCAATGTCATCGGCTTCCCTTTCATATTTTCTTGAGATAGCTGAGCCTACAGGCCTCATAAAATAGCTAAGGGGGCTTAAAGGACAGGCACAAGAAACAGGCCGACGTATTCAATCTGTTCCGGGAAACCGAATGTCTGGTAAATTAGCTGCCAGTTAAGTAATTTCGCTACAATAAACAGCCCAACCAAAGATAGAATCTCTAATAAAACAAGTTGCTTGATAATATGTTTTTTCATCCAGTGACCCGTTTCATGGGCAAGAACTGAGAGAATTTCCTCATCAGGATGGGATGCCAAGAGGGTATCAAATAGAACAATCCTTTTAATTCTACCAATTCCTGTAAAATAGGCATTGGTGTGTTTACTCCTTTTACCAGCATCCATCTGAAACACCCCTTTAACTGCAAGCCCTGCCTTCCCCATGAGGGTAGCGATCTTATTTTCGAGTTCTTTATTGGTAATTGGTTCAAATTTATTAAACAGTGGAGCAATCAGCACCGGATATAACCACATAATCAGCAACTCAAAGACTGAAATAACTATCCATGCGAAAAACCACCAGGCATTTTTAAAATAGAACACTAATGTCAACAGAAAAAAGATAACAACGCCACCCAGAATAAATGATATAGTCATACCCTTGACCCAATCTATGGCCCATAATTTAATGGTTTTGGTATTGAATCCGTACCTATCTTCGATCACAAAGGTCCCATAGAGATCAAATGGAATATCAAGCAGATTAGCAATGATTATAATAACGGCAAAGAAGATCAGTCCGCCACCTATAAAGCCTATGTGCCAGGTATTTATTATTTCAACCAGCCAGGGCAAAAAACCAGTCAATAAAATGACAAGTAATAACGCCTGATCAAATAATTTTTCAACAATGCCAAATCTGGTAGAATCTGCTGTATACGATATAATCTTAGAGAATTTTTCTTTATCTACTGTATCTTGAAAGACGCGGGGGACATGATTTTCGTGCCGGCGCAAATGGCTGATATTAATCAGGTTTAAGGCAAGCTGAAACAGCGATTGAAAGACAAAGACTGCAAGGAATGCGATGAGCAATGCATTAAACTGGATCATATTTTTTTAGTCCATGTTTTGTAACTTCTCAAAAAGTTCTGATGTTCCCTTGCCATTGCCATTTGCCGTCATTGGAGGAGCCATTCGACAAGCGGCACGACGTGAGCCGTTCGGCCCTGAGCTCACAGCCGAAGGGCTCGCCGACACGTCTCATGGCCCCAAGTAGGGTCGAGGGGCGGAGCCCGCCTGCCAGATGGCGGGCAGGCGACGTGGCAATCTCGTTACATAATAGAGCCTGCCCTGGCGCGACATCCCTGGGAAATTGTACAATCGCTGTAGTATTTGTGGAACTTAACTATGATCACCCAAGCATTGCAAGCCAGGTCTGGGCCAGGGATTGCTTCGTCCCGATAAATCGGGACTCGCAATGACAGAACCCGAACTTATTGAGAAGGTACCATGTTTTCTTTCAAAATTGCTATACTTTAAGAGAGTGTTTTTTTCCACCGGACTCCCTCTTCACAGAGATCAATGATATTACATTCCTGATGCCTTGGTCTTCTTGCAACACAGATGGCCCTTCCATGTAATATAAGGAGATTCGAAAAGAGCCTCCACTTTTCTTTGGGAACAATCTCCATAAGATCAAATTCTACCTTAGTGGCGTCTTTGTTGTTAGTCAGCCCAATGAGTTTGCTCAACCTTAGAACGTGGGTATCGACTACTATCCCTGGAATGCCATATACCTCGGTAAGTACAACATTTGCGGTCTTTCTTCCAATTCCAGGGAGAGATACCAGGTCCTTAAGGTTGCCCGGTACTTCCCCGTTGAATTTCTCTAATAGAGTGGTGCAGAAGGCCTTGATGGATTTGGCCTTATTTCGAAAAAATCCAGTAGATCTAATATCCTCCTCCAGTTCAGTAAGATCTGCCCGAGCATAATCTTTTGCAGACCTGTATTTATTAAATAGCACCTTGGTTACCTTATTTACTCTTTCATCTGTGCACTGGGCCGAAAGGACTGTCGATACCAAAAGGTCCAAAGGGCTCTTAAAGGTGAGGGCAGTTCTGGCATCAGGATATTCCTTTTCGAGAATCTCGATTATTTGCGTTACCCTGTTTCTATAATTTTCTTTTCTCATTTCTTTTTCTCGTCTAATGTGAGCCCCCCTCAATGGGTTCACCTGAGCATCGGACAAATCACCAAGATCTTTACCTTTGATTGTGGCCAAGAATGCCTCTTTGTGTGTAAATTGCCTCTATGACCTTTATTAATCTATAAAGTGTCTGATTTATCGGCGTTGGGACCCCGTGCTTTTTCCCGAGCTCAATCACCTTTCCTGCAAACATTTCTACCTCCGTCTTCCTTTTAGCCTCGACATCTTGAAGCATGGAGGTTTTACCCTGTGGTGATAGGGTAGATAGAAATGAATTCCAATTTTCTATGTCTTCTTCAAATAAATGGATTCCCTCTGCTTTAGCAATGGTCATAACTTCCCTCATTGCGGATTCCATGAGCTCTTTGGCCTCTTGAGAATGCTGAAAAACCGAATAGGGTGCACCTAATGCGGCCGAGGCCTGATTGATTCCCACATTAATCATGAATTTCCACCAAAGGATTCGAATCATATCCTCAGGTATTTCGTATATAATCCCAGCTTGATTGAAAAGGGATTGAACACTCATGACAGGCTCGGTAAGATGTAGATTCTTAGCCTCTCCAAAAAATAACTTCCCCTGTTGGGAAAAGGTGATGCTGTTTGCGTGTCTTACCGCATCAATACCGACTGCAACACCATACAGCACTTTGCCTGCCCCATAGGCAGCAGCGATCTGTTCTTCACTTTCAATGCCATTCATAATGGATAAAATTAACGAGTTTTCACCCACCCTGTTCGAGATATCCCTGATTGCTTCTTCGAGGTGATGATGTTTGACAGCTACTATGATAAAATCAGATAGTGGTGTCTTCTCTTCCGGTCTTATAACATTAAAGAAATAAGGCTTTCCATTCACAATCAGCCCTTTTTCTTTAAGCCGGTCATAGCGATCACCTGTAGCCACAAGGGATATGCAATTTTTATCTATTTCATAAAATTTGCTCGCATAGCAGGCACCCATGGCTCCAGCACCAATCACTGCTATTGTTTTAATAGGCGTGATCACTCAATTTCCATCCGTTACAATTTACATTATGCCACTTTTCATACCCTTTACCTAAAAAAGGGGCCGGGATTTTTTTAAATGAGGATCTTCTCCAAATTAGTTGGTCAAGATTAAGGCTTAAATCTTATTTGATTAATGATTTCAGTAGGTATAGCTTTTAAAAGCAACTCCGATAATGGGTACCTACCAGGCTCATCATAGCAGTTGCCTATAAAAGTAATTTCCTGTTAATACTTAATTTCTGGAGTAACATTATCACCTAACAATATGGCCTAATTAATCAAAAAGGTTAATGGTGAAATTACATTTAATTTCAATATGTTGTATTTTGGTAAATCATTTTTCTACCAACTAATTTGGAGAAGAACCTTAAATGAAAACAATATCCTGGGCAAATGGTTCGGAATTCATCTTACATACATCGAGTGGACTAAGAGGATTATAGTTCAACTACTTTAACATCCAGAGAACTCTCAAGCCATCTCGCAACTAATCTTCTGTGACAGAATGCTCCAGGGGGCTCATGACAGAGCAATATCTTTCCATCCAAATCATTATACACCTTTCTTGTATCGAGCTTACTCAATGTTTCATTATAATATCTCTGCGTGTAGGCCTCTTCCGTTATCTTTCCTGCCCTCCACTCTCTAAGAAGGCTTAAAGATGGCATCAGATCAGGATATTTCTCAAATCTGTATCCTTTCATAGGCCAGGGAAAATCGCTCCTTGCAATGCTTACTGTATGTGCTCTATCCTTTGAATCTTTAAAACAACTGGTCCTGATCATAATGATCCCTGTTACACTCTATTTTCTTGACCTCTAAAAGTATTTATTATATATTTTATTTATTAACAATCCTATATTGAAAAAAATGCCAAGAAAAGAAATTGCATACTTCCGGGTTTTCCATGAGGTGTCGAGGTCTATTCTCTCTGTGCTTGATTCAAAAGAGGTACTACGCCTTATTGTGAGAAGGATCGTTCCAGCGATGAAATTAAAGGCCGCCAGCCTTAGACTCTTGAACGAGAAGACCAATGATTTAGAATTAGCTGCATCCCGTTTCCTGAGTAAAAAATATCTTCGAAAAGGGTCCCTTGATGCGGACAAAAGTGTACCAGAGGTATTAGAGGGAAAACCAGTCCTGATTATTGATGCCCAAAACGATCCAAGGATTCAGTATCGGAAAGAAAAGGCGGAAGAAGGGATTGCCTCTGTTTTAAGCGTGCCCGTTCAGATTTACAACAAAGTTATTGGAATGCTGAGACTCTATACATCCGCCCCTCGGTCATTTACTGAGGAAGAGATCGAATTTGCATCTGCCCTGGGCGAAATGGCTGGATTGTCTATAATAAATGCCAGAATGTACGAAAAAGAGAAGGAGAAACTGACTAGGCTTTTTAACAAAGGAGGCATAGAGCCTGTCCATCAGGAGAGAATTAAAAAATATGGGATCAAAACCGTAACCAAAGAAACCTTTGACACTGAAAAATCTACTGAATTTTTTAAGATTTTACACGAAGTCACTCGAGATCTACTCTATGACCTGAACTCACATGACGTCTTGGGTTCTATGGTAAAGAAAGCTATTCAGATTTTGCATATTAAGGGATGTTGCATATTCCTGTTAAATGAAACAACTGGTAGGTTAGAAATGGCTGCCTCAGGAGGGTTGAGCAATAAATATCTTCAAAAAGGACCTCTGTATGCAGATAAGAGTATGCCAGATGTAGTAAAAGGAAAGGTAGTTTTCATAGAAGATATTGCTGCAAATAAACATATACAGTACCGAGATGAGGCGATAAAAGAAGGCATTGTATCAATATTATCTGTCCCCATCTTTGTTAAGGGATATGTTATTGGAGAAATAAGGCTCTACTCAGCAGAGAAAAGGGAGTATGATAAAGAAGATATAGAATTTATCCTGGCCTCAGCAGAAATCGGTGGTATCGCCATTACCAATAGCAAATTTTATCAAAGACTAAAAAATGATATAAAATTCTGGGAATCAACCCTTTCATATCTTGATATGAATTAGAAAAATCTTAATAGTTCAGCCACAAAGACACCAAGTCACCAAGATTATTATATAATTCTTTAAATATCATTATTAATAAGAGACATAATCATTTCTTTGTGCCTTTGAGACTTGGTGGCTGGACTTATACGAAAAATCTCAAGAAGCTTTCCTTTTCTTTAAGTAATAGTCCTTAAGATTAATTAATCTCCCTGCATATTCCTTGCGGAAATAGAGAAATTGATAATTCTCAATCTCTTCAGCTAATGGCTCCAAAAAGGGAATGATGTCGACCCCAAAATTGTTCACCTTTTTTTTATCAGCTTCATGTATGATCAACAGACTGTAATAGTATAAAAGTAGTCTCAATCTTGTTGCTCTCCGAAAGAGATATGCTCTTCCTCCGATAGAATTTACCAAAAACCCGGCATACCTGTACAAGGTGTCCAATGTTGGGGGAATCCCCTCCTTTTGACCACATTCATCATTTGACATGAGCCATTTGTAAAATAATGCAAAATTAATCTCCATAGTATCTGCTTCATTCTTTAAGATCAGTTTTATAAGTGTTAAATCCTTCAACTCCAAGGCCCTATAAAAATGATAGATATTGTTGATAATCATATCATAATTTAAACCTTCTCCTGCTGGGATAGGAGGATCTAAGGATAAGGCACGAATGATTTTTTTAAAATGGTTGAATGTACCTTCCCCTATTCTTAATTCCCTGATATAGTCTTTTGTATCAAGATATGTGAAAAATTCCTGAAGGTCCTTCTCCATCTTCTGGCATTCATCTTCAACCTTCATTGCCTTGCTCTCAACTTCTTCTATTCTTTCCTGTGGTGCTGATTGAGCAAGTATATCTTTTGTCTCCGTAGAGCTTTTTGCAAGCTCTTCTGATTTTCCCTTCTCTGCCTCCTGAGAGGTTGTTTGTTTTCTGCTCTCATTGCCAAAATAGGTGAAGTAAAAGACCAACAACCCACCTGCAATAAGGGCAATTACCAAGAGCAACAGTCCCCTATTCCATTTCATGTGTTATTCCTCCATCTTAGGTTGAAGATTTAGTGGCAAATCAAGGGTTACTATCGTTCCCTTGCCACCCCTGCTTTTGATGTCAATTTCTCCGTGGTGATTCATGACAATCTGATAAACCATAGTCAAACCCAACCCCGCACCTGTTGTCTTGGAAGTGACAAAGGGATCAAGTATGGAACCAAGCTTATCCTCATCTATGCCTATACCAAAATCCTCAACAACAATCCGTATAGCAGAATCTACCGCCCGTGCCGTAAGCCTAAGAGTACCAGCTGTAGGCAAAGCTTCTATACTATTTTGGACAATATTTTTCAATGCCCTTGATATCTGTGCCTTATCCAGGGTAATGGTAGGCAAACTCTCTTCAATATCTGTTTCCAGATGGATGGATTGCCTGGCTATGATCGGCGAAAAATCCTCTATAACTTTGGACAAGAGACTGTTCATATTTTCTGGTTCCAAATACGCGGTCTGCATTTCTGCAATCTCTTTTACATCCTGAACGAGTTTCTCGAGCCGGGTTGTCTCACTAAGAATGATATCGAGATATTTTTGGAATTTATTATTCATCTCTAAATCAGCCTTCATCCTCGCTGCAAAACCACCTATGGACATAATAGGGTTTCTCACCTCATGGGCAACTCCCTGCACAAGATTGGCTATGGCTGCTGAGCGTTCCGATCTAATGAGTTTTTGTTGAGTTACTTTAAGTTCCTCTGCAGTTAATTGGAAATTTTCCTCTAACCTATGATAAAGCTTTGCATTGTCAAGGGCAACTGCAATCTGCTGGGCAAGGGCTGTTAAAAGTTCGCTATCCTCCTGCGTAAATGGGTGCCCATTTTTTTTATTAATGACCTGGATAGCCCCTGTCGTCTTTCCCCTTATGGCAAGTGGAACGCAGATAAGTGACTGAGTAGTAAAACCTGTTTCCCTGTCAAACCGATCGCTAAATATAGGTTCCTTGCGCACATCTTCTACCATCATTGGTTTTCCGCTTTGGATAACCCAGCCGGCAATCCCTTCACCAAGCTTCAATCTCCTGGACTGAATAAACCCGCCCTTCTCACCCCTTGCAAGCCTCACAATAATATCTTTTTTTTCTATCTCAAGCTCATAGACTGAACTGGCCTCGGCATCCATAAACTCCTCTGCCGCCTTCATGGCAAAATTAAGTACATCAGTGGTTTGGAGTGATGAATTGATAAGAGCACTGGATTTTATAAGGGCAGACAATTCCCTTCTATATATATCATTATCGAGTTCTTTTCTCATATCACCCACTTTTTCTGTTTCAAAACGCCTCTTAAGGAAGGCAGCTGATTGAAATTTATTATTTTTAATTATGTAACTACTCAGGTTGTCAGGTTCACGGTTCAGGGTTCACGGTTAGTTTGCTTGTGTTCTTCATATTTTTTGAGATAGTTGATGAATCCACGAACGGCAGCACGTGTTCGTCTGGCCTGCTCGTAAACATCTTTGAATTCGTTGGGCGATATGTACTCTTCATCCAAGGCGACATAGAGTTCGCTCTGGACTTCCGTGCAAGAGCGCTTGGCGTATCGCAAGAACCGGATAAACTCCGCATTCGTCTCGGAATCGAAACCTTAGGCAATATTGTGCATCGATGATCCAGCAGCATCTTGTATCTGCCTCTTCAGTCCGTAGTCCTTTGTGAATCCTGGCTTCTTTGTTAAACGGTACACTTTCCGAGTCAATTCACGTGCCAGTTGCCAAGCCTCAATATCTTCAAACCGTTCAATTTTCATCGCTTCTTAACCTTGAACCGTGAACCCCGGAACTTTGAACCTGAATATTCATTTAATTATAACTTAATTAAAATTATTGGTAAAACAAAAAATTTTTCTCTCATACGTGAAGGTGATCATTTCCAAAACTTTATAGATTCACAATACCTTTCTAAAGAAAATCAAAAGGCCTTGACCCCCATAGGAGCTTATGATATTAAATGAATCGTCATTCATAATTACGTCTTGCCTTTGATCTGTTTTTTAAGGAGAAAAAGATGCATCACAAAATTCAACCTGCACTTGAGCATTATTTGGGTATCCCTGGTTCTGTTATTACACTGTTCATTTTAATAGCTGGCCTTGCCCTCTTTTTTTATATTATCTACAGAAGATATCTATTATTGCAATCTGCCAAACCGGATCTTCGATTTAATTCATTATGGCAGAGATTCTATGACCTCATTATCTACGGTATTTTCCAGTGGCGACAGCCTCGCTATCTCTGGATTGGCATATTACATATTATGATCTTTTGGGGCTTTGTTATACTTGCCCTACGGTCAATAAGCCTCTATGGGCTTGGAATAAAGGCCGAATTTGTTTTTCCCTTTATGGGAGGCTCCATAGGGGAGTTTTATCATTTCTTTAAAGATATATTTGAAATTATCGTCCTTTTTGCCTGTATTGCAGCTATATTACGCCGAGCTATATCGAGACCTGCCAGATATGAATTTAAGCATGGAAAGGCCCACAAATTTCATGCCTATCTGGTGCTCGGCCTGATTAGTTTTTTAATGGTAACCGATATGGCTATTGATGGAAGTGGAATTCTGCTTGGAGAAAAAAGCGCCTTCTGGCTGGCTGGTGCAAATATTGCTGCGTATCTCTTTCATGGTCTCAGTCAAGATACGTTAAAATCTATTTCCCTGTGGAATTACTGGCTTCATATCCTGACACTGATGGTTTTCCTCAACTATCTCCCCCTTGGGAAACACTTTCATATCATTACGGCCCTCTTTAATGTATTTTTTAGAAAGCTTAAAAAGGGCTCTATAAAACCCCCACGATGGGATATCGAAAATATTGAGGAACTCGATTCCTTAGGAGTGGAAAAGGTAGAGGATTTTACCTGGAAACATATCCTTGACTTTTTTACCTGCACCGAATGCGGCCGATGTTCCGATAACTGCCCTGCAAATACAGTTGGACGGCCCTTATCACCTATGGAAGTTACCCTAAAAATCAGGGATTATGCCTATCAAAGCAAGCCTCTCTTTAATTTTAAAGGAAAAACAGACGCACAAGCTAAGGACCTTTCCCTGATAGGAAATGTCCTTTCCCCTGACGAAATCTGGTCATGCACCACCTGTGGAGCCTGCGAAGAGGAATGCCCGGTCTTTATTGAATATATTGATAAGATGATAGATTTAAGGAGATATATGGTTGAATCGGGTATGATTCCCAAGGATTTTCAGGATGCCCTTATGAAATTTGAGAAAACAGGTAATCCCTTTGGTAAACCACCCAGTAAAAGGGCGGATTGGATCAAAGAGTTAGATGATGTCCCTGTCAAGATACTTGAAGAGGGAGATGAGGTGGATGTCCTTTACTTTGTTGACTCCTATGCCTCATTTGATCCACAGATACAACAGATAGCCATGGCTATTGTCAAGGGCCTCAATAAAGCAGGCATAAACTTTGGTATTCTTGGCCCCAGAGAATCGGATTCAGCACATCAGGTCAGGAGACTCGGTGAGGAAGGCCTCTTTCAATTTTTAGTGGAAGAGAATATCGAAACATTCAAGACAATTAAATTCAGAGAGATTGTTACCACAGACCCACATGCCTTTAATACACTGAAAAACGATTACCCTAACAATTTAGTTGTAAAACATTACACCGAATTTTTTCTCCCCCTTATCGAAAGCGGTCGACTGAAGCCAGCTAAATCGCTTGACAATGAAGGCATATATACCTACCATGACCCCTGTTATCTGGGACGGCATAATGGTATCTACGAGGCCCCAAGAAAGATCCTTGCCTCAATCCCTGATATCCAGATAGTAGAGATGGAGAAAAACAGGGATAGAAGCTTTTGCTGCGGCGGCGGTGATATTAATCTCTGGTATGACATTGAGCAGGAAGACATGAGAATGGGTGAAAAAAGAGTCGCCATGGCCCATGAAGCAGGTGCGAATGTTATTGTTACGGCCTGCCCCTTTTGTCTTCTCAATTTTGATGATGCTATCAAGACAAGCGGACTCGAAGGTCAGATGAAGGTCGTTGATTTGATGGAACTTCTGATTTCAACGCTTTAGAATTTCTATCTGAGCAATATGTAATAGATATGTAGCCGTTCACGGTTAAAAAAGGTTAAACGTTCCAGGTTGTATGTTTGTAAGTTTAGAGATTTTTATCAGCCCCACCTGACGGATGGCTAGCAGGTTCAGCGGCTGCGAACATAATTTGACAGCGACTATAAAGCCTATTAGAGGAAACCGAGAAAATGGGTTTTACAAGTTTCCGGATGCTAGTTTTATGTCGCCCGATACAACGCCGTATTCGCGGAATGTCGGCAAAGAGACTGAGCTCAAGATCAACTGAACCTTTGAACCGGGAAACATTGAACCTTTGAACGGATATATAATTATTAAGCTATTTGATAACAACTAATTTGGAGGTGTAAAGCATGGATATTGTCGTATGTGTGAAAAGGGTCCCTCTTACTGAAGAGGTAGATTTAGTAATTGATGAGCAAAAAAAAGGGATTAAACAAGACCAGCTTGCATTTGTTCTAAATGATTGGGATAACTACGCAATCGAAGAAGCTATCATCCTGAAAGAAAAGTACGGTGGAGAAGTTGTAGCCGTTACAGTAGGTAGCGAGGACGATGAGGAGGTCTTACGAAGATCTCTGGCTATGGGTGCTGACAGGGCTATCAGGGTTGAAGCAGGTGATATGAGCCGATTTGATAGCCTTGGAATCTCAAAGATTCTCGCCCGTGTTGTGAAGGATTTACCCCATGATCTCGTATTTACCGGTGTCCTTGCTGATGACGATAACGGTGGAATGGTTGGCATGATGATGGCCGAAGAATTACAGCTAAATCACGCATGCATGATTACCGCTATAGAAATAGAGGATGGAAAGGCCCGGACGACATCAGAGCTTGAAGGTGGCCTTGGTGAAGTCTCGCTCGTCGAGCTGCCTGCCTTAATGACTATCCAGACAGGTATCAACGAGCCGAGATATGTCTCTATCCTGGGTATCAGGAAGGCTGCCAAAAAAGAGCTAAAAATCATGAATCTTGCTGATCTGGGCATGTCTGATGAGGAGCTATCTCCCAGGACCATTGTTGAAGAGGTCTATCTGCCACCAGAAACCGAAGGAGCTCAGATGCTAACCGGAGACCCAGACACAATCGCTTCTGATTTTATTGAAATCCTAACAAAGAAAGGAGTGATGGAATAATGAGCGAAATATTTGTTATTGTTGAACATAGACTTGGTGAGACAAGGGATATAACCTTTGAGATGTTATGGAAGGCTGGTGATCTTGCCCAAAAGCTATCACATACCGTTACCGCCATTATTCTTGGCCATGACGTGAAATCCCTTGCTGAAAATATTTCTGACAGGGCTGATAAAATAATTATATTTGATGATGAGAGGCTCACAAATTTTAATGCAGATATCTATAAAGAGATCATATATGGATTGATTGATGAGTCAAAACCAGCACTTACCCTTATTGGTAATACATCATGGGGAATGGAACTTGCTCCCTGTCTTTCTGTTAAGACTGGCCTCCCGTTGGCTACTGACTGCATAGATATTATACCTAAAGACGATACATTTATTGCCCAGAGACAGGTGTTTAATGGAAAGATCTTTGCCAATGTTTCCTTTGCCAAATCTGAAGGATGTCTCCTTACCATACGAGCAGGTGTATTTCCCAAAGATAAAATCGGTGAAAGGAGTGCTGAAATAATTCAAAAAGACTATTCTCTCACGGACATACCGGTGAAAAAGAGTTTTGTCGAATTTGTTGAAACAGCAGCCGGTGATGTGGATATAACACAGGCAGACCTACTTATTTCTGTTGGGAGGGGCATCGGAGAAGAAGAAAATATCTCTCTTATTAAAGAACTCGCTGAAGCTCTCGGTGGAGTTGTTTCATGTTCCAGACCTATTGTTGATAAAAACTGGTTGCCCAAATATTTACAGGTTGGTACCTCTGGTAAATCAGTCAGCCCTAAGGTCTATATAGCAGTTGGCATAAGTGGAGCCTTCCAGCATATGGCTGGAACCAGTGGGGCAGGCACAATCATCGCTGTCAATAAAGATCCGAAGGCCCCTATTTTCAGGACAGCCAATTATGGTATTGTAGACGATCTTTTCAAGATTGTTCCTGTTCTAAAAGATAAGATACTGGAATTAAAGAAAGGTTAATGAGAATGGATTTTGAGCTAAGCAAAGAACAAAAGGATATAGTGAATGCAGCCAAAGAGTTTGCTGAAGGGGAATTTCCGGATAGGGCGGAAGAATTTGACAGGGATGAGTCCTTTGATGAGGCGATCTTTAAGAAGGCAGCAGATTTAGGTTTTGTGGGAACATTTATCAAAGAGCAGTATGAAGGGCCAGATATGGGTATGCTGGAGTATTGTCTGATATTTGAAGAGTTCGCTGCTGTTGATCCAGGTATAGCTGTAGCAATTCTTATCTCATCCTATGGGGCGGAAATCATACAGGCCTTTGGCTCTGAGGAACAAAAAAAGAAATATCTCCCTCCTCTGGTAAAGGGTGAGGCAGTCATGGGCGCTGCATTTACTGAGCCGGATGCCGGATCTGATCTGGCAGGTGCTACCCTTACAACAGCCGTGAGAGAAGGTGATGAATATATAATCAATGGCTCAAAGATGTTTATTACAAATGGAGACCGAGCAGACTATCTCATTTGTTTTGTTCAAACCGACCCAGATAATCCAAACAGACATGCTCGACATAGCATGATCATGGTGGAGACAGATCGAGAAGGATTTGAGGCAAATCATTTAACCGGAAAACTCGGTGTTCGAGCCTCTGATACAGCTGAACTTTCTTTCAACAATGTTCGAGTACCCGCTTCCAATGTTGTAGGCGAATTGGGAAATGGTTTTATGGAGGCTATGCATCTCTTTAATCTTGATAGGATTATTGTGGCTGCCCAGGCAGTTGGAACAGCACGTGCTGCCCTGGAAGAAAGCATAAAGCACGTGAAAAAGAGGACAGCCTTTAATGCCCCTTTATCCTCTTTTCAGTCCATTCAGTTCAAGATAGCTGATATGTTTTCTTGGATACAGGCCGGTAGAAACCTGGTCTATGAAGCAGCCTGGAGAGTGGATTTAGGCACCATTGACCATAAGCTTATTGCCGCAGCCAAATCATTCTGTGGCCAGATGGCCGTTAAATGTACTGATATGGCCCTTCAGATGCATGGAGGATATGGCTACCTCGCTGAATATAAAGTTCAGAGGCTCTTTAGGGATGCTAAAATCACAGAGATTTATGAGGGGACAACAGAGATCGAAAAGATCATAATGGCTCGAAATCTTTTGGGATAAACAGGCTAAAAAAAGGAGATTAAATGGATATTCTTGATAAGGCACTTAAAGAAGGTAGGGAAACACTTTCGGAGTATGAATCCAAGATTGTTCTGGCTTCTTACCACATTCCAGTTACACGTGAAATAATTATTCAAGAGAGTGATGATATTATTTCTGCAGCCCATAAAATCGGTTATCCTGTCGTGATAAAAGGATGTTCTCCAGAGATAACTCACAAAACAGAAAAAGGACTCATCCAAACAGATATCAGAGATGACAGGGAAGCACTGGATGCATTTAATAATATCATGGCTGGCATGAATGGAAGCCACGGTTCTATCCTTGTCCAGGAGATGATCAAAGGCAAGAGGGAATTAGTGATAGGCCTAATCAGAGATCCCCAGTTTGGGCCATGTGTCATGTTCGGTCTTGGGGGCATATTTACAGAGATCTTAAAGGATGTATCCTTTCGCCTTGCACCTTTGGAGAAAAGGGATACCCTTGAGATGATGGATGAGATCAAGGCCCACAAAATACTTGATGCGGTCAGGGGAATGGAGCCTGTTGACAGAGATATCTTATCAGAAATATTAATCAATGTCGGAAAAATCGGTGTGGAAAATGATACGATAAAGGAAATAGATATTAACCCTGTTATCATATCTGGCAGCCGCCCTGTAGCTGTAGATGCCCTTATTGTGTTACAACCAACTGGATAGAACGCGTATCTCTGGATGTCTATGACCGTTATGTTAAGAGACTTTATTGATTAAAGGAGTACCACTATTCAATAAAGGAGTGCACTGATATGGCAGACACAAAAATTAAATGGCTTGGACATGCCGGTTTTCAGATTACAACTGAGAAAGAGAAAATAATAATTATCGATCCCTGGTTGACAGATAATCCGCTGGCTACCAGCCAGGCCAAAGATATTGCAAAAGCCGACTTCGTTCTTGTAACCCATGATCACTTTGATCATATTGCAGATGCAGCTGAGATCGTAAAGGCAACAGGCGCTACCCTGGTTGGCATGCCTGAGACCGTCGGTAGATTGAAAGAAGAGGCGGCAATTCCTGACTCCCAGATAGTCTTTGGTATGGGTATGAACATCGGCGGCACAGCTACCTCAGATGGTATTTCAATAACCATGACCCAGGCCTTTCACTCTTCTCAAACAGCAAGCCCTGCTGGTTACATCATACAGCTGGAAAATGGTTTTACTTGTTATCATGCAGGAGATACCGGCATATTTTCTTCAATGAAAATCCTTGGTGAGATTTTCCATATTAATCTTGCCATGCTACCCATTGGGGGCGTGTTTACCATGGATCCAAAACAGGCCTCTTTAGCAGCAAAACTTCTAGGAGTAGACACGGTTATCCCCATGCATTATAAGACCTTTCCCATTCTAGAGAAGGACACATCATCCTATGTTGAAATCATGGAAAAGGAAGCGCCCAACATTGAGGTGATAGTTCTGGATCCAGGGGAAGAATATATATTTTAGAGCCGAGATATTCGGTCTGTTTTGATTGGTGTCCCTTTCCAAGTATCAGAACAATTGTGAAAAATGAAAAAATCTTGACAAAAGTTTTTTATTTATATATAAAAAACACCAGTTAACATTATTAAATATCTGTTAAAAAAATGATCTTAGGAATTCAAAACATTATAGGCATTATCGGGGTGGCAACAGGGATAATTATAATTTCCCTGTTGCTTATCCTCCTGCTAGGTAACTTAAAGCTACCGGGCCTGATAATGACATGATGTTTTATAGATTTACGAAACCCGCTATCAGGCCCGCCTGATAGCGGGTTTTTTGCTTTGAAAAGGAGCACAATAATGGAAAAGCAGGTTCTAATCTATGATACCACGCTAAGAGATGGAACCCAGGGAGAACAAATCAATTTCTCTGCTGAGGAAAAACTACGTATTGCCCAAAAATTAGCTGACCTTGGTATTCAGTATATAGAAGGTGGCTGGCCTGGTTCAAATCCGAAGGATATGCGCTTTTTTCAGATGGCAAAGAATGCAAGGCTCAAAAAAACCCGTTTGACTGCCTTTGGTAGCACCAGAAGAGCAAACACACTGCCAGAAAAAGATCCTAATTTGAAGGCATTACTGCAAGCTGAAACACAGACAATTACTATATTTGGAAAGGTCTGGGATCTCCATGTAACCGAGATATTAGGTGTTCCATTGGAGGAAAATGTAGGCATGATCTTTGACTCGATCACATATCTCAAATCAAAAGACAAAGAGGTTATTTTCGATGCTGAGCATTTTTTTGACGGCTACAAAGCTAATCCCCAGTATGCCTTGAAAACCATTCAGGCAGCAATATCTGGTGGGGCAGATATTATTGTACCCTGCGATACCAATGGGGGCACCATGGTACATGATGTAAAAAAGATAATGACAGTTGTCAAGGAATCCTTCCCGGGCACTTTTTTTGGTATCCATGCACACAACGACTGTGGATTGGCTGTGGCCAACTCTATAGGTGCTGTTGAAGCAGGTGCTAAAATTGTTCATGGTACTATAAATGGTTATGGAGAGCGCTGTGGAAATGCAGATCTTATTTCAGTCATAGCCAATCTACAATTAAAATTAGGAAAAAAATGTATCAATGATTCCAAAATAAAACACCTGACCGAGATTTCCCGATATATCAGCGAGATAGCAAATATGCCACCATTAAATGAAAGGCCTTTTGTTGGGCGAAGCGCCTTTGCCCATAAAGGTGGAGTCCATGCAAGTGCAATCTTAAAAAATCCCCTTGCCTATGAACATATCAAGCCCGATACAGTCGGAAATAAGCGCCGGGTGCTTGTTTCAGATCTCTCAGGTAAAAGCAATATAGAATACAAGGCCAATGAAATGGGTATTGCATTAGGGGGGAATGGGTATGACAGCCAAAAGATTGTAACAGAGATTAAACAAATGGAGGACCGGGGATATCAATTCGATGCTGCTGAAGGCTCACTCGAACTCCTGATAAAGAAGTCTACGGGTCAATTTAAAGAGCCTTTTTCATTGCTGTCTTTGAGAGTGATTAATGAAAAAAATAAAGATAGCCAGTTAATATCTCAGGCAACTATCAAGATATCTGTAGGAAAAGAGGAGGAGCTTACAGCTGCTGAAGGAAATGGACCTGTTAATGCTATCGATAATGCCCTTCGTAAGGCATTGAGCAAATTCTATCCCAGGATTAAAGAGATGGGATTGATTGACTTTAAGGTGAGGGTATTGGAGGGAAGTGCCGGAACAGCGGCAAAGGTGAGGGTTCTCATTGAATCAAGAGATGGGAAAGACATATGGAATACAGTGGGCGTGTCAGAGAATATCATCGAGGCCAGCTGGCAGGCCCTGGTTGACAGCATCTATTTCAAGTTAAGTAAGGATCAGGCCGAGGAAACTCGGTTCAATTAAAGGAAGATATTCTCGTAAAACGTGCTTTTCCTCGCTCATGATGCCCATTTTGGGATTCATGAAATGCTTCGCTAATCGCCAAAAACTCAGCCTAAAGGCCTCAAACAGTTTGGCGATTTTAACGCTTAGCATTTTATGAATCACTTTCCAAAAGTGGCCAAAATCGCTGGCAAAAGACTTTTTACGAGTTAGTAAAGGAAAAAACTATGTTCCAAATCGATTTCAAAGAGGTCATAAAAGCCGCAGGGGCTTCTTTACAAAAGTCCCTGCGGCGGGCGCTTCTTTCCCAGGTGAAAATACCGCGATCTGAATCCGTGAACCCGGATAAAACACCGAAATAAAAGGAGCGTAGCAATGGAAGGTAAAATTATTATCTTTGACACGACCCTGAGAGACGGGGAACAGTCTCCCGGGTATAGCATGAATACTGCGGAAAAAATGCACTTTGCCTCACAGTTAGAAAGGCTAAAGGTGGACGTCCTTGAAGCAGGATTTCCTTCTTCTTCAGAGGGAGATTTCGAGGCAGTTCAGATGATTGCCAAAAAGGTGAGAAATGTTGAGGTCGCAGCACTTGCTCGAACCTCTAAGGAGGATATTGACACGGCATGGGGCGCGATAAAGGAGGCGGCACACCCTCGCCTCCACATCTTTATTGCCACCTCAGACATTCATCTCCAGCACAAATTAAGATTAAACAAAGATCAGGTTTTTGCCAAGGCAGTTGAAGCTGTTACCTATGCCAAACAATTCACAGATAATATAGAGTTTTCAGCAGAAGATGGCTCCCGTACTGACCGAAATTTCTTATGCAGGATATTTGAAGCCGTTATTTCAGCTGGAGCAACCACTGTTAACCTTCCTGACACAGTGGGATATGCAATACCAAGTGAGTTTACAGATCTTATTGCCTACATAAAAGGTAATACGCCAAACATTGGCAAGGCAATTTTGAGCGTTCATTGTCACAATGACTTGGGTTTGGCAACAGCCAACACCCTGGCGAGTATCGGTGCAGGAGCACGGCAGGTAGAGGTTACAGTAAATGGCATCGGGGAGAGGGCAGGCAATACATCCCTTGAAGAGGTGGTTATGGCCCTTCACGCGCGAAGGAATTACCTTAATTATTTCACTGAAATAAACACAAAAGAGATATATCCCTCAAGTCATCTACTGGCCATGATTACCGGCATCCCGGTACAGCCCAATAAGGCCATTGTGGGTGCAAATGCCTTCGCACATGAGGCGGGGATTCATCAAGATGGGGTCTTAAAAAATAAAACTACATATGAAATCATGGAGCCTGCTACGATCGGCCTAAAGGCTAATCGTCTGGTTATGGGGAAACATTCAGGGCGACATGCCTTTAAAGAACGCCTGCGAGGATTCGGTTACGATTTGTCTGATCGCGAGATTGATAATCTTTTTCAGAGGTTTAAAGAGCTTGCAGACAAGAGAAAGGAGATTGTGGATGAGGACTTAGAGGTCCTCATTGCTGAGGAAATCCTGAGGGTACCAGATACCTATAAATTACAGTATCTCAACGTAATAAGCGGTACGGCAACGGTTCCCACAGCGACGGTACAATTGGAAACGGGAAAAAGGGTACAGCAGGATGCAGGATTTGGCATAGGTCCCATTGATGCTACCTTTAATACTATCGCAAAGATGACAGGAACACAATCCAAACTACTTCACTTCTCCATTGACTCTCTTACTGGAGGAACCGATGCCCAGGGAAATGTGATAGTTCGTTTAGAAGAAGATGGGATACAGACACTCGGTAAAGGGACCGATCCAGATATAATAGTCGCAAGTGCCAAGGCCTATATTAACGGCTTGAACAGGTTGGAACACCTAAAACAAAAATAATCCTTCCAAAATCGTAATGAAGGGTAGTCTCCGTTGTTAGTTGCCCGTTGTGCATGTTTGTATTTGTTCTTTTTATATAACTGCATGCTACCTCAAATCCTTAATGCTTTTTTTCTTGACATTAAATAGAATATTAAGAGAATAAGAGGTTATAGTTGGGGGATCGTTTAGGGGTAAGACGGCAGGTTCTGGCCCTGCAAACCAAGGTTCGAATCCTTGTCCCCCAGCCATTGCATATAAAGCAGTAAGGAGTATTCAGTAAGCAGCGCGCCTGAAAATTTTAGCGGTACTTACTGCCTACTGCATACTCCTTACTTTATTTATAGGGTCCCATCGTCTAGCGGTCTAGGACGCCGGCCTCTCACGCCGGTAACACGGGTTCGAGTCCCGTTGGGACTACCAGGGAATATAAAGGGATTAGCCAATGAGGGTTAATCCCTTTTGCTTTATAAAGCATAATTCATCAAGACGACCTTAATTCTGGATAATGTAGGTTGTATAAGCTTACCCCTCCCCCAACACCGCCCGTATTGCCTTTGATACCTCCCCTAAAGTAAATGGCTTTTGTATAAACCCATCACAT
>CAZSWT010000043.1:0-30016 GCA_964611035.1 uncultured Desulfobacteraceae bacterium
TAAGATGTTGTAAACTTGCTCTTGAAAGGGACAAAGGGGGCGTTCTGTACTCTCCTTCCTCCTATTTTATGAAACATCCTCCAAAACAGTATACAGACGACGAGGCACGCAGGCTCACAGAAGATTTTATTCAAGGGAAGAGAGAGGATTAAGCTAATGAAATGCCTCATCATCGCTGCAGGACGGGGAATCAGGCTATCAAGCAGAGGAGATTCAAAGCCCTTTGTTCCGCTCCTTGGATTACCCCTTATCGAAAAACCCTTATTTTCGATTATTTTTAATTTATCCCGCACCGGTGGGACTGACAGTAAAAGAATGATCTTTATACTGAAGTGATAATAGCATTAGCAAATTATTAAATCCTATTGGATATGAAAGGAGCTTATCAATGATGGAAAGTCCTTTTGGTAAGCACATATTAGCAGAATATTTTGAGTGTGAATGCATATATCTTGATAGTGAAACTGCAATAAAGAACATGATGCTCTAGGCAGCCAAAAGAAGTGGGGCAAATATTGTTGGCAATATTTTTCACCATTTCAGCCCCTAAGGAGTTACCGGTGTGGTGGTAATAGCAGAGTCACATCTTGCCATCCACACATGGCCAGATTTTAGATATGCATCGGTAGATCTATTTACATGTGGAAACAGGGTGGATCCATGGGTTGGCTTTGAGTATCTCAAGAAAGAGCTGCAATCCAGGAAATGGGTGAGTAAAGAAGTCATCAGAGGCACAATGAAAGAGGAACTTACTCCTCACCTAAAGGCGGTATCAGGATAGATTGTGTTTCCTTATTTTTTTCGATACGAGATATCTTCTCATATCTCTGTTTATATGAAAGAAACTTGAAACTGGAAACTTGAAACTGGATAAAAAGGCAATCTAAATCCTTAATTTAAAGAGTCACAAATAACAAAAAGCTCTTTCATGGTTCGTTGTGTCCGAAAGGCCATGAGTGTTCATTTAGGGTGCAAAGGAGTCTTGCATTCAAGCCGGTCCAGTTTCCAGAAAATAGAGATGGTTGAATCCCCTGATTTTGGAAGAATGCTCGTTCTTGATGAGGTTATTAATCTGACGGAAAGAGATGAGCTTGTCTATCATGAGATGCTTGTTCATGTTCCTCTATTCTCCCATCCAGACCCATCAGAGGTATTTATAGTGGGAGGTGGAGATGGAGGAACTGCTCGGGAAGCAATAAAGATTGAGGGAATCAGGAGGATTCAGCAAGTGGAGATTGATAAGGAAGTCATTGCTGTTTCGAGAAGATATTTTCCCTCTTTATCTTCTTCCCTTGACCATCCTAAGGTTGATGTTCTTTTATCGGATGCTATTCAATATGTAAGACAGATCAAGGAGAAGTTTGATATCATTCTCACTGATTCAACAGATCCAGTTGTTGATCAAAGTGAGGGATTGTTTACCGTGCCTTTTTACAGAGATTGTCTTAATGCCTTGACAGAACAGGGGATATTAGCAGCCCAGGTTGGGGATATATTTTTCGAAAAAGAGCTTGTTTTAGATGTCTTCAATAGACTTAAAGAGGTTTTCCCTATTGTCAGGATATTTCGTGCCCCTGTACCTTCCTATACAGTGGTTCCGTACAGCTTTGCATTTTGTTCAAAGGCTATACGCCCTGAGATGGGATTAGTCCGCCTATATTTGTGTCATATGACATTATCTACGGCGGATTCCCAAGAATTTTAAGACCAGATATTATAACTAGCAGATTCATAAAGCAGCTTTTGCCCTCCCTGAGCATCTGAGGAAAGAATTTGAAGATTAGCCTTTACGGAACTGTTTTCCTGAGCCCCTGGAACTTGAAAAATGGACTCGAAAATTCGCGGAACGAATAATCCGTCTGTTAAAAGCTTTATCAATCACCTCAGAGGGTAAGGTTAAGTCTCTTTATCTGTTTTAACTTTAGGCACTTTAGATCACTTTTAACTTTAGTTCACTTAAATGAAAATATTATTTCATAATGATTTTCACCAGGTTTACACATCAGATCCGGCAGCCGCCCAAGGGAGAATGGAAAGCATTTTGAATGTAGTTTCCGGGGATTATGAGTTTTTAGAACCCACACCTGCCAATGAGGAGGATATTGCTGCTATTCACACCTTACCCCATGTAGACTATGTGAAGAGGATAGGTCTCTATGATATTTCATCTTTGGCAGCTGGTGGAGCAATTCAGGCGGCCTTTATAGGATTAAAAGAGCCTTGTTTTGCTCTGATCAGGCCACCAGGCCATCATGCCTCAGCAGATAGGTCTTGGGGATTTTGCTATTTCAATAATATGGCTATTGCCCTGGAAAGACTTAAGAGAGAAAAGGCTATCAAGAGGGCCTTTGTTTTGGATATAGATCTACATTTTGGTGATGGAACGGTAAATATATTTCGGAAAAAGGATTATGTGTCTATTTTTAACGTATCTTCACACAATAGGGAGAGCTATTTAAAGGCAATAGCGCAGGAGTTGAAAGAACAACAATCAGAGATAATAGGAATATCAGCAGGATTTGATAATCATAAAGATGATTGGGGAGGGTTGCTGGAAACCCAAGACTATACAACTATGGGGAAAATGGTAAGGGAAACGTGTGAAAAGAAAAGATGTGGTTGTTTTGCTATCCTTGAAGGGGGTTACAATCATCAGATGTTGGGCCATAATGTACAAGCCCTTTTACAGGGTATGGCCTGAAAAAGAGACATTTTTTTGTTGACTCTATATCTACAGCTGGTATAAATTCTAAAGTCAACCTAAAATGGTTATATAAAAAATAAAGGAGGCCTTATATGAAAAAGAATTTTATTATTTTGATGGTTTACCTTTTAAGCAGCTTTTTATTGATTAGCTGCGGCGGAGTTTCTGAGATGATGGAGAAGAAAACCAAAGCGACAGCCAAGGTTGACACAACCCTTGCAGATGAGCTTGGTCCTTACAGTGGGCTCAGGGCTCGATTGGCGGTTGCGAAGTTTGAGTGGAAAGTGAGGAGAAGGGGAAGTCGGGTTACCATAAAAGGTCTGCCCGGTACCGGTGGGATCACTATCAGTCGAGAGGAATCGGGATATATGGGTGGACTTCAAGATATGCTCACAACAGCCCTATTCCAATCTAAGAGGTACAAGGTAGTTGAGAGACAGGAATTAGGTGCGGTAATGCAAGAACAAAAACTTGGGCAGGCTGGAGTCGTCAGCAAAGAGACGGCAGCTAAGTCAGGGGCTGTGAAAGGAGCTGATATCCTTGTTGTAGCAGCAATTACTGGATGGCAGCCGGGCACTTCCGGTGCCTCTGCTGGCGGAGGCGGCGGTCTTATTGGTGGTAAAATAGGAAAGTTGTTCGCTATCGGCGGGGCTATTGGAGGGTCAATGAAAAAATCTTCCATGGCAATGGATATAAGACTTATTGATTCTTCAACCAGCGAGCTATTGGCTGCTACCAATGTAGATGGTGTGGCCAAGGATATTAATTTTGGTGTCCTGGCTGGAGGTTTTATGAGTGCTGCTGGGATGGGAGGTGGTTTGTCTGGATTTGCGAAGACTCCCATGGAAAAGGCGATTAGAACATGTATATATGAGGCAGTAAAATTTCTCGTAAATGAGACACCTAAAGAGTATTTTAAATATTAACATAAATCGTAACTACCCAGGTTGTCAGGTTCAAAGTTCACAGTTCAGGGGTTCAACTTGGAGCCATTAACCGTTGTCCATGCCAAAACTCCTCAGCCAGCTCATGAAAAACCCGCGATTAACAGTTAATGGTTCAGCAAATAACCATTGAACTCCGCCTGTCCCGATACAATCGGGGCGGGTAGGCGTGAACCCGGAACTTTGAATCTGTGTCGTTACCATAAATCACATTACATCTCTGGTTTCAACAAAAGAGTAATTCTTTTTAAGAGAGATAAGAAAGAAGTACAATAAAGAGCCACATCCATATATAAATGGGTGTGGCTTTTTTGTACATAAACAATTTGACAAGGTAATAATAACGGAGTTATAGATAGCAACTGCAACTATGTATTTATAAGGGAGATCTGCTTCTATGGTCTGTACTATCAGCCTAGACGATAGAGCCATGCCTTACCATCCGATTGAGCATAGAGATACCATTTACATCTTAAAGAAACTCTATTATGCCCTAATTTTCTATCATAAGGATATTAACAGCTTGAATCAAGCCAGAGCCCATCTCTGGCAGGAAGCGTACATTTACCTATCGAAAACCCCCAAGCCTAATCTGGTAGTAAAGCTTTATATTTAACAAATCTTTTTAGAGAAGGGAGGTGAAAAAGAGGGTTAAAGTAAAAGGCTACAGATAAACCTTAAAGGAGGGAGAGTCATGAAAACAAAGTTTTTTGCAACTATTGTCATGCTGTTAGCAATTTTTGTCATACTGCCAACCTCTTCTGCCTTGGCAGTTAAACCCATTGTTTTAGGATGCCCCCTGTCTACAGCCTTTCTTTATGGCTGGGATGCGGAAAGGGCAATCACCCTGGCCGTTGAGGAGATCAATGCAGCTGGTGGTGTCAATGTGGCAGGCAAAAAAAGGCCATTTAAGGTGGAGGTCATTGATACAAGGGATCTCGAACCTGGAGTACCAGTAAGCGAGGCACTTTTAGTAGTGGAAAGGCTTATCCTCGGAAAGAAGGCGGATTTCATTATAGGAGGTCCTGTTAGGTCCGAGGCAGCAATGGCGGCTATGGATCTGCTGTCAAAATACAAAAAAGTCTCAATACTTACAACTGGTGTCTTAACTCCCAAGTACCACCGCAGGGTTGCCAAGGAGTATGATAAGTTCAAGTACTGTTTCAGGATAACTGGTGAGGCCGTGTGGATGGTCACAGGGGAGATTATCCCATGCCTGATAGATATTGGGAAAAGGTTTGGAGTAGATAGACTGTTTATCATGATCCAGGATGTGGCCCATGCCAGGGGAGGAGGAGGCTTAATCGCGAAGATTATGGCCAAGAAAGGATGGCATGTTATTGGTAAGCCGGAGATATATCCTACAGGTACCACAGACTTTTCCATGGGTCTAATTAAGGCCAAGAGGGAAAAGGCCCAGGTCATCCTCATCTGGATGGATATGCCTGAGACATCAATTCTCCTTAAACAATGGTATGATATGAAGATACCTGCCCTTCCTTTTGGTTCCATCATTGCGGCTGCTGAACAACCCGGTTTCTGGAAGGCCACTGAGGGAAAGGGAGAATACTGCCTGGCCAATGTAGTCAATGCAGGCAACGCCCCATCCGAGGCCACACCATGGACAATGAAATTTGTTAAGGCATATAAAAAGAGGTGGAATATAGAACCTGAAGGATATGGCACGTCAACTAGTTACATGGCCCCTTATGTTCTCAAGGATGCCATTGAGAGGGCTGGTTCCCTAAAATCAGATGCTGTAGTAAAGGCCCTTGAAGAGATCGATATGATGGGTGTTTATGGAAGGATCAGGTTTGATCCAAAGAAAAATGACCACCAGGTCATCCCCAGTGTGGATCCAGAAAAAGGGGCTGTTGGGACTATTTTCCAGTGGCAGGCTGGGAAAAGAGTCGTGGTCTTCCCCAAAAGTATCGCCGTGGGTGAGATCAAACTTCCTCCATGGATGAAGAAGTAGAATTTAATGTTTCGGGTTACGCGTTGCGTGTCATGGAGGTTTAAAACTCGTAACGCGTAACCTACAATGTTTCCTCATTCAGGATCTTATACTATGAAGTGGATATTATTATGGATATCCTTATCTATGGCACTATCAACAGCATGGCCCTTGCCATTATGGCCTTGGGCTTTGCCCTGGTTTATGGGATTAGCCGCGTTCCTAATTTTGCCCACGGCGCACTTTATGTAGTATGCGGTTTCGTTACCTGGAGTTTGCTGCGCGGCTTGGGTCTGAATTACCTAGTGAGCATTTTTCTGGCTATGATTATCACCGGTGTGATTGGTGCACTCATTTATCAGTTTGTGCTCATTCGTGTCCGAGGGATGGCCATCTCAGAAATTATTGCATCTTATGCTATCGGGTTGGCCATCCTGGAAGGATTCCGATGGTGGGGCTTTAAAGGGATGACCTATACATTGCCTGTATTCGTTGAGGGTAGTATAAATATTGGCGATATCCCGGTAGACCTCCATCGAGTGGTGATTGTCGGAATTTGTGCTGCTGTTGTAGCCTTTCTCTGGCTCTTTACTCACTATACGCGGATTGGCCTGGCCCTGCGAGGGATGGCCCAAGACGAACGTGCTGCTCTAATGTTGGGAATCGATTCAGATTTTATGGCAGTAGTGGCCATGGCCGTTGGCTCCATGCTTGCGGGTCTGGCCGCAGTACTCTTGCTACCCCTGGGAAACATCGTGGTGGAGGCAGGTTATAATGTGTTGATCCTGGCCATTGCCGTTTGTATTGTGGGGGGCTTAGGAAGCTGGATGGGGGCTGTGTTAGCCGCTTTTCTTATCGGGTTTGCCCAAATCCTGACCGTAGTCTATTGGGGCGCCCACTATCAGATGGTAGTGGCCCTTTTGGCGATTATCTTCACCCTCATATTCAAGCCTTCGGGTCTCTTTGGCCGCCAAAAGGAATTGGAAGAAAGGGTTTAAAAGGTGAATATCGAGGAGCGTCGTAAAGAAAGACTGGATAGGGGCATCAAGGTCCGTACAGATGGAATCTATGCCATAATGTCCTTGCGAGAGCTGTCCTATCTGACTATGCCCAGGTTGGTGTTGATAGTGGGGTTGCTGATCCTGCCCCTGGTCATGCCCAGCATGTACTGGCAGCGGGTGATATCCATAGTCTGCATTTATTCCCTGCTAGCCCTGAGCTTTGATTTTTTGGCCCATTTTGTAGGGCTAGTTTGCTTGGGCGGAGCCTTTTTCATCGGTATAGGCGGGTATCTGGCCGCCATCCTGAATACCTATTTTGGTATGCCTCCTCTTTTAACCATTCCTATTGCCACCGTAGTAGGGGCAGGCATCTGCACCCTGCTTTTATTACCTTGCCTCCCCTTGCGTGGTGTCTATTTTGCTATTGTAAGCCTTATGTACCCTTTGCTCATGGCACGGATAATTGAGGCACTGAATATACTGGGAGGTACGGATGGGATTGTGGGGGTAGATAGTTTTGCCAACCGCTGGATCGAGCAGTACTTTGTTATTCTGATGGTACTTCTCTTCCTTTTCGGAATGAGACGGCTGGTAAACCTGGATATTGGCCTGGTTTTCCGTGCGGTAAAGGACAATGACCAGGCAGTGAGGGCCTCGGGAATGAGTATTACATTTTATAAGGCTATTGCCGTTTTCATAGCCTCGGCAATGGGATGCCTGAGCGGTGCCTGTCTCGTACACATCTACATGTGGTCAGGGATATCCCAGTTCGCCTTAGATTTTTCCATTATACCTATTGCAGCGACGGTCATCGGCGGTGCCGGCACCCTTGTGGGACCGGTGTTGGGATGTTTTATTCTGGTTCCCATCTCCGAATTACTACGAGATTTTGGAACCTTGCGCATCGTATTTTACTCCCTGATACTTGTAGCATTTATTGTTTTTCGCAGTGAGGGGGTCATGGTTTATGGCCAGCGGAAATATCATCAGTTTGAAAGGTGGGTCAAGATATGAGCAATCAGCCTATCCTTCAAGTGCAGGAGGTAACCAAGGTCTTCGGTGGGGTTACAGCAGTGAACCGGGTAACTTTTGATATCTTTGAGAAAGAAATATTGGGCATCATTGGCCCAAATGGTTCCGGCAAGACTACCTTGATCAATTGCGTTACTGGATTCATCAAGGCTACCTCTGGTAAAATCCTCTTCAGGGGGAAGAATATTACTGGCAAACCAGCGCACAAGATTGCTGACATGGGAATTACCCGTACTTTTCAGATCATGCGACCTTATTATTCCCTGCCTTGCTATAAGAACCTGGTGATACCCCTGTTTTCACCCAGGGCAAAACGAACCGGAGGCTGGAGAGGGGGTGGTAAACTGGGGGATCGAGATACAGTAGGTATTGATATTTTGGAAGAGATTGGCTTTGAGCGAGATTCATTTGTCCCTTATAAAATTGCCTCCACCCTGCCCACCGGTTATCTGAAACGTCTTGAGCTTGCCCGCTGTCTGGCTTTGAAGCCAGAGATTATTATCTGTGATGAGATTTTCTCAGGACTGAGCATGAGTGAAATTGCAAGCATGGTTCCCCTCATAGAGCGGCTACAGATGGATGGCATCACATTGATTATGATCGAGCATCGATTGCGGGAGCTTTTCCGGGTAGCCAATAGGGTCATGGTATTGAACTTTGGAGAGAAGGTGATTGAGGGCACCTCTGAGGAAATTATGGCAGATGAGAAGGTGAAAGAGGTCTATTTCGGATCAGAGGAGGTCGAGGAGGTCATGAGTCATGCTTGAGGCTACGGGCCTGATGGTCTTCTACGAAAATATGCTGGCCCTCAATAATGTGAGTATCAAGTGTGAGGACAAGCAAATTGTGGGTGTGTTTGGTGCCAATAGTGCCGGAAAATCCACCCTCATGTATACCCTCTCGGGTATCATGGAGGATATTCAGAAGAAGGAAGATATGGCTGGTGGTGAGCGGATCACCGTGCTTGGAAAGATATACTATTCAGGGCAAGACATCATGGGGCTTAAACCCAGCAAGAGAGCGAGAAAAGGGGTTATTCTTTGCCCGGAGAGACGCAGGATCTTTCCAGAGAGTAGTGTTTTGGAAAACCTGCGTATTGGTGGTTACCTGGCCTCGCCATCCCAGGCAAAAGAAACTTTAGAATATGTCTTCAGGATATTCCCTGCCTTAGAGAAGATCAAGAAAAGAGAGGGAGGTTTTTTAAGTGGTGGAGAGCAGCAGATGCTGGCCATTGGGCGGGCACTCATGGCCCAACCCAATCTGTTGCTTCTGGATGAACCGCTTCTTGGTTTGAGCCCCCTGATCCAAGTATTGCTGGTCCGTTCCGTCAAAGAGATCCGTGATGAAAGGGGAGTCTCCATTATTGTGACCGAGCAGTATGCTCGACCGGTCCTACCAATTGTAGATTATGCATTCATTCTGGAGAATGGGGCTGCGGTCATGGAGGGAACACGAGAGGAGCTATTGGACAACCCAGATATCCGCTCCGCATACTTTGGAGTTTGAGAAAGATGTCTGTTAAATTAGGACGCAGATCTTCGCAGATACATGCAGATAATAACTTTTTATTTCTTAATCCAAAAAATCTGCGTTAATCTGCGTCCAAAATGGGATTTCCTGCTATTAAATTACCTGTGGAATTTCAGATAGGTTCTGCTGACCACGGACAATTGACATGAGGAGAAGTGCTATAGATCATGAATATAAACCATGAAGCATGGGAAAAGGAGTCGACTTTTAGCAGGTTCGACCGGATGTGTGAGCGCTATCCAGATCGAACCGCAGTCCTTTACCTGGGAGAGCGGTTTTCCTACTCTCACCTGAAGGAATTGAGTGAACGATTTGCCGGTTCCCTGGTTGACATGGGTGTCAAGAAGGGTGACCGGGTTATGATCTATATCCCTAACTGTATCCAGTGGGTTATCGCTTTTCTTGGTATCCAGAAGATTGGCGCAGTGATTGTACCGGTTTCCCCGATTTATACATCTTTTGAGATCGAATATATGATCAAAGACTCTGGAACTGAGACGATCATTTGCCTGGACACAAACTTTTGCTATGTCAAGGAAGTTTTTGCAAGCACAGGGCTCAAGCGGGCCATTGTCACAAATCTGGTGGACCTTCTTCCCTTTTGGAAAAGGTATCTGGGGGTACTCTTTGACAAGATTCCCCATGGTAAGGTGGACCGGGACAGACGGGTTTATTCTTTCAGATCTCTTTTAAAGCATTCACCCCTGAAATCACGGGTAGAGCTGGATCCCTGGAATGATCTCTCTTATATCCTATATACTGGAGGGACCACCGGTTTTCCAAAGGGGGTTCCAGGCAATCACATTGGCATGACATCCTATGTTAATGATGTGACAGAGGATGTGGCAGGAGGTCATCTAAAGGAAGGAGAGGATGTTTATATAGCGGTCAATCCACTTTTCCATATTATGGCTCTCGGACTGTTTATGTCTATCGGGCTTAACAAAGGCAACACTACATTACTTATGCCGATTCCCCAGGTAGATGCTATTCTTGAGACAATTCAGCGTCACAGGGTGCGCTGGCTTTTAGGTGTCCCTGCCCTATACCGAATGATACTTGAAAATGACCGCCTCGATTACTATGACCTGAGCGCCTTGACCTATTGCTATTGCGGCGGAGATGTTTTGCCCATCGAGGTCTTTAACCGGTGGAAGGAGCGATTTGGGGTATCTATTTATCAGGTTTACGGCTCCACAGAGGCTGGCCATGTTACCTACAGCCGGATAGACAAGGATCCCAAGGCCAATAGTATTGGACTTCCCATAAAGAGCAGAGAATGCATTGTTGTGGATCCGGAAACACTGAAACCTGTTGTACCTGGAGAGAGTGGGGAACTTTTGGTAACCTCACCTTACACAGTGAAGGAATACTGGAATAAGCCGGAGGAAACAGAATATTCTTACGTAGAGCTCAATAACAAGATATATTACCGGATGAGTGATTTTGTCTATCAGGATACTGATGGACAACTGGTTTATGTGGAGCGGTCAGCGGATATCATAAAGCATAAAGCCTACAGGGTCTCAGCCTCCGAGGTGGAAGCCATACTCCAAGACCATCCCACTGTCATTGGCGCCTGTGTTATCGGGATTCCAGATCCTAAGGTTGGAGAAAGGATCAAGGCAATCGTAGTGCTGAAAGAGGATGCACGAGGTGTAGGTGGCGCTGAGTTGACTACATGGTGTAGAGAAAGACTTGCTCCTTATAAGGTTCCCCAATATATAGAATTTAGGGATATGCTTCCAAAATCAAAGGTAGGAAAGCTCTTGAGAAGAGAAGTGAGGGATGAAGAGCGAAGAAGAATTGAGAAGAAGGAAACGTAATCTTATGTTAGCCATTTTCCGGCGATTATTGCTGCTGGAAAGTTAAATATTAGGTATTGAAAAGATCCATGATCTTTTTAATCAAGAACCCCGGAATTAATTCCTCTTCAATATACTGATCATCAACCATCTCACCCTTTACAGATATGAATTGAGGACTGTAAGCTTCCCTTAGGTATTCTTCCTCGAGGCAGGCGTGCATGCACCCATTTATCAGAAGGACGATATCAACAGCACTCTGTCTATCTGTGGTGAAATCCACCTCCACACCATTCTCTTTTAGAGCCTCTTTCAGGTTTTCTATAACCTTGGACCTATCTATCTGTGGATTACATCCACCGCAATATCTGAGTCCAATTGAGCGCATAGAAGCAATAGCGTGCTATTGAGAAAAAATTAATATATCTGTACCTTTTTTTCCTTTATCTTTTTCTTTACCTCATCCCAGTGCGCAGTTTCATCCTTGCCGATGATTTTTTCAAAATATTTGTCCCTGTTTATACCTGCTATGGTCCTGGCAAGCTCCATCTTTTTATCGATCCCACTCCTCCTTGCAATCATAATCTTCTGGGCGGCGGGGGAACCAGCACCGTGCATTGCCTCAGGGAGGCCCGCCCCGACAGACATGTTCTCAATCAGCCTCAACATCTTGATGATATCCATGGGTGGGACACCTTCTTTGCCTACAAAGCATTCGGTTAGTATCTCCATGGTTTCAGGGTTGTCAAGATCTTTCTCTGAAGGAAGCGTTATGATCTTGCCTCCTGCTATGTCCTGAGCCAGTCTCATCCATTCATAGACCATCCTGGTTATATTCAACTTGGTCACGTTTGCCAGAAGTGGATTTATGTGATATGCGCCGGAAGGAGTTTTGTATCCTTCATAAGAGCAAGCCAGGGTACAGGACCAGCAGGTCTCAGCCATTGCAATCATCTCGGTCAATTTATCAACAATATGGGAGGCTTTATTGATGCCATGGGCGTCAGCTATCCAGTTCGATCCACCAATAACCACATCAGCCAGACCTACCTTGCAGCCCCCGTAGTTACTCCTGTGGTATCCGGCAAAGGTCTCTACAAGTTCGTTTGTAAAATCATATTCACCAGCCATGAATACCCTTTCCCAGGGGACAAAGACGTCCTTGAAGATAATTATGGCCTCACCACCAACGATGCCGTATTTTGGGTTTCCTCCATCAAGCACTCCATCCAAACGTCTGGTATCATTCGTCTGCCTGCTGAAGATATATGTGACACCTTTTGTGTCGGCAGGAATGGAAAAGGAAAGGGCAAAGTCTTTGTCCTCTTCACCCATGGTCCTGGTAGGCATGGTGAGGATCTCGTGGCTGTTTATAGCGCCGGTTATGTGTGCCTTGATTCCCGAAACTATTATTCCATCTTTTAGCCTCTCCTTTATGTGAAGGTAGGCATCAGGATGTGTCTGTTTGGAGGGGTGGAGGCTCCTGTCACCCCTTGCATCTGTCATGGCACCTGAAGGCATCCAGTCATTTTTTTGTACCTCAAGAAGATATTTCTTGAATCTCTCATGGTAGTCGGTTCCGTACTTTTGATCGGTATTATAGGTAGTAACATAAACGCCATTAAGGCCATCAAGACCGACACACCTCTGAAAACAGGTTCCAGTCTTTTGACCAAGGAGCCTCATCATTCTTACCTTCTTGACCAGATCATCAATGCTTTGGTGTATATGGGTGAATCTGTTAATCCTCTCTCCTGTCAAGTGTGAGGTTGCTGTCATAATCTGTTCGTATTCAGGATCATGAGCCAGTTCGTAGGTCATGGCAGCAGTATGGATATGCGGCTGAAACATCGGCTCATCAACAATACTTTTTATCTTTTGTCCAAAAAAATAAACCTCAGGGTGTAGGGTCCTGAGGGACTCGATATATTCTTTTCCATTCATCATAGTCATTACTTCACCTCCACGTCATGCTCTATTCCGCAGGTGGAATTCCATTTTTATCCCATCTACGAGCTTGATAGTATTCATTCAGCAGTTGTCCCATCTCTTCCTTAGTAATAACCTTGCCCGATTCCAAGGCCTCGGTATGAAAGCGGGAAGGTAAATGATCATCCTTTGACGTCAAACCCTCACGTAAATTGAACTTGCGAGTGTTATCGGTGATGGATGAAGCTATGGAACGCATATCATCCTTAGTGAGTCTCAGGCCTGTGGTACCCTCAATAATGGTAGAGAGCTCCTCCCATTGATAGAGGTCACGGTAAAATCTGCATAAGATAAGTGCATCAAACAGAGTTAATCGATCTTCCCACTCTGTAAATATGGCCGCTTTACCTTGGATCTGATCCGGATCGACCATTCCAGATAATTCAGGTTTGTAAAAGGTAGCTCTCAAATGGCAGGCGCCCCTGTCAGCGGTCCCATAGGCAAGGCCCATCCCTTTTAATACCCTAGGATCATAACCGGCTGGCTCCAGACCCTTTACGTGAATAGCCTGGTCTTCCATCCCCCACTCCTGGGCAGCTTTTTTTATTCCACTGGCCAGGATATCACCAGTGCCTCTCCTGAAGGCGATATCTTCCAAGAGTTTGGCAATAGTATCTACATCACCATAATCAATTGTTAACGGGATTTTTTGCTGCCTGGAAGCCTCTATGGTAAAGGCAACCAAGTTTCCTGCCGAGATAGTATCCATGCCAAGTCGGTCACAGATATCGTTGAGGTACATGATTTCTTCTATACTATCGATTTCGCACAGGCCTCCAAATGAATAAATAGTCTCATATTCCGGGCCCTCAATCCTGAGGCCTGCATGTCTACCCTCTTTGACTGTGCTCAATCTCCCACAGGCCATAAAACATTTTAAACAGGCATGGGGTTTGACGTAGCATTGTTCATGGAGGGCATCGGCACTAATTCTTTCCCAGTTTTCGTAAGTTCCTTTCTGCCAGTAATGAGTTGGAAAACCCCCGGCTTCGTTCAAGACCTTAACCAGCATAGGCGTTCCCATATTCTTATATGCCTTTACACCTGCATCATCTTTTCCCCTCCGCGCGATCTTCTGGGCAAACTCGGTGACTATTTTCTTATCTGCAAGCTCTTTTTTTCGGGAACCCCAAAAAGCTATTGCCTTGATATTCTTTGAGCCCATAACCGCACCCACCCCCGTCCGACCAGCGGAGCGCCAATAATCATTTTCTACTACGGAGAAGACGACCTTATTTTCTCCAGCTGGGCCAATAACAATAACACCAGACTTAGGATGTTTGGGATAAGCTTTGGCCAAAAGTTGTTTGACCCTATCTTCAGTTTGATATGTATCTAAGCCCCATATATCCCGGGCATTATTAAACCTTACATCGTTTTCAGAGATATCAAGCCAAACTGGTTTATCAGAGGCGCCTCGGATAATGATTGCATCATAGCCTGTTTTGGTCATATATTCGGCAACTGTTCCACCAGAATACGATTCAGAGTAAAAGCCTGTTTGGGGAGATTTCGTATAAATCCCGTATCGAGAGGAACCCCATATAGGCGTCCCGGATACAGGGCCTGTGGCCAGAATGAGATGATTTTCAGGGCTTAGCGGGTCAACACCAGGTGGATTATGTTTCAAGAGTAAGTAAGTTGCAAGACCTTTGCCTCCTAAGTACCTCTCTAAAATCGTATCCTCAATGGGCTCCACATGGAAGCTTTGATCAGAAAGGTTGATATACAAAATTCGATTATAGAAACCCTTCATAATTCTCCCTCATTCTGAATACCTTTCAAAAGATGTTTATCGCCTGGTGAATTGAAAGTATTTAACAGGAATTGCAGTCTACAAAAGCAATGGAGCGAAATACATGGTATAAGGGCTCAAGACTGACATCTATTTATCTCTATTGAGGCCTTGTTACTGTGCCTTTGGCCTTACTCAAATTTCAAAGGGCTGCCCTGTAAATTTCCTTTGCGTCTTCAAGTGTCATTATCCGGGGATTATTGGCCAGGAGCCGGGTTACCTTCATCGCCCCCTCAGCCAATCTGGGTATATCTCCCTCTTTAACTCCAAATTCAGCTAAGTGTTGGGAGACCCTAAGGTCTTCAGCTAGTCGTTCGATAGCCTCCACAAAATTTTCTGCAGCTTTCAGCTCATCCAAACCTTCTGTTCTGAGGCGAAAAGCCTTGGGAATTTGGGCAAATTTGGACAAATTTCCCAAGAAATTAAAACGCATCACATGTGGCAGCATTAAGGTATTCGCTACACCGTGTGGAATATGAAATTCGGCACCGATAGGATAGGCAAATGCGTGCACCGCTGTAACCCCAGCATTAGCGAAGGCCATGCCAGCCAGAAGACTGCCTTCCAGCATCTTTGAACGTGCCTCTAAGTTGTTCCCATTGGCGTAGGCGGTGCGAATATTGTGATATAATAACTCCATTGCACGGAAAGCTAAGATATCCGTCATATCTGTTGCATTAACTGAGGTATAGGACTCGATAGCATGGATCAGGGCATCCATACCTGTCGAAGCGGTAATATTAGGTGGAAGGCCAAGGGTTAGCCCGGGATCTAAGATGGCTATGGAAGGGAAAAGATAGGGGCTAACGATCCCTTTTTTTAGCTTTTCGTCTTCATCAGAAAGGATGGCGATAGGGGTTACTTCACTGCCAGTTCCTGCTGTGGTGGGCACCATGATGGTGGGCAATCCTGGCTTTGGAATTAGGTCGATGCCAAAATATTCAGAAATCGGACCATCATTGGTGGCCATAATCGCAGAGGATTTGGCTATATCAATGGAGCTGCCTCCCCCAAACCCAATAACAAGATCGATCTTTTCACTGCGAATTATATCAACACAGCCTGCCACGATTTCATATCTTGGATCTGGTTCAACACCATCAAAAATTGCATACTTGATCTCGGATTTTTCGAGGACATCTTGAGCTAATTTGATCAATCTGGCCTCAACTATTCTTTTATCGGTCACGAATAGGACTTTCTCCGCCCTCATTTCATGAACCTCTTGTGCAATCTGGCCTAACGCACCTGGTCCCATGACTATTCTGGGGGTAGTCCTAAAGATGGTAATTTTATTCATTATATACTCCTCCATACTTTATATCTCTTCGGCACAGTTCTTCTAGGAGCTTGTCCGAGAATGCAAAATCAAATTTTTAAACCACTATATATAGAGAATATAAGGCTCATTTAATACAATATAATGTGGTAGAAATTTTAAAATCTCTATTCTCGGACAGTCTCCTAGTTCTTTGATAAATTGTTCTTTAAAACGCCTTGCATTCACACCCCCAGATCATGCCCAATCAATGCCGTCTTGCCAAGATGATAAGCGGGTAATGAGGTAGCGTACTGTATAAGTGGTCCAACCCTGAGACCGCTGTTTCGAAAATGGAACCAAACGAAAGGTCTTAAGGCTCAGTTGCAGGATAGCCTGTCAAGGGGATTTATACCGAGGTTCCATATCATGCCAGGGTTTGAGGGTATCGCCAAAAGCGCACCAAGCGCTCTCCCCTCTCATGGTCTATCCTTCAGGGAGCAGAAAAAAAGTCAAACGTAAATTTGATCCCTTAGCTCCTGTTCATTTGTCGATTACTGCTGCTGCCGTTGCTTATATGCCTGAATATACCGTTTAGCAAACTTATCATATCCCATGAGAAGGTCAGTAGCCAGTACAATTGGCCTTACCTTTGCCACATCCGCAATCGCACAAGTCGCCCCCGAGGCGATAGCGATAGCCAGGAACGCACTATTCAGGAGATTACGATCAGGCAAGCCAAAGGAGCCGTTTGAAGCTCCGACTGTTATGTTCAATCCCATTTCTGATTTTACTTTCCTGATGGTTTCAATTGTTATTAGCACGGCTCTTGCATCTGCACCAACTGACTGAACAAGGCAATCAATAACGATGTCTTCGCTTGGAATTCCTAGAGTTACTGCCCGCTCGACGATTTTGCAGGCAATAGCAAGTCGTCTATCGCTGTTATCAGGAATGCCTTCATCATCTATCAGCAGTCCGATAACCGCGGCTCCATATTCCTTCACCAAAGGCAATATCGTTTCTAGCGAATGCTCCTCCCCAGTCACCGAGTTCATAAGCGGCTTGCATTGACATACTTTAAGTGCTGATTCCAAGGCCTTCGGATTGTTGCTGTCCAGACATAAAGGCGGATCCACAGTATCCATTATTGCTTGCACAGCCTGAGGGAGCACAACCGCATCATCTATGCCTGCCACACCGGTGTTAACGTCTAAGATATCCGCTCCGGCCTGTATTTGGTCTACTGCCTCTTCACATATAAGTTTCATGTCAGTTTCCTTGAGAGCCGCGCTAAGCTTCTGCTTGCCTGTAGGGTTAATGCGTTCTCCGACTAGTATTGTTGGCCCCTTATCACTAATGACCACCTCTTTTGTCTTACTCCAGAGTCTAGTTTCCATTCTTTAACTCCTTGGCTTAATAAAATAATCTCCTGGGCTCTCCAGTTTGCTGCCTCTGCCTGGAAAAGTACTTAACAGCAAAGACAGCCATATTTTCTATCTTGCTAAGGATGCTTTTCAAGCCAAAACTTCACCCTGACTGTTATTCCCTCTCAAATTACAGCAAGTTGCTTACAGAAGGTTTTTTCGCTCTCCCAGGCTTATGACCTGCACGTGGTAGGAACGCAGCAGAGCTAGGATATTACAGCTTGCCTAACTTCTTATAATAATTCCTGCTATCCTCCAATATCTTCTCTATTTCCTCCTCCTGACCCGGCGTAAGAGGCTTAGGTTTGTGGGTGGCCAGTATCTCATCCATTCTCTGTCTACCATAGTCAAGAGCTTTTGGCTTCCCCTGCGCTATCCATTCCTGATAGGTCATCCAGTCAGCAGCCTTAGGTAAAAACTGCTCTATTTTCCACCACTTCCTAGAATGTTCCGTACCCAAAAAATGGCCGGGAATCGGTCCAACCTGGTCAATAAGATCTACTGCCAATGTTTCGGTGTTCACTAAGATTCCTTCAAGAAAACGCTTTATCATGCCTGCTATATCATCATCCAATATTGCCTGAACAGCATGAAATGTAATTTCGGCACTTACGGATCCGTGTAATCCTATAAGATTTGCGCCCGATACAGCAGACATGATAGCCTGAATTGCCTTCTCATAACCAGCTTGGTAGTCCATGCTCTTCGAGCTAAGGTAGCCAGAGGTGACATTGTATACGGGAAGACCGTACCATCGCCAGATTTGATTAAAAGCTACTTGGTGCAGAGATGATCCTATGGCACCAAAAGCAGGTGAACCAGTCCTCATGTTCATGGCAAATGCATAATCACCTGGAAGTACTCTTGTGCCCGGCTTTATGAGTTGGGCCAGCACTATTGTTCCCATAAGTTCAGCGTTATTCGTTATCATTGCCCCTGGCAAGGTAGCAGGTGCAGTTCCACCTGATACTTGCCCGCTAAAGACGGTGACAGGGAAATCGGCTTCAACAGCTCTGAAAAGCGCTTCGATTGCATCGCTGTACCACGCCATAGGGGGTGAAGCCAAAATCTGCTGTAGAATCTCTGCATCCACCGCTTTTGCCATTTGTATTTGAAATATCTCGGAGTCATTCGAGTAGCCCTCGATCTGGACCTTCGAGGAGTTTCTAAACTTAGCCGCACAGCTCTCTGGCATAGCCATAACAGGTGAAATACCCTCAAATCCGAAAAACGCAGTATAAGGGCCCAGAATGTGAAGATTATCCAATTTATCCAAGACAGTTATGGCGTCATAATTCTCTTTTCGGGTTGCAGTTCTGGGTTCCCAAGTATCCAGATCGATAATTTGCATCCCACAAGAGTTCTTAAAATAGGTAGTATTCCCTCCTATTGTCACGTTGTTATCCTCGTCCCTCGCTTTCACGATAAAACTACTGGGGCATTTACGCAAACACTCCTCAACAAGTGCGGGAGGAATCCTAACCCGTTTGTCGCTATAGTCGACCTTGCAGCCATTCTGCTCAAAAATCTTGAGCGCTCTTTCATGCTCGATCCTTAGCCCAGTTTTGGCAAGGACATGCAACGTCCCGCTGTGGATAGATTCTACCTGCTCATCTGTCAATATTTCCAGCGGCTTAAAGTTCCGCAACAATCCTCTCTTACTCATTTTGACCTCCTATACCTATAAGTTCTTTGAAAAGGTTGATTGCCATGGGTGCTGTTGGTGCGTAGCCGTCGGCACCTATGGACTGCGAAAACTCCTCTGTCACAGCTCCACCGCCAACTGCCACCTTTATGCTTTCTCTCATTCCCTGCTCCTTGAACATCTCAATCACTTTCCTCTGCTCAAATGCAGTAGTTGTCATAAGGGCCGAGAGCGCCAGGATAACCGGATTATGCTCACTAACGGCTGCTACAAAGTTCTCGGCTTTGATACTTACACCTAAGTCTATTACCTCAAAACCCTCCGCTTCAGCTAACGTCGAAACCATAGTCTTCCCTATATCATGGATATCACCATGTACCGTCCCAATCACAATGGAGCCTAGTGTCTGTCTCTTTTTCCCTTTTTTCTTGAGCTCATCCTCAAAGACAGACATAGCGGCCTTCATGGCACTGGCGCCCCCAACCAGATCCGGAATCCATAATTCGCCTCGACTATAGCCATCACCAATCTGCCTAATAGTCTTTATTGCCACATCTACGGCATCAATAGGGTCTATCCCTTCCTCGATTGCATTAGCCGCAATATTTCCGGCTCCTTCAACATCATACTCCAAAATCGCTTTCTTTAACCTATCAAGTATTTCAGACATTTTTTCTCCTTTCTCTAATGTGTTGTTCTGCAAAAGCGAATTACTGCAACAAGTTACTAGATTGGAGGTGACCTTTGCTGTTACGAGATATTCTCAGCAACATCCTCATATAGCAATGGTACCCCTAACATCGGTTTTAATATCTTACCTTTACTCATACCAAATAGGACAACATCCTTTGGGTCTATATGATTTAACCTTTCTCTTATCCCTCAAATCGCCAACCTATCTTCAGCTGTGATACCTATTCGCGAATGCGACATTACACCTGGTTCACACTCCCAGATACCGTTTTATTGCTTCTGGCTTTCCCTTTAACTCTAAGCAACTCCCATGCCAGCAAATTTCTCCTTTTTCCAGGAGATAGGCTCTGTCAGAAAACGTTAGGGCGAACGTTGAGTTCTGTTCTGCAAGCAGTGTGGTTATCCCTTTTTCCTTGAGTGCCCTCATAAAGTCGGCCAAAATCTTCACAATCACGGGAGCAAGTCCCTCAGAAGGCTCGTCGAGGAGTAGCAGTTCGGGATTACTCATCAGCGTTCTGCCGATAGCTAGCATCTGCTGCTCCCCACCGCTAAGTGTACCACCTTCTTGGGCTTCCCTTTCTTTCAGCACAGGGAAAAGTTGATAAACCGCATCCAGAGTCCACTGTCCCCTCCGCCTCACAGCTATCTCCAAGTTTTCTCTCACGGTAAGGTCAGGGATTATTAACCTATCTTCGGGAACAAAGCCAACGCCCAACCGTGCGATACTAAAAGGCTTTTTACCTCTAATCTCTTGCGCTGCAAATATTATACTTCCTGAGTGGGGAGGAGTAAGACCCATTATACTCCTTAGTGTAGTGGTCTTACCGGCCCCGTTTCTGCCTAGCAGGCAAACTATCTCTCCTTTATCAACGCTCACTGACAGGTTAAATAGGATATGACTCATTCCATAAAACGTGTTTACACTGTCCACCTCTAGTAGCACTATCACTCTCCACTAAGATAGATTTGCTGCACCTGCGCATTAGCTCTGATTTCCTCGGGCGTACCTGTAGCAATTATCTTGCCTAGATGCATAACCCTTATCTTGTGCGAGATGCCAAAGACTACGCTCATATCATGCTCAACGAACACAGCAGTCAAGCCTTGATGTTGAACCACTCTTTCAATAAGAGCAGAGATTCCCGCCGTCTCTTCAGGACTCATTCCAGCAGTCGGTTCATCGAGCAGCAATAGTGAGGGGCGCAACGCCAACGCAATCCCGATTTCCAAACGTTTCTGATCCCCGTGCGAAAGAAGTCCTGCAGGGAGGCCCCTTTTGTCATCAAGCTCCACCGTCTCCAGTACCTGGATAGTCTCTTCCCTAGCGATATTCTTAGAAGGGGAAAATATATTGATGCACTTTCCTTGCCCTGCCAGCACCGCGGCCTGTACATTGTCAAATACGCCCAGCCGAGGAAAGATGTTTATGCGTTGAAACGACCTTCCAATCCCCAGTCGACATATCTCATGGGGTGGTAAACCAGTAATATCCTTGCCACTGAAAATAACCCTACCCGAATCAGGGTGGAGATGGCCGGTCAGCAAGTTAAAAAGGGTGGTCTTCCCGGCTCCGTTAGGGCCGATAATGGAGCTAAGCTCCCCTTTCTCAATCTCAAAGCTGACATTGTTTATTGCTATCAGGCCACCGAACTTTTTAATAAGTCGTTGAGTGTCTAGCATATCAATTTCCCTTAGGCCTTCCAGCCGACAACCTTTCCGAGACAAAGCCTGCGATACCGCCTTTGAAGAACAGTACCAATAATACGATAACTATACCAAGAACCAAAAACGAATATTCCGTAAAGCTCGTGACAACTCTATCTAGCAAGATATACACCGCTGATCCGACAAACGGACCAAAGAAATGAAACATGCCTCCGAGCAGACAAGCAATGATCATATGGATGGATTCCGTCCAGTCGGCGATAGGAGGAAATACATTGTGGTTGAAGCCACATAGTAAGGAGCCAGCTACTCCTAAGAAGAACCCTTGGATGACAAAAGCCATGAGCTGATATCTTCTGACATTGATACCGATGAATTCTGCTCTGCCTGGATTCTCACGGATGACTTGCAAAGCCTTACCGAAGGCAGAATTTACGATTACCCACATCGCTAAAAGGCATACGACGGTGCAAGCTAGCGCAAAGTAGTAATAGCTTTCTATCGAGAAAAGGAAGCCCGGTACCGGAATCTCCACGATTCCATCGTCCCCCCCAGTGAATCCGTACCATTTGAAAATTATGATATGAATTAGCTGAGAAAAGGCGAGAGTTAGTAAAGCAAAGTAGACAGCAGTGCGGCGGACACAAAACCAGCCCATGACAAGACTAACTACTATTGCCGCTACTGGACCAGCGATCATGGCAAGTCCGAAAGGCGCACCAGCTTTCACAATCAGCAGTGCCGTGGTATAAGCACCCACGGCATATAGGCCAGCAGGACCAAACGAAATCATACCGGTATAGCCTATAATCAAATTAAGAGCAGATGCAGCCACAGTCAGAATTAATATCTCACACAGGATGCTTACCCAACTCATACCAACAAAAGAGGGCATCGCAGCCATTAGGCCAACGGCTATAACCAACCAGGCCCACCTGTGCCGCATAACCCCGTGCAGAAAGCCGTTTACCGAGATTGTTTTCAGTTGCACTTTACTACTCATATTCACGCCTGCCCATGAGTCCGTAGGGACGAACAATTAGAATTACAGCCATCAGTATAAAGCCAAATGCTATAGTCAGCTGAGGCAGGACCATAATACCAAACGCGTCCAACAATCCGAGGATTAGTGCCCCGATAAAAGCCCCGGTCAGACTGCCGAGGCCCCCTATAACTACAACAATGAAACACTGAATAATCACGGTTGTGTCCATCCCAAGAGTAACGGCAACCAATGGCGTCGCTAATGCTCCCCCAAGGCCTCCCAGCCAGCACCCTAACATGAATACCACTGTGTAAACGGCCGGGACATTCTCCCCCAAAGCACTCATGATCTCACGATTGTATGTAACGCCGCGGATTACTTTCCCTAGTCTAGTGTAGCGTAGCAGGGCCCGCAGGCCAAAGAAAATTGATACACCCACGGCCACGAGGAATAGGTTATACAAAGGGAAGGTTCCCGCAGCCACCTTAACGGTACCGTTCAGGGGCCAAGGATAAGTTATTGAATGAAAACCTCCCCCCCACAGGATCTTGACTAAGTCACTAATAATTAGTATTAAGCCAAAAGTAAGGATAAACTCATACATGAAGTGCCAACCATAAATTCGACGGAGCAGCACTACCTCCACTAATCCTCCGAATAATGCAACTAGAAATGGACCCAGAATGACTGCCCACCAAAACATGCCGGGAATCTGTTCAAAGCTTGACGTTAGCCATACACACAGATAGGCTCCTAACATGTAGATAGCACCGTGTGCCAGGTTAAACACTTTAAGGGTACCAAAGATAAGGGATAGGCCCACAGCGATGAGGTAAATAAGCATCCCACTGCTCAGGCCGCTTAATAACTGCATCAATAGTGCTTGAAGGTTCATGTCGCTATAAATACCTCGCTCACCACTCTTAAACATAACCCTATCTGGTGAGCACAGCAACATTTTCTAACCTGCGCCGTGCCCACCAGCAATTTTTAGACTTAGTCTAGCAAAAAGAGTCCTTCCTATTTGCCTTTCCTGAGCTCTTTTATATACTCAGGGCTGTGATAAACCTTTTCTATGGGATGAGGGTACCAGATATCCGTAATGTGTGGCCACGGATAATCTGGCGTAAAGGCCATGGTGCCAGCATAAGGCGGCCATAGCGCTTGGTGATCGATAGCCTGAATCTTAACTTTGCCTATTGGGGAATCTATTTCTCTGCCCTCCAGGTAGTCAACGATTTTCTCTGTATCGACCGCCCCTACTGCCTCTATTGCATCCTTGAGAGCATACACACTAGTATATCCCAGAACTGACTCGTAGGAAGCATAGCTCGTGCCTGCCTTGTCCATGAAACGAGCTGCCACCTCTTTTGCCTTGGGGTTGTCTATTTCCCAATAGGGGAATTCATCGCTGAGGATCTCTCCTAACGGGGCCGGATCGGTTTTTTTCATCTCACAAACAGTTTCTGTACCCCCGCAGGACGCTCCAACGACGTAAAACTTCTTATAGACACCCGCGGGCACCGCTTGCTTAACGAATGACAGGTAGTCTCCCCCGTAAAGCGAGTGAAACAGCATTTCTCCATTTGAAGCCATGAACTTTGAAATGTATGGTGTGAAATCGGATGTCCCCAACTTAGGCCAATCCGCAGAAACTACCTCGATGCCAGAAACACGCTTTCCATACTCTTCCTTGAAGTAATTTGCACACGCATGTCCATATCCGTAGTCCGGGTTGATCATCACTATCCTTTTAGCTTTGTCACCCCACTTCTCGGCAGCGAGCTGTGCCACTGCCGAAACGCGGCTAAATTCATTCGCCCCGATCCGGAATACGTAGCGATGTCCTTTGTCTTCGGTTATCTTAGTTGACCGAGAACCAGTTACGACATAAATGACCTTCGCCTCTTTCGCAAATCCGGATATAGCTAAGGCGACTCCACTGCTTATATTCCCCATCAGGAAGTCAACCTTCTTGCTTAGTACCAAGTCCTTTGCCTCTCTTAAGCCTACACTGGGGGAGATCTTGGTATCTCTGTTGATAACTTTGAGGGGTCTCCCCAGAACGCCACCGCCCAGGTTGATTTCATCGATAGCCACGTCAATTCCAGTCGCGCAGGCTGTGCCGAACATAGCAAACGACCCAGTAAGTGGATGTAAGTGGCCAATAAGGATCGGTTTCTTCGATGCAGCTGCTACCGGTTGCGAAAAAACTCCCACTAAAGATAGCACTAAAGCGAGAATCAAAATCACGCTTACCAAAAATCCTACCAAATTTTTCTTTGTCATTTTTTCTCCTTTTCATTAGAGTTTTACTTACACTAAGAGCCCACCAACGCTTGAGTTACTGCTTTATCACCACCCCCCTTCTATCTACATTTTTCCGATCGACTACATAAAACCAACCATCATCATCCATTTTACCAACATCCCCAGTATAAAGCCAGCCATCCCGGATGGCATGGTTTGTTTCCTCTGGTTTATGCCAGTATCCCTGGACCACCATAGGCCCCTTATCTACGATTTCCCCGACATCACGGGGAGCAAGCTCTTTGACACCTTTATCTAAGTCTACAATTTTCACAATGCTATTTGGAATAGGAACGCCAACAGAAAGAGCACCACTAGTTGAGTCCACTGGCGACCGCATCCCTAAAGGAGTGATATGTGAAGGAGACGTTGTCTCTGTCATACCATAAACATTGTAAATATAGAGACCTGTAAGATTCTCAAATTGCTCTACAATGGTTGATGAAACAGGTGCGCCCCCACTATATGCTTTTTTGAAAGAGGAAATATCCCTTCGTTTAATGTCAGGATGGTTCATCAAGGCTGTGAATACGGTAATTGAGGCAACTGTCATTGTTGCTCTCCAACGTTCTGTTAGCCGCAGTGTTTCTTCAGGGCTAAATCGATAATAAAGGATGACAGGGATACTATTGAGTGCTGCAACAGCTAGGTGAGCAATCTCGCCTGTTACATGGAATAGCGGTGCAACACCAAGGACGACATCATTTTCATCCATTAATGCGCTTGCTTTATATACTCGGGCATTGAATACAACATTTCCGTGTGTATTCATAGCCCCTTTAGGAGGGCCTGTTGTTCCAGAAGTGTAGGTCAAATAAGCTACATCGTCAGGAGACAGCCTTGGGTCTTTCATTTCCCTACCACTGAAACGAGTCAACAACTCCATCAGATCCAAAGTGCCCGGAAGAGATATTTTTTTTACTCCCTTTAGCAATTTAGGAGGCTCAATTCCGGAAGGTAGCATGTCTAGAGAAGACGTGGTGATAATGGTTTCAATTAACGTCTGCTTTAAAAAGGATCGATCCAAAGAACTAAGAACTTCATCAAGAATGATGAGGGTTTTCGCTTCAGAGTCCTTAAAATAATATAATAATTCCTTTTCCTTGAACATAGGGTTCAAAGGAACAACGATTGCTCCAAGTTTCCAAGTTGCATATTGGCCTATGAGAAACTGTGGAATATTTTGAAGAATAAGAGCCACACGATCACCTTTCTCAACCCCAAATTCTAAGAGGGCGGCGGCAAGACTATTAGAGTATTGATCGATTTCTCTATAGGATATTTCATGGTCAAAGTAGTAAACTGAAGGATTATGAGGGCGACGATCGGCTGAGGCACGAAAGAGATCTAAAGCGGTTGCAGAGCTTAGCTTTAAATCGTGTGGCATCCATTCGGGATAAAGCTTGAGCCAAGGCCTTGTTTCATATAATGAGTTAATTTTGTTACCTTATTTAAAGATGAGCGAAACTAACTAACATAAAAACGAGACATCCGAAGTATTAAATTAAGCAAATATTATGCCAAAAAGTAAGACAAGATAGAAGGGATAAAATGGTGAATTCAGAACGAAAAAAGCTTTTAAATCAATCTATTAGACATTCTGGTAAGGGTACTTAGTACTTTTAGGGGAAAGATAGTTCAAGTTTGTTAAGTCAAATATAACACTTTGATTTTCTTGTATATTTTTGTTTTTTTGGTCTAACAGCAGGGATATTGTTAATGCAGTTCTGCATTAAAGGTATTGATCTTATATTTGTGCATTTTTCGAACAACTGTCGACTGATTAATGCCCAGATATTTTGCAGCCTTGTAAGTTGTCCCGTATTGTGTTATCGCGTCTTTGATCAGGCTGGCTTCGATGTTTAGCAGAAATCTATTGAGGTTCAAAGTCATTTTACAATTCTGAGGAAGTTGGTAAGCAGATTCTTTGTCTAATAGGTAAAGGGGAATATCTTCCATGCCTATTAGATCTGATTCACTCATTACGACCAATCTTTCGGTGATATTTTGAAGTTCCCTTATATTTCCCGGATAGTTATATAACATCAGGAGATCCAAGGCATCTCTCAGAATTCTTTTATTTTTCTTGAGTGATCTATTGAATTTTTCCAGAAAAAAGTTGATCAAAGGGAATATATCTTCTTTTCTTTCTCTGAGGGGAGGTATATGAATTGGGACAACCATAAGTCGGAAGAAAAGATCTTCTCTAAATCTTTTTTGATCAACCATTTTCTTAAGATCCATATTGGTGGCAGCAATTATCCGGATATCGACATTTAAAGGCTTCGTACTGCCGAGATGAGTTACTTGCCTGTCCTCCAAGACGTCCAGGAGTTTAACCTGGAGGTGAAGAGGCATTTCACTTATTTCATCAAGGAATATTGTCCCACCATCGGCGACTTCGAATAAACCTGGCTTTCCATCTGTTCTTGCACCGGTAAAGGCACCTCGGTTATATCCAAAAAGTTCGCTCTCCAGAAGGGTTTCAGGAATGGCGCCACAATTGATTTTGAGGAAAGGTTTTTCACTTCTGTGGCTATTGTTGTGGATGATTGTTGCCAGCAGTCCCTTTCCAACACCGGTCTCCCCGGCGATAAGGATAGACGTATCAACCTCTGATACTTTTAAGGCCGTGTGGACTATATTTTCCATCTTTTTGCTTTTTACCACAAAATTATGATTTTTTAAGGTATGAAGCTTGAGTTCCTTGAGTTCTGATAAGTACCGTTCTGAAATCTGCCGGCTGTCCTCTAGTTGCTTTCGAAGGCTATCGAGTTCGGTAATGTCCCGCACGTTTGTCAATACAAGGATGATTTCTGTCCCATTTTCATTAAAGATTGGGTTTCCTGTGACCATTGCTTTTTTTCCGCCCAGAATGTCCTGCATTATGGTAACTGGTTTTCCGGTCTTTAATACTTCGAGAGTAACGGACTGGTTAAAGAATCCTTTTTCCACCAATTCATGCATGTTATGACCAACTACATCTTTAGCCTTTAGTCCGGAAATACGCTCGTAAGCTTTATTTACTCTGAGGGTATTTGCCTTTCCATCAGTCACGTACAATCCGTCGTAAGATGAGTTAATGATAGCATCAAGTTCTTTGTTAATTCTTTTGTACCCTTCCAGTTCCGTGATAATTTTTTCATATTCAAAACTCTCCTGAAAAATGCTCAGCACTCCAAAAATCTTGCCATTGGATTTGATAGGAGTCCGATTAGCGACGATGGTAGAGTCACCAATAGTAACTTTCCGTCCTATCTGCGATATACCTGTTTCCAGAATTCGTTTGAAATCGGGCCAAGTCTCGGGAGAAACCTCATCGATATGTTTTCCGATAACCATTTCTGGTTTCCTTTTTAATGCTCTGCCCGCTGACTGGTTATAGACCACAATAGTTCCTGTCTCATCAATCACCATTATTCCGTTGTGAGATGCATCGAAAATGAAGCATAACTCATTAATTTTTTTAATCCAGTCCATAAATCCTCCAGGATTAAAGAAAAATTTGTCAGCAGAAGATAATGCATTTTGGCATTAGAAGAAAATTCATGATATTTATAACAAAATCAATCAGAAAATCAAATAAAAATTTTTATATGATTCATTTCTGCATTATTAAAGGCATTCAACAATTGAGATAAACACAAAGGGGCCAATTATTTTTTCACATTTAAGTGGGGTGAGGACTTTTTAAATGCATCATAAAATATCGTGAGCGGCAGTAGGTTTCCAACTCCACTATATTGTTGGAGATGTTATCGAAGACGTTATGTTTTTTGACTTGTAAGAAAATCAAAGGATAAGAAAATTATGGAGGGTATTAAAACCCGATTGCAGACCAAAAGATGACTAGGAGGTTAATTCTTATAATCAAATTAATAATGAAGCTACTGAGAAAAATTTTTAAAACTAACAAGATCGTAAAATTATCGTGATTCGAGACCTTTGAAAAACCTGATAGTTTCTGCTACCCTCTTCAGAAAAATATGGGTTATGGAAGGCTCTCATTTCTATAATATTTAATAGCAAAAATCGATATATTAATCTGTAACCTTATTTTTTTAGAAAAGAGCATTTAATTTTTGCATTATCAATTAGTTTAGGCAATAGGAATTTACTACTACCCTAACTTTTGGTAATATCCCAAGGGATTTTTTAATTCTCTTTAAAATGTAACTGAAAAAAGTGCATTATTTTATGAGGATTGAAATTTCTTTAACAATAGGTAAGATAATTGTACGATCTCATAAATGGTGAATATAAAATGCTGTGAGAATTCGGATTGGAATCCGGAAAGAGGCAGAAAAAAGGATTATAATTATAAATTCAAGGAGCTCACAATTGAAAAACGTTGTCATTGTTAGTGGGGCACGGACACCTATCGGAAGGTATGGTGGCTCGTTGCGCAACATTTCAGTATACAAATTTACGAGTCTGGTTCTGAATGAGGTAATTAAAAGGGCTACAATTGAGTCTTCTCTCGTAGATGATGTAATCATGGGGCAGTCGTACCAGAATGGAGAGTGTGCAAATGGTGCCCGTATGGCCCTTCTTGAGGCTGGATGGCCTCAAGAAGTTCCAGGCGTAACACTGGACCGCCGTTGTTGCTCAGGGTTAGATGCCATATTTTTCGGTGTCATGAAAATACAGACTGGTAACGCAGATATTATCGTTGCAGGAGGGATGGACAGCATGAGCCAGGCAGAGCTCTACCTTCCAGGCGATATCAAGTGGGGTTTGGGTGGAAGAACAGATGAAAAATGGGGCTTTATGCCAAAAGGGCATGGCAGCCTTTCTATGTGGGGAATTCCCCTTTATGACAGAATACAGCGAGCAAGAGTGATGTCCCAGCCTATTGAGAGGTTTGGTGAGCTTAATTCCATGATGACCTGGGCAGAAAAGGCAGCCAAACAAGAGAAGATCACCAGAGAGGAGGCCGATACCTGGTCCCTTAGAAGTCATCAGAAGGCTATCGCTGCAATGGACTCTGGCAAATTTGCTGAAGAGATTGTCCCTGTTCCTATCCCACAAAGAAAAGGGAAACAAGTAATCTTTGAGAGAGATGAGACACCCCGGCCAGATACGACATTAGAGAGCCTTGCCAAACTACCCCCTGTCTATCCTGATGGGGTATGCACTGCTGGAAATTCCTCTACCGAAAATGATGGCGCAGCTGCGGTGGTCTTGATGAGCGAGACAAAGGCACAGGAGTTAGACGTGGAGCCAATGGCCTATTTCAGATCCTGTGCTATCGCTGGGAGTGACCCGACACTCACCTA
>CAZSWT010000044.1:0-29824 GCA_964611035.1 uncultured Desulfobacteraceae bacterium
TAGTAGAAAGTTTTGAATCCGCCAAATTTTTGGCTTTTCCCATTGGGAATTAAAGGTTTTCTTATTCTTGTGATATTCTCAATGTATTACCAGTTTCCAAAATCCCCAATTTTGATTGAAAAACTTCAGGGACCTAGGTATACATGTATCTAAGATGGCCCTGATTTTCCTATTAAATGCTTACCTGAAGCACTGCTTTTCTGATTGAGTCGAATCTTGCGTCTCGTCTGACCACCTTTTGAGCCTCTGTTTACATTAATAATTCTTGCTTAGAAAACAATATATTTAATGAACCTTGCTATAAATGGAGGGCAAAATGAAAAGAAAAAAATTGGTTTTTCTAGGTATCTTAATGTTATTTGTGGCTCCCCTTGTATTAGCAGAGGATCAAAAGAAGGAAATTTCTGTAGATGAGGCAATGAAATACTTTTGTACAACCTGGATAAATCCTGCCTATTATGAAAGCGAGTTTTTTACTGGAATAAAAATAATGAATAAGGATGGCAAATGGGAATTTTATAGCAATGAAACTTCAAAATCTCCTATGTATATCGGCACATATACAATTGAAAAGAGTTGGATTGATAAGGGCGGCAATGTTTGGCTTCATGTGATTTTCGATGAAGGTGACGCGTTTCCGAAAAAATACGCCTTGGTAAAGATCAGCGACGATGGAAATACATTAGAACTTGTTTATGATTATAAAGCCTATCCAACTGTAGATCCTGAAACTTGGCCATATTTCATTATGTATAAGAAATAGACTTTTATGATAAGCCTGAATTTCTTAAAGCCTCAAATTCATTGATATCTCCAACTTATCTGGAAAATGTACACCTTCATCAAAACCTGTGATATCTAAATTCGCAATTCGGAAAACTACAATTGTGTTCTGCTATACACCTGGACAAATTTGAAGACGAAAAAGTTTAGTATTGTATTTGTATGTTGTAATAAAATCGGATAGAATCCTGCTGTCACCTGTGGCACGTAATCAAAACTCAAATATTTTTAAAATAGGTTCTTCGGAGAAAAGCAGTTTTCTTTTTATCATGCAAATTGCAATGTTATACAGTTAGGAAAGTCATAAAACAGACTGATTTTTAGAGCAAAGGATATTATTTTTTGTAAGTTAAACAGAAACCATATAATCACTTGTTATATGGTCTATCTAAAAAAGGGGTAAATAATGAGTGCAAAGCCAATAAAACTGATAGGTATGTCAGTGAATGATTTCGATTCATTGCTGAGTTCAGGAAAAGAGCTGTATTTACAACCAGCCAGACTTATCCCCTTCTACAAGCCGGGTGACGAGATGGCGATAACGTCGATATTCTTATCTGCGCTTAGGTTAGTGAATGAATTCCGAGATCAGATTTTCAGAACAATTGACTTTAGCAGAAGTAAGTATCTCCGTATGTATACAGAGGCTGAATTCGTTCTATTTGAGCGAAAACGAGTCGATGGATTGATCATAGTAATTCGATGTAACACAATCATAGATGCTCTACTGCTTGAGGTTAAAAATAAAAGTATCGAGCTAAATGAGGAACAGATCCAAGATTACCTCGGAATAGCAAAAGCTTACGGAATTCCTAACCTGCTTACTGTCTCTAATCAATTCGTATCGTTCCCAACCCAATCCCCTCTCAATATTCGCACACCGAAACAGGTATCTACCTATCACCTGTCATGGTCCTTCATTTTAACAATTGCGCACATTCTCTTAGCTGAAAGCGGCAACAATATTTCTGACACTGATCAAGTTGAGATTATGAAGGAAATCGTGGATTATTTTGAATCACCTAATTCAGGTATTCTTGGCTTCACGCAAATGAAGCCTGGTTGGGTCGAATTGACTCAAAAAGCGAATGCTGGGACCTCACTTAATATGACAGATCCTTGTGTGGAAGATACAGTCTCCAGCTGGTTGCAAGAAGAACGTGATATGGCTCTAATTCTTAGCCGTAAACTTGGTCTTCTTGTTAAATCAGGAAAAATAAAATTTAAAAATGATTTATCAGCAAGAGTTAAATATGAAAAGAAGGAGCTTATCAATAATCGATATCTTGGGTCAACTTTACAGATTGACAGAGCAGCCGCATTCTTAGATATCAGAGCATTTTTTGATCGTAAGAATGTCGAAATGTCCGCCACTTTAAATCCACCTCTTGATAAGAAAACACGAGGTCAAATTTCATGGGTTCGCAATCAATTGAAGCAATCCGAAAAGAAGAATCCAGATCTTTTCAATTCGTTATTGCCTGATTTATTTATCGAGATCAACCTCAAATTTGTCAAGGATCCAATTCGATTACACTTCAATGAGTTAGACTCGGCTGCTGACATGATCGGATCTCGAGAAATTAAGAGTTTCAGCATTATGTTCCTCAAGTATCTTGGTAGTAAATTTGAGAGCAGGAAAGGAGTAGTACAGATTATTGAAGAAATGCTTGTGAACTATTATCAAGGTGTTCTTCAACACCTTAAGCGTTGGGAGAAACCAGTCCCACAGATTACAAAAATAGCAGATACTTCAGAAACTATATAACAAGGCAAATACAGCCGACGCAAAAAGTCGCGCGACTGATTTGCGAGTTAATGCTTAGGCTTTGATTACTGCTATACTTGGAAACAATTGAAAGGCTGAAATTTTCAAGTATTGTGTTTGTAGTATTGAATAAAATCAAATAGAATCTATGTACCCAATCTGGCACGTAACCTGAATTGTTCGCTTACCTTTTCCTCCCACAATATATTGTTACAACCCCATGAGTAACATTTGCCTATTAAACAATGCAGCACCTCTTAAAAAAAGAAACCCAGAAAATAACCCGTATCAGATCCCACCTGTTGGTTTTCAAATAATCGGTATTTTCCATCCGTATTTTCTACCTAACAATTCCGTCTTGACTTTTGTTTCCCTTGTGTCATCCTTACTAATAACAAATTTTAAAATTTCTACTATTTATTTTTCCTATGGAGAAACCACTCAAAATGTGCATGCTGCGCTCCCAACAGGAAGTGGTTGTTCTGTTGGGGGGCTTAATCCTTTTAGAAGACCAAAAACCATCAACCACACCAAACATGGCGAGATAGGCTAATTGACGAAACGGTAGTTTACAACAGCAAGTTCGAAGTCGTTTAAATTGACGGCTTGATGCGAAACAAAATAACTATTTTCGCTAAACAGGACATGAAACGATTTAAAAAAATAGGGCATTTGAAATTCCTTAAATGGAGCCTCCATGAGGGTTGATATTACCTGATTGGAGGTCTTCTAATTTCAATGTCTAATGCTTTAAGTGTTTAATGGGCTTTTTCAAAAAATTACGCCCAAGTCTTTTGGGGGAAATTGTTTTTCTCTTTTCAAATAGGAGGATAAAATGATTATTATTTGCCATTCGGACTATCCTATACAAAGTGGTAGGGAAGTTGCTAAGCGCTTTTTGGTGTTACCTCGTCTCCCTGAGTATATTAAGGGAAAAGGTAATTATGTTTATTCCACAACCGAAAAAGGGTATCACAACATTTCCATTTTAGAAGTGGATGATGCTAAGGCCAAAGAAGCATTTGATACCATCACTAAGGCCTATCTCAAGTTTACCGATGTGCCGGGCTACAGCTACGATATCAGAATATGTCATAAAGTTAGTGAGGCTATCAAATTAATGCAATAGCACAAGAAAAGGGTAGAGTCATCTGTGGCGAGCCGATCGCTTAACGTGTTGAAAACTTCTTAACATTTGTCTCCCTATCGGGTAGAATCTGATAGAGGGATTTTTTTGCTCAAAGGACCACCTGCAGGGAACATTGGAAAGTAAAGTTTTTGCAATAAGTTATGACGATTCTTTAATCTAACTGCTGTTTTTAGGATTATCAGTAACAAAGCTGCTTAGAATTTTTCAGTCAGTATAGCATCTGCCCGTTGCGGAAGATTTCTTCCAGAAAGAAAAGGACCGCTGATACTCAGTCAGCAGTCCTTTTTCACTTTTCTTCAACACGTTAAGCGATCGGCTCGTCATCTGTGGCTCTGCCTTTTTTTTGAAAAACACTTATAGTGCAGAAAATTAACAAGGGTGAGTTTTTTAAGAAAAGGAGGTGTATCATGTTTAAAAAGTTAATGCTTTTGTTGGGAATTCTTTTCATGGTGTTTGCTTTTGCGTATGCGGAAGAAAAATTCACCGTATCAGGAGAAGTGACTTTTCAATATGATGGGGACATATATATATGTCTGCTTACTATGGAAGGATTTCAAGATTTCCATCGCGCACGGCATGAGCTATCACAATCACCATGCAAGGTTATACACATGAATGCTGATCTGAAAAAAGCAGGAAAAGTATCGTTTACATTTGATAACGTACCAAAAGGAACCTATTGCGTTTTTACGTACCAGGATGTCAATATGAATGGAGAAATGGACTTTGAAGTTTACGAGATTAATGAACCCTGGGGTAGTTATAAGGAAGCTTTCATTGAGGGAAGTCCAACATGGAGGAAGATTAAATTTGATTTAATGAAAGACATCGCCGGAATTACAATTGAAATGTAAGGTGGTTTTGCGGATACCCCTTCTTAAGTGATAAAGCAGGTCCATCGCGGGCCTGCTTTTTTTGGAAATTCCATATATTGTATAGGTACTGTCTATCACTTCGCTTTTGTATACTGCTATTAGTCATAAGCCAGAGCATCTCCAGAAGCCTTTCCAATACGTTTTGAAACCTTCAATCCAACCATATTTAATATTTGGGCAGAGATGTAATTGATCAGAAAGTAAAATTGCCATTTTTTGGGAATGGCTTAACCTACCTACCTTGACAGGACACTCTGATTTTAACCTTTAACATCCCCTCCTACTGCTTTTCAAGCCCTTGGGATTAATTATCCAGGGGCTTTTTTATGCCTTTGTGGCTCATTTGGATAGACGTTTGATTATTGTTTGAGTGAAGTTTTTAAAGAATAGAAGCTGAATATCTTCGGATAATCCATTCAAAAGGGTAGAACTGATTTTCAGTAAAATACACTCCTCTTTGGTAATAATGCTAGCTGAGCGAGCTTCACCGGTCAGATAGGCCATCTCTCCAAAACATTGTCCCTTTTCTAAAACAGCCAGCCTTTTTTTCCCCGTTTTGACCACCACTTGACCACTAATCAAAATATAAAAAGAATCGTCTATCTCTCCTTCTTGTATAATCGTCTCACCCTTCTCAACCTTAACTAAATCACATGCCGAAAGGATCTGGTCAATCTGATTTTCAGTGAAGGTGCTAAAAAAAGGCAGATCTTTGATATAAGTTAACAACTCGCTGTCATGGGTTTCTTTTGGTATTTCCTTTAAGCTATGTAAGGCCAGCCTCAGATCGTAAGCAAAGTCCATGCTGCACTGATACCGTTGAGATGGATCCTTGGCGAGGGCCTTGTTACAAATATCTCCGAATATTGTTGGTAACTCTGGTTTTAATTCCAGAATTGGGGGAGGGTCATTGTTCACAATCTTAAACATAATAGAGTATTCGTTTTCTCCTTCGAATGCCTTTTTACCGGTGAGAAGTTCATAAAGGACTGAGCCAAGAGAAAAGATATCGTTTCTCTCTGTTATAAACTCCTCTTTAACTTGTTCAGGTGACATATAGCTGGGGGAGCCGAATAAACCCTTAACAACAGTTGCGTGACCCCTTTTGATATAGGCGATGCTAAAATCAGTTATTTTTACCTGACCTGATAGGCTAAGAATGATGTTAGAGGGTTTTATGTCACGGTGAATTACCTGGTTTTGATGGGCATATTCTAAGCCTTTGCATACATTGAAAATAATCTTGAGTACCCTCTCTATAGGCAAAAGATTATCAGGCTTACAAAATTTCTCTAATGTGGATCCGCCTATATACTCCATGGTAATATAACAAAAGTCTTGTTGTAGATCAGCATCGTATATGGTTACAATATTTGGGTGCATAAGACGCCCTGCAGATTGTGCCTCAACAAAAAAACTCTTCTTATAGGCCTCTATTTCCTCAGGGCCTTTATCATTAGGGAGACGGTAAACCTTAATAGCTACGTGACGTTCAATATAAGGGTCTTTTCCAAGATAAACAGCTCCCACACTGCCATGCCCTAATTGTTTAAGAATCTGATAGCGGCCTATAGTCTTTAGATTCTGTAAATCAAACATAAATCAATGAGATCCCCTGCAAAATTGGTTACATGATTGAATAGTCAAATAATTACCTATTCAACGAATTAACGACTTAACTAATTTACCTTAAGCCTGCCCGCCATCCGGCAGCGGGCTCCTTCGCCCTTTTTTACTCTGAGATATCAACGAACAGTCTCTTTACATCAAGTTTATTTACCATATCATTAAATGTTTCACTCATTACTTGATGCGCCTGTTTTAGGCGGGAAATTCGAAACTTTTCTGACTGGCCCTTAAATCTCCTGGTTAAAACATTTCCCTCCTGAGTAAATTCAACCTCGTAATCTATTTTGGCAATCCACCTACGGCCAGACAGATCCAGAGTAAAATCGTATAAGTTTATAGCTAACTCTGGAATCCCTTCTTTCCGCTCAGGTAACAATTGTAGTCCCATATTCTCTAAATAAAGAGTAAAGGTTTTATTAAAAAGGGTTTCTATGTCATAAATTCCAACAAGGAATCTCTCCTTTTCTACTTTTGATAGAAAATAATTAATATTCCCAGAAAAATTTTTATATACCCTCTTTGCTCCATTGCCAATAATATCTTTATTGGCTCTCTTGTCAATAAAGGCGAAATATATTTCCTTTCCCTCCAGAGTATTCGATTTTGGCATAGTGTTATATGTAACTTCAAGTTTAGAGATAGTAGCACATGCAAAAAAGAAGATAAGGGCTATACAGAAAAGTAATTTAAAATAAGAAAAAAATATTTTCATAAGATCCCTCCTTTTAAAAACACATAATAGACAATTGGCATAAACTATTTTATTAAAGAAGTATTCTAAAAGAAACCTTATCTGTCAAGAAAAAGTAATCCAAATGAAAAAAGGTAGTGACAATATAATACAAAAGAAAGACAGGGATCTCTTTGATCAAGCGTGGAATGTTACCAGAGAGAACCATGGAAGCAATTTTACATTTTACCTTCCTGGTATGATCAGGTATGGAAAGATGAGGGGCCTGTACCCTGCTCTATCATTAACCGGGGATAGTTGCCAGTTACTATGTGAGCACTGTAAGGGATTGCTTCTAAAGCCTATGATAAAGGCAAGAGATCCAGAAACTCTTATAACAAAGTGCCTTAAGTTAGCGCATTCAGGTCATTTAGGGGTTCTTTTAAGCGGCGGATCAGACCTTGAAGGGAGGCTCCCCTGGGGGAAATTCTATCAGGCAATACAAAAAATAAAGACTGAAACAGATTTATTTCTATCTGTACATAGTGGCTTTTTAGATTTCAACACAGCAGTCGCCCTTAAAGAAGCAGGCGTGGATCAGGCACTAATTGATGTAATGGGTGATGAGGAAACTGCAAAAAAGATTTACCACCTTGATAGTCTTCAAAAGGTGATAACATCACTTGAGAATCTCTTCAAATCAGGCCTTGATGTTGTCCCTCATATTGTGGCTGGGCTCATGTATGGTAAAATACATGGCGAATATAATGCCCTGCGAATTATAAGTCGTTTTAAGCCTTCTTCTTTTGTAATTGTTGTTCTTATGCCATTAAAAGGTACACCTATGTCAGATGTCTTGCCCCCATCTCCAATAGAGATTGCTCGATTGATTGCCACGGCCCGATTGATGATGCCCCAAACTCCAATATCTCTGGGGTGTGAGAGGCCAAGAAATAAAGAAGGACATATAATGGAAGAGCTGGCCATTTATGCAGGGGCTACCAGAATGGCTGTATGGTCAAAAGAGACAATTGATCTGGCATTAAATCTCGGATTGAAGCCCGGCTTTCAACCCACATGCTGTTCCGTTCCATATAACAAAGATTTTAGCAAAAACTTTCTATAGGATGTTTCTAAAGGACAGTTCAATATTTTTTTGACTACACAGCTTGACTATACACAGCTATCTCATATATATACAATTAAAGGAAAAAGACAACACAGAGTATTGTGGAAACTAAAGAAGAAATAGGCCGATAGCATTTCAAAAAAAAGGAGGGATACCCGTGATAAAAAAACTATTCTTCGCCTCAATAATTCTCCTGACAGCCGCTTCAATTTCCTTTGCTGGTTCAGTGCCAAATATGAAGGCAGGGCTTTGGGAAATGACCATAAAAACAGAAATGCCGGGAATGGCAATGCCGCCGATGAAACACACTCAGTGCCTGACAAAAAAGGACTTTGTTCCGCAGGGCCCTCAACAACCGGGACAGGAGTGCACAGTTACCGATGTAAAAGTAGATGGCGATACAGTGACCTGGACCCTTGAATGCACCACCCAGGGTGGAAAAATGAAAGGAACAGGCAAGACGACCTACAGCGGGAATAGTCTTAAAGGTACAATGGTAATGGTAATGCCTCCGGCAAATATGAAAATTACCACCCACATGAATGGCAAGCGAATCGGGGAGTGTAAATAGCCTCTATACTAACAGCACTCGGAAGATTTTTCCGATATTAAAAAAGGACCATTTTTTTAATAAGAGGACGTTAGAGACAAAGAATCGATGCCATGAGCTTGCTTTGCTTCCATATTCTTGTGTGGACAGCTCTCACTATCAGGTAATAGCTTGGTTTTAATCCAGATTTCAAATCCTAATCTCATAGTTATCGCAATATCCGCGTGGTTACCTTCTTCACTTAATCCAGATATTCCTCTTTTGCCATGTCTGCCAGTTTAAACTTCTGTACCTTGCCTGATCGTGTCATGGGAAATGTTGTGACTACTTTATAGTAATCTGGCTCTTTCTCTTTGGAAACAGTATTCTTAACATATTTTTCAAGGCTCTCAAGAGAGACCTGTGCACCTTCCTTGATTTTTACCCAGGCAGCGATTTCCTGGCCTTTTTCAGGATGCGGGAATCCAAAAACTTGAACTTCTGAGACACCGGGCAACTTATAGATTATTTCCTCTAACTCCGTTGGATAAATCTCAACTCCTTTTCTTACGATAACATCCTTGAGCCTTCCTGTTATTGTAACATAGCCATTTTCATCCATCTCGCCGAGATCTCCTGTATGGAACCATCCTTGTTTATCAACAACAGATGCAGTTGCAGCAGGCATGTTATAATATTCCTTCATCAGAAAACCCCTGGTACAAAGTTCTCCCTGACTGTGAGGTGGAAGATCTTCACCGGTTGTCGGATCTAATATCTTGACCTCATTGCATTCCAAGGCACTGCCAATGGTTGAAACCCTGATATCTAAAGGATCATTAGGCCTGGTCATAGTTATCCATGAAGAGGCCTCCGTGATACCGTAGGCGACGGTAATGTCTGAAATACCTATATCCTCCACAAGCTTTCTCATTAATTCTATCGGACATGGTGCACCACCTATTGTCCCTTTACTAAGCGTTTTCCACTTTTCAGGATCAAATTCTGCGTTATCGATGAGGGTGATAAGCATGCTCGGAGAGCCATAAATGGCAGTACATTTTTCAGTGTAAATAGCTGATAGTATCTTGGATGGCTCAAAGGTAGCGCAGGGTATGATAATTGAAGCACCCTTAATAAGCCCTGCTAATACAATACATGTATTTCCAAACATATGAAATAGGGGAAAAAATAAGCAAAGCCTATCGTGATTGTTAAGTCCCTGTCTCAATGCTGCAAATATGGATTTATTAACAAGACCACAATGGTCAAGAACAACACCCTTTGGCTTACCGGTAGTTCCAGATGTATACATTATGGCAACTGGATCATTCGGGCTAATTTCATTTTCTGTTTGAGCAAGAGTTTCAAGATCAATAGCATCACCCATTTCCATTAGCTCCTGCCATGAAGTCATACCAGGATAGCGTTTTTCATCTAAAACAATGGTATTTTTGAGTTTTTCTTTTAGCTCTCTATCAAGCTCCAGTTCCCTTGCCATAATAATGGAGCGTGACCCTGATTGTTCCAGGATGTAACGGAGATCTTCTTTTTCTGCTCCATGATCTACTGGCACAACAATAGCGCCTATTTTTGCGAGAGCCATCTGTGAGATAATCCATTCAGGCGAGTTAGGTGCCCAAAGCGCAACCCTGTCACCCTTTTTAATACCTATTTTTATCAGACCTCTTGCGGCCCTGTTTATTTCTGATAAAAAGAGATTATATGTTTGCCTGATATTAGAATTGGAATGAACAAGGGCCATATTGTTGGGATATTCAGCAGCGACATCATTCAACAGCTGGCCAATTGTTTTTTGTGTAATTTCACTATTTGTTTTGGGTATGGTCATTTTTATCCTCCAGTTGTATTTGATCATGGGATTATGTTTCTCTCGCCCGCTCTCCCCAGATTTATCGCGGGATCGCTCGAGCACGCAGACCCGCCTGCCGTCTGTCGGGCAGGGATCACGGAGATATTCCTCTTTGCCTGATTTTTTGACCCCAGTTAAATAGTCTGCGAATTTAACGGGGCAGGGGTAGAAAAATCAGGCAAAATAATCAGCCCCTTTTGGGGCATTTTTCTAACTTTGATGACAGCATCAATGAGCAAGTAGATTGATCATTTGATATCTGCTAACCAAGTTGATGAATCCCGCGTGAGCGGTATTCATTTTGAATTGAATTGCCCGCTCAGAAATTCAGCTCAAAAACTTTGCGTCTCTGTGCGCTCTGTGAGAGGTAACCATTTACCTAACTACCTTCCAACATCGGACTGTATGGTTCTCATTTACCGTGTAAAAGCCTATTTCTTCTTTTTTGCACCTGTCTTCAACAAGAGGGCATCTCCCCTGAAACTTACACCCTGGAGGTGGATTAAAAGGGCTTGGAACATCACCTGTAAGTGTTTTCCGCGTACCACGATCGTCTGGATTGGGTTCGGGTATGGCTGAAAGTAATGCAAGTGTATATGGATGGAGAGGATTATTATACATTTCCTCTATCGGTGCATATTCCATTATGTGACCTAGGTACATTACAGCAACCATATCACTGATGTAACCAACGACATTAAGGTCATGGGAGATAAAGAGATAGCTTAGACCCAAGGTATTTTGTAGCTCTTTCAGAAGATTAATAATTTGGGATTGTATAGATACATCAAGTGCCGATACTGGCTCATCACATATAATTAATGAGGGATTAACGCTCAAGGCCCTGGCTATGCCGATGCGCTGGCGCTGACCACCACTGAATTCATGGGGGTAGCGATCAGCGCTTGAGGAGGCAATACCTACCATATCCAGGAGCTCTATAATACGCCGCTTTCGCTCATGATGTCCTTTTATTGGCAATGTTCGCAGGCCTTCTTCAATAGATTGTCCAGCGGTCATCCGGGGATTTAAAGAACCAAAAGGGTCTTGGAAAATGATCTGCATCTCTTTGCGCAAAGGCTTCATTTCATTCTGAGAAAGGCTGGTGATATCCTTATTCTGATAAATGATCTTGCCCTCATTAGGTTCCAAAAGCTTTAAAATAAGTCGACCAATTGTGGATTTACCACATCCGCTCTCCCCAACCAGACCCAATGTTTTCTGCTTGTCAATATAAAGATCCACCCCATCAACGGCCTTGATCCAGCCAATGACATTTTGGAAGAATCCCCTGCGCACTGGGAAATATTTTTTTATCCCTCCTGCTTTAAGAATCGTGTTGTTATTAGTCATTGGTAACATAGGTAGAAATTCCTTGGCTTTTACCTGAATAAAGCACTGGACAGCGACTCAAGTGCCCCTTGCCATAATCACACATTTTGGGAGATTCCACCCTGCACGTATCAATAGCAAAATCACATCTGGGATGAAATGGACATCCACTCGGCTTATATGCGGGGTCTGGCACTGTTCCTGGGATGCTATGGAGCGCACTTCCCCGTTTTGTTGGGCTCGGCAGTGATGCAAGAAGCCCCTGCGTGTAAGGGTGACATGGAGCATGAAAGATTTCTTTTGCCGTGCCCTGCTCAACAATAATGCCTGCATACATCACGTATATACGATCGGCAATATTTGCAACCACCCCAAGGTCATGAGTAATATAGAGAAGAGACATTCGCCGCTTTTTTTGAAGCTCTTCAAATAGATTCAGGATCTGCGCTTGAATGGTGACATCAAGGGCAGTGGTTGGCTCATCAGCAATCACCAGATCAGGATTGCATGCCAATGCCATAGCAATCATAACACGCTGTTTCTGCCCACCGCTAAGCTGGTGCGGATAATCTTTAAGACGCTCCTCAGGCGATGCGATACCCACATCTTTAAGGAGTTGTATACATCTTTGTTGTAGCTCTTTCTCATCCACCTTTTCATGGACCATGATGGCCTCTTGGATCTGGTCCTGTATGGTAAATACTGGGTTTAGTGAGGTCATAGGTTCCTGGAAAACCATAGATATGTGATTACCACGAATCTTTTGCATTTCTTCTTCACTCAAATCCAGGAGATTTTGCTCGTTGAACAGTACTGTGCCGCCCATAATTTTACCAGGGGGTTGAGGGATAATCCCGAGGATAGTTAAAGCAGATACACTTTTTCCGCAGCCCGATTCTCCAACGAGACAGACTGTCTCTCCTTTTCCGATATCAAAACTTACCCCATCAACAGCTCTGGATAAACTTCCATCAAGCTGGAAATAAACCTTTAAGTCTTGGACGGAGAGAAGAATAGTATCCATCAAAAGTGCCTAAAGTGATCTAAAGTGCCTAAAGTGCCTAAAGTTTGGATTATCAAAAATGATCTAACCGTTAAAACAACCTCCTCGCTATTTCCTTTTACCTATTGAGGTAAAAATGGCGAGCAATTGACTACATTCTTCATATTCGTATTTCACTTGGTCAAAGGACGACCACTCCATTTCTACTATCACCTCCAACCAATATTGCGTTTCACTAGATTCACTTTCGCAAATATCGATCTTGTTTCTGAAATCCGCCTTGCTTCTTGCCCGATTGGCTTCCCGGTAATTAGCACCGATAGAGGTCCCAGATTTTGTTGTTTGATTTCGTACAACTCTTGCTTCTGGGGTATTGGGAAGTTTCGATGATAGACGAATAATTCGGACTGCAAATATCTTTGTCCTCTTTTCAAGCTCCTTTGCGAATTGTTTATTGTCCATTCCGTTTTTTAGCTTAACTTTAGCTCACTTTAGACATTTTAGGCACTTTAGCTCACTCTCTTGATCAATACCTCTCCCTGAGTTTTGGATTAAATATATCCCGCAAGCCCTCGCCAAACAGATTAAATGAGAGCACGACGATCAGGATGGCAAGTCCTGGAACAAAGGTGAGCCAGGGTGCATCGAAAATGAAACGCTTTCCATCAGACAGTATATTACCCCACGTGGCATGGGGTGGTGGAACGCCAAATCCGAGAAAACTCAAACCCGCTTCTGTTAGAATAGCCGTGGCAATGCCAATTGTGGCAGACACCAGCACTGGCGCAATAGCATTAGGCACCATGTGACGAAATATAATCCGAAGGTTACTGATCCCAAGGGCCTTGACAGCGGTTACAAAATCCTGCTCTCTTAATGAGAGAAATTCAGCCCGCACAAAGCGAGTGGTGCCCATCCAGCTTGTCAGGCCAATGACAATCATAATGTTGTAGATGCTTGCAGGGAGTAGGGCGACCACGGTGAGGATCAGGAAAAAACTCGGGAAGCACAACATAATATCCACCACTCTCATTATCAGGGTGTCAACAGAGATGGCCTTTTTGTGAAGGATCTGCAGCCATATTGAATGAGCTTTTTTCACTGATCTCTTTTTCAGCAGAAGGATATAAATAATGTAGGCAATGCCTGGGACAAGAAAGATTACACCCAGATACCTGTTTCCCATAAAAAGTAATACTACCCCGGTGAACAGGATCAAAGCTATCAGAATGTGATTAAGGCAAATATTGTTTTGTCCAAAATAGCCTGCTATCCCCCCCAGGAATATTCCTATAAGTACCGCAATCCCCACAGCAACAAACCCTACTGTGAGGGATACCCAGGCACCCTGTAGCATCCTCGCAAAAACGTCCCTTCCCAGATCATCAGTCCCGAATAGGTATAATCCTAATTTGGGTGTTTCTTCGGGCCGCAAGGTCTTTAGATTGGGATTAGAGAGCGGGGGTCGTAGTTTTTCCTGGAGTCTTATCGTGGAAGGGTCAAAGTAAGGCTCGGTGCCAGAAGTAAGTATAATGCCTGCAAGGGCAGTAAAGAAGAAGAGGACAAAAATTAGAAGGCCTACAAAAGCGAGTTTATTTTTCTTAAGAAGCCCCCAGGATTGCTGAAAGCGGGTTTTTCTTGGAACAGTAATGGATTTTTCTATTCTACTATTTTGCAAGGAGTTTTTTGTATATGTCTTCATTATAACCTGATCCTCGGGTCTACTACCATGTAGAGCACATCAGACACAAAGGTGCCTGCCAGTACAAGCACCGCTGAAAGAAAATTAACTGTCAGGATAATTGGGTAGTCTCGGGCCAGAATGGCCTCATAGGCCATCCTGCCCATGCCTGGCCATGAGAAAATAGATTCAATGATTACAGAGCCGCCAATGAGACCCGGCAAAATCAGTCCAAACATGGTCACAAAGGGCAAAAGGGCATTGCGCAAGGCATGTTTGTAGTGGACCACCTCTGGCGGGAGACCCTTTGCCTTAGCAGTTCGTACATAATCCTGACCCTCGACCTCAAGCATCTGGCTGCGCACATACCTGGAAAGAACCGCAATCCCACCAGTAGCGCCCAGCACAGATGGGATCAATAGATGCCAGATTCGGTCCATGACAAGATGGGGCAAAGAAGCAGCCCCGAGCCCAAAGGTTTCCATGCCAATTACCGGCACATGAAAGTGGGTAACCACAAAGATAATCAGAATATAGGCAAAAAAGAAGCCGGGAATAGATATCAATAGATATGAAAAGAACGTGGCGCTTCGATCATAGAATCCTCCCCTGAAAAGCGCTGAACGGATACCGATTGGAAAAGACAAAGTCCAGGTGAGTATAGTGCCCACAATAAAAAGAGGAAGACTATTCAGAAATCGCTCCCATATCTTTTTGAGCACCGACTGGTTGTCTTTCCAGGAAACGGTTTTTCCTGTGAAAAGATCTTTATAAAAAAGAAGATATTGGGTGTAGAGAGGTTTATCTAAATGAAATTCTTTCCGAAATCGCTCCACCATCTCTGGGGTGAATTTGGGATTTAGGGGATCAACCTGGCTGGGCTTGCCAGGAGCAAGATGAATGATCAAAAAAGAGACCACTGAAACAAAGAAAAGAGTAATAATCTTTTGTATAATACTTCGACCTATGAATGATATCATTATTTAGCAGCCTCTTTGTGGATTAAAGGTGTTTTACCTTTTTCATGTTTTTTTAAAGGACAACAGTTTTACAGAAACTTGATATTTGAAACCCGAAACTTGGTGAGAATTTGGCCTGTCCACCATCCATGCCCGACATCCGGCAGGCGGGTGGCAGGTGGATCTGGGCCAGTGAATCATTTTTTTATTAGAATATAGTAACCTCCTTATTTATCTAGTTTCAATTTTCGAGTTTCCAGTTTCCAAATCTATCCATCCAGTGCGAAGCTGGGTGCGTCAGAAAGCTTTATCCACTTGTTGAAATGAAACGTATAGCTTCCTGTTTTGGTAGGCGTGATCTTTTTATAGATGGTATTCCCTTTTAAATCTATTTCCTTTATTACAATTCTTTTATCTAACACAGCTGTCCACTTGGTAACGTAAAGAAAAGTATAGGGCTGCTCCGTTGCAATGATCTCGTGAAGGCGGTGGCAGTAGTCTACCTGTTTTTCATGATTATATTCCTGCCTGATCTTGATGATGAGATCATCGGCCTCTTTATTTTTAAAACCCACGAAATTAAGCTGATACGGGTTGGCCTGACTCGAATGCCATATCTGATAAAGATCAGGTTCAATTCCCATGCTCCAGCCCAGGATCAGGGCATCAAAATCTGCCTTATCCACACGCTCCTGAATAAACACCGCCCATTCAAGGAGATCGGTGCGAACGTCAATGCCGATCTGTTTCCATCCGTCCTGGGCAATGGTTAAGATAGCTTTTCTCAGGTCATTGCCACTATTGGTGATGAGGGTAAATTGAAACCTCTTACCGTCCTTCTCCAGCCAGCCTTCCTTGTTTCGTTTCCAGCCCACTTTTTCAAGGAGCCTTAGCGCTCCTTTGGGATCATAAGGAACTGGGTTAATACTATGATTGTAATAATCGGTCTGCTTTACAAAGGGGCCGGTAATCCTTTCCCCCTGATCATAGAGGACATATTTTATGATTTTATCCACATCAATGGCCATACTGAGGGCCATTCGGACTCGAGGATCATCAAAAGGTTTTCGCCTCATGTTATAGCCGATGTATGTGTAACCAAAAGAGGGCCCAGAAAAGCTCTGATACTTTGGATCGTTCTCGAGGCGCTGAACCTGATGTGGCTGAACACCGTAGCTGTCAACAGTGCCTGCATAGAATTCCATCTCTTGGGTGAGAAGATCAGGAATGACCCGATAGATATACTGTTTATAATTTGGTGGTCCCTCCCAATACTTATCAAACCGATCCATTATGATGTATTGATCCGATTTCCACTCTCTGAACACAAAGGGACCGCATCCAATGGGGTGGCGATTAAAGCTGCTCTGCCGCAAGGAAAATTTATTCGGATCTTTTCCAGCTTTTTTAGCCTCATCTACTAAGGCTTCATCATTTAAGAGATGCTCAGGGAGTATTCCCATTGCCCATGTGCTAAGGGCTGGTGAATAGAGTCGTTTATAAATAATGCGCACGGTCAGGGGATCAATTACCTCCACATGCTTGACTGGCTCATAATCTGCTACCCGTGGAGAGAGGTTCTTTGGATTTACGATCGCCTCATAGGTGAACTTGACATCGTATGCATCAAGAATGTGGCCATCATGAAATTTTACATTGGGACGTAACGGAAAGACCATAATTGGATTATGTTCAATAGAAGGAAGGATCTCTTGTGCATATTTAGCCCTTTTATTTTGCCCAACTTCCTGATCAAATCTTAAGTAAGACTCCCCATTAAAGGAGCTAAAATATTGTTTTCCCAAAATAATTGAGAGGTTTTTAAAGAGATCTTGATCTACACTGTGTAAGAGCATTTTAATCCTGGCCGGCGCCATGACCTGAATCCTTACCTCTCTGTTTTCTTTATCTGTCTTTGGCTTTTTCTCATGTCGCGTTACCAAAAATTCGCTGGCTGGAATGATAGAAAACTCTTTAATGTTATCCAAAGATGCCTTAGCCTCTTTGCTGATCAGCAGATCCCTGGCCTTAGCCCTCCTGAGAAGCTCAATCACTTCCTTTGCTCTTAGTTTTCCATAGTTGAGTATATCAGTCTTTTCATTTACATAAAAAAAGGCCTCTTCATGTATGCGCCAGGAAGTGGCAAGGCGCCCTCTAAAGTTGAGGTCTTCATCCCTGTCAATGAGTCCTTCAAAAACCATAGACTCTATTTGACTGCTGGCAGAATCTGCTGACAGGATCGGATTGAGGATGCTGGCATCACCTATGGATGCTGTAATGTATTCGTTAAGGCGTTTGGGGTTGCCCCGTGACTGCTCTTCATAGGTTGGTACCCAGAAATATGACTGGAGCAAGAATAATATGATTATTATTGGGGTAAATATGAGAACTCTACGGATGGTCATAACCCTCGTTCGAGTTTAGATTATAACAGTATAGACGATATTCATAGCCATACTACTATTAGCTTTGAAAATAAAAGTAGCATAAGCAATTGAGGAATTAGTGTCAATTCGTTTGATTCCTTTTGTAGGAATTTAAAGGATTTGACAATACCATTGGCAGGTAAGCTTACATATAAAACGAGGAGTTGAGAAGAGAATACGAAAAAAAAGGATCAAGAGAATTCAGCGAGCACTATTTTGATGTAGATTTCTTTCCTTTTTCAAACCTCTCTTGTAAACGCTCAAACTTTTTATCCACCATCTTCTGGTATTCTTTAATATCTTGCTCGGTCAGGTGTCTGAATCTGCCCTGAAGGCGGATGTATTTATCAATAGGAATAATTTCATCAGGAATAACTGTTTGTGTATAGGTCTCAGCATCGTGTACCTCATATAAAGGGAAGATGTTGGATAGCACAGCCAGGCGCATAGCCTCTATGGATAAATTCTCAGGCATTCTCCAGCCTGTGGGGCAGGCAGCAAGAAGATGGATAAACTTTGTTCCTTTGATCGACCTGGCCTTTTTAAATTTGGCGATCATATCGTGCGGATAGGCGGCTGTGGCAGTGGCAAGATAAGGGATCCTATGGGCAATCATTATCTCATCAAAATCCTTCTTTTGCTCTGATTTGGGGTTTTTTACCGGGGTTGTTGTTGTCCAGGAACCTTTAGGGGTTGCGCTTGAGCGCTGGATTCCTGTATTCATGTAAGCCTCGTTGTCATAGCATACATAGATAACATCATCATTTCTCTCTGCAGCGCCTGACAGCGCCTGGATACCAATATCAAAGGTTCCTCCATCACCTGCCCATCCAACAACGCAGACATCATCCATCCCCCTTTTTTTGTATGCTGCCTTAACACCAGATATGGTTGCCCCGGTTGTCTCAAAGGCACAATGAAAAAGGGGAACATCCATGGTGGAGAAAGACCAGGTGCCTGGTATAATTGTCCAGCAGCAAGCAGGCACAACAAGCACGGTTGGTTTTCCGAGGCCTTTTAATGCCAGCCTCATGGAAAGAGATGCTCCGCAACCGGCGCAGGCTAAATTTCCAGAGGTCATGAACTCATCTTCAGGGATGTCTCTGTTGTCAAATCTTTGATTTAGGCTATACATAGTTTACTCCTATCCACATATCGACATCATCTGGTCGATCATCTCTCAGTGTTTTTTGATAAACTTCCTCAATGGTTTTAACACTTATATCCCGGCCACCAAGACCGGCAATATAGCCATAGATAAGCGGTCTTTCATGTTCAGGGAGTTCATAAAGGGCGCTTCTGATCTCCTGGGCCCAAATGCCTGTGGCACCCGGGGAGAAATTTCGGTCAATAACCGCCACCTTTTTCTTTCCCTTCAAGGTCTCTATAATTTCCTCCCTTGGAAATGGACGAAGGGTCTTTAGCTTTACCATACCCACCTTTCCACCTTTTTCCCTTAAGGAATCTATGGCATCCCTTCCAGTAGATGCTGCAGTACCTGAGACAGCCATAACAACATCCGCATCATCGATTTTGTATCCTTCCACCTGATAATAGTTCCTTCCAAACACGCTGGCAAATTCTTGATGAACTGATGTGATGACATCCTTGGCCTTCTCCATATCCCTCTGGATTTGCCATCTAAATTCCATATAGTCAGTATTCATGGTAATGCCACCGAAGGTTTTTGGATTATCCGGGTTGAGCCACAGTTCTCCTGGATCAAAAGGAGGAAGAAAGCCCCTTACTTTCTCCTTATCCGGTATGTCTATTGGCTCAGAGGTGTGGGAAAGAAAAAATGCATCAAGGACAACCATTGCAGGTAGCCTTAAGGACTCCGCAATCTTGAATGCCATGATGGTTGTATCCAGAACCTCCTGGTTTCCCTCACAGTAAAGTTGTATCCAGCCGGTCTCCCTCTGCGAGACAGAGTCGGTTTGATCACTCCATATGGTCCAGGGGGCAGCCGCTGCCCGGTTGACATTGGCTAAAACAACAGGTACCCTGGCACCAGTCGCATAATGGAGCATCTCATGCATCAGGAATAATCCCTGCCCGCAGGTGGCGGTAAATGCTCGTGCCCCACCCATTGAGGCCCCAATGCATGCGGCCATGGCTGAGTGTTCGGATTCTACCCTGATATAGTCGAAATCTGCCCGTCCATCAGCCTGCATATTGGCCAGCTCCTCAATGATGGTTGTCTGGGGTGTAATTGGATAGGCGGCAACTATCTGTACATCAGAAAGCATTGCACCATATGCTACCGCCACGTTTCCTGTTAATACCTTTCTCATATTTCTACTCCATAAATTCCATTTTCATTGCCCCACGAGGGCATTCATTGACGCATATACCGCATCCCTTGCAATAGTCCATATCTACAATATACCCATAGCCGTCTGGATCGACCTTTATGGCATTATCCGGACAAAAGATGTAGCAATTTCCACACTCGGTGCAGGAACCGCAATTAAAACAGCGCTGGGCTTCGGAGACTGCCTCTTCTTGAGAAGGAGATTCGATCACCTCTTGAAAGCCCTTTAATCTTTCCTCTACAGCGATTCTATTGTTTTTCATCCTTGGGCGGTGATCAAAGTAGAAGGCGTTTATACCAGTATAGTCTATTACCTCTGATGTTGGATTTCTTCTCAAAAATTGGGTTGTCCCCTGTATACGGCCAGCGCTAATATTTCCCTTCTCTCCCCACCTGTACTGATCGAGGCTTTGTTCATCGCCCTTATTCTTTCCGAGAAATCGGTCAATGGCTATAGCGGCACGCTTGCCTGAGCCGATAGCATGAGTGACTGTATGGGGGATATCGATAATATCGCCACCAGCAAAGATCTTTGAGTGATCAGTGTGTCCCATTTGATCGGTTGAAACCACTCCTCTTTTTTGCGGGATAAAAGGAGGTAGATCAGCTACGTGAGTAGCCTCTCCTATGGCAATTATCATCCCATCACAATCAATATCAAAGGTTTCCCCAGTTGGTAGCGGTCGTCTTCGGCCAGAGTCGTCCACATCCCCCAGGGCCATCTTTTCGAGTTTGATGCCTGTAATGTGCTCATTGCCAGATATCGCTTTAGGGGTGGCAAGGAAAAGGAATTGAACACCCTCTTCTCTGGCCATTTTAATCTCCTCCCCGTGGGCTGGCATCTCTGCCTCAGTTCTTCGATAGACAATGGTTACCTCTGCCCCGAGCCTGCGTGAGGATCTGGCACAGTCCATGGCGCTATTTCCTCCGCCGATGACAACAATTTTTTTGCCTATCTTTGGGTTTTTATCAAGGTTAATCTCATGTAAAAATTCAAGGGCATTAAATATTCCTTTCGTGTTTATGCCCTCGATACCAAGATTAGTCTCTTCATAGACCCCAATAGCAATGAATACGGCATCAAACTGGCTTTCAAGGGAATCCCAGGTGATATCTGTGCCTACCCTTACTCCCATTTTAAACGCTATCCCTATATCATACAGTCTGCTGATCTCACCATCAAGAATCGTGTTAGGGAGCCTGTAGGAAGGAATACCATAACGCATTATACCGCCAGGGCTCTGATTAGAGTCAAATATAGTAACAATATATCCCATACGCTTCAAATGATAGGCAGTGCTCATGCCTCCAGGTCCAGCACCGACAATAGCAACCTTTTTGTCCTTTTCTGGTTGGGTGACTGCTGTTTTTAGACCATGGGAAAGGGCATAGTCGCCAATAAAGCATTCTACTGTATGGATAGATACAGCCTCATCGTGGTCTTTTCTGTTACACTGCTCCTCACATGTATGGAAACACACCCGGCCCATGACAGCAGGAAAGGGATTTTCCTCCATAATTAATCTCCATGCCTCTTCAAACTTCCCCTGGCCAGCCAGATACATATATCCAGTGATGTCTTCACCAGCAGGACATTGCTGGTTACATGGGGAAATACGATCAACAAAATGCGGCTCAGCAAACTTCCAGGTCCCGGTCTTATTGACCAGTCCGGAGGTGGTGGATGTCGCACATAAAGGGACGTTCACCTGTTTTTCAGTGTATTTCATATTTAATCCTTAGTATAAATAACAGATAAATTAAGTTTTTTCTTTTTTTCCATCGTGAGTGTTTATAGATATCTTTCTCTGAACCGAAAGGCCTGTTAAGACTCTGGTAAAGATAATATAAATTCCATTCCGGTATGTAAAGGTGAAAATCTTTCTCCAAAGGCAAGATAAAGCTTGACCTGCGCCTTGAAACCTGTGCAGTGGCCTGCGCTTATCCATGATACATCCATATTATGAAGTCCCTCGACAGTTCTATTGATTATATCATCGGTTGCATCCACAAGATGCAGGCCACCGATAATTGCCTCTACCTTGCTAACACCGGTTATATTTTTAGCATGGTTTACAATATTAACAATACCAGCATGGCTGCAACCGGTTATTATGGCAAGACCCTTGTCTTTGATGTTTGCAATAATGGAGGTATCGTCAAGCATTAAATCATCTATAATCTTTCCATTTTCAATTGTCTTCAGGGATAGGGCCACTTTTCCAAAGTCATTGCGCCGTGGCACTTCTCCAGTTGTCATAATACCTGGCATAATCATCAAAGGCTCTTTTCTCAGGGAAAGACTTCCGCCGGCTTTTTCAATCTCGTCCCTGGAATCGCCCGGCATTATTCCTATAAGCCTATGATACGGCTCTGTGATAAAATGAAGACGAAAAAGGTCTGTGTGGGCAATCACCGGTAGATCCTTTTTCCCGATTTGCCTAACCATGTTCGTTATTCCCTGGGTGTGATCATAATGGCAATGGGTTAATACAACTGCATCAATGATTGATGGGGATATTCCCATTATTTTCATATTGTGTAATAGCGCCTCAGAATTTTGACCTACATCCACAAGAATATTTTTTCTCTTTTTGCCGCTTATACCCTCAAGCAGGAATGAAACCCCATGCTGCCCCAGGTATGGGCTTTCATAAAGCACAGAGTCCTCTGCGAGAACGGTGATTTTAAGACTGTCTAATTGAGTAAATCTTTTCATATCTAAAAAACTATAAGTAACGGCTTAGGAATCATAACCCGGTATTCAGAATGAAGGAGGAATGCTACCAAAACATGCTGATGGCAGCATTCCTATAAGAATAGTGATCGTAAAACGACCTATTACTAATGGATAGTCACCAGCTTTATTCGAACATTTCTATAGCCAGTCTTCGCCTTAGGATCTTTAGCAACTTTCCAAAGTTCAAAGGTACCAGATGCGCGGTCACATGTTTCATTGAATGAAATAGGACCACTGGCGCCATCCAATTTTATTGTCTCCATGGCATCTCTGATTGCCTTACCATCATATTTACCAGCCTTTTTTATGGCCTTGGCAACCACCCAAACTGCGTCATACGTGGTATCACAATAAACCTCTGGTGCTTCACCAAACTTGTCTTTGTATGCCTTTGCAAACGTATCATATGCCTTTGTTAATCCTCCAGCAGACCTGGTGCCAGCTAAAAATGCCTTTTCCATGAATTGAGCTGATTTAGGTTCTTTGAACAAACCTGATCCATAGTTGCCATCACATCCAAGCCATGGTATTTTGTCCAGGCCTAAATCTAATGCCTGCTTAAAAACTATTATCCCATCATCTGCATAGGTAGAAGCAAAAATGACATCTGGCTTGCTATCCTTGATTTGTTGTAACTGGGTCAAATAGTCCTTTTTCTTTTGGTCATACCGTACAGCAGCCACATGCTTCCCCTTCCATCCTGCCGCTTTCAAGATTTCAACAAGGGCTATCTCCAGGCCTTGCCCATAGGTATTGTCAAGCACTATGGTGGCCAGCCTGGAAAAACCTTTATCCATGACTATATCAGACAATACCTTGGCCTGAAGGTCATCTCTAAGACAGGTGCGGAAGAACCATTTTGTCCAGCGCTGCTCAGAAAGTTTGGCAGCAGTAGCTGACGGTGATATCAAGGCCACGTTTTTCCTTGACGCATAGGGCCCTGCAGAGAAAGAGCTACCACTAATCATTGCTCCAACAATGACCTTCACACCGTTTATGTCTATTAGTTTCTTTATTCTTTCCAGCCCTTTAGCCGGTTCACAGTTATCGTTTTCTAAAATAAACTTTACCTTCTTTCCTAAGAGTCCTCCCTGCGCATTGATTTCCTCAATTGCCAATCTTGCGGCATTAGCCATTCTATTTCCCATAGGTCCGAGGTCTCCTGTGGTAGTCAAAAGAGAACCTATCTTGATGGTGTCAGCCTTTGCAGGCATCCAAGCTAAGAGTGGCATAATTAAAAATAGTACTGTTATTAATAATAATTTCTTTGTCATTGATATTCCCCCTTTTATAAATGTTAATGTTATAGGCTATCATCAATTTAGCCTGAAAGAAAAACGAAAAAATAAAGTCTTAAAACATCACCCCCTTTCCAAAGATTTTGTAAATAATGTGGCACCTCTTGTTTTTTATAGTCCTAAATATTGTTGCTTTGATCCTTCTTGAGAAAACAGAAGCTCTGAGTCTCCCTCCATAGCACAAGTTCCCTCAACAAGCACATAGCCTCGTTTGGATATGCTCAATGCCTTCTTAACATTTTGCTCTACTATTATTATTGCCATGCCTGCTTCTTTTATCTTTGTGAGCTTGGATAGGATGACTGAACTTGGTTTTGGGGATAGCGAGGCTAATGGTTCATCAAGTAATAGGACTTGCGGTTGCGCCATCATGGCCCTCGCTATTGCCAGCATCTGCCTTTCTCCACCACTCAGGTTTCCTGCAAGAGAATTCTTTCTCTCCTCTAACTCGGGGAACATCTCATATATATCTTTTATTCCAGTCTTAATTGAGTTTTTGCCTTTCCTGTGATAGGCTCCCATATCTAAATTCTCTGGTATAGTTAAATTTGGAAAGACATTATTAATCTGAGGCACATAACCTATACCTTGATTAATTAATCTATACGAAGCCATGCCTGTAACATCGCGCCCCTGATAAAAGACCTGTCCTTGAAATAGCCTGGCAAAGCCTAAAAGGCACTTTAGCAAGGTAGATTTTCCACTGCCATTAGGACCAACAATAGCCACTATCTCACCTTTATCTACGGCAATAGATACATTACGGACAATGGCGACATCTCCATACCCCGCTATTATATTTTTAACATTGAGGATAGATGGCATCTATTCATCCCCTAAATATATATGAAAAAAGGAAGGATCTTGTGCCACTTCCTGTGGCTTACCTTCTAATACAATTTTACCCTTATCCATAACATAAACCCAATGGGCAAAGTCAAATAGTAGCTCAAGTCTATGCTCAATAATAAAAAAACTTAATCCCTTTTGGCACAAATCCTCAATCCTTTCAAACATGCTCCTGCCTAAATTAGGATTCACACCAGCCGCTGGTTCATCCAGAAGCAATAATGTTGGAGATGCCATCAGTCCCTTCCCCAGCTCAAGCAGCTTTCTCTGGCCACCAGATAGTTCTCCTGCCGGTGATAATGCTAAATGATCTAACTTCAGCAGTTCAAGGATTTCCATAGCCTTTTCAGCCAACTCAATTTCTTTTTTCTGCCAGCTTTTCCTGAAAAAAAGGCTAAATAATAATTTGTCGCCCTGGTGCCCTCTTCCAGCCACAAGCATATTATCTAATACTTTAAGCGCCTGGAAAAGCCGAGGAACCTGAAAGGTATATACCAGGCCTAGATCATAAATTTGGTGAGGAACCAGGTTGGTTATACATCTGTCCTTAAAATAAATATTTCCTTCATCTGGTTTATGGATGCCAAGGACGGTATTGAATAGGGTGCTTTTCCCGCTGCCATTTGGGCCAACGAGACCCCAGATTTTCCCAGGAGTAATATCAAGGCTTATTCCATTGACAGCGTACACCCCACCAAAATGCTTGCTAACCTCTTCTATTTTTAGCAAAACCTCTTCCATTAAAAATGCTCTCCATTGCTTTTGTCTTAACCTGGCTTTCTTTTAATAAACCTTGAGGTCTGTAAAGCAAAACCAGAATAATTAATATACCATAAATAATATATTGTAAGTTGCTTGGGTCGATAGGTAGTGTCAAATAATCCTTCACAATGTTTGCCCCCCTATCAAATAGTTGGACCAGCCCTGCTCCTAATAATGCACCCCAATTGTTTCCCGGTCCTCCTAAAAGGACCATTATCCATATAGTAAAGGTGAGCATGGGCGCGAACATATAAGGATCTATAAACTGGAGGTATTGCGCATATAGGCCTCCTCCCAATCCTGCTATAGCAGAGCCTAATGCAAATACTTGCGCCCTGTATTTGGCCCTATTTTTCCCTAATGCCTCGGCAGCCACCTCGTCTTCTCTGATAGCTCGCATCACTCTACCATAAGGAGAGTTGGCCAACAATTGAAGCAGAAAAAAAGAAATAAATAAACAAAAATAGACCAGGGCTATATTTATCACCATATCAAGCCGAGCAGAAGAGCCGGTAACAGAAATAGCTGGGTAGACAGGTATTCCCCACACTCCACCTGCAATCCAATCCTCTGATTTAACTATTACTTTTAAGATTTCCCCGAAGGCCAGAACAACAATAGCCAGATAGTCTTCTCTCAACTTAAGGGTAGGTAAAGAAACCAGAAAACCAATAATGGCAGAGGCTGTAGCACCGGCAATAAGGCAAACGTAAAAGGGGACATTAATGTTAGACAAGAGGGTATATGTATAAGCGCCAATAAGCACAAATGCGACTTTACCAAAGTTGGCCAATCCAGCAAATCCAAACTCTATATTTAGGCTCAAAGAAAATATACTGAAAATGCCAACGAGGACAATAAAATCAAGAACATATACTAATGGATCCAATCAACTCCTCCTAAATAACATAGCTAAGCCCTCTGGTCTTATGATCAGTGTTAATATCAGGATTATAAATGCAATAGCTATACGATACGAAGTGGAAAGCCCTAAGGCCATAAGCGCCACTACTCCTAAATTTTCGGCTAATCCAATAATAAAAGCCGCTACAATCGAGCCATAAAAATTCCCAATGCCTCCCAAAATGGCAACGGCAAATATAGGTAATATGATGTCCCAACCTGTCATGGGCCAGATTTGAGTATTTGCTGCGCGGAATATGCCAGCAACAGCAGCAAGGCCAGCACCAATAAACCAGGTCACTAAAATCACTCTATCAATATTTATCCCAGAGGCTAAGGCTAACTCTGGATTGCTGTTGGTTGCTCTAATGGCTTTTCCTATTTTGGTGTGCACAAGGATAAGATGCATGATAATAGCAAGTGTGATAGCAACGAATATGAGCCATATCCATAGACCGGTAATCCTTATCATGCCAATATCAAAACTTGGCCAAGAAGTCTTAAAATACAATGGCTCCCAGCCCCAGATGGCTCCAATAGAATACCTGAGGACCAGGCCCAGGGCTATTGATGCAACCATAAGATGAATGATGGTCGCCCCTTTTTTACTTAATGGTTGGAAAATAACTCGATAACATAAAAGACCAACTAAGCCTGTGGCAAGGAAGGCTACGACAAGAGATGGTGGAAGGCCTAAACCTAAGGGTTCAGCGACAATATAGCCAAAAAAGGCACCTAATGTAATAAATTCCGCATGCGCAAAGTTAGGGAACTTTGATAGACCATATGTCAGGGTTAAACCAACTGCCCCTATTAAATACAGGCTGCCAGTGATACCCGAATTTACAAATACCTGTGCCCAATTAACCACAATCAACACCTATGCAAGAAAAGATTATCTGACCAGGAGGGTAATCTTTTATTTAGATAATTTGGAACTACAAACCAAAAACTATATATAAAAAAAGTGTAACTACACAGGTTTAAAGTTACGGGTTCACGGTTCAATGGTTATTTGCTGAGCCATTAACTGTTAAACGCGGGGTTTCCATGAGCCGGTTGAGGACTCTTGGCATGGTTCATGACTCCAAGTTAAACCCTTGAACTGTGAACCACGCCTGCCGTCCGACGGGAGCAAACTAACTTGTTATAGTTTGACTACCTCGCTTACTGTTTCATATGCCTCTTTAGCAGCGGCAGCGTTATCTTCTGTATGGGCTGGCACATCAGTCTTGATGCCCTCAATCAGGCTCTCCATTGAAACTATCCCAAGTACTTTGGCAACAGCGCCCAATATAGCAGTGTTGACAATAGGGGATTGTGGACTACCAAGATGATACTTTACAGCAATTTTGCCAGCCGGAACAGTGGCTACACGAAAGCCTTTGAATTTATCGGAAAACTCACCTGGCTTTTTGCTGCTATTGATGATGACAATGCCTTCCTTTTTAAGTCCGTCTGCAAGGGGAACTTGATCTACCAAGAGTGGATCAAGGATGACAATATGATCTGGCTCATATATCTCTGTGCGTATCCTAATGGGTTTGTCATCTACTCGTAAAAAGGCAGTAACTGGGGCACCCCTTCTCTCTACTCCAAAGGCAGGGAAGGATTGGGAAGACTTCCCATCCAGGAATATAGATGTGGCTAAGATCTTGGATGCAACTACCGACCCCTGACCTCCCCGTCCATGAAAACGTATTTCGATCATTCGAAAGCTCCTGTTATTGTTTGTAAAATTGTGCCCTTATTTACTTTCAGTATAATTAAAATGTCAAGAAAAAGATATTAGTCAAAATCTTATAGTAACTCCTCTTAGCTTTAAGTAAAGAAATACAAGAGATTATTTTGAAGAAAGAAAATCAATTGTGTAAGAAGGCATTCTTTTTGGGTAATTAAGGGCGTATCTAACAAGTTCGCTGGCTATGAGGGCAAACCGGTCGCCTGGGATGGTATGAGGAATGATTAATACTCCATAATGGGGCAGGTGATCATTAAAAAACTGTACAGTCAAACGAATGAAATCATCTCTATTTTTAGTGACCAGGCATCTCTTCTGCCTGGCAGCTAACATAAGCTGCTCCAAATCAGATACCTGTATCATCTCAATCTCATGCGCGCTTATACAATCGACACCCTGTTTCCTAAGCAATTCGGCTATCTTTGGACTTAGATCTTCATCTAAGTAATATTTCAACTACCACTCCTACTCAGGTACGGATAACCCTTGGCAACCGTTTCTTTAGACCATGATTCATTTAACTTAATCTGTCTATTAATCTCTTCCGGGTAGGTGGTATAATAGCCTATAGCAGCTCTAAACTGCTGTTCACTCAGCCAATGATAAGCCCTTCGAAGACGCTTAAAATTTTCATTAACGCCTTTATATGTTGCGATGATCTCCCACACCTCTAACCCGGTCCCAGCAATTCTGGCTCTTCTCCCACTTACCCCATCGGCAAAAACAATGCCGGGGCAACGGCGCATTTTAATAGCCTCTGTGAGAAGATCCTTTGCTATGGAAGAAAAATCGCTGCTAGACATATGGGCAATCTTTTCGATTTCTTCCAGGGTCTCTTTGGGGATCCTCAAACTTTTTTGAACAGCACGCATATAATCTCCTTATAATTTGTATTCTTATGTAAGACAATGTATGATATATATTGCAGGATGTCAAGCTAAAATTGGTCTCAGGCCTTAAGGCTGTTAGCAAACCCAACAAGATTTTTAGAAAGGAAATGCTTGATGGCAGACGAGAGATCCAGAAGTCGCACAATTTAGTCCTCTTCCCTATTCGTGGGTAACTTGGAGCATCTGGCTATAGTGTGGAAAATTAATAGGCCAAATTAAAGTCAGATAACATCCATCATTCCACTACGCCAAATTCTCTGGCCAATTTTTCATCATAGCTATCCTTTCTTCCTGGACAGTCTTTTCGCGGGCAGAGTTGACAGCTATAAAATAGAATTTTCGTGGGAAAATAGATTCCTGATAATGACTTATTCGGAATCATGACAAGGTTTTCGTTTAGCCTTACGCCGATAGATGCTTCCACATCCCCAAGGATTGAAAACAGCGGTCTTTGCTCTTCAATAGCCCAATCCTTCAAGGACCCTGGACTCATATAGGACATACCATCAAGGGCATATCT
>CAZSWT010000045.1:0-28776 GCA_964611035.1 uncultured Desulfobacteraceae bacterium
TTCCTGTATCCTCAGGGATGTAACCTTTCGATGTTTTAATATATAACGCCCTTAAATAACTAAATAACTCGATAAAAGGGTTCCTTGATAAAGAAAAAGCGCTTACCGTTCCTTGAGGCAATAAATGAAAGGATTTGTCGGCATCACGGATAATGATTGGTTTGATTCCTCTTCACAGCAGCCAGGGATTGACTTAGATCTTATCTATTGCCTTTTAAATAATTGGTATTTTGCATCCGTATTTTCTACCTAATAATTCAGTCTTGACTTTTATTAACCGTGTGGCATCATAAACGATAACAATTTTCAAAATCTCTACTATTTATTTTTCCCATGGAGAAACCCATCAAAATGTGCCAGCCTTGCTCCTGACAGAGCATTGTTTGTTCTGTTGGGAGCTAAGAGATCACATCCAATAGAAAGGCAAACTTGGAATCCGCGGGTTAAGGTTTTCGAAATGACTCGCAAAGAAGGAGGTAGAAAATGAATGCAATAGAGAAAAATGAAAAAGTACAAGGCATTGCCCTGCTTTCCACCATGATGAAAATACAAGCGATCGTCTTCTTGATCTATGGCCTACTTCTGTTCCTGATACCAGCCTGGACCCTTCAGAGCATTTTCGGATTTGAAAAGCTACCACCCTTAATCTATTTGAGGGTTACCGGTGGGTTATTCTTGGCCATAGTCTTAGCAGAGTACTTGTGTTTCCATCGACTGTTGGAGCGGCTAGACTTAACTTGGTTTTTCGTTGCAGCTCCAGGCTTCATGCTGGTTGCGTTTATTTGGGAGGGGGCAGCAGGTACATATGAAGGCACTAGTTTCTTCTATTGGAGCTCCATTTTCGTCACAGTTTTTTTCACTGGGGTCATAGGGCTTTCCCGAATAAGGGTTAAAGGCATCTGAGATTCCAAACTGATTTGATAATAAATTTGGGGTTAAACACGCCAGACTTACGGCGGGCAGGCCCTCCAGAAAAACGGCGGGAAATCCTAAACTATTAGCTAAACATTTATAAAAATTTAAAAGACAGCGAGGCCAGGTCTTCATTTTTGACAGATTCTAACGCTGAGTGCAGAATGAAGATCTGCCCTTTGGGTTGATTAACAAGGCTTCGCTAAAAAGGGGTAGGCAATATACCCATTTCATACCCACTAAAATCCCCCTTTCTTTTGAAAAATTTTTTTGTTACCTTTAACCTGAGTTAATTTCACGTATCATCATAACTTTGAAGTGTGTTTCCCATGGAGCATCCGCTCAAAATGTGCCGGCCTGATCCCTCGACAGAGCGAAATCCTTTCTGTTGGGGGATTAGGGAAATGGGGATAGCTGAATTTAATGTCACTTATAACCTATATTAATATCTCAATCAGAAATCCTCGATTTCTGAGGAGGAGGTGAACAATATGGCCAAGCGAACCATTATTCTATTGAGCGATTTACACATTGGTCTCAGGGAAAAAGAAAGCAGACGCACCACGATAATCTTCCACAAAATCGCCGAGTCTTTCCCGGGAACACCGATTTTAATCACTGGGGACTTGACAGACTCCGCAACCAAAAGCCAATTTAGGGAAGCGCGGAGGCTTCTTGATGAGTTGTCCTCTTCCAACCCTATCCTCGCAGTTCCCGGCAACCATGATTACGCATGGAAAGGCAACATCATCCGCGATGATGGGTGGGAAAACTGGGTTCAACACCTAGGTTCACCCCTAGGGTGGGCGAAAAATCAAGTACCATGGATGGGTGTAGAGTATGAACCCGAAGGTGTTGACGGTTTAGGTGTCTGGGAGGATGGTCCATGCGTGTATTTTGGAATAGATTCTGGCGACCCTAAAGATAAGCAGATCTCGGCAAGGGGGTACATCAGCAAAAAACTGTCAAATGCGTTGAAAGAATCCCTTAAAAGCTACACAGATAAAACCCGGATAGCCTTTTTGCATCACCACCCGTTCACTGATGGCTTTTTCACTAAGCTTTATGGTTCGAAAAGGCTTCTGGAGGCTTTAAGGGATAACTGTGAACTTTTGCTCTTCGGACATCACCACGAATATGGTATCTGGTGGGGCAAAGGGGGGGTACCTCTCATCGTTTCGTCCCATAAATCAACCGATGCTATCTCTGGAGATTGCATCATGATGACGATTATAGAGATTGAAAATGTGGGTACACCACAGGTATCTTTCCACCATCGATTAGAGACAATATAGGAAGGCTAGCTAAAAAAGGGCATGCTTAACCCTAAAACTTTAATATATGAAGAAAAAAGAAGGTGAGCTAACTTGGAAAATAAGGAAAATTATAAACAAGCTATTAAAGTAATCTGCGTCCTCGTTGGATTTGGCATCCTAATATTTCTACTGCCCAAGCAATATTTTTTAAATACATTGACTGTCATAGTGGGTATTATCTGGGCCATTTTTATTACGCACAAGTATGCTCCAAATGCACGTTTAAATTTATCCTATGAAATGTCACCACGTTGTTTTGTAATATTAAATATCGAGGTGGAGAATCTATCTAAGGTTAAAATAGATAAAGAACATGTTAAATTACAGATTCTTAAATATTCCTGCGCAAAAGCAGCTATAATTTCAGAGTTTGTTCCGTTCAAGCGCGATGAAATAATACCTGGTGAAGAACCCATTGAATGGTCTGATCCTATTGACATTCTGAATACTACGAAATCCATATATCCAGGGGAACGAAAGCATGTGGAAAGGCTGTTTAAAATTCCGTCAGAAGCTATAATTTTTCATGTAGGCTTACAGGTCAAAGTTTCCTTGAGAGGTTTCAAAGGTTGGATTAGCGGGATTTTCAATTGGGATTCTATGCAACGCACAACTACTATTTTTATTTTGCCCCAATCCTCAAAAAGGTCAGCTAAAACCATAAAGCGGGACGTAAAGCGGAACGTCCTTAAATAACTAAATAACTCTATGAAAGTAGCATTGATACGGAAATGCTTAACGTCCCATGAGTCAGTAAATGAACGGTTTTGTCGGCGTTACAGATAATGATTGGTTTACATTTCTCTCCCAGCAGCCAGGGATAGATGAGGTTAACTTCTGGCAGCCCCATACACCAGGATAGATAGTGCCAATTGCTAGAATACATAAAAGAATATGGGAAATAGCCTTTGGCAGGTTTGGCTACCCAGCCGTGCCCGTTGATAAACAAATGGATCAATATTCCCAAAAGGTCCCAGGTCTGCGGCATAGACTTAAAGACCACGATCCCTTAAGAACAGGTGACTATGAAGATCCTTGTCCAGATTTAGATAAATGGCGAATTGTCTATCGATTACACCATATTGCCACAGATTGCTGTTGGACCAATCTAGGAAAAGCGCAAAGGAAGGATTGGGAGCAAAAGATAAAGAGTGGAACCTACCCCTCAGCTATTGATGGCTATTTCTGGCAGATAATAGAAAGCATAGATAAAAATCCACTGGATATATACAAAATCCTTTATTGGTCTTGCGAAATTTTACCCGAAAGCTGGATAGAATACATAGGAAAAAGAAAGTGGTCGGGCCTTGAATCTTGAAAATTAATCCAAGAATATTTGATAGATATTTTTAAAACAAAAAGAGATGGGCAGGGGTACAACATTTGAAGATTGAATAAAGGAGGAACTAAATTTTTCTAGATTCAAGGTCTGACTCTCATGTTTTCTACATGTGGTTAAACCACATTTTTATAATACTTTATTTAATTGCGTTTAAAAAGAGCACGATTCTCTTCAATTTTATCTCTATTTAATAATATTATTTGCTGTTCTTTAGCAGGCCTTGCCTCGCATTCTTTATCCAAACGAAATTGCTTTTCAAAATAAAAATATAAGGCAGATCTAACTTTTATGGTGACGGAACCATTGACCATGCCATAATCCGATTCAATTATTCTTCTCTGAGAATCAGTAAGATCAGGGTGAGGGCCTATTTTTATATTTAGGAAATTATTCCACTCAGTGTCAGCCGTTGGATCAATTTCCACAGGTTGGAAATCCTCTGCATGAAGTATCCTTGCAAAAAGAAAATCTCGAAAGGATTTTCTGGTAAAGCAGTATCCGTGAACATGCCACCGATGCCCATCATAGGCTAGTGTATGGGGTGCTATTCTACGCCATATTGGATTATCGCGACTCATTGATTGGTATTCAATTTCTAATGACATTTTCTCTCTTATGGCTTTAAGAATTTTTCTGAGGATTTCTGGATTTACTGACCTGATAGGATTTGGGGTTATGTCAAAACTTGGAAGAGTCCCAAGAAATGATTCTTCTCTTTTAATTATATTAGCAGAAAATAATCTTAATTGAGATAGATATTCTGATGAATCTTTTGATGTAAAGATAGGTTTGAATTTCTCAGTTGCAAAATAAAATTTTTTGCTTTTGTCATAGCCTATGTTATTTGGCGCTATATTTTGGTACTCTCTTATGGGAAAATGGTCAAGTCTCCGTTTGACTCTTGTTAACTCAGTAAGCATTTCAGGAAATACTAAATGAAAAGCTTTGTCGGCGTCACGGATAATGATTGGTTTATATTTCTCTCTCAGCAGCTACTTTTACCGAAAACAGCTTTGAGCCAAAATCGGTAAATCTTATATGAGGTCAGCGTTTGAGCCGTAAGTTTTCACTCCCATGTGAGATAAGCAAATCCTCATTTCTTAAAAAGAAGAGATGGCATTATTAATATACAAAATAAAACTGAATTGATGTATTTGAGGATGCCATGATAAGAAAGTATTTTTTTGCATTTTTACTGACGACATTGCTTTTTTTCTTTACTAATCTACTAAAGGCAAAATCGAAGGATGACGAATGTAAGTGTGATTTTGATACGTCAAAATACACCGCCGAATGCGACTGTGCCCTTGCATGTGCAGTGGCAATGGAAAATGGAAAGAACTGCAATATCGTTTGTGATGGGTCTCCAGCAACAGCAGAACCTGGAAACTATAGATTATTCGGGAAGCCATTTGCTTATCTTGAAGAAATGGCTTCTATTAGGAATAATATGATCTCCGCTGGCTTTATGGCATTTCATAATACATCTTTTGCCCAGAAAGCACTGCCAAGACTCCTACGATCAGCTTATATCGGGGCATCATTCATTAGCCCTGAGAAGAAACAGGAATTGGATACTTTTGTACACGAGGTATTTTCAAAATTTGACCGCCAGATAAGATCCTACCTTATCCAAGAGAATAAGGGTGTATTTGAAAAAGAATTCAAAGACGGAAATCGAATCATGGTAGCTTATAAGCTGATTAAATTGACTGTTCCGAATTACAAGGTAAGGCTCTTATTTATCAGATAGTACGATCATGAATGAGCAAAAGAACAAGAAGCTTGTATGGTTGAAGAGAGCCTTATGGTGGTTGTTCTTGACTATTGTAGGTATAATAGTGGGGTCGTTCGTTACGTACGCTCAAAGCCATTATATCTATCCGCTATGGTCAAGAGTAACCACTGCTGTAATGGGAAAAAGATGTTGCTTTAAAGCGCTTGACCCAATTGCAGTTGAGATCTTTGCCAAGCAAATGACGAGACTAATAAAAACGGGTTATATAATTTCTGTTACACCTGAAGCGGCAAAGATAAAAATCGCCCCAGGGAAATACGATTGTAAAAGGACTTACTTGGAGGTCGCTAAGAATGTATTGGACAGAAACTCTGGAAATATCCAATATACTTTAGATCCCAAAAAGAAAGCTATACATATAAGCGTGTATGAAAATTAAATGAAGTAGGGGACGTCCATTGGTAAATCAGTAACTTCGCATAGCATAATAGATAATAATGAAGGGGGACATTCATTCAGAAAGTGTTTCACGTCCCATGTGGCAGTAAATGAAGGGCTTTACCCCGACCGCAGAAAGCCACAGCTTTAGTTCCGTCCCAACTTTTTGTGGTCGGGATTACGGTCGGGCCTGCCCGCCATCGCTCTCGCTCAGGCGAGGCGGGCGGGATGTCGTGCCGCTAAGTCCCGACGTTCGCGAAGCGAATCGGCGAAACTAAATGGTGCCACGGGCTTGCCCGCCAGAAGTAAGGCGGACTTGCCCGTGGGGCTCCACAGGCGTCACGGATAATGCTTGGTGTGCATTCCTCTTCTCAGCAGCCACTTTTACCGAAAACAGCCCGCCAGTCCGCCAGACGGACGGCGGATAAAAAGGACGGCGGATAAACTTTGAGCTTAAATCGGTAAATTTTATCCGAGGTCAGGATTTGAATCGTGAAATTCTCTTCCAGTCTAAGATAAAAATGCCCACATTACAGAAAAACCTCACGCCCTCCCCTATTGTTCATGAATTATTGAAAACGGCTCAGGATATTTCCCATAATAGAATCTTATTCGGCAAGTCGCTCTGTACAAATCATTCGTCAAGCAAAGGATAAATTCTACATTGTCAGGATTTACCAAGGAGTTAGAGGGGTTATCAAGGAAAAGTGAAGATATAATACTCTTTGATTATTGATAATTGTATACTCTTAAGTATAATACTCAAGGGTATATTATTGATGTAAAAGCAGTCGCTGGTTCTTAAACAGCTTTAAAGCTGCATTTATCTAAATTTGCAGCTCAAATCTTTATTCTTTCCATACTCACCTCCACCCCAAAAAATTCACACCATCCCTCCACAATAACGGCGGACAAGCACTCAATCTATTGTCAATCGCCCTGAAACTTTATTCTGAATCAATCGGAATGGGTGTCCAGATTGTCGCTGAATCCGCCGGTTCTATAGTTCCCATTTAAGATATCCTCGAAGAACTTTATCCTCGAGGTGTTAAGGAAGGCAGAAGGGAACAAGCGCCAGGCTGCAAAGAAAATAGGAATCACTCGTAGCACCCGCTATGGAAAATTAAGAAAGCAGGAGATTATAGTGTCATCCAATGGCTGATCCGATATGCACAAAAATAATACATATGAGTCCAGGATTAGACTGTAAGATAACTTTATGGAATTAATATATAATTTAGCGTTGAGTCTCTTTCGTTAGGTCGAAATTTAGACAGACTCTCTGCCCTGTTCATCAATGAGATGACAACAAACCAGATAGAGTAAGTTTGTAAACCATTTAAGGGAAATCCTTAAGTGGTCTTTTTTATTGGGATTTTGGTGTCTTGTTCCCTTGTGATGAAATTACATGACCAGATCTGGCATTGAAATTGCTCAATAAAGTTTAAAAAATTTATTCTTATTAAAAGCAAGAATGAGAGCGTTTTAAGAAAAGGAGGAGAGATGAAAGATAAAATAGAAGCTACCTTAGGGAGAATAAGGCCATCGCTTCAAGCAGATGGTGGAGATGTGGAGTTAGTAGAGGTCAGCCCTGATGGGGTGGTGAAGGTAAAACTAACAGGTGCCTGTGCAGGATGTGCAATGAGTCTGATGACCCTAAAGATGGGTATAGAGAGAGCGCTAAAACAGGAGGTGCCAGAGGTAAAAGAGGTTATTGGCGTATAAGGAGGAGGATAGCCAAAAAATAACAAAGAGGATGAAACAATGGGTTCAGATATAATCCCAGATGCAGAATTGGACTGTGTCGGTCTCTATTGCCCGATACCAATAGCCCAGACAAAGGAGGAGATAGATAAGCTCGAGGTAGACCAAGTGCTTAAAGTGGAGGCTGATGATCCTGCTGCAGAGGAGGATATCAAGCGATGGGCTAAAAGAATTGGGCATGAGATTATGAAATTTGAGAAAGAAGGGGCAATAATAACCTTTTACATTAGAAAAATGAAATGAGTGAGCTCAGTTGAGCAATGTCCCACAAAAGGAGGTTGTAGAATGAAAGACAATACATTTATCTTATACGTTCAAACGAGTGACGCACCGGAGCGGCAGTACTCTCCATTGGTGCTGGCTCAAACAGCTAAGAACATGGACCTAAACCCAAAGATTTATTTTCTGGGACAGGCCTTAAAAATATTGTTACCTGGTGAGGCGGAAAAAATAAAGCTTGGAAATTTCCCAAGTGTTGGTGAAATGATTAACAATACCCTTGAAATGGATATTGAGATTTTTGTTTGCGAGGCATCTAAACAGATGTTTGGCTGGGACAAGGTCGATTTGAGGCCGGGACTCAAAATAGTAGGTGCTGCCACCTTGAACGACCTGGTATTGGATGCCGGCGCCACAATGTGGTTTTAGGGATGGAGACATGGAGAATATATATTTAGATAATATATCATCGAGGCCTATCGATCCAGGTGTATTGGAATTTGCAAAGCGGTTTCTCGAACACGGCTATGGCAATCCGTCATCTCTCCATTCTTTGGGATTGGAGGCAAAGCGTGCTCTTGAGGAGTCCAGGGCAAAGATTGCAGAGCTTATTAACGCTGAGAATGAGCATGGCATTATCTTCACCGGCAGTGCCACTGAGGCCAATAACCTGGCTATCAAGGGAGCCGCACTGAGGAATATAGGCAAGGGAAAAGAGGTAGCGGCAAGTGCGATAGAACACATGTCAGTACTCAATCCCATGAAAGAGCTTCAGAAAAATGGGTTCACACTAAATCTCATCCCAGTCGACTCTGCTGGCATAGTAAATCTTGAAAAGCTTGATGAGATTCTAACAAAAAATACTACGGTAACCTCGATCATGTATGCCAATAATGAAATTGGCACAATAGAGCCCATTAGAGAGATAAGCAAAATAGTTCATGAAAAGGGTTTGTATCTCCATGTAGATGCTACGGCAGCTGCAGGATTTATACAAATAGATGTTCAGGCTGATGGTATCGATCTTTTAACCTTATCATCTAATGATTTATATGGTCCGCAGGGAGCAGGGGCGTTGTATATAAAACATGGCACTAAACTTCAACCCCTGCTCCTGGGTGGTGGCCAGGAACGTGGATTTAGATCAGGAACGGAGAACATATTTGCCATTGCAGGCATGGGGGAGGCGGCCCGTATCGCAAGGCTCAAGATAGCAAAAGAAGGCAATCGGCTTAAAAAAATGAGGAATAGAATAATCCAGGAAATATTAAAGATTGAGGGGTCTCACCTCACTGGCCATCCTACACAGAGGCTCCCATATCATGCAAGTTACCGGTTCGATCATATTGAGGGTGAGAGCATACTGCTGAACATGGATATGTACAAGATACAGGTTTCTACTGGCTCAGCATGCTCTTCAAAGACCCTGGAACCATCGCATGTGCTATTGGCAATTGGTTTAACGCATGAACAGGCCCATGGATCTATGGTGTTGACCATTGGGAGATCAAACAAGATGGAAGAGATTTCTGCAATAATTAAAGCGGTAAAGGAGACAGTCGAAAGATTGAGAAGGCTCTCACCGCTATCCAAGAAAGAGGTGATATAAATGGCCCAAATAGGCTATAGCAAAAAGGTAATGGAACACTTTATGAATCCAAGGAATGTAGGCACTATTAAAAACCCTGATGGATACGGCAAGGTGGGAAACCCTGTCTGCGGAGACCTTATGGAGATGTACATTACGGTAAAGGACGATGTCATCACTGATATGAAGTTCCAAACCTTCGGCTGTGGGTCCGCAATTGCAACGAGCAGTATGGTCACAGAGCTGGCAAAGGGAATGCATGTGGATGAGGCAATGAAGTTAACCCGTAATGACGTAGCTGATGAACTTGATGGATTGCCCCCACAGAAGATGCATTGTTCAAACCTGGCAGCCGATGCACTCCATGAGGCGATAAAAGACTATAAGGGAAAACAAAAGGAGGAAACACTATGAATGAAGATAGCAAGCGCCCGGTAACGGGCGGAGCTAACAAACCCACTGCCGGCAGTGGCACCTCGATCCGGGACTGGTGGCCGAACCAGTTAAACCTCAAGATTCTTCACCAGAACTCTCACATGAGCAATCCGATGGGCGAGGAGTTCAACTACGCTGAGGAATTCAAGAAGCTCGATCTGGAGGCCCTGAAGAAGGACCTCTATGCGCTGATGACCGACTCACAGGACTGGTGGCCGGCCGATTACGGTCACTACGGGGGGCTTTTCATCCGGATGGCGTGGCACAGCGCAGGCACCTACCGCATGGGCGACGGCCGCGGGGGCGCAGGCTCCGGCAATCAGCGCTTGGCGCCCCTCAACAGCTGGCCGGACAACGTGAACCTCGACAAGGCGCGCCGCCTGCTCTGGCCGATCAAGCAGAAGTATGGCAGGAAAATCTCCTGGGCTGACCTGATGATCCTCGCCGGCAACTGCTCTTTGGAGTCGATGGGCTTCAAGACCTTCGGCTTCGGCGGCGGGCGCGAGGACGTCTGGGAGCCGGAAGAGGACATTTATTGGGGCTCTGAGGCCGAGTGGCTTGGCGACAAGCGCTACTCCGGTGACCGGGGCCTTGAAAATCCTCTTGCCGCCGTGCAGATGGGCCTGATCTACGTGAACCCGGAAGGGCCGAGCGGCGAACCGAATGTGATCGCTTCAGGCCGCGACATCCGAGAGACCTTTGCTCGCATGGCCATGAACGACGAAGAGACCGTCGCGCTCGTCGCTGGTGGACACACATTCGGCAAATGTCATGGCGCGGGCGATGCGGCGCATGTGGGTCCCGAGCCCGAGGGCGCCGGCATCGAAGAGCAGGGTCTCGGCTGGAACAGCAGCTTCGGCAGCGGCAAAGGCGGTGACACGATCGGCAGCGGCATCGAAGGGGCCTGGAACGCGACCCCGATCCAGTGGGACAACAGCTATCTTGACACCCTGTTCCGCTACGATTGGAATCTGGTGAAAAGCCCCGCCGGTGCGTACCAGTGGGTTCCGACCGATCCGGCTGCAGCGGACGCTGTGCCGGATGCCCACGATCCGTCCAAACGGCATGCGCCCATTATGACCACGGCGGACCTCGCTCTGAGGATGGACCCGATCTATGCACCGATTGCGAAACGGTTCCACGAGAACCCGGAGGAGTTAGCGGACGCGTTTGCCCGGGCGTGGTTCAAGCTGACGCACCGCGACATGGGCCCCCGCTCGCGCTATCTCGGTGCGGAGGTCCCGGCAGAGGAACTGATCTGGCAAGACCCGGTGCCTGCAGTCGATCATGAGCTTATCGACGAGCAGGACATCGCAGACCTCAAGGGCAAAATCCTTGCCTCGGGCCTGTCTGTCTCCCAACTGGTCTCGACCGCCTGGGCATCGGCGTCCACGTTCCGTGGCTCCGACAATCGAGGCGGTGCGAACGGGGCGCGCATTCGTCTTGCGCCGCAAAAGGATTGGGAGGTCAACCAGCCGGCACAACTAAAGACTGTGCTGCAGACCCTTGAGGGAATCCAAAAGGAGTTCAACAGCGCGCAGTCAGGCGGGAAGATGGTGTCGCTCGCCGACTTGATTGTCCTGGGTGGATGCGCAGGTGTCGAGCAAGCTGCGAAGAATGCAGGTCAAGATGTGACCGTTCCCTTCACGCCGGGACGCACGGATGCGTCGCAGAAGCAGACCGATGTGGACTCCTTCGCCGTACTCGAACCGGCTGCAGACGGGTTCCGTAACTACCAGAAAACCAAATACGCCGTATCGGCAGAGGAAATGCTGGTTGATCGTGCGCAACTTTTGACGCTGACCGCTCCTGAGATGACGGTTCTCATTGGCGGTATGCGCGTCTTGAATGCCAACTTTGGACAGTCGCAGCACGGTGTCTTCACCAAACGGCCAGAGACGCTTACCAATGACTTCTTCGTGAACCTGCTCGACATGAGCACGGCGTGGAAGGCAACCTCGGAAGACGAAGACGTGTTCGAGGGTCGTGATCGCGCAACGGGCGAACTCAAGTGGACCGGCACCCGTGCCGACCTCATCTTCGGTTCGAACTCCCAACTCCGGGCCCTGGCGGAAGTCTACGGATGTGAGGAATCCCAGGAGAAGTTTTTGCACGACTTTGTAGCGGTGTGGAACAAGGCGATGAACCTTGATCGCTTCGACCTCGCCTGATCGTAGTATAAACCTCTAAATTTCTTCCTATTATCAAAAATGGGGATATGAAATCGTGGCAGGAGAAATTCTGATAGTAGATCAAAACCCTAACTATAGGGAGATCTTGAGGGCTTTACTGGAGAAAAGAGGCTATGCAGTAACGGCATTAGAAGATGGTCACCAGATAGGAACGGTGTTTGACAGTGTAACCTTTGATATTATCTTTTTGGATAGCGAAACAGGAGGAGTAAGGGATAAAGGTTTATTTGCTGAGATTAGAAAAGAGTGCCCCCATTCATACATTATTCTGATAGTATCAAAGCGGGGGAATGGCCTTATCAAAGAGGCTATGGATGCTGGTGCATATGGATGTATAAACAAACCTTTTAACCCTGATGAGATATTGACCATGGTCCATCAACTCTTACCCACTCGAGAATCAAGTAACGTTGAAAGACAGAAAAGAAGAGAAAGCTGAAAAGCTCTCATTTCAAGTAATTAGTTGAGAAGTGGATATTCAATGTCTACCCAGCATATTCATCAGCCCATAAAACCAGACGATCAGGCATACTCTTCTACTCAGAGTAGGATGCTCATCGTTCTCTCAGTCACTGCTTTAGTTATGATCGCTGAAATAATTGGTGGTCTTCTGGCCAATAGCCTTGCCTTGCTGAGCGATGCCGGGCATATGTTAACCGATATATTGGCCCTGGGCTTAAGCATAATTGCCATGAGATTTGCTCAGAAACCCCCCACGGCTTCAAAGACTTTCGGGTTCTATCGATTGGAAATTCTGGCTGCCTTTTTTAACGGTATATTACTTCTTTTTATCTCTTTTTACATATTCTATGAGGCATATCAACGCCTTGTTCATCCCGAGGAAATCAAGGGCTTATTTATGCTTGTGGTTGCTGCCATAGGGCTTTTAGCAAATGTGGTGGGTATTGTAATTCTAAGAAAATCCGCCCTGAAAAATCTGAATGTTAAATCCGCCTTTTTCCATATGGTGGGGGATACCATTTCTTCTGTGGGAGTGATTGCAGGAGGATTAGTGATCCTTTATACCGGCTGGAATCTGGCAGACTCTCTAATTGGTATCTTTATTGGAATGTTAATCCTCAGAGGAGCCTATAGTCTGGTAAGGGAATCAATCGATATCTTTCTTGAGGCAACCCCAAAGGATATAGACGTAGAAAAAATGTTATCTGACCTCCACAAAATCGAGGGAGTAAAAGACATACACCACCTGCACCTCTGGACCATCACCTCAGGAATCTATGCCATGAGTGCCCATGTTCTCATTAAAGATCTGTTAGTCAGCAGAAGTGCGGAAATATTACGGCAAATTGAAACACTTCTCCAGAGTAAATACAATATGGAACATACGACAATACAATTTGAAAGTGAACCCTGCGGAGATGATGTAGTGAAAGATGTTGTCTCATAAGAATGTATTGGTAACAAAATGGGCATTGAATTTAACATCATCTTTTTTAGTACTATTGCTGGATTATCAACAATTATGGGAATTATCATGGTTATCCGTAAAGGGAGATGGGTTCTTCAACACTCCCATTATGTAAATTCCTTTGCTGCAGGGTTAATCCTGGGGGTTGCCTTCTTTCATCTCTTTCCAGAATCACTGAAACTTTCTAAAAATGCCCTACTCTTTATCTTTATTGGTTTTCTCTTCTTTTATTTGTTGGAAAATGTTATGGTACTGCATTCAGGATCTGAGATCCACTTTACCGCAAAGAGCAATCCTCAGCATACTAAGGGCATGGTTATGTTCTCCGGCCTCTTTTTTCACTCTTTACTTGACGGTATCATTATCGGGGTGGGTTTCGAAGTAGACCCGAAAGTTGGTTTATTAACCTCTATGGGAGTTATCTTGCATGAGCTTCCTGAAGGCGTTACTACATTTTCTCTCCTGATTAACTCGATAAAAGAAAAACCCGCCCTAAAGCTATCTATTGCAGTAGCACTGGCTACTCCATTAGGTGCTCTGATTTCACTCACTTTCATCAGTGGTCTATCGGAATCGGTGGTAGGGCTGCTGTTAGCAATGGCTGGAGGATCCTTTCTCTATATTGCTGCTTCCGATCTGATTCCAGAAACACATGAGGAAAAGGGAATGATAAACGCAGGATTTTTACTCCTGGGGGTTCTATTTTTATATTCATTATCCAAAACAGTGGCAGTGTAGTTATCATCTGTAGTTGAGATAAAAGAAATACATCTACGTTTAACGCTATACAATGAGACAATCCAGCGCCAGGCTCGAAACTTTATATATAGGGAAAGGGTAACCAGAAAGAGGGGTTGATGACTAAGATGTCCGGCCTGCGACCATGAACAGGCCTATTTTGAATTGCTAACAGAAAATTACTGATGAAAAGGAGGTGATGTAAATGAAAAGATTTATGATACCCCGCGTTGCCCATTGCAGTGAAGGTTGCTGAGTTTGGTCCCGGTTAAGACCTTAAAAGGCCCATCAAGCCAATTTGGAACAAAAAAAGTCACAATCAGATGAGGGTATTGCTATGAAAAAACAATTTTCCATTCTTTTTGCCTTGGTGACCCTGTTATTCATGGTAGGCACTGCCTTCGCAGAAGAGGGAGAAGTATGTATCAAGTGTCATAGGGCAGTTACTCCTCTACTGGTCAAGGACTGGCAGAGCAGTAAACATAGTGATAATGACGTTACCTGCTCTGTTTGTCACGGATCCAAGCATAAAAGTAAAAAGACTGCCCACCTGGCTGAGATGCCCACCGAGGCCACCTGTGCCGAGTGTCATCAGGAACAGTTTGATCAGTTTGCTAAAGGAAAACACAATTTTGGCTGGACCACATTAAATGCCTTGCCGGTTACCCATATGGAACCCGATGAGCTGATGGAAGGGGGGAAAGGCTGCGGTGGATGCCACAATATGGGAATAAAGTCAGAGGCCCAGAAAAAGGAGTTACGTGAAAAAGGCTATACTTACAGGACCAATTCCTGTGATGAATGCCATACCAGACATGCCTTCTCAAAGAAAGAGGCACAGGATCCCAGGGCATGCCAGCTATGCCATATGGGATTCGACCATCCCCAATGGGAGATGTATGAAAGCTCCAAACACGGAGAAAGATATGCTATGAAAGAGGTGGGAAGATTACCCAAGGATGCATCAGCCCCTACCTGTCAATTCTGTCATCTACCCAATGGTACCCACACCAACAAGACAGCTTGGGGATTTTTGGCGGTAAGGCTTCCCCTGCCCAAGGATAAACAATGGGCAGAAGACCGGACTACTATACTTAAGGCGCTGGGGGTATTAGATCCGAAGGGAAAACCCACTGCCCGGTTGGATATTGTTAAGGCCGCTGATCTGGCCCGGCTAACCGAAGAGGCCTGGAAGACAGAGCGGGAAAAGATGGTTAAGAGGTGTAAAAAATGCCATTCTGAAAAATATGCCAGGGGAGAACTTGAAAAAGGCGATCAGATGATTAAAAAGGCGGATCGCTTAATGGCAGAGGCCATAAACATTGTGGCCGATCTTTACAAAGATGGCATCTTGAAGAAACCAGGGCATTATACTTATGCCTATCCAGACTTTTTACACTTTTATCAGACCGGAGGATCACACATCGAACAGGTACTCTTGAAGATGTACATGAAACACCGGATGAGGACCTATCAGGGGGTCTTTCATGCCAATCCTGATTATGCATACTGGTATGGATGGGCGGCAATGACCAAAGACCTGGATGAAATCAGGGAGATGGCAGAGAATTTAAGATTTCAGCATGCTCGGAACACAAAAGGTAAATAGGTATGTCCTTCCAGCTGGCAGCCGGGCAAGACAGTCCTCAAGCCAGGGCCTGATTTGGTAGGAAAGGTGTGGAAGGTCTGGAAACCATAGTAATTTAATAGTATAGAAATCGCATTTTTTAGACAGGATAGACGGGATGTTCAGGATATAAAGAAAATAAAAAAATCTTGTTAATCTTGTTCATCCTGTCAAAAAAAGTCCCCCGACATGTCGGGGCTAAGTTCTGGGTAGCAACTTTTCAGTCCCCATTTTCTGACAGGGCTGGGGCAGTTTCCTCCAAGCGACCAAAATTTTTACGTTAAGCCAGGGACATACTTTAACTGCTTTAGTTCTGCCCATAAAGATAATTTAGAAAGGAGTAATAAATGAGTGTACCAAGAGAATTAAAATCAAATATTTTTTTCGTTGGGGCAATTGACTGGGATAGAAGGTTGTTTGATGAACTCATACCATTGCCCGATGGAACAAGCTATAATGCCTATTTGGTTAAAGGGAAGGAAAAAACAGCGTTAATAGATACGGTAGACCCCACTATGACGGAGGTACTAACGAAAAATCTCAACCAACTTGAGATCAAGGATATAAATTATGTTATCGCCAATCACGCCGAGCAGGACCATGCAGGCTCATTGCCGCAGATACTGGATATGTATCCCAATGCTAAGGTTGTTTGCACAACAAAATGTAAGGGTTTGCTTATGGATCTGCTTTTAATCCCAGAGGGCAAGTTCAAAACAGTGGAAGATAGAGAGACCCTGTCATTAGGGGATAAAACACTGGAGTTCATTCATGCGCCCTGGGTTCACTGGCCGGAGACGATGCTGACATATTTAAGGGAAGAAAAGATACTTTTTACCTGTGATTTTCTTGGCTCTCATCTGGCTACAAGCGATCTGTTTGTGACTGATGAGCCGACAGTCTATGAGGCAGCCAAGAGATACTATGCAGAGATAATGATGCCATTCAGGGCAACCATTAAGAAAAACCTGGAGAAGATAAAGGATTTGGAGATAGATATAATCGCACCAAGCCATGGGCTGATATATGACAGGCCGGAATTCATTCTTAGTGCTTACAGAGATTGGATCTCTGACGAGGTAAAGAATGAAGTTATTATACCTTATGTCTCAATGCACGAGAGCACAAAAAAGATGGTGGATTATTTTGTGGAGGCCTTGATTCAAAGGGGCATAACTGTAAAACAGTTCAATCTGTCGAAAACTGATATTGGAAAGCTGGCCATGGCCCTGGTTGATGCTGCAACAATAGTAATAGCATCACCTACAGTCCTGGTTGGACCGCATCCGAATGTAGTTTATGCGGTCTATCTTGCCAATGCCCTGAGGCCGAAACTGAAATTGGCATCGATCATTGGATCATACGGGTGGGGTAGTAGAATGGTGGAGCAAATCAAGGGAATGGTCCCCAATTTGAAGGTAGAGTTACTTGAACCTGTGGTTAAAAAAGGGTTTCCAAAAGAAGAGGATTTCAAGGAGTTGGACAGATTGGCAGATGAAATATTAAACAAACATAAAGAATATAATATAATTTAGAGGGGAAGGTTTTATGAAAAAGGTACTGATAGGATACGAAAGTAGAAAAGGTCATACTGAGAAAATGGCTAACTATATTGCCGAAGGCGCCCGCGTTGCAGGTAACGAGGTTGAGGTTAAGGCCTTAAGAGATCTTAAGAGTGAAGATGACATTAAAGGGTATGATGCCTATTTGTTTGGCTGCCCTACCTACCACAGGGATATGACAAACAGCATGAAGACCTTCCTGTTCCTCGCCGATAAGGCAGGTTTAGAAGGAAAAATAGGGGGCGCCTTTGGTTCGTATACCCACAGCGGAGATGCGCCGAAGCTCATATTGGACACAATGGAAAATGTCTTTCATATGAATGCAACTAATCTTGGCTCATTTAATCTGTTGGAGGATAAGATTGAAACAGATGATGGTATGCGGGCATGCCAGCAATATGGAAGGGCTGTAACCGAATGATTCAATCATTAATTTGAAAGGGAAGGTTTCTGGTATTCACCTCATTACATTTTTATCCTGAGATAAATATCAGGAAACCTTCTCTTATTTTATAAAAATAGCAATTTTATAATATCAATTATGTTTTAATGACATAAGATGCAATTATGGTGAGATAATGAGATGGATAAGAAAACAGGAGGTAAAAAATGACAAAGAAATTACAGGTTTACAAATGTGAGGTTTGCGGGAATATCGTAGAGGTATTACACGAGGGCAAGGGTGAGCTCGTATGCTGTGGACAACCAATGAAGCTATTTGTTGAAAATACCGTGGATGCTGCTAAAGAAAAACATGTGCCAGTTGTGGAAAAGACTGCACAAGGCTTCAAGGTAAAGGTGGGAAGCGTTGCCCATCCGATGGAAGAGAAACATTATATCGAATGGATTGAGATCATTGCAGATGGAAAGGCCTACCGTGAGTTTTTGAAGCCTGGAGATACACCGGAAGCTTCATTTGATATAGATGCCCAACAGGTTACTGTCCGTGAGTATTGTAACCTGCACGGTTTGTGGAAGGCATGACAGGCATTACGTCAACGAGCAATGAGACATGGTGATCCTTCAGACAGTGGAGGATCACCCTTAAAGTGAAGGAACGCTGAATATGACAAATGGTCATGATAGGTCTTTGCAGATGAAAGATGCTACATTTAACATCCTTATTGGCGGAGAGGCAGGTCAGGGTTTAATAACAGTTGGACAGATACTCTCCAGGATCCTTGTGCGCAGCGGTTATTTTATTGTTGTGACACAGGACTACCAGTCTCGTATTCGAGGTGGCCATAATACCTTTGCTATTCGAGTTGGGATTGATGAGGTGACAGCACCAAAAAAATCCATAGACCTTCTGATTGCTTTCGACAACAATACAGTCGCCCTCCATCAAAGGGATCTTTCTGCAAATGGGCTCATCGTCCTTGATGAGGCCTTACACATCGAAAGTGATCTCGCTCTGAAAGTACCTTTCAAGGATTTGGCTCAAGAGAGATTCTCAAACATCGTTTCCTTAGGTGTGGTCGGATTTCTCCTCGGTTTAGATGAAGAGTTGATGGTAAGAACAGTGGATGATTTCTTTGGAAAAAAAAATGTAAGCCTGGCCGCAGAAAACCGGCATGTACTTTCTGTAGCCGCTGAATGGGCAAGCACACATAGAACGTCCAGCCATAACCTCGCCGCTATTTCTAATACTCCCCAACGCTTGATGATGAACGGCAATGAGGCCATTGCCCTTGGCGCTGTTTCAGGTGGACTGCAATTTTGTTCTTTCTACCCCATGACGCCCGCGACTTCTATCGTTCTTAATCTCACAGCTCATGCTAAAAAGATGGGTTTGATCGTGGAGCAGGCAGAAGATGAGATTGCCGCCATTAACATGGCCATTGGGGCCTCATTTACTGGCGCACCAAGCATGGTAGCTACATCTGGTGGCGGATTTGCCCTCATGGTGGAGGGAGTAAGCCTGGCAGCTATGACAGAAACTCCTGTGGTTGTAGTGGTGGCCCAGAGACCCGGGCCAGCCACTGGTCTTCCCACGCGTACTGAACAGGGCGATCTCGAACTTGTCCTCCATTCTGGGCATGGAGAATTTCCAAGGGCTATTTTTGCACCTGGTACGGTAGAGGAATGTTTTCACCTCACACGCAAAGCATTTGAGTTGGCAGAGCGATATCAGGGTCCTATGTTTCTTTTAACAGATCAGTTCCTCGCTGATTCCTATCGGGCTGCGGTGCCATTTGATATAGAGACTTTGCCCTCAGTGAGTGTTGGCACAGAGTCAGCTGGATCATCACAATATACACGGTATGCGATTACAGAAAGCGGTATTTCGCCTCGGCTCCTTCCTGGAATGACTGAAAATCTTGTCGTGGCCGACAGTGATGAGCACACAGAGGCCGGACACATTACCGAAAATCTTTTCGTTCGTAAGCAGATGGTGGAAAAGAGGCTAAGAAAGGGAAAAGGTATTCGTGCCGAGGTCACCCCTCCATATATGGTAGGGGAAAAAAAGCCGGATCTGTTGCTGATATCGTGGGGATCGAGTAAAGGAGCAGTAAATGAGGCCGCCTCCCACATCAGGTCAGAAGGAGAGAAGGTGGCCACACTCCATTTCTCCCAGGTATGGCCCCTGGTCCCGGAGCAGTTCATTGGATACCTCGAGTCAGCGCGAAAGGTGGTAATCGTGGAGGGAAATGCCTTTGGACAAATGGCACGATTGATCCGGCGCGAGACTGGTTTTCAATTCAGAAATAAGGTGCTTCGATATGATGGTCTGCCAATAACGCCAGAATTTATCCTTCGGGAATTGAGCAGATGACGAGAATCGAAAGTGAGCATTAAAGATGATTACCATTAGTGATTATGTAGACTATGAAACGGCCTGGTGTCCGGGCTGCGGTAACTTCTCTATTCTAAAGGCAGTCAAACAGGCGTTAGCAGCCAGACAGTTAAAACCCCATGAGGTGCTTTTTGTCTCTGGTATCGGCCAGGCAGCCAAGGCTCCCCATTACCTGAATGCCAATGTCTTTAATGGCCTTCATGGTCGATCCCTTCCAGTGGCAACTGGTGCAAAACTTGCGAACCCGAATCTCACTGTTATTGTTGAGAGTGGCGATGGGTGTAACTACGGAGAAGGTGGCAACCACTTTCTTGCGGCTATACGCCGTAACATTGATGTGACCCTTTTGGTACACAACAACCAGGTATATGGACTGACCAAGGGTCAGGCCAGCCCTACCTCTGCCGAAGGTTTTGTGACCAAGGCCCAGCCAGAAGGCGTGCTATCGGCTCCTTTCAATCCGATAGCAGTAGCTGTGGCCATGCGGACCGGTTTTGTGGCCCGCGGTTTTGCCGGCATGCTGGATCACCTGTCCGAGCTAATTCAGCAAGGCATAAACCATCGCGGCCTTGCACTCATTGACGTGTTACAGCCATGTGTCTCCTTTAATAAAATCAATACCTTTGACTGGTACAAGCAGCGGTGCAACCCCTTGTCCCCGACATATGACCCAACGGACTGGGAGCAGGCCATAAAGGTAGCCTCTGAATGGGGAAATAAAATCCCTACTGGTATTATTTACCGGAACGATAGAATACCCTTTGAAGAACACTTTCCAGTATTACGCCAGGGGCCTCTGGTTGGGCGGAACGCAGACCGAGCGATGCTTAAAAAAATAATGGAAGGGTATAAATAGCAAAGAAAAAGCGTAATAGTTCAGCCACAAAGACACCAAGTCACCAAGATTATTATATAATTTTTTAAATATCATTTTTTATAATATACATAATCATTTCTTTGTGCCTTTGAGACTTGGTGGCTGAACTTATACGAAAAAGCAAGATACGCTTGGAGGGATATGTCATGAAAAGGTTCATGTTTTTCCTATTGATGATATTTCTTTCTGCATCTGTAGCTCTTGGAGCGGGTGACAAAATCAGTGAAGACACCGAGGCTTGCCTTGAATGCCACGCCTCTGCGCACCCTGGGATTGTAGCGGACTGGGAGAAAAGCCGCATGACCAAAATCACCCCAGCCGAGGCCCTGAAAAAGACAGAGCGTGAGAGAAGAATTTCGGTTAAAAACCTGCCCGGTGAGCTGGCTGGTAACGTTGTCGGCTGTGCCGAATGTCACACCATGAACCCTGAAAGGCATCGTGATACCTTTGATCATGAAGGCTACCAGGTCCATACGGTGGTAACACCTCAAGATTGTGCAACCTGTCATCCTGTCGAGGACGGTCAATATAGCAAGAACCTCATGTCCCACGCCCATATAAACCTGAATAACAATCCTGTGTATCTCAACCTAATGGAAACTATCAATGGGGAGCAGAGCTTTGAAGATATAAAAACCACATACAAAAAGCCTGATGCGAAGACTAACGCCGATTCATGTAATCATTGCCATGGCACAAAAGTAGAGGTTCAGGGTGTAAAGGCCAGGGATACAGATTTTGGAGAGTTAGAGTTTCCAGTGCTAAAGGGGTGGCCCAACCAAGGAGTGGGCAGGATAAATCCCGACAAAAGTTTAGGATCATGTACCTCCTGCCACACCCGACACCATTTTTCTATTGAAATGGCGAGAAAACCCCATACCTGCTCCGAATGTCACAAGGGCCCTGATGTACCTGCATATAAAGTTTATCAAGTAAGTAAACATGGAAATATTTTTTCATCTCTTGGCAAGGAATGGAAATTTGATTCCGTCCCCTGGATAGTTGGAAAAGACTTTACAGCCCCTACCTGTGCAACCTGTCATGTAAGCTTTGTAACCACCGAAAATGGTGAAGTTGTGGCAGAGCGAACCCACCAGATGAATGATCGGTTATCCTGGAGGATATTTGGGCTGATTTATGCCCATGCCCATCCGAAATCTCCGCTTACCACGATCATTAAAAATAAAGCTGGATTACCTTTGCCTACTGAGCTGACCGGAGAGCCAGTGGTCAAATATCTGATCGATACAGAGGAGCAGGATAAGAGACGAAAGACAATGGAAAAAGTTTGTCTTTCCTGTCATAGCTATGGGTGGGTGCAAGGTCAGTTTTCTCGCTTTGAAAACACTATCAAAATCACCAATAAAATGACCCTGACAGCCACAGAGATACTCCTTTCCGCCTGGAAGAAGGGAGCAGCCAAGGGGCTTTCACAAAATGACAGCATCTTTAATGAGGCCATTGAAAAGAAATGGGTGGAGCAGTGGTTGTTTTTTGCCAATTCTACCCGTTATTCATCTGCTATGGCTGGGGCTGACTATGGTGTTTTTGCCAATGGTCGGTGGTACATGAGTAAAAACATCCAGGAGATGATTGATTGGTTGAAATTTAAGCTGGAGGAGAAGAATTAGGTTCGCCCTGTGGTTAATTGTTTTTCTTGTAAATTGTTATTTCGGGGTTCAGGTGTATGCTTCTGACGCAAAACCAAAAAGGGCTCAAAATCGTTTAATATATGAAAAGAGTCCTTATCTCCTTCAACATGCAGAAAACCCTGTGGAATGGTATGCCTGGGGCAAGGAGGCTTTCCAGACAGCTAAGAAGGATGATAAACCTATCTTCCTTTCCATTGGCTATGCCACATGCCATTGGTGCCATGTGATGGCACACGAATCTTTTGAAGATGAGGAAATTGCACAGGTTCTCAACGCATATTTTATCGCAATAAAGGTAGATCGTGAGGAACGCCCAGATATTGATAAGATTTACATGTCGGTGTGCCAGGCAATGACAGGACGAGGGGGATGGCCTCTTTCCATTTTCATGACACATGAGGGCAAACCTTTTTTTGCAGGGACCTATTTCCCTAAGTCGAGCCGGATGGGGATGCCAGGTTTTATGGATCTCCTCAAACAGGTTGCATCCATGTGGCAAAAAGACCGGGCACACCTTTTGAAGGCGAGCGAAGAAGTCACACACGCCATACAGCCCAGGTTAGATTCAAGCACATCGGTTTATGACCTGGGTTTGGAGAACCTGAAAAAGAGTTACACACAACTTGAGATGACCTTTGATCCGAGTTGGGGTGGATTTAGCACTGCACCAAAATTCCCAACACCACATCACCTAACCTTTCTTCTGAGATGGCACAAGCGGAGCGGCGATTCCAGGGCACTGAAAATGGTGGAGAAGACCTTAGATGCCATGAGAAGAGGCGGTATCTTTGATCAGATCGGCTTTGGGTTCCACCGCTATTCAGTGGACGAAAAGTGGCTGGTTCCCCACTTTGAAAAGATGCTCTACGATCAGGCCTTGCTGGCCATGGCTTATACAGAGGCATATCAAGTTACTGGGAACGAGAAATATGCGCAGGTAGCCCATGAAATTTTCACGTATGTGGAGCGCGATATGACATCCCCCCATGGTGGATTCTATTCGGCAGAAGATGCTGACAGTGAAGGTATTGAAGGACTTTTTTATCTTTTTACACCCCATGAAGTTAAGAAACATTTAGGAGAAGAGCGAGGTAATCTTTTTTGTCTCTTCTATGATATCACCGAGAAAGGGAATTTTGAAGAAGGTCGCAGCATTTCACATATGCCCATGGCACTCCAGGTCTTTGCAGAAAAAGAGGGGATGGATGTTAGAAAACTTGAAAAAGCCCTGGAGGATGCCAGAAAAAAACTCTTTGATATCCGCAAAAAACGGGTCCATCCCCTTAAAGACGACAAGATCCTGACCTCCTGGAACGGCCTCATGATTGCTGCATTTGCAAAAGGATATCAGGTCTTTGGCGATCAAGGTTATGCGGATGCAGCACGAAGGGCTGCCGGATTCATCTTGAAGAATCTCAGGACAACCGAGGGTAGGCTTCTCCGCCGCTATAGGCAAGGGGATTTAGCATATCCAGGATACCTGGATGACTATGCTTTTTTTGTCTGGGGCCTCATTGAATTGTATGAGGCCACCTTTGAGGTTTCCTATCTTGAGGAGGCCATTGCCCTGAATGAGGCGATGATAAACATTTTCTGGGATAAGCAGGGCGGAGGGCTTCATTTTACAGGTAAAGGAAACGAATCCCTTATTACGCGGAGCAAAGAAATTTACGATGGTGCCCTTCCTTCAGGAAACTCTGTTGCAGCCTTAAACTTTTTGCGTCTGAGCCGTATGACCGGCAATATCAATTTGGAGCAAAGGGCTGAGCAATTAATTCGAGCTTTTTCCGTACAAGTTGCAGACCAGCCCATGGCCTATACGCAACTACTGATCGCTCTTGATTTCATGATTGGTCCAAGCCATGAGATTGTCGTTGCTGGAGACCCTACTCGTAAGAATACACAGGCTATGATTCATGCTGTCCAAAGAAGCTTTTTACCCAATAAAGTGTTATTACTAAGATCTCAAGGGACGGAGGGCAAAAGACTTGCTTCCTTATCCCCATTTGTAGAAGCCATGAGCTTGATAAATAATCAACCCACAGTTTATGTGTGCGAGAATTATGCCTGTAAGACACCCATAAAAGACTTGGATGCATTAAAGGCAATCCTTAATTAAAAGGTTTAATAGGGAATTTCATCGCTAGGTATTTGTGGTATCAATATAAAACACGGAAAGGAGGAATATAATGAAAAGAAAAGATATAAACGTTGCTATTATTATTGTGGCTTGCCTGGTAGTAGGCTCAATGGTCTTTGCGGAGATGCCGGGCCCGGACACGGATGCGTTGTGGCAATACATCACAAAGGATTCTCCGTATACGGAATGGTCTTTCTGGCCTGACCATCAGGGGATGCAGCCTGGCCGTGCACCTCATGGACCATTACACAAGGTCTATGTGAACAACAGGGCGCAGAACTCAGCAAAACCTCCAGTTCAATATGGTGCTATTCAGGTAAAGGAAAATTATAGTAAGTCCAAGGATCTAAAGGCCATAACCGTAATGTATAAAGTGCTCGGGTATAATCCCAAAGATGGGGATTGGTTTTGGGTGAAATATACACCTGAAGGCAAGGCAGGCCCTTTTGGTAAACCACAAGGCTGTATTGGCTGCCACGGGACCAGGGCTAACAACGATTTTATCCTGGTTCATGAGTTTAAATAGAAGCGAGCTTTAAGGAAGAATCCTTTTGTTTTTCAGACCCCAGGGGTGTTGACATGCTTGCTGTTCATCCTATCATTCAATGTTCAGCTTTACTGTTGGCTCTATATGTATTCTCCCTTGGGCTACGACGATTTCGCTTCCTTCATCTTCATCATAAAACCGTTTTTCGGTGGAGGCAGCATGTGGCTTTAGGAGAAATTGCCCTCGGCGTATTGCTGGCTGGCATGGTAGGGGGTATTGCCATAGTGTATATTTCCTGGCATGGGCTTTTTATAACGGGTATTCATGGCAAGGTCGCACTGGTCATGGCTCCCTTTATTATCTTTGGACTTGTATCCGGTCTGTACATGAACCATAAGAAAAGGAAACGAAGGATCCTTCCCTTTGTCCATGGCCTGAATAACCTTGTTGTTTTAATTATGACTATAAGCCAAATTATAAGTGGCTTGTTGGTCTACAGAGCATTCGTATTAGGAAGCTGAATAGCTATCATAAATAATAGAAAGAGCGGATGCTATCTTTTTTGAGGAAAGGATGGGGCATTTCTCGAAGTCCTCTGGTGTTTTTCTAAAGAGAAAAAGGAACAAATTAACATAAGGAGGGTAATAATGGAGAACCAAGCATTGATTGATATGTTAAACAGGGATCTTGCTGATGAGCATGCAGCCATCATACGGTATCTCGTGCATGGTTATATGGAAGGGGAAGATACACCTCTGGGTGCGAGCCTCATCTCTATCAGCAGGGAGGAGATGTGGCATATGCACTGGCTGGGGATGATCATAGGAGAGTTGGGGGGAGAGCCTAATTTCACGCCTGCACCCTATCCCCATGATCCGACCAGCAGAGCCACTATGCTTCAATCATATGTTAAATATGAGGAGAAATTGATACCTCATTACAACGGAGAAACGGATACAATAGATAATTCCCATATCAAGCGGGTTCTCCAGAGAGAGGCCTGGGAATCTGCCATACATGCCAGGAAGTTTCAAAGGAAACTGGACAAATTAAGCCCTGAAGAAGCAGCGGGACTTCCAGGAGAAGAAAGTGAATTACCAAAAGAATTCCTAGATATATTGCAATCAGAGGTAACCAGTAAATATACCGAGATGCTACAGCACATTCGTACTTCCTGGCTCTTCCAAAAAGATGAAAACATTGGCTGGAAGATCATGGACCAGGCCATGGAAAAGATGAAGCAGCTGGCCCACTTTGCCGAGCCCATTGCAGAGGATGGCGTTTCACCCAAATTTAAGCCCGGACAGATTGAGAAAAATCAGGCTATTGGGATAGCCCTGAAGAGGGCGTTAGAGGATGTCCAGGCTGACTCGGATCGGCATATACTATTGAAGGAGGATTCTGAGGTCAAGAGGCATTCGGGTCTTGTCATTAACCTGGATTTGACCATCAAGCAAGAGGAGTATCAAGCCGCAGAACTTAAAGACTGGGGCAAGGATAGATAAATATCCTAACTGTTCACGGTTTCCCGATAAAATCGGGATTCACGGTTCAGTGATAATTAATAATACAATCTTACATCAACCTTTGAATCTCTTAGCGCGCATGGTTAGACAAAGAAGACCCAGTTTGCTCATGACTTCGATTTGAAGGGACTAATTCAGGAATAGGTCAGACTTTATCTATGCACAATACGGATATAGATTTTTATTCAAAAAGGAGAAATGAAATATGAAACGCTTTGGTTGGCAGGTTTTCTTAGGCCTATTTTTGGTTGTATTATCGATAATTTTTTATCTTCTTCATTATGCAATATTTAGAGATCCGCATCATATCTTCATCTACATGATAGGGGATATTGCCTTTGTCTTTATCGAGGTTTTAATGGTTACCTTGATTATACACCGGTTGCTGAGTGTAAGGGAAAAACGATCCCGGTTGGAAAAGTTGACTATGGTCATAGGAGCCTTCTTTAGTGAAGTTGGAACAAGACTACTCGCTTTTTTTTCCGATTTTGACCCTACATTGGATGACATTAGAAGAGAGCTTATTGTAACCAACAATTGGTCTGAGAAAGAATTTTCTAAAATAAGCAAACGGCTTAAGAACTACAATTATGGAATTGAGACTCAAAAGGTCAACTTTAAAGACTTGCGCAGTTTTCTTATAGAAAAAAAAGACTTTTTACTAAGGTTATTGGAAAACCCAAATTTATTGGAACATGAAGCCTTTACAGACCTTCTTCGGGCGGTTTTTCATCTGACTGAGGAATTGATCGCCCGGAAAGATTTTGGAAAGCTGCCGATTTCCGATTTTGACCACCTTACTGGTGACATAAAAAGAGCATACATCCTGCTTGTCCATCAATGGTTGGACTATATGAAATATTTGAGGAATAATTATCCATATCTTTTTTCTCTTGCCATGAGAACAAATCCCTTTGATCAGGAAGTATCACCAGTAGTAAAACAAAACAGAGGAAGTCATCTTCATACAGGTGGTATTAATCTTGCTGGAATTGAGAAAGGGAAAGATGAATGAGTGAATATTTTAGAGGAGTGAGCGTTTAAAGTAAGGATTATTTAAAGAAAATCTTTTTTAAGAAATGCGCATAAGTAAAGGTACAGAGCAATGGACTATATTGCTGTGCGAACGATCTTACCTATCTTTATTCTGATAGGAATAGGTCTCCTTTCAAGAAAAACGGGAGTCTTACAATCTGGTGATGAACGGGTGCTTAGCTCCTATGTATACTATTTTGCCTTACCAGCGCTACTTCTTATCAACTTAGCTGAAACAACTTTTACCAGAGAAACACTAAGATTTATGCTTGCGGGCGTTATTCCCGTTCTAATAGTGATACCCTTTTACTGGATTATTAGAGTTATATGGAGATTCTCAAAAAATACCCTCTATCTACTCATTTTAAGCACTGTTTTTGGTAGCACAGCCTTTTTTGGCATCCCTTTTATAATGTTTGCATTCCCCACAGACCAGGGAGAACATCTGGCGATATTATCAGTGGTTTCTATCTCACCGGTGAGTGTGACCATAGCTATAACCACTCTGGAACTTTACAAGCTTGGAAAAACAACCATCTGGAAAGGACTAAACCAGGTATTAAAAAAGCTTTCAACAAACCCACTGATACTATCAATTCTAATGGGTATTCTCATAACGTTTGTTGGAATCGAAATTCCCACTCCTCTTTCAACTTCTTTGCATATGCTGGGAAGCACCACTACTATAGTGGCTATTTTTATGCTGGGAGTTTTTATATATGGAAAAAGGTATATAGGTATAATTAAAGCCTTTGAATTAAGTTTTCTCAGGATAATATTCTTACCAATAGTAGCACTTTTAACCACAAAATTGTTTAATCTACCCAACATAGAAAGAACGGTACTGGTGCTTATGCACAGCATGCCTGTTGCTATTTCCATGATTATTCTCAGCGAACGGTACGGATTTTTTAAGGATATAATTGCCTCTCTCATCTTAATTTCCTCAATTGGAGCGGCAG
>CAZSWT010000046.1:0-28716 GCA_964611035.1 uncultured Desulfobacteraceae bacterium
CCATATCGTTGAACCAAAATTAATCCAACCCACCTTTATAATCGACCATCCAATACAGGTCAGCCCACTTTCCAGGAGAAAGGATGATAATCCCACAATTGCGGAGAGATTTGAATTGTTCGTAGGTGGAAAAGAGATTGCAAATGCCTTCTCTGAGTTAAATGACCCAGATGATCAGCGGGAGCGCTTTCTTAAACAGGTTCGTTTAAGGGATTCGGGAAATGATGAGGCTCTCTTTATGGATGAAGATTATATCAAGGCATTGGAATATGGGATGCCACCCACAGCAGGAGAGGGAATTGGAATTGATAGATTGGTTATGGTCCTAACAGATTCTCCTTCTATTAGGGATGTTATCCTCTTTCCTCAAATGAAGAAGAAATCGTAATGTCAGTAGTCATTTGTCATTTGTCAATTGCAAAGAACAAGGGAAAACGGACAACAGACCCGCCTGCCTCGCCTGAGCGAGAGCGATGACGAGCAGGCATCAAACAACGGAGAAATATGTCTTTTGAAACATTCTTTTCTCTCAGATACTTAAAAGCAAAGAGAAAGCAAGGATTTATTTCTATCATAACTGGTATTTCCATTTTGGGAATAACCATAGGAGTTATGGCCCTGATTGTGGTGTTAGCAGTCATGAATGGTTTCAGGGAGGATCTGCTGAAAAAGATACTCGGTGTAAACTCCCACTTGCTAATCTTAAGCTATAATGCTGGTATCAAGGATACAGATGCTGTTATGGCGAAAGCCTTGAAGGCAGATGGTGTTATTTCAGCAACCCCATTTATTTATAGTGAGGTAATGGTTAAACATGCTGGCAATATTTCTGGGGCTATTCTCAGGGGTCTGGATCCAGCCACAGTTGGTACGGTAATCAATATTAATTCTATGATAAAAGAAGGCTCTATCAATGTTTTAAATAAATTTAATCAAGGAATCATTATTGGTAGCGAGTTATCCAAACAGATAGGAGCACTACCAGGAGATATCATAACCCTGGTATCACCCATAGGTAAATTGACGCCGTTAGGGAGGGTAGCAAATGAAGAGACCTTTAAGATAGCAGCCCTTTTTGAATCCGGTATGTATGAGTACGATAGCAAAATGATTTTTCTATCCTTAACTGATGCTCAGGATTTTCTCTCTCTTGGGGATGAGGTTACAGGGATCGAATTAAAGGTTAATGATATAAACAAGAGTGACAAAATAGGCAAAATTATTCAGGACGAACTTGGTTATCCTTATTGGACCAAAGACTGGAAGATGATGAACAAAAGTCTGTTTTCTGCTTTAAAACTCGAAAAGGTGACTATGTTTATTATTTTGATCATGATAGTGCTCGTAGGCGCACTTAATGTAATTAGTTCCTTGGTTATGTTAGTAATGGAAAAGACTCGTGATATCGCCATACTGAGAACTATGGGGGCCTCATCCAAAAGTATTATGTCTATTTTTATATTTCAGGGTCTATTTGTCGGTCTTATTGGTACATTTTTGGGCCTGATATCCGGATCCTTTCTATGCCACCTCCTGGCAAGATATAAATTTATTAAACTTCCCCCAGACGTTTATTATATAACTACCCTGCCTGTTAGAATGGAGTGGTTAGATATTATCTCAATCGCATTGGCTGCAATAGTTATATCTTTTTTAGCTACTATTTACCCTTCCTGGCAGGCCTCTAAAGTAAATCCTGTAGAGGCATTGAGATATGAATGAAGAGATTGAACTAAAAATGTCAAATTACAAAGCCCAAATGCCAAATCAAGCCCAAATGCTTCAATGTCAAATCTTTCCTGTTTGGCATTTGGATTTTGACATTTACCCCGTTAAATTCCCGCTTTGCGGGACCCCCTCTGGGGATTTAACAGGGTGAATTTGAACTTTGGACCTTTGGCATTTGGCATTCTCAAGATACACTGTTAATCAAAATTTTTTTATCAAGGTCTACGGTGGTTGTGTGAGAAGGCTACTTTCATGTGGAAAAACCCATGCTTCGGATAGAAAATATCTATAAAAGCTTTGAAAATAGTGGCCAGACAATCCAGGTGCTCAAAGGGATTAATTTGCACGTATTGCCTGGTGAATCTTATGGCATAATAGGACCTTCTGGGTCTGGCAAGTCTACCTTACTTAACATTATGGGGACATTAGAGCCGCCGTCTGAGGGTAATGTTTATTTTAAAGATCTCGATGTCTATCAGATGGATGAGATGGACCTCAGTAAGATCAGAAACAGGGAAATAGGCTTTGTTTTTCAGCTTCATCATCTTCTACCTGAATTTAATGCTGAAGAAAACACTATGATACCAGCCCTTATATCAGGTTACAGCAAGGCAAAATCTGCTGAAATGGCTTCAACCATACTTTCTCAGGTGGGTTTAGAAAATAGATTAAAACATAGAGTTGGAGAGCTTTCCGGAGGCGAACAACAAAGGGTTGCAATTGCCAGGGCTTTGATTATGGGGCCTAAATTGCTCTTGGCAGATGAGCCTACAGGAAACCTTGATAAGGCAACAGGTGATGAGATAACAAAGCTGTTGCTTTCCCTTAATAAAAGCAGAGGCCTGGCCTTAATTATAGCTACTCATAATCTGGAGCTGGCACACAAGATGTCGAAACAGTTGCAATTAGTTGATGGCAGGTTTTGATGATTCAAAAGACATTCTCCTATTTTAGCTATATATTACGGCCTTTTTCTGTTGTGTTACTCTTCCTCCTTTTTTTAATACCTCCCGATGTGATGGCACTGTCATCAGAGAAGATAGCAGTTCTTCCTTTTAAGATTTATATGTTGAAGCCTATGGATCATCTTGTTTTAGGTCTCCAAGAGATGCTCACTACACGATTGGTAAAGGAAGGATTTGACCTTATCGATCCCGCGACTATCAATAAGAATGAACTATCTCGAATAAAAGTATCAGAGTTAGACTTTGCCAGAAGGATAGGAAAAGAGAAAGGGATCGATTGGGTAATAAAGGGAAGCCTTACCCAGATCGGGAAGAAGATCAGCCTCGACCTTACAATCATTCCCATATCACCTGAAAAGAGACCTTTCTCTATTTTTGTTGTAGGGGACAGAATAGATAAATTAGATCAAATAATAGAGAGGGTAGCAGTAACAGCAACAAACCGAATGAAAGGTGTTATCCAGATAGATTTAGTCTCTATTAAAGGAAACAAGAGGATAGAAACGGATGCCATCCTTGCAGTTATCGAGAGCCAGAAAGGAGAAAAATATGACCAAGACACCCTTAATAAAGATCTTAGGTCCATATATCAAATGGGTTTTTTCGAGGATGTCCAGATAGACACTAAGGACAGCCCTGGAGGCAAATCGGTCGCCTTCAAGGTGAGCGAAAAACCATCAATCGGAGAAATTACACTATTGGGGACAAAGAAGATTGATCAAAAGGATTTAGTGGATGTTTTAGGTATTAAAAAATACTCTATTATTAATAGGAAGGCCATCAAAGATAGTATAGAGAGGTTAAAAGATCATTACCATCAAAAAGGATATTATCATGTTGAGATAAAAGAAAGCATTGAGGATCTTCCCAATAATGAAGTGGCACTCATTTATAAAATTAATGAGAGAGATAAAGCCTATATAAGGGAAATTAGTTTTAAGGGGAATGTTGCATTTGATGAAGATGATCTAAAAGATCTTATGGAGACAAGCGAAAAAGGTTTTTTTTCCTTTTTAACTGAATCCGGAAACCTGGATAAAAAAAAGTTAGAAGGTGATATATTTAAGATAAAATCATTTTACCAGAACAATGGTTATATAAAGGCAAGAGTAGGGGAGCCAGATATCTCTTACAAAGCAAGCGAGGGTCTTATCATCACTATTACCATTAATGAAGGCCCTCAATATGCTATTGGTAAGGTAATGTTTGAGGGAGATCTTATCAAAGATATGCACGAACTTTATCAAGCGCTTAAAATAACAAAAGAGAAGGTTTACAATAGAGAAGTTATCAGGTCTGATGCATTGTCTTTAAGTGAGATTTATTCTGACGAAGGCTATGCCTTTGTTGATGTTTCTCCTGACATCAAAGAAGATGATAAAGAACATAAGGTTGATATTACGTATAAAATTTTTAAGGGGAAAAAGGTTAGGTTTAAGAGGATTGCGATAACTGGAAATGACAGAACCAGGGATAAGGTTATTCGGCGGGAACTAAAAGTTATTGAGGGGGGATATTTTAGTGGGGACAAGTTAAAGAGAAGCACTCAGAATCTTTACCGTCTTGGTTTTTTTGAGGAGGTGGAAGTTAATACAAAAAAAGGAAACAGTGATGAAGAGATGATTCTTGATATACATATCAAGGAGAGACCAACCGGCATGTTTTCCTTTGGTATTGGATATAGTTCAGTCGAACATACTATAGGGACTATTCAAATATCACAAAATAATCTATTTGGTCGGGGGCAGTCACTATCAGCTAAGGCCTCTCTGAGTAACAAGGCTGCTCGATATACCTTAAGTTTTATTGAGCCATGGCTCTTTGATAAGCCGTTATCAGCAGGCATTGATCTTTATAACTGGGAATATGAATATGACGAATATACCAAAGACAGCACTGGTGGAAAATTGAAGCTTGGTTTTCCCTTAGGGCTTGATTTTACCAGGGGCTCAGCTATTTATACATATGATGATGCTGAGATCCTTGATGTATTAGAAACAGCCTCTCAGACAATAAAAGATATGATTGGAAGAAGTGTTACCAGTAGTCTGACACTGGGGATTTCCAGGGATAGCAGAGATAGACGCTTTAATGCAAGACAGGGCTCTGTTAACTCCCTTACAGTGGAATATGCAGGAGGTTTCCTGGGAGGAGATAACTATTTTACCAAATACAGGGCCAGATCAGCATGGTTTTTCCCTTTTTTCTTGGATTCAGCATTTTCTATGCAGGGAAAATGGGGCTACATTGACCAGAGACCAGGAGGCGAATTGCCAGTTTACGAAAAGTTCACATTAGGAGGTATGAACACGGTAAGGGGGTTTCGGTATGGAACTATTTCCCCTATTGATCCGGCTACTGGTGATCGGATAGGCGGAGAAAAAATGATGGTCTATAATGTCGAGTTCCGTTTCCCTTTACAGAAGGAACAAGGAGTAATGGGAGTTTTATTTTTTGATGCAGGAAATGTCTTTACTGCTGATGAGAACTATACCTTTAGTGGAATTAGGAGGGGCGCCGGTGTAGGTATAAGATGGTATTCGCCAGCAGGGCCTCTAAGGTTGGAATGGGGAAAAAATCTTGATCCCAAGCCTGGAGAGGCAGAAAGTACATGGGAATTTACCATAGGAACACCATTTTAGTGTTTGTTGTGTGTATTATGGTCCCAACATGGTTGACTAATAGAAGAGGAATAATGTAATATTCAAACTAAGTTTTTCGCTAATATATTTCCAACTAACAGCAATTACATTAAGAATGGAGTGAGGCATGAAAAAGAGTTTCTTATTTTCTGCTATTATTATTGTAATCCTATTAGCTTACAATGTAGTTTTAGCAGAGGATTTTGCCAGAGTTGGTTTAATTGATCTTCAGAGATGTCTTCAAGAATCTAAAGAAGGGCAAAAGGTATTTCAGATTCTCAAGAAGAAGAAAGATGATCTCCAGAGGAGGCTTAATACAAGACAGAGAGAACTTGTGGAATTAAGGAAAGAATTAGATAAACAGGCTATGATGCTGAGTTTGGATGCACAGGAAGATAAAAAGAAGACTATTGAAAGGAAGACCAGAGAATTAGAATATCTTTACAAGGATTTAAATGAAGAGATGGCAAGGTCACAGGGAAAAGAAAGGAAGAGAATCTTCAAAGAATTAGAAAAGATCATTGAAAAAATAGGCTCTGAGGAAAACTACACGTTGATAATGGAAAAACGGGCAGGGGGTGTGTTGTATTTTTCTAAGTCGATTGATATTACTGACCAGGTTATCAAGGCCTACGACGACCAGATGAATGAAGCGAATAAATAATAATAGACTGAGTTGCTAAATAGAGACTTATAACTTTTAACTTATAATTTTAGCTCAGTTTAGGTACTGTTAAACATTGGAAGTAACCCTTAAGTATATAGCAGAATCAATATGTGGCACTGTAGAAGGTGATGATCAGGTTTTAATAAAGGGGATCAATTCCCTTGTTTTGGCCGAGAAAGGAGAGATATCCTTTTTTTCAGATCCACGATTAAAGGATCAGGTCAGGATAACAAAGGCATCTGCTATTATTGTTAAAGAAGTCATCAGTCTCTATCAAGGGCCACAATTGATAGTTGCTGATCCCTCTCTTGCCTACGCCAAGGTTGCGACCATATTTGCCCCTCCGATTCCTCGTTTTCCGGGTATAAGTGAAAAATCCATAATTGGAGAAGGAGCCCGCATAGGAAAAGGTGTATCTATCTATCCCTTTGTTTATGTTGGCCGGGAATCTATAATAGGTAATCAAGTCACTCTTTTCCCAGGTGTTTATATTGGTGACAGGGTCACAGTGGGAAATGGAAGTGTTATCTATCCGAATGTAACAATAATGTCTGATTGTGTAATAGGAAAGGAAGTAATAATTCACGCAGGCACTGTTATAGGAAGTGATGGCTTCGGTTTTGCCAGGGATGGTGATATTAGTGTAAAGATTCCCCAATTAGGTATTGTTCAAATAGAAGATGAGGTTGAAATTGGTGCACAAAATGCCATTGATAGGGCTGCCCTTGGAAAGACAGTAATAAAGCGAGGAGTAAAGACCGATAACCTTGTTCAGATTGGGCATAATGTAGTTATCGATGAAAATACCATTATTGTTGCTCAGGTGGGCATTGCAGGAAGCACTAAAATAGGAAAGAATGTCATTATCGGGGGCCAGACTGGGTTTGTTGATCATATTGAGATTGGTGATCGAGTAATGATTGGCTCAAAATCTGGTGTGGCCAAATCTATTCCGGCAGGTCAAGTGGTTTCTGGCATCCCAACGATGCCTCATCGCCTTTGGCTGAAAACAAGAAGCCATATCAGGAGACTCCCCGAGTATTCTGAAAGATTGAAAGAGTTAGAAGACAGGGTGAAGGAATTAGAAGAACAATTAAAAAAAGGATAGACAAAAAATGGATTTGCCACTCACTTACAAGGACATCATAAAGATACTCCCACACCGTTATCCATTTCTATTTGTGGATATGATTACAGAACTCGAGGTGGGTGAGAGGGTAGTTGGGATCAAGAATGTAACTATTAATGAGTATTTCTTCACGGGTCATTTTCCAGGAAAACCCATTATGCCTGGCGTTTTGGTGATAGAGGCCATGGCTCAAGTAGGCGGAATCCTTGCCAGATTATCGCAACCAGAAAGCATGACAAACAAGGGGGACAATGCCATATACTTTGCGGCTATAGACAAGGTAAGATTTCGAAAACCGATTTTTCCTGGCGACCAGATCATTTTTGAACTGACTGCTATAAGAAAAAGAAGCAGAATATGGAAAATGAAAGGCAAGGCAATGGTAAGCAACGAAATAGTGGCAGAGGCTGAGTTGGTAGCTGCATTAAGGTAGAAAAATGGGAATAGAGATGCATCCATCTGCAGTAGTATCTCCAAAAGCAGAAATAGCTGATGGGGTTACAATCGGGCCATTTTCGATCATAGGAGAAAAGGTAACAATAGGCAGAGATACTGTTATCGGTTCCCATGTAGTTATAGATGGAAATACAATAATTGGGGAGAAAAATACAATTTATCCCTTTGTATCCCTTGGTTTACCTCCTCAAGATATCGGGTATCAGGGTGAGGATACCAGGGTCATTATTGGGGATGAAAATATTATAAGGGAATTTGTAACCATTAATCGGGCGACAACTAAACAGGATAAAGTTACAAAAGTTGGTAACAAGAATTACCTGATGGCCTATGCCCACATAGCCCATGACTGCACCTTAGGAAATTCCATTATTATGTCAAATGCTGCAACTCTTGGTGGTCATATAGAGATAGGCGACCATGCCATCATTGGGGGTCTGGTAGCCATACATCAATTTGTCAGGATAGGAGCCTATGCTTTTATTGGAGGGAAATCAGCCACGGTCAAAGATATCCCTCCTTTCATGATAGCCTCTGGAGACAGGGTTAAATTGTATGGATTAAATCATTTGGGACTTAAAAGAGGAGGATTCTCTCAAGAAGTAATAACTAACCTTAAAAAGGCCTATAAGATTATATGGCGCGATCATCATCTGTTGAATGAAGCACTGGAAAGGGTCAAGAAAGAGATACCGCCTTTTAAGGAGTTACAGATGTTACTTGATTTTTTAGTGAGCTCAAAAAGGGGGGTTGTGAGGTAGGCAACAAGCAATTGAAAATGGAAAAAATTGGTCTTATAGCCGGAGGCGGGAAGTTTCCTCTTTTGATAGCCGAATCAGCCAAGAGAAGAGGTTTAAAGGTAATTGCAGTGGCACATAGAGGCGAGACTATGCCAGAGCTGGCTGATAAAGTTGATGAAATTACCTGGATAGGGCTTGGTCAATTTGGTCATCTACTCAGCGCTTTCAAATCAAGGGAGGTACGTCATGTTTTGATGGCAGGGGCAATTACTAAGACCAAAATGTTTGCTAATGTAAGGCCGGATCTAAAAGGGTTGGAAGTCATTGGAAAATTATTAATTTTCCATGATGATGATATCTTAAGGGCTGTGGCTAGGGAGCTTGAAAAAGAAGGAATAAACGTTGTGAGTTCAACTGATTATCTCCCGGAACTCCTGGCATCATCCGGCTGTCTTACAAAAAGAAAACCGAGTAAAGAGGAGATGGATGACATAGAATTTGGCTGGATGGTTGCTAAAGAACTGGGTCGTCTTGATATAGGTCATTGCGTTGTAGTCAGAAGAAAAACAGTCTTAGCAGTAGAGGCTATAGAGGGAACCGATAAGGCGATATTACGGGGAGGAGCATTAGCTAAAGAAGGTGGTGTTGTTGTTAAGGTCTGTAAACCCAATCAGGATCTTAGGTTTGATCTACCTGCTGTTGGCAGCAGCACAATTAAGGTTATGTCAAAAGTGAATGCATCTGTTCTGGCAATTGAAGCAGGCAAGGCCCTCATTTTTGATAAAGAGGAAATGATAAAGCTGGCAGACAGTAAAGGTATTTCCATCGTATCAAGGTAGATTCTGGATTAGTTGAGGTATAATGTCTGCAGACTAACAATAACCGATGGGTTTAAATTCTAAAATCTAAATCCGAAATGCTAAACAAGTCTAAATATCAAAATTCAAATAACCAAAACACCTTTGACAAGGAATTATATAAGGGGTTTTGAATTTCAAATATTTGAATTTTGTGCTTGTTTAGGGTTTAGATATTCGGATTTAGGATTTTTTTACTTATTTTTGAATCTTACACCGATGTAGACAAACTTTTTGAGAAGTTACCCCTAAAGATAATCATGAAAAGATTACGATTTGGCGTTGTCGGCGTTGGTTACTTGGGTGAATTTCATGCCCAGAAGTATGCCTCTATGAAAGACATAGATCTTGTTGGACTTGTTGATATAAACCTTGAAAGGGCGCAAGAAATGGCACGTAAGTATAATACAAAGGCTTACCATAGCCATACTGAAATCCTTTCACTTGTAGATGGCCTTAGTTTGGCAGTTCCAACAGTGTCACACTTTGAAATTGGACATGATATTTTGGATCATGGCATACATCTGTTAATTGAAAAGCCTATTACCCTTAAACTGAGCGATGCAGATCAACTGATAGAAGTAGCAAAAAAGAATAATGCTATTTTGCAGATAGGACATATAGAACGTTTTAACCCTGCTGTAGTTAAGATGGAATCACTACTTTCCAACCCTTTTTTTATTGATTCGCATCGACTTGCCTTTTTTACAAACAGAGGCACCGATGTGGATGTGATTTTAGATCTTATGATTCATGATCTGGATATTATCCTGCACATAGTGAATTCAGAGATTACAGAGATAGATGCCGTTGGGATGCCTGTTGTGAGTGATAAGATAGATATTGCTAACGTGAGGATAATCTTTTCCAATGGTACGGTAGCAAATTTAACAGTAAGCCGTGTTTCAAGTGAATCTCTCAGAATGATGAGGATCTTCCAGCCTGATAACTGCATATCAATTGATTATGGCAAGAGAAAGATCAGTGTAACCCAGTTTAAAGGGAATAAAAAAAGCTTTACCGATTTACCCTCGTTAGCTCATAAAGAGGATGCATTTCCTGATAGTGATCCCTTGGCTGATCAGATTAGATCCTTTGTTGAGTCTATAAAAACAAGGACAGAGCCAAAAGTCACGGGAGTTGATGGGAAAAAGGCCTTAGCTGTCGCCCTTTCTATCATTGACCAGATAAAAAGAAAAAGGAGTAGTGTTAGTAGTTAGTTGTCAGTAGTCCGTTGTATTTGTATTCGTAAGTATTGAGCATCTTTTAACGGACAACTGGCAACTATCAACGGACATCACCTAAAATTGAGCCATAACAAAAGCGTAATGATTGTTGCAGGAGAGGCCTCAGGGGATATTTATGGGGCGCATTTGGTCATGGCGATAAAGGAGTTAGACCCTTGTATAGAATTTTTTGGTCTCGGTGGTCCAGAAATGGAGAGAGCTGGTGTCAGGATTATGCATCAATTATCAGCTATGGCTGTAGTGGGAATGACCGAAATTATACCAAAAAGCAGATACATTTTCCGGGCATTACGAGAATTAAAACAGTCCTTACAAGTTACCCCTCCAGACCTCTTGATACTTATTGACTATCCAGGCTTTAATTTACATTTAGCCAAAAAAGCCCACTCACTTGGTATCCCTGTGCTTTACTATATTCCACCCCAGGTATGGGCATGGCGGGAAGGGAGAGTGAAAAAAATAGCTAAAAGGGTAGACAGGGTGGCAGTAATTCTGCCCTTTGAAAAAGAGTTTTACCGGAGGCATGGTATAAAAGTAGAATATGTGGGCCATCCACTTTTGGATATATCGTTGCCTAAAAGGGATAAGGAAGATATTAAGGAAAGTTTAGATATTAACCACAATAAAACTCCGATACTCGGACTTTTACCTGGAAGCAGGGATGAGGAGATTGAGAGCTTACTGCCAGTAATGATCGGGGCAGCCGAGATCATTTCCCAACATTATCCTAACCTGTATTGTATTTTACCTTTAGCATCCACAGTGAAAGAAGATGTTGTTGTGCCCTATATAAGAAACGCCAAAATAGAGATTAAAATTGAAAGACTTGACACAAAGGCAATATTAAAAATAGCGGACCTGGCTTTAATTGCCTCAGGGACAGCTACCTTAGAGGCAGCAATAATGGAAACCCCTATGGTAATAGCCTATAAGGTATCTTTCTTAAGTTATATTCTCGGTCGATTTCTTATAAAGGTGTCTCAGATTGGCCTGGTAAACTTAGTTGCTGGCAGAGCTATAGTTCCGGAATTGATTCAAGGTAAGGCAACGGGCCTTCGTTTAGCAGAAGAGGCCTTAGCCATCCTGAAAAATGAAACCTTAAAAAGAGATATGAAAAAAAGCCTAAAATTGGTGCATGAGCAACTCGGTCGAGGTGGCGCAGCAAAAAAAGCTGCCCACATTGCAGGGGAGATGATGGGGCTTGAACTGGAGAGTGCCTAAAGTTTAAAGTGAGCTAAAGTGCCTAAAGTTAACCCAACAAAAACGTCAGTTGTTAGTGGTCAGTTGTCAATTGCAACAAACAACGGACTACGAACAACGAACAACGGACAAAAACATGTCAGATACAGTACTTATAGTAGATGATGAGCCAAGCATAATTCAATCCCTACGCGGTATTCTTGCTGATGAAGGGTTTGAGGTTATGACTGCCGATGGAGGTTTGAGGGCTCTGGATATAATAAAGGAAACCATTCCTGATATTATATTGCTGGATATCTGGATGCCAGGTATTGACGGCATAGAAACGCTGGAGAGGATTAGGGAATTATATCCAAGTGTGCAGGTAATTATGATCTCGGGTCATGGCACTATCGAAACCGCAGTTAAGGCTACAAAATTGGGTGCCTATGATTTTATTGAAAAGCCTCTTTCGCTGGAAAAGGTCCTTTTATCAGTAAATAATGCAGTGAAGTACAATAGGCTGGAAACAGAACTTGATCTATTCAAGGAGAGAGACAGACAAAGGTATCAGATAACCGGACATAGCCAGGCCATCACTGAGTTAAAGGAGCAAATAAAGATTGTGGCTCCAACTGATGCATGGGTTCTAATTGTTGGAGAAAATGGCACAGGTAAGGAATTAGTGGCTCATACAATTCACAGATTAAGCAAAAGGGAGGATAAACCTTTAATTGAGGTTAATTGTGCTGCTATACCGGAGGATTTGATCGAGTCAGAACTTTTTGGACACGAAAAAGGCTCATTCACCGGAGCTACCACTATGAAGAGGGGGAAATTTGATCAGGCTAATAATGGAATGTTATTTTTAGATGAGATTGGTGATATGAGCCTTAAGGCCCAGTCAAAGGTTTTGCGTATTTTACAAGAGCAAAGATTTGAGCGCGTGGGAGGAAATAGAACAATTAAAGTGGATGTCCGTGTTATCGCTGCAACCAACAAGAATCTGGAAGAAGAGATTGCTAAAGGAACATTCAGGGATGACCTCTACTTTCGCCTCAATGTTATACCTATCAGGGTTCCTCCACTGAGGGAGCGAGTTGATGATATACAAGAACTTGTGAATGAATTTTTGGATGAGTTTTCTATTGATACAAAAAAGGAACGCAAGTTTATAAGCCCTGAAGCCCTGGAATTGCTAAAAAAGTATACCTGGCCAGGCAATATCAGGGAGCTTAAGAATTTGGTAGAAAGGATGGCTATTATGTATACTGGCAAGGTGATTGATGCAAAAGATATACCCTCTCCATTTAACACATCCAGAATTGAAGAGAGTAAGCTGGATTCCTCTTTTTCTTTTGATAGCTTTAAGGAGGCCAGAGAGATGTTTGAAAAAGACTTTATCGCTAGTAAATTAGCACAATTCGGGGGAAATATTTCTAAAACTGCAGAAGCTATAGGAATTGAAAGAAGCAATCTTCATAAAAAGATAAAGGCCTATGGGCTTTAGAATAGAATTTAGGGATTTAGGGATTTAGGAATTCCTAAATCCCTGAATTCACAATTTCTGTTATCTTTTCCCAGAGTTCTTGTCTTCCCTGGCCTGTTTTAGCGGAAAAAGCGATGGGCCGACCAAATTCTTCCTTTATGAGTTCCTTTGAAAACAGATCAAATCGTCTGCGGGCCTCGCTTTTTGATAATTTATCTACCTTGGTAAGTACAATAATTGGCTTTATCTGAAACACCTTTAGCCAGTTTAAGAGATCTAAATCTCCTTCACCCAGCTTCCGTCTTATATCTATAATGACCACAACAGCCTTTAGATTTAATCTTTTTTTTAGATAGGTCTCAACAAGTTTTTTCCAATTTCGTCTCACATTTAATGGAACCCCTGCATATCCATAACCAGGAAGATCTGTAAAATAGAGAGTTTTTCCAACGGAAAAGAAATTGATAGATCTTGTCCTGCCTGGCCTCGAACTTGTCCGAGCTATATTTCGGGAATTAATTAGTCTATTTATAAGGGAGGATTTTCCTACATTCGATCTGCCTGAAAAGGCAATTTCAGGTCTATCTGAAGGAGGGAATTGTTCAGGCAGGGCGGCGCTCTTTAAAAAGGAGACTTGCATTGGCAGTAATGTCCGTTGATAGTGGCCAGTTGTCTGTTGTTAAAATTTTCCCCTACAAAGCCTCAACTACGCTACGTTGTATTGGGTTAATTCGGTATTAGTTTTATCATTTTAATTGAATTATGGAACAACCAATTAACAAATAACTAATTTAACCAATAAAAGATATTTCTTACTACGGACAACTATCGACTGACCACTGACAATGCCCTATTTACCTATTTTTTAAAAACTGCTCTATCCTTAGTAGTGCTTCGGTGATATTTTCAAGGGAGTTTGCATAGGAAAACCTGAGGTATCCTTCAGCATTACTTCCAAAATCGATTCCTGGTGCAACACCCACTCCTGCTTTCTCGAGTATCTCAAACGCTAGCTCGTAGGAATTATTGGACAGATGTTTTGCATTAGCGAGGGCATAAAATGCTCCAACAGGATCAATACTGATTCCAAAACCGAGTTCTCTGAGCCTTTTGACTATATACCGTCTCCTTTGATCAAATGTGGTTATCATCCTTTTAGTATCTTCCTCTGCTTCATTGAGAGCTGCGAGACCTGCCCATTGTGAGACACTGCTTGCTGATATAAAAAAGCTTTGTTGCATCTTTTGCATAGGCCTGACAAAATCCTTTGGTGCAATCACATATCCAAGCCTCCAACCTGTCATGGCATAGAGTTTGGAAAAGCCATTCAAAACAAATGCCTTATCTGTATACTCTAAGATCGTGTGCTCTTTCCCTTCATATACCAGACCATGGTAGATCTCATCAGAGACGATATATGGACCAAGATCCGCTATACGTCTCATCCTATCCGCTGAAAGGAGATTTCCGACAGGATTTGAGGGAGAGTTTATAAGGATTCCCTTGGTTTGGGCTGATATTTTTTGGGCAACCTCTTCTGGAAGCAATTGAAACCCATCATCCTCTTTAGTATTTACAAATACGCGATTCCCACCAACATAGTTGATAATATTAGGATAGCACGGATAATACGGATTAGAGACAATAATTTCATCACCTTGTTCTAAGAGAGCCGAAAAGATCAATAACAGTGCCGGAGATGTGCCAGAGGTCACAATGATCTGCTCTGGGTCTACATGAACATCATACTTGTCCATGTAATACTGACATATCCCATCTCTCAGCTCGGGAATTCCTTGAGAGTGAGTATAGTGGGTTTTTCCCTCTCTGATGGCCTTAATTCCGGCTTCTTTTATACATTCTGGTGTATCAAAGTCCGGCTCACCTATCTCAAGATGAATGATGGCTTGACCCTGCCTTTCAAGGACACTTGCCCTCTCCAATACATCCATAACAATGAAGGAGCGGAAGTCTATAGCTCTGGATGCAATTTTCATACGCTTATTTTATTTTCCCTAACAGGTGTTTTGCCTCAGGAGCAAAGGTATTGGTTTTGTCTAACCTTATGGTTTCTTCAAATTGTTTAACAGCAAGAGATGATTTGTTACGTTTTAGGTAGAGTTTGCCAAGATAGAAATGGGATCTAGGATCTTTGGGCGCATATCCTATCGATTCTTTATAGGCGGCTACGGCCTTATCCCATTCATTCATAGCCTCATAGGTAATTCCAAGGTTATGAAAGGCCCTGCTGAAAGAGGGTTGGCGTTTTATTGCCTTTAAATAGCTTTCCACTGCCTTGTCATACTCACCTTTTTTATAGTATGCATACCCCAGGTTATTCTGAGCAAAATGGGGTGTGGTATAAAGGGTATTTCCAAGGGCCTTTTTAAAGCATGTTATAGCAAGATCCCACTTAGAAAGAATTAAATATGTATAGCCAAGGTCATTATAGGCCTCAGAAAAATTTTGTCTTAGCTCGATCGCCTTTTTAAAATGTGTAATAGACTTGCTGTGCAAATCTATAAATCTGTAGCCAAGGGCCAGATTGTATTGTATTTCTGGATTTTCAGGGTCAAGCTCCTCTGCCTTTAGGAGTTCATTAAGACCAGCTGTAAAATCTCCCTGTGCTAAAAAGGATTTCCCCAGATTTTGCTTTGCCAGGGATTGCCTCTTTGTAAGGGCTTTATCCTCGGCGCAGCCAGTCAAGATAACAGCAAAAGAGATAAAAATTAGTGCAATACTTGTGTTTCTAAATGATTTCCACATAGTTAAATCACCTTATTTAAAGGATATTCAATTATACCTTTTGCTCCCTGCCTTATTAATTGAGGGATAAGTTCCCTCACCTTTTCTTTATGAATCATTACCTCAACCGATACCCAATTAGATTGAAATAGATTTGCCATAGTTGGAGATGTAATACTGGGAAGCAATGAGATTATACCATCCAACCGTTCCTTTGGTATATTCATCTTTAGGCCTACCATATTTTCAGCCCTTAAGGCCCCCTTGAGGAGTAATGCAATATTCTCTATCTTAGTTCTCTTCCATGGATCCTCCCAGGATTTTTTGTTTGCAATAAGTATGGTGTTTGATTGCATCAGTTCGTGGATAATCTTTAATCCATGGGCTTTGATAGTGCTCCCCGTCTCAGTAACCTCTACAATAGCATCTGCCAAACCTGCTGCAACCTTGGCCTCTGTTGTTCCCCATGAGAATTCAATCTTAACATCGATCCCTTTTTGGGCGAAGTATTTTCTGGTAAAGTTAACCAGTTCTGTTGCTATCACTTTACCATTGAGGTCAGACAATTCTTTGATATCGGAGTCAGCAGATACCGCTAAAACCCATCTGGCAGGTCTTTGGCTCAACTTGGAATAGATTAAATCAGCAACAGTAACAACATCTGATTCATTTTCTTCTTTCCAATCTCTACCAGTAAGGCCTACATCTATAGTTCCGTTTTCTACATAGACTGGCATTTCCTGAGCCCTCAGGATTGAGCATGCAAGAGCCTTATCATTTATTTCAGGAAAGTAATTCCGATCAGTGATAGAGATATTCCACCCTGATTTTTGAAATAGTTTGATTGTGGCATCCTGCAAGCTCCCCTTTGGTATTCCAAGCTTAAGCACGTTCATTTTTATATACCTTTTCTGGATCAAATATTTTTTTTCCTATGATAGTTTCTTCTCCGTTATTGTCAACTTTGTTATGGAAGCAGCTCTCATATCCAAGATGGCAGGCTGCTCCCCCTCTCTGCTCTATCTTGAGTAGGATAGTATCATAGTCACAGTCCACAATAATTTCTTTCACTATCTGGATATTACCCGAGATTTCCCCCTTATACCAGATTTCTCTACGTGTGCGACTCCAGTAATGGGCCTCTCCAGTCTGGAGGGTGAGTCTCCACGCATGGCTATTCATATAGGCCAGCATTAAAACCTTTCCAGATTTAAAATCCTGCGCAATGGCTGGCAAAATTCCATCACCTTTTTTGAAATCTAATTCTACCATATTCTCACTTTCTATTTCTAAGTCATTAATCGTATTTTGAAATTTAATTTCAATGTCTCGTTTTTTATATACAAAAGATCTTTGATATTGTCTATACTGCTCTCTTATAATAATGTCATTAGTTAGTTGTCAGTAGTTTGTTGTTTTGTATTTCCACGGACTTACATAAATACAAGCTGGTAGTTTTTTTTCTCCATTTTAAATTAATTGATTTTTTAATTCTTTTCAACAGACAACGGACAACTTTCAACGGACATCACTTTTTTGCAATTATAAATTATATAATTTTTAAAATGATATTTAAAGGGCGAATTTAGGAACGTGGCACTAATTTTCTGCCTTGGGCGGGATAGAAGTTAAGAAAGGCATAATTATGAGAGGAGAAGTAGTCAGGGAAACGCATTTTCCCAATTTAAAATTGATTAATAGAGGGAAGGTCAGGGATATCTATGAGGTGGGAGATACCTTACTTATAGTTGCTACTGATCGGATGTCGGCTTTTGATGTGGTTATGGATGACCCAATTCCAGATAAGGGGAAGATCTTAACAAAGATATCGCTCTTTTGGTTTGAAAAGACCTCTTCCATTATTGATAATCATCTCATCACTGCTAATCCAGATGAATATCCTGAATCTTGCAGGCCTTATAAAGACTATCTTTTCGATAGGAGCATGCTGGTCCATAAAGCAAAGCCTTTTCCAGTAGAATGCATTGTAAGGGGTTATGTTTCAGGTTCCGGTTGGCTTGAGTATCAGGATCGGGGGAGTATCTCAGGGGTCCCTCTTCCTGAGGAACTGAAAGAGTCAGATATATTGCCAGAACCGATTTTCACACCATCTACAAAAGCTGAGGCGGGGATACATGATGAAAATATTTCCTTTGAGGATGCTGCACATATTGTTGGCGAAGATATAGCCAGACAGCTGCGAAGTATTACTTTAAAAATATACCAATACGGAAGAGATCTGGCTGCTAAGAATGGTATCATCATAGCTGATACCAAATTCGAGTTTGGATTGGTAGAAGATACTTTTATGTTGATTGATGAAATATTAACCCCGGATTCATCCAGATTCTGGCCCATGGATGGATATATGCCAGGAAGGGCTCAAAAGAGTTTTGACAAACAGTTTTTAAGGGATTACCTCAATAGCCTTGATTGGCCAAAAAAGCCACCCCCACCAAAACTACCAGCAGAAATAATTCAGATTACAAGAGACAAATATCTTGAGGCCCTTGAGAGATTAACAGGGAAAGGCCTGTAAGCCCTATCAGCCTCCTGCGAGCATATTTTTTTCACTTCACATCTTTTATCGCTTCCCTTGACAACACCTCTATTGATGCTTAATATTTTTTAATACTAATATTTATTGTTAATCAATAATAAGAGCTCCCGTATGAGTGAAATAGAGATTAAAATAAACGAAGAAGATGATAAGGTAACGGCCTACAAAGAGGTGGATAAAGAAGAGGAAAAAGAAGCAGAAGACCTTAAAGAACAAGATGAAAACTCCCGCGAGAAGAGGAAAGAAAAGAAGGTGAAGAAGATAGAGGAAATGACAAAACGGGAACTCTTGGAAAAGGTAAAAGAAATTGAGATAAAGGCACAAGAAAATTACGAGCTTTATACGCGAACCTATGCTGAAATGGAAAATATCAAAAAAAGAGGAAAGAAAGAGAGAGAGGAATTGGCAAAATTTGCAAATGAGTCTCTCATCAAGGAGATTCTCCCAGCTATTGATAATCTTGAAAAGGCGATATCTCACGGGAACAATGATACTAACCCATCAGGGTTAGTTAAGGGCCTTGAAATGACATTGGGTGGTCTCATGAAAACGTTAGAAAAATCAGGTCTTAAAGAGGTTGAGTCAGTAGGAAAACCATTTGACCCCAATTTTCATGAGGCAATTTCACAACAGATAGATGATAAGGTTGCTCAGGGACATATCATAATGGAGTTGCAAAAGGGCTACCTGCTCAATGAGCGTTTGATTAGGCCATCAATGGTTGTGATCTCGCAGGGAAACAGTAAAAGTGAAGTGAAAAGCTCCTAAAATTAAGGAAATAAATTATAGTAACGTGAACTCATTCATAACTGCTCAGGTAGCCACCAAGGCACTAAGACACAAAGGATAGACCTGACCGCCAAAGGCGGGTAAAGGTTTTACCTCTTTATTTGAAAAGAAGAATTCTCAAATCTTTGTGCCTTTGTGACTTAGTGGCTGAATAGTTACGTTCATTCATGAATTTAGACACTTTAGGCAGTTTTTCCAGATAATAATATTTGTTAAGGAGGAGATAATGGCTAAAATAATCGGAATCGATTTGGGAACCACAAATTCCTGTGTGGCTCTTATGGAGGGAGGTGATCCAAAGGTAATTGCCAATGTTGAAGGAAATCGGACCACACCTTCTATTGTGGCATTCACTGATAGTGGAGAACGGCTCGTAGGGCAGACTGCAAAAAGGCAGGCAATCACCAATCCGGAGAACACCGTCTATGCTGTTAAAAGACTGATTGGAAGAAAGTTTGATTCACCTGAGGTTCAAAAAGATGTTACGATATCCCCTTACAAGATTACCAAGGCAAAAAATGCTGATGCTCAGATAACCGTCAGAGGCGAGGATCATAGTGCAGCGGAGATTTCGTCAATGGTATTGCAGAAAATGAAGCAGACTGCTGAAGAATATCTTGGTGAAAAGGTAACTGATGCTGTCATTACCGTTCCGGCCTACTTTAATGACAGCCAGAGACAGGCAACAAAGGATGCTGGAAAGATAGCGGGATTGAATGTTCAACGGATTATTAATGAACCTACGGCTGCATCACTTGCCTATGGTCTGGATAAAAAGAAGGAAGAAAAGATTGCTGTGTTTGATCTTGGAGGTGGAACCTTTGATATTTCTATCCTGGAGATAGGCGATGGGGTATTTGAGGTTAAATCCACAAACGGAGACACCCATTTAGGCGGTGAGGATTTTGATCAAAGGGTTATGGGTTACCTTGCTGATGAATTCAAAAAGGATCAAGGGATTGATCTAAGGAATGACAAAATGGCATTACAACGTCTGAAAGAGGCGGCTGAGAAGGCAAAAATGGAACTTTCCACCGCAATGGAGACAGACGTTAACCTTCCCTTTATTACTGCTGATGCAAGCGGGCCGAAACATTTGAATATTAAACTCACCAGGGCAAAACTCGAGTCTCTTGTAGAGGATTTGGTTGATAAAACAGTCGAGCCCTGCAAACTTGCCATAAAGGATTCCGGTTTGAAGGTTGGCGATATTAATGAGGTTATTCTGGTTGGCGGGATGACCAGGATGCCTATGGTTCAGGAGAAGGTAAAGCTAATCTTTGGTAAAGATCCTCACAAAGGTGTTAACCCTGATGAGGTTGTTGCGGTCGGTGCAGCTATACAGGGAGGGGTGTTAAAGGGAGATGTAAAGGATGTTCTCTTGCTTGATGTTACTCCCCTTTCCCTGGGAATTGAGACCCTTGGTGCTGTTTTCACCAAGCTGATTGAGAAAAACACTACGATACCTACCAAAAAAAGCCAGATATTTTCGACTGCTGCGGATAACCAGCCTGCTGTGTCTATCCATGTCCTTCAAGGCGAGAGGGAAATGGCTGCCTACAATAAAACGCTTGGTCGCTTTGAACTGGTTGGGATCCCACCAGCGCCGAGAGGTATGCCTCAGATAGAGGTAACCTTTGATATTGATGCAAATGGGATTGTTAATGTATCTGCAAAAGATATGGGAACCGGGAAGGAACAATCTATCAGGATAACCGCTTCAAGTGGCCTCAGTGAGGAGGAAATTGAGAGGTTAGTCAAGGATGCTGAGCTTCACGGTGAAGAGGATAAAAAGAAGAGGGAGCTTATTGATGCTCGAAATGCTGCTGATTCCCTTATCTACTCGACTGAAAAATCTCTTAAAGAGGCTGGAGATAAAATCGATGCTGGCACAAAAGGAGAGATAGATAACGCCATAGGCAACCTTAAAAAGGCTATGGAGGGTGAAGATACATCAGAAATTAAACGGCTTTCAGAGGAGTTAACACAGGTTTCACATAAAATAGCTGAAGTTTTGTATGCACAGGCTGCCCAATCACAAGGTCAAGCTGGCCCAGAGGCAGGCCCTGCGGAAGCAGAGACAGCTAAAAAGGATGAGGAGGTTGTTGACGCAGATTTTGAGGAAGTAAAGGATGACAATAAATAAAGTACCTTATTTTTTAAAGGCCATTACTGTTTTGATAGCAGTAATGGCCTTTTTTGTATTCTCTTGTGAGAAGAGGATAACCTTAAAGGAACCGGCTGAGAAGGTAGCTGTAAAGGGACCGCCTGAAAAGAGAGCAGTCATCGATTATTTCTCAGAGGCTGAGAGTTATTGGAGTGAGAAAAAATATGAAAAGGCACTGGCGGCGTATGATCAGTATCTTATGATAGAACCAAAAGGAGATAGGGTTCGAGATGCATTAACCAGGAAGGCAACTATATATTATAATACGAACCAGTATGAGAAGGCCTTGCCCCTGTTTTTAGATGTTATCGAAGAATATCCCCTGGAAAGAAGGGCTGAAATTCAGCTTTTAACTGCCAAGACATATTTCCACCTGAAGAAATACCCGGAATCAAGATTATCTGCTTTACGCTGGCTTGAGATTTATACATATTATCCTGGCAGAGAAGAGGTATTTTTTCTTTTAGGCCAAACCTTAAAAGAATTACATAATAATCCACGGGCATTTTATTGGTGGCTCAAGGTATTGGAATCATCATCAGTGAAAGGAGAGGAGAAGGGAAAAATAAGGTTGCAACTTTTAGATCTTATCTATCAAGCCGCAGAAGATGAACTAATGCAAATGTCTGCCTATGCTGAAGAGTCTGATCTTATTTATCCTATATACTACCAGCTAACATTATTTTATCTTATCTCGGGTAGATTAGAGAAGGCACGCGAGGCAGTATTAAATGTGGTGAGTGTTGCACCGGAAGAAGAATGGGTTATAAAGCCTCAAGAAATGCTCCAGATGATTGATGAGAGATTGGAAGTACGTCCTAATGTTGTTGGCTGCCTCTTGCCTCTGAGTGGTCCATTTGCTCTCTATGGACAGGAGGTACTAAACGGTCTCGAGCTCGGTTTTGATATCTTTCAGGAGAATGACGAAAGCCTTTCATCTATGGAGCTTGTTATCAGGGACACAAAAGGTGATCCTGAAACAGCAATTGAGGCTTTAAAAGAACTGGCAGTCAAAGAGAAGGCGCTTGTTACTATAGGACCTCTTATTAGTAAGGTAGCTGAAGGGGTTGTGGAAAAGGCTCAAGAATTAGGTATGCCCATAATCACCTTAAGCCAGAGTGACGCCATTACAAAAAAGGGAGAGATGGTTTTTCAGAATTGCCTTAATCCAGAGGACCAGCTAAGAAGTTTAGTAAATAAGGTTATGGGAGAGATGGGTTTAAAGAGATTTGCTATTCTCTATCCTGCCAATTCTTACGGTAAATACTTTATGAATAAATTATGGGATAAGGTTGAATCAAATGGAGGGGTGATAACTGCAGTAGAGTCGTATGATCCGAAGAGTACAGATTTTGCAGTAGAGATAAAAAAAATGGTTGGTCTTTTCTATCCCAGGCCAGAACCAACTATTGAGGAAGAAGAGGAGGAGAAGCAAGAGGATAAGGAACAATTAGAACAGAAAATGGAAAAACTGGAAATAGAATGGGAAGTGAAAGTGGAAGAACAAGATTTAGAAGAGGAACTGGAACCTATCGTTGATTTTGATGCTGTCTTTATCCCGGACAGTTATGAAAGGGCAGGTCTAATAGCATCTCAATTAGCCTATCATGATGTTTTGGGGGTAACCCTTTTAGGGACAAATCTTTGGAACTCTCCGAAATTAATAGACATCGCCGGAAGATATGTTCATGGAGCAATATTTCCTTCTGGATTCTTTTCTGGTAGTGGTTATATAGGTGTAGATAGTTTTGTTGACCAGTACAGAACAAGTTTTGGCCAAGAACCACAATTTCTTGCTGCAATAGGCTACGATACTATTCGAGTAGTCAAAGAAATTTTGAAGGAAAAAGGCAAAGACATAAAGACAAGAGAGAATTTTCGCTCTGCATTAGCAGGAAATAAATATTTTGATAGCGTAACCGGGCCAATGTTTTTTGATGATGAAAGAAGGGCAAAAAGAGATCCTCTTCTTTTGACCATTAGCGGTCGGAATTTTTTCCCTATGCCGTAACATATCCTTCTTTTCTTGGGCCTATTCTCACCATTACTATTATTGAGCATTTGCCATCATATTCTGGACACCCCAAAAAAAGCCACATTAGAACCTAAGATAAATTGAATCAATATAAAATCTCAACTAAAAATGGGATTAACTTATTACCTGGAGTTTACTGCAATTTTACACCCACTACATTCCAGGTTGCATGATAGTGATCGAAGGTAGGCATTTGGATTGAAGGTTTCAAAACGTATTGGAAAGGTTTCTGGGTGTGGTCTGGCTTATGACTAATAGCAGTAATCTTACTTTCGGCATAAAGATCAAAAGCATGATATCAGGTTGCTTTGTCAGCTAATTTAATTTGAGCTATGCGTTAAACATATTATTAACTGCTAACCAAAATACACTTTGATTTATTACTTCTTCAGCCTTTTTTGTCAATGAATCTATATCTCTTGAAACGATAATAAAATCCCACAAAATATCGTGTATTGCTTTAGCATAATCTTTTAGGACAAACGAATCACTTCTTTTAATCTCAAAAATTAAACTCATAATTCTATCCATTGCCGATTGTAATCGCATTTTTAACTCAACGACCCAGTATGCAGAGCGGTGACCAAGGCTACTTGCATCTTCATCAGATATAAAAGTTTTTCCTTCAACAAGGTTCTGCCGTTCTGTTTTAAAAATATCAAAGAGAGTTGGCCATATATCTTTCAAATGGTTAATTCCCTCATCTATGCTAGAGAGATCAAATTTAAAATTCTCATTCTCTTCTTCAATTGCGGTTTTTACTTCAAGACATTTCTTTTTATACTCTTCCTCTATTTTTTTTAGATCTTCTGCTTTACCATCGTTTTTCAAACACTCTTTTATTTTTTTATTCCACTCTGTTCCTAGGTAGTAAACACTAAAATAGTCCTTTTCAATAACAACCCCTTGCCAGTAAAGTAGGTACGAGTTTAGCTGACTAGCTACAATTTTCTGCTTATAGGCTAAACGAAGTGACTCCCTAAAGTAAATAGCACACAGTGCAGTTAATACACCAACGAGTATAGATAAGAGATCCAATTTATTTCCCTTTAAAAAATTAGATATAAAGTTGGTTCTTCTCCAAATTAGTTGGTAAAAAATCGCAAAATCGATTAATAATACCTTGAAAATATTATGATATTCAGAGTGAAAGTATCTAACATATAATTCAAATATTAAAGAAACAAGGGTGGAGCGAGGCTGCTCCGACGGGCTCTTTATTAGCCCATTCTCGCAGCCTTCCTCCTTGAATCTATCAAATTACACCAACTAATTTGGAGAAGACCCATAAAGTTTAAGTTTCCGTGTCATAGTCAATTTTTTGATTTTACTAAGCTTTTTTCAATATTACAAACACAAGCCATAAGTCTTTCGGCCTTTGTATTTCACTCAATCATAGCAGTTATGTTGTTAGTATAGATATGTTGTGAGTATTTAGTTCCATCTATATTATTCCCTCAATTTCTTTTGTAAGAAATCCTTATAATTCCTCTTATTCCCACCTTATATGCGCAATGTCCGTGCAATTGTCTTAGAGTCGTTTTCTCACAACGTAATAGAGGAGGGAAAACGATGCAGAAGGCAACAGTCCTCAGAAAACGCCCATGCCGTATTTGCCGGTGCTGGTTTTTACCTAACCCACGACTCAAAGATCGCCAGATGACCTGTGCAGATCCCAAATGCAAAAGGGAGTGGCATAGGAAAAAGTGCTCGGAGTGGAATAAGAAAAACACTGATTATTTTAAGACAAATTACCTGCAGAAAAAACTTGATGCTGCATCCCCATCTGAGAAAGCCTCAAAGATCCTACCAGTAAAAAGCCGCCTCAAATCAGGACTACCCCTTCACTATGTTCAAGAAGTGATAGGCATCCAACACCTTGTAATCATTGAGTATTTGGCTCAACTTCTCTTTAGACGTTTTCAAGAGGTGTTAAGAGGGCAAGTTGTTGTAAATACAGGACAAGTAAGCCAACTACCCGGCATGGTGTTTTCAAGATGTGATCGACTTTGAGCAAGGCCCTTGTGTATATCTGCCTGAGAAGCAAGGAGTCGATCATGATAAAGAAAAAGATCCTTAACCCTAACCGGCTAAGGTATATTGATGGTGGGTTCAGCTTTATTCCTCACCGTTTCCTAACCGATGGCTTTTTGGCCTCTCTCAGCCAAAAAGAAATCCTTCTCTACCTTTTCCTTGTCCTGGTCTCGGATCGCCATGGCCTCTCCTTTTACTCTTATGATTCTATCTGTTCTCTACTTGAGATCTCTGCCGATGAGTATATCGAGGCCAGAGAGGGCCTTATGGAAAAGGAGCTTATTGCCTTTGATGGCACAATCTTCCAGGTACTCGATCTGCCCTCAAAACCGCTACAAGCCTCAACGCCAAAAGCTGTCCTCAATCCTCATCGGGGCCATCGCCCCTCTGATATTTCAACCCTTATCAGACAATCACTTCAGGAGACTAATTATGACTGATAAGAACACCCAGAGGTTAGGGCAGTCTATTGGTGATTATCTTGAGTGGATAAAATCCATGCCCTACCAACACCCTAACGCAGGGATGCGTTATAGCCCGGTTTTAAGCGATTTTCTTGGCTTTGTAAGACAAAACAATATTGCCTGGGAAAATATTTTTACACTGGATACCCTAAAAGAGTTTCGAAAGTATACCACCCTTAAGAACCCATCACATGCACTAATAGGACTCTCCAGTTATCTTTTCAGGAGCAGAAAAATCCCAAAGCCTTTAGTAATCCCAAACTACCAGATAGATCTACCTGACATCTATGAGCAGTATCTCATCTACCATGAACAAAGCCGTCAGATCCCCTATAACCAGGTTAAGCAGGTAAGAAGGGTACTGGCCTCTTTTCATGGGTATCTGGAAAGTCACAAAATCGATCTTTCCTCTCTTAACATTGAACACCTTGATAACTTCATGGCAGAGTTTAGCCAACGCCTTGCACTTGGCACATGCCGCCTCTACCGTTGTTACCTCCGGGGGTTCTTAAGGTATCTGTATCAGGAACGTAAAATAATAAAAACAGATCTTGCCCCCCTGCTCGTGGGTAGACGTCTATATTCTCAGGCAAAGCCACCCAAGTTCTTGCGGCCTCAGGAAGTGCAAAGATTGTTTGACAGCCTCAAGCTTTCTACCCCTGCAGATATCCGAACCTATGCCATGGTTCATCTAGCTTATTGCTTGGGTCTTCGGCCCAAGGAGGTCAGTTTAATCACCCTCGATGATATCTCTTTTACCAAAGGGGAGCTCACCGTTGCCGACAGAAAGGGCAATAACCCCATTACCCTTCCTATTGCCGAGCATACCATCAAGGCTATAGCCGCCTATGTGGTAAATGTCAGACCCAAAAGTGAATACAGGTCTCTTTTTTTAAGTTTTCACACCCCTCATAGGCCAATAAGCTCCGCTGCAGTTGTTCACTACATCTCAAAGGCAATGAAGAGGGCAGGACTTTCCTCATCAGCCTATTGGCTCAGACACACCTATGCTCAGAGCCTGCTTGAAAGGGGGGTGTCAATCTTTGAAATCAAAGAGATGCTGGGACAGGATAAAATAGAGTCCACCAAAAACTATCTTCACATCCACATTAAGCTCATGCGAAAGGTACTCTTTAATGAAGAACTTTGAAAGCTTTCTGGCTCCACAACTGAAAGAATATGCCCTTTACCGGCAAAACCTGGGCTATTCGAAAAAGAATATCAGATCAAATCTCTTAGCCTTTGACCGATACTTGAGACAACAAAATACTGACTGGGATAAATTGCAGCCCTCTTTCTTCCTTGAGCTAAGGGGAAAGATCGGTAAGGAGCCACGCACAGTTAATAAAATCCTTTCCGCACTGCGCAGCTTCTTTCAATTCTTGGTGCGCAAGGAGATCTGTCCTGAAAATCCTCTACAGGATGTGCCCCCATTGCCGGAAAGATATTTTATCCCCTTTGTTTTCTCCCCAGAGCAAACCGATCAGTTATTGGAGGTCCTTTGCCAAAGTTTAAGAAGAGATGAAAAATATTTTCTGCTTGATCTGGGGATATATATGGCAATCCTGCTGATGGCCCGCTGTGGCATGAGAATCTCAGAACCCTTGCGGCTTTTCCGCAACCATTATAGATCTGATGATGGAACCATCTACATTGAGAAGACCAAGTTCAGAAAAGACAGGTTAATCCCAGCTCCTAAGGCCGTGATGATGGAAATAAAAAACTATCTGGCAGTCAGGAAATCGCTGTCTCCCGATGATAAGAACCCTTATCTATTAGCCGGCAGAAAACAAAAGCCATTAAGGGGTTATCAAGTTCGTGATCTCTTCCATCAGGCAGTCAGAGATATAGGGCTTAGCAAGGCTAAGCAGGGCATAGGGGATCTCACCTTCGGATCATCCACTCCTCATAGCCTTAGGCATTCCTTTGCCATCAACACCTTAAAGCGCATAAAAGATCGGGGAGAATCTAGCCAAGCGTGTGGAACATCCCGATTCATCGGGGCACTGCCCGTGTTGGCCACCTATATGGGCCATCGTAAATATCAATATACCGGTGCATATCTGAAAGTAAAAGATGCCAAACACCTTTCAGGGTTAATCGAGTTTGCAAAATCCCAACTGGATGTTATATGAAGCTTTCTTCTTGTCTCCATCAATTCTTCGGCCAATATCTTCCTCATATCAAAGGGGCAAGTACACATACCATAAAGGCATACCGGGATACCTTTAAGATCTTTCTGCCTTTTGCCGCAAAATATCGTTCCATCAAAATAGACTCTCTCACACTTGATCATCTCTCATCTGAGTTGATCCTGGCCTTCCTGGATGAGCTGGAGAGAGGGCGCAAAAACCTTGCAAAAACCAGGAATAACCGCCTGGCTGCCTTGAAATCCCTTGCCAAGATGATTCGCTTTATGTATCCAGAGGAAAGAGAGATTGCAGAAAAAATCGGTAACATCCCCCAAAAGCGCACTCAGAAACCCCTGATCGGATTTCTCTACCAGGAGGAAATCCTCAAGGTCTTTCAATCTGTCGATCTTAAGAGAAAAGATGGCCTTAGGAATTACGCACTCCTTCATCTGCTTTACGACTCAGGTGCCAGGGCCAGTGAAGTAGCAACACTAAACCTCGACTACTTTAATCCCCAGCAGAAAACCCTGGCCATCTTAGGTAAGTGGAATCGATACCGGCTCATAGAGATTGAACCTAAAACCGTTCAGCTCCTACAACTTTATATCACTAAATACCGCACAACCCCAAAGCCCCTATATCAACACCGCCTCTTTATCAATCAAAGGAGAGAGGAGCTTACACGCCACGG
>CAZSWT010000047.1:0-28057 GCA_964611035.1 uncultured Desulfobacteraceae bacterium
CATACGAATCCCGCGAAATCAGATGAACCTGTGCTAACCGGATAGGCATAGTATAAACAATATAAAGAAAAGAAGCAAAAAAAACAATTACTGTCACAAAACTGTCACATTTTGAAGGGGAAGCCCTTATATTAAGGATCACTCTCCCCTTTTATTTTTTTTAGAAAAAATGTTATCATATGATAAAAAAGATTGACTTTTTTATAATATGATATAAAATATTTATGTTATTACAAGCAGGGGATAACTAATTGGATGAAATTAAGCGAGCGTTTGTTACCAAGTTCCTAAAAGAATTCAAAAAAATAGCAACGAAGGGCAGGGGGATTGATTTTATACCAAGAGTCAAAAACCGTGATGCATTATTAAAACTAGGTCTCACCAAAAAGAATGCTGAACAGGAAATATTGAGCTTATCTGTAGCAGATTACTGTAGTGGCCCAGAACCTGATAAGGATAAGCCAGGGGAAATTTGGGAATTTGGAAAGATGCTAAAAGAAAGGGAAGTTTATATTAAACTAAAAATTGCACAGGCTGAGGAAGAACAGATTGCAAAATGCATTTCCTTCCATCCACCTGAGTTTCCTCTCCGCTTTCCTTTAAGAGAGAGGATAAAAAAAGGAGGTGAGACAAAATGAGAGGTATTTGCCCAAACTGTGAAAAAAAGACTGATCTAGAATTAATTCAGTCTAAAGAAGAGATAATAATACGAGGAGAACCTATTAAGGTAGATGTTGAATATTACAAATGTTTGACCTGCGGAGAAGAGTTTGAAGACCCTCGCTCTAAAGATGATCCCTTAGATAAGGCATATAGAAAATATCGAAAACAACATGGAATGATTCAACCCGAAGAGATTAGAGCTTTACGTAAGCAATATGGACTAACTCAAGCTGAAATGGCCAAACTTCTTGGGTGGGGTGCAATTACACTAAGCCGCTATGAAAATGGGGCTCTTCAAGATGAAGTCCATGAAAAAATACTAAAACTAGTTAGAGACCCGAGAAACCTGCTAAAGCTCATAGAAGAAACTCCGGAAGCTCTCTTAGATGAAAAAAGGCAACGTCTATTAGAGGATTTACAGATTGCAGAGCATAAAGCTTATTCTTTCGAAAGGATCTATGAGGAACGATTTGGGAGATATGAAGCGGATGAATTTAGTGGGTATATCACGTTTGATCAATCGAAGCTGATTAATGCAATTTTATTCTTTTGCGAAGAAGGTATTTTAAAAACGGTTCTGAATAAGCTTCTTTTTTATGCAGATTTTAAGCATTTCAAAGATAATGTCGTGCCAATTACCGGCTCGCGATATGCAAAAATTACTTTTGGGCCAGCGCCAGACAAATGGCAGCATTATTTTACTATGCTTATTGATGAAGGTGTTTTAAGGCTTTATGAAATTTTTTACGATGAGGATGTAACTGGTGAGAAACTTACATCTCAAAAAAGTCCGAATCGCAATGTTTTTTCGGATACAGAATTAATTACATTGATATCTGTAAAGAGTCATTTTCATGGATGGACCGCAAAGCGGATATCTGAGTTCTCCCATAACGAAAAAGGTTACAAAGATACGCTCCAAGGTAAATTTATTTCATATAGTTACGCTAAAGATTTACAACTTTAATAGCCGAAAAAAGTGAATTTTAAGGGACAGATCACCGCTAAAGTAAAGACGTATCCTGGCGCCCTTTCGCCTTTCTCCATCCTTCAACCCATCCCCTAGTCTAATCAAGAGCCTTAAAACATCCTCTGTCTTGAACAAGGCAGGGGTTTTTTATGCTCAGGGTCCCCATTTCTCCCCAAAACAGGCCTACATAAACTTAACCTAAAAAAAGATTGTAATAATATCAGGTAGTTATAAAAAGGTGTTTTTTTCTTCTTGATATGGGTAACAGTAAGTATTATTGTGTTACTATGATTAGGATAAAACACATGGGGAAATGTAATGGATAAGAAAAAAATAAATATCTCAGAATCTCTGGTCTCTTTCTTAAATGCTTTTTTTTATCAAAAAATCAACACATACACCGAACCCATCCGTAGAGGAACACCACGCGGGGAGCCCATCGGTTTTTCACATCAAAAATATAATGCAGCCTTATTTTGCCTCAAAAAATGGAAGTTGAAAGACCTCGCTAACGTGGTAGGGGTCTCTCATGGATTATTGAGGAAGTGGAGAACCGAAGACAGATATTGGGATCTCACTGATAAACTTCAATCTGAATATACAGACCTTTTAATTAAACACCTTGAAGCAAGAGCTCAAAGGCAAAAAGAATTAGCAGATGAATATTTTAAAAAATCAATTAAAGAAATAGCAAGGACACCGCCGCCGGAACTTGGTTGGAATGAATTTCGAGATTTAAAACAATATTCTCAGTCTTTGATTCTTTTGATAGCAGGTAAAGTTGGAAAATACACGGAATCCTTGTGGAAGAAAATAGGTCCCCGGCCAGACGGTGATAATTATCCTGAAAGAATACTTGATTTTTCTGTAGCCAATCAATGTCACCACTTTTTTGAAATACTAGGCGGTTATCCGTTAAAATCAAAAAGAGAACTTGGTGAATACCTATCATCTATAAAATCAGAAGCATGGAAAGAAAGTGATCATGCCTTTCTTGTTGGATCATTAGAATTGGGATTGATCTCAGAGGAAGAACGAAAAAGGTTAATTTGTGCAGCGCATAACTTAATGGGTAAGTTTAGTGAAGTGGACATGAATTACCCACTAAGGAATCAGATGATAAAAGACTTGAAAAAGTATAAGGGAAAAATTAGTGCTGTATCCCCTGCACAATATGGCGAAGGGATACGCTTTTAATATAGGCTAAATTTTTTTATTTAATTGAGTAACAAAAATAATGATTATGTTACCAATGAGAGGACTTTTTCTCGATCAAATCAAGGGGCTTCAACCATGGCAATCGAAATTATCGCTTTCAGATCTTACGAGAGAAATACTTTAAAAGGCTTTTTTACTGCCCGTTTAACAAACATGGGCTTAGAAATCAGAGACATTACACTACACCAGAAGAATGGCAAAAAATGAATAGCAAGGAAATAGCAGAGCGAAAGCAACATTTAGCTCTTCAGGGTTTCTATCTCAAGGCTAAGCAGTTGATAGAGGAGCTTGAAAAGAAACACCTGCAGCTTATTTACAATAATCCTTTTAGAAAGGGGAAAGGAGTAAATGATTTTGAGAAGGAAAATCAAAAACGCAACGATGTTTCTCTTTAGCTTTAGGTTGCTACCAGGTGCAACTGTCAAAAGCATATTCAAAACCTTAAAACTTGAGAGTGTATAACGGAAAATACAAATGACAAACATTTTTAATAAAGCACTGGGATATCAGGCTATGGGCTTTTCTGTGATCCCAGTTCAAAAAAATAAGAAGCCTTATATTGCATGGGAGAAATATCAAAAAGAAAAGGCAGGCCCCGATCTAATTAAAGAATGGTGGGAGAAATGGCCCAACGCCAATGTTGCCATTGTAACGGGGGAAATCTCAGGCATTGATGTAATTGATATTGATTCACAGAAGGGTATGGATGCCTTAGATGAAATGCTACCAGATAGTCTTGTTACTCCGATAAGCAGAACGCCAAGGGAAGGCTGGCATTATTACCACCTATCCCGAAACGGTTTAAGCAATGCAGCGGGGTTTATTGAGGGGTGTGATTTTAGGGGGAATGGAGGGTATATCATAGCGCCCCCCAGTATAGGAGAAAACGGAAACCCCTATTACTGGATGCCTGATATGAGCATTGAAAAAACACCACTTGCCCCTCTACCTGATTCCATCATGAATGTATTAAAGGATGCCCCGCCAAAACTACAGGAAGGGAATATAGGATTTAACCAGGGAGTAAGGGACGATACGATTTTTCATGTTGCCTGGGGTATGGCTAAAGGAGGCATGTCACGAGAAGAAGTCGCGCAAGCCACCATCCAATTTGCTAAAAGTTGCAATCCGCCTTTTTCGAAGAAAGATGCTCTAATAAAAGTTAAATCCGCCTTTGAACGTTTAGAAAATAAAGATCGGAATTTGACGCAGGAAATAAGGGATTGGATCGAGAGTACAAGTGGTGAATTTCTTACAAGGGAGGTTTTCGAAGTCCTGGATGTACCAAGAGATCAAAAAGCTCAAGTTTCTAAAATTTTAACTCGACTCGTATCAGAAAGACTAATCGAGCGAACGGGTAAAAGATCGGGTTGTTTTAGGCGACCTGAAAACGAACTAACAAGAATGGATCTTTCCAACGCAAAGATCGACATAGTAAATATCAAACTGCCTTTCGGAATACACAACTTAGTCAATCTAATGCCTGGCAATGTCGTGGTGGTAACAGGATCAAAAGATGCTGCAAAGACTGGTTTTCTTTTGAATGTAGCTGCTGAAAATATGGATAAATTTAATATTCATTATTTCAATTCAGAAATGGGAGGGGGAGAGTTAAGGAGGCGACTTGAATTGTTTAAAGACGTCCCCTTTGAAGAATGGAAAGCTGTTAATTTTTATGAACGAGACCAGAACTTTCACGACGTCATTGTACCAGGTAAGGGGAATATTAATATTATTGATTTCTTGGAAATATACGAAGACTTCTGGATAGTCAAAAAATTTATAGCACAGATTTGGAGAAAATTAGAGGGTGCAATTGCTATCATCGGATTGCAAAAACCTACAGGTCGAGATATGGGCTTAGGTGGTGAGGGAAGTATTGAAAAGGCCAGGTTGTATTTAGCACTGGAGGCGGGAACACTGAAAATCGTTTCAGCCAAAAACTGGAAGGGTAGTGAGAACCCCAAAGGGAAAGCCATTAAATTCAAGATAGTTAACGGATGCAAATTAATCAAAGTTGATGATTGGAGTGCCTTAGATTGAAAATGACAACTTATGACAACCGATGACAACTATGACAACTATGACAACTCATGAGATAACCTTATGAAATTATTAGAATTTAATAATGGTAACTTTACGAAAAATAGCGGTAAAAAGGGGTTTTCAAAAGTACTCTATATACCCCCCCTTATAAACCCCCCATAATATTAATACTAAAGAGGGAAAAGATAGCATGAAAGGACTAATACCAACCAACCCAATGCTAAAAAATAGGTATTTTGCCTGCACGCACAGCGAAATAGTTGCTTTAAAGTACCTTGAAGACAGGAACTCTAAGAATTTAATTAAGGAAAACAGCAAGTTAAGGCAGTTAGGAGGCTAAATAATGACTCAATTAGACGGTAATAAGTCGGAACCCCAGCAGGGGCCGGATGGAAGGTTTTTAAAAGGTAATAAACTTTGGGCGAAGAAAGAAGTTGAAGCCATTAAAAAAGAAGAGTTCAAGCAAGAGATAGCAGAGTTCTTACAGAGACCACCTGAAAGTAGAATAGTAGAATTTGTTGTTGATACAGCGTTTTCAGACAATAAGAATAAGATGGAGATAGTGAAAATTATCTTGAAAAAGGTTGCGCCGGAAGAGGATCACGGTAGATTACTTACCCCAGATGTTCTTGAGGTTGTTGAAACCCATCTGAAATATAAAATGGGTAGGTTAGTAGAGGGTAAGGAGGTCGATAGCATCTCCCCTCTTTTAGATAAAATTGCGCGAGAGAGGGAGGATTTAAACAAAAACGAAGAGACTGAGACCGAAGAATAGAGTTACACTCTGGTAACATGACATCCAAAAACCACAACAGTAAAGAAGTTGAACCATTGCTCGATGCACATGAGGTAAAGCGTCTTTTAAAATGTAGCTTACCCTTGATTTACAAATTAGCGGAGAGGGGGCAGATTCCTTGTATAAGGTGGGAGTGTCCAGGGGAGGGAGAGAAGAAGCCCAGATCTATGGTTAGATTTAAGCAACAAGATGTCTTTGACTTTATTGAAAAGCACTATCAAATAACCTACTGATTAGGTATCAGATGCCACCCGCTTAAACATAGCAGGGGCAAGGCTTTCATATTTTGGTGTGACACAGAATGTCATTAATTAAGTTAGATAAATGGCAATAACCATAAAAATTGATACCAGGGAGCAGAGACCTTATGGGTTTGAAAATTCAGAGGTGGGAACCATTCCCGTGGGTGATTACAGCATAAAGGGCTTAGAGAATCATATAGCTATTGAACGCAAGGAACTTAATGACTTGATAGGTTGCCTTACTGCAGACAGAGCCAGGTTTGAACGTGAGCTATTTAAGGGGCGATCCCTGGATTACTTTGGTTTAGTTCTTGAGTGTTCTTTGTCAGACCTTGCTAAAGGCCGGTATAGATCAGAGATTAATCCTAAATCAGTAATTCAATCCCTGGTAGCATTTAGTGTGAGGTACAGGTTGCCAATATGGTTTTGTGAATCAAGGCAATATGCTCAGAGGATAACTGAAAGCCTGCTTTGTAAGTATGCCAAAGAAGTGGAGAAGAGGTTAACCTAATAGTCAAGGAGTAATAGATCATGAACCCCATAGAAACAAACGAAACAACTAAAGATATGCAAGACATGGGACAGAGCAAGCGAGAGGCCCCCGGCGGGGGAGCGGGATGTACCACCCCTAAAGACATGATATGTGACTCTGACGAGTCTACACACGGAAGAAATTTAAGGCATGACAATATATAACTTCTATAAGGTATCAAGGAAAACACGGAACTCAATAAGGCAGTAAAAACTTAATAGAAGCGATTTTGGGGGGAACAAAAAGTTTAAACTTTGATTATTCTAATCATAAACCAAGGAGAATTATAAATTGAAAACTCTAACTTATTACCATGAAACTAAGAAATTATTGCAGTTTATCGCAAAAAATTGGCCTGATTATAGTTTAGGGGCAATAAAAGCAATCCTAACAGATGCTAAAGAAGAAATAGAAGAGAAGACTGAGAACGAAGTAGATATTAAGAACCTGAATCTTCGTCTGTAATTTTTTCCCTTATTTGGAAATCCTGTTCGTTAAAAGCATTAATTACCCTTGTGTAATCAGCGCAGAAATTACGAAGTTCTTTTTGTATTTTATCGCTTATGGATTTGAAACAGCCCGGGCACTTGAAAAAGGGGTCACCCTTATCAAATGATTCAATGATATTAGCAGTGTTTATAGTGAACTCAGCACCGCATTTGTGTTGAATCAAAAACCATCGGCCTTTATTTTGTTTTTTTTCCATTACAAACTCCCTTTCTGAAAAAGGTTAGTGAGTTATTATTTGAGTTTAATAGTGTTCTTTGAAAACCGAATAAATGGTGAGAAACGTCTGAGCTAAGCGGCGCTTTTTGCTGCCCGAATTAAAGCTGCTGTTAAGCAAATCTATCTTAAGTATCCGCTATTTAAGGGCTAACCTATTTCTTAACTCACGAGCTATTTCTTGTGCAGCCTCAGAGAGATTAACTCTCATGGCACGGTCTGCTATTGAACCACTTCGACGGCCCCAACCGTTTTGCCATATTACTCCTACTAAAAGATCACCATTAGAAGTATTCGTTACCCGCACACTAGCATTTTCAGGCCTACCATCTTGGGCCATTATAGCTTTTGCGGAAAGAACAGCATTAATTCCCTTCTCCCTTAGCAAAGAATAGCCTTTTGAAGTTGTCACCTCAAATTCAGAAAGACCTGCTCTTCCTATGATTGAGGACGTTTTTTGGGCATCCACCACATGTGCACCCATATTGAATAATTCCTGTGCTATTGCATCGCCGAGGACACCCGAGCCAGGAGCTATAGCAATACGATGAATATTCTTTAATGATGTAACATTTGGTTGCATTACAGACATTTTTGTCCCTGCACAGCCTATCGATAGCATGAGTATCGTCAGCACAACAAATAAAATCAATTTCCTCATAAGCAGGCCTCCTTGAGAAGATTACAATTTCTGAATATTCAATGCCTAACAATCAATATACACAAATTTTTTTACAAATTCAGATATTGATTCAAGTTTATGGGATTGTTGGTACCCTCGATTAAGGGTTATTAAAATAAGGAAAAATCTAAGTTTTAGAGTATGTCATTTGAGGCTCAAAAATCAATAGGAAAACAAACATTGAGGTAAACCAAAACATTGCAGAGAAACAGGCTGAAAAAGTAAGCTAATGAACAATAAAAGCCCAAAAATGCCCCAGAATCGACGATGTCAAAAGTGGTGCATAAGGTGTATACCCTTTTTAGAGATAATCGAAACTCGAGGCTATGATACCAATATAAGTGGCTAGAGAATGCCTTGTGTGAGACGTTCTCTGTAAGGGTAAGGGTAGATGTATAGGTTATTTTGGGGCAGGTAAAACCCTAATCGTTCATTGAAAAAAAAATACCCGCAAGGGAGCCGAGGATAACACCCTGGCTGAAATGGCGTGTAAATTGAAGCACCAGGAGGTATGATCCCTGGGAGGGCAGCCTGTAAAGTAACTCAGGTAGGGTCGCCAGCAAACCGAAAGATGGCAATTTCACTATTCTGATTTATGTAGTCCAGACTGTAGATTACGAACAGTAGTTGAAATCTCAGCATTAACATAATGATTCAGCAGCGTGAGTGGTGTAAGATGATTTAAGGTGCATTCAACGTTTAATAGTCAGAGGACATAAACTCACAGAGCTAATAGTGATCGCCGCCATGCTACCAGCGCAATTATAATAGCAGATCTTGTTCATTCCTGAGATTTGTTCTCCCGTCAGGAAACACATTAGCGCGTATGCGTTGTTAGGAGTCAAATCGAATACAGATGGTGTTCTCTCAACGTTGCTCGTCCAGTTCGTCAAGAAAACCAAACCAGCATACCCAAGGATCAAAATCGTGATCGCAAGTATCAGTCTCTTAATCATGAGCCTTCCTCCGTGTAAATTGGTTAGTATTTCTTACAATCTATGAATTCTAACAAACCAAAATCAAAACTCCATATCAAAAAGGCTAAGGAAATCCTAAAAATTTGTTGGGTTTGGTATACATCGCTTCCTTTTTAAAAAAGCTTTTTTGGTTAAAAAAAGGCATATAGAGTCACAATGCGAGTCATTAATAAAGCAATCTAATGGATAATAGTGGTATTAAGGCCAAACATAAACCTCGCCTCCTTATATGAGAAATGGGATTTAAGTATTCAGTCTATGGCACATGGTCTAATTTGATTATATGGTGGTCTCCACATGTAAAAATGTGAAGTTCAATTGGCTGTTTTCCAGCTAAACTCCAGACCCTTCCAATATTGCTACACTGAGGTAAAGTTGATGTTGGTTTAAGTGCTGTGAGTTGGTATTCTCTCACATTCCGGCTGATTCTTGCTGCTCTAATTGCTAAGCCTAAAGCATAGCCACGTGCAAAACCAGTTGTAAACGAAGAGGCAGGTGATTGTGTTGGATAAGCACGATAAGTACTGTGACCAGAATAGTAGCTGCTGTAAATTGTTCCATAGGTATATATAGTGCCAGTATAGCCTTGGGTTGCTTGGAGTTGAGAAGCATATACAGACATTGCCGATGCCTTGCTTAATGCCTCCTGTGATGTCATTCCTTCAGTGTAATAAACATATTCATCTGGTCTTAAAAGTCTTAGGGACTTTTTATCAGCATCAATAATGATTATATCATCAGGTGTTATAAGTGTATCATTACAATTATTTATAATCCTAATATCAAACCTAAAAGCTTGTCTCTTTTCGTTGAATTTTATATGCCATCCCCCTATTTCTACTATTGAGTTCTTTTTTGCGCTCTTGCAAGAGTTAAAATTAAATTCGTCTACACCAGAGTCTACAAAATGTGGTTTCTCCAATACCTGCATATTTGGTTTTATTAAGAAGATACGTTGCGTTTGAGTACATGCAGATATCAGAAAGAAAAGGGCAAAAGGTATCAGCTTTGTTAATAGCATTAATCGTTTCATGCCATTGCAATCTCAGTTAGGGGCTTTAATGGTAGAGATAAAATCTCCAACCTATTGAATTTCACTGGTAAAGGATAAGCCATTTAAGGCTCAGAAATCAACGGAAAAGATAAAGTGAAGGGTTATCCTTCACGGGTAAGTGAGAAAATCGAAAATTAAGGCTATTATGCCTTTATATAAGGCTATAATTATGAACTTTTAGAAGTGTCTCTCTTAACTTCTTTCTGTTTAGCTGGACTATTGAGGAAGGACTTTAAGCCATATTCTATGATGTCGTTTACAGAGCAATCCAAATCGATAGCTAACTTTTTTATATCCTTAAGGAGCTTTTTTTCTATTCTTGTTGTGAATTGAACCCTTGCCATGACCCCTTATAAACTTATATACGAAAAAAATCAATATGTCTTTTTTGACATAAAAGATTTTTATTGACAATCCCTTTTAAACTTTTATAAGGTTATAAATACAGACTGCCAAAAGGATATAATGAAAAATAACAACCTGAAAAATAGCCGTGAGATTCTGGAGGCCGTGAGGCCCCAGGGGACGTTATATCGCCTGGCAAGTCTCACGGCTTTTTTATTTGGCCTATGGCCAGGGAGGGGAGTTATGAAAAGCATTGGTTTGGAATGGTGGATTCTATATTCCGAGATTTTTTTCTTAACTTGTATCATGGGTTATTGGTTGGGAAATTGTTTCGATAGAATATTGAGAATGTTGGATGAATTAAAAGAAAGGAGGTAATCATGGCAAAGATAAGAAAACGAGGCAATTCTTATCAGATTGATTATTTTGACCCTAACGGAAAGAGGATCAGGAAGTCTTTTGGTAAGAAAAAGAATGCAGAGGCAGAGTTAGGCAAGAGGGTTTCTCTTATAGCAGAGCATAGATATTTGGATGTTAAGAAGGATTACACAACCACATTAAAGGAGCTATTGGTTAAATACAAGGAGAACTATAAGGACCAATTGAGCTTTCATACCTGGAAGCGTTTTTGCATCGAGCGGTTTAAGGGTTACTTCGGAGAGGCCACCAGGCTTGATAATATCCGGTATGTTGACCTTGAGACCTACAGAAACTATCTAAAGCAGAAACCTAACCAGCACGGGGGGGTTAGGGCTACTGCCAGTGTCAACAGGGAAATGTCTTGTCTGCATCATATCTTTACCAAGGGCGTTGAATGGGAAATGATGGAGCGCAATCCTTTTGATAAGGGAAAATCCCTTTTGATGAAAGAGAATAATAAGCGGTTTCGATATCTCAATGAGGATGAAATAACAACCTTGCTTGATAATTGCATCCATGATTATACAAAAGATATTGTTGTGACTGTGCTTAATACAGGAATGAGAAGGCAGGAGGTTTTGAGTCTTAAATGGTTGCAGATAAAGGGTGAATTTATCTATCTGTCTGAGACAAAGACGAACGAGTCGAGGCAAATCCCGGTCAATGATGATCTTGCAGAACTATTTCAGAGTATCAGACAAAGGGTTCAGCTACGCTCAGAGTATGTCTTTTGTGATTCTAAAGGCAAGCCCTTCAAAGATATAAAAACATCGTTTAAGGCGTCTCTAAGGCGCGCAGGGATCGAAGATTTTAGGTTCCATGACCTGAGACATACCTTTGCAAGTCATTTTATAATGAGAGGAGGTTCCCTAAAGGAATTACAGGAGATATTAGGTCATAAGAATATAACAATGACTATGAGATACGCTCATTTGAGCCAGGAGCATAAAAAGAAAGCGGTCAATCTTTTGAATGGATTGACCGCCCCTCAAGATGGTAACTGTCACAAACGTGGCACATCCGCCAATGTGTCAGAAACAGCTACCGGCTAAGTTATTGAAATTACTGGTAGGCCGTAGAGGAATCGAACCTCTAACCTACTGATTAAGAGTCAGTTGCTCTGCCAATTGAGCTAACGGCCCTTTAAAGCTTTCAATGCGCCCGGCAGGATTCGAACCTGCGACCTACGGGTTCGAAGCCCGGCGCTCTATCCAACTGAGCTACGGGCGCGTATACTTCTTTTATTCAATTACTGGATAATCATTAATGATCCATTAACAGGTATATATTTTTCTGTCAATATTAAATTTTGTAAAAACCCTTGACATTATCCTGAAATTTCTTTAATTAACTAAGGCTCAGATTGTGTTGGTTGAGAAATATAAAAACAATCGACTATTGACATTATAGTAATTAACTATATAAGGCTTTAATGAGATGAAAACTTTTGTTGCCAAAGAACATGAGATAGAAAAAAAGTGGTATCTAATAGATGCTAAGGAAAAAGTTCTGGGAAGGCTGTCCAGTGGAATAGCGAGTATTTTAAGAGGGAAAAACAAGCCTATATTTACACCTCATATGGATGCTGGCGACTATGTCGTTGTTATTAATGCCGACAAGGTTATTCTAACAGGTCGTAAGATAGAAAAAAAGATGTATTATCACCACAGCGGCTATGTCGGTGGGCTAAAAAAGACCACAGCTAAGGAGATGCTTTTAAAAAGACCAGAAAACCTAATAAAATTTGCTGTAAAGGGAATGCTGCCTAAGAATAGTCTTGGCAGAAGGCAATTAACGAAACTAAAGATATATGCTGGCCAGGATTATCCTCATCAAGCACAACAACCGGAGAAATTGGAGATTTAAATGGCAGAAGAAAGGTATTACGCCACAGGTAAGAGAAAGGCTGCGATAGCAAGGGTCTGGATGACATTAGGTGAGGGAAATATCGTTATCAACAAGAGTCCAATAGATGACTATCTGGTTACCGAGATAGCCAAGATGATTGTTGCTCAACCCCTTGAGCTGACAAATACTGTAGGCAGGTATGATATTACAGTAAATGTTAAAGGAGGAGGAATTTCCGGTCAGGTTGGGGCCATAAAGCATGGCATAAGCCAGGCACTTCTCAAAATAAGCCCTGAATTCAGGGAGCCATTAAAGAAGGCAGGTTTTATTACTAGGGATGCCCGAATAAAGGAGCGCAAAAAGTATGGACAGCGTTCCGCTAGAGCCCGATTTCAGTATTCAAAGAGATAATGAACATATCCTCATAAGAATTTTTCAAAAGGGAAGGTTATTTACCTTCCCTTTTTTGTTAAAATCTCAAAAGCTATTTATTGAATCAGGATACTTGTTCTACAGCAATATTTTTTTATGGGCTGAGAAAAGTCATCAAAATAAGTCCGATTGAGGTGGAATATGCCTGGGTAAACATTTTCTAATCATGGAAAATGAATTGTGGTAAACAATAAAGAGGAAAAAAATATAAAGCTTACTATTGCGTACGACGGAACTGGCTATTTTGGATGGCAGCGTCAGCTTGATCAGCCTACCATTCAGGGCACTATTGAGGAAAAAATAAAGATCATGGTAGGGAAATCTGTCTCTCTTATTGCCTCTGGAAGGACAGACACTGGTGTACACGCCCTTCATCAAGTAGTAAATTTCAGAGTTTTTTCCACCCTCACCCCTTCTGTCTTTTTAAAAGGTCTTAATTCTCTTCTCCCCGATGGCATTATCATTAAAGAAGCAGAATATGTCTCTCTTGATTTTCATGCCAGGTATGATGCCAAAAGCAAGGTTTACGAATACAGAATTTATAACGAAAAACTCCCATCTCCATTTCTAAGACATTATGCGTGGCATATATCCCGGTTACTTGACTTGCATGCTATGAAGGAATGTCTGGAGGTTGTGAAGGGAATCCATGATTTTTCTTCCTTTTATTCTGCTGGAGATGGGAAGATTAATCCAGTAAGAAACATGATTCAGGCAGGGCTTCACATCCAAGATAGCAATCTCTTGAGCTTTAATTTTGAGGCAAATGGATTTTTAAGACATATGGTAAGAAATATCATGGGAACAATTGTTCAAGCAGGCCTAGGTGAAATCAATACCGCCCGTTTTATGGAGATATTGGCCTCGAAAGACCGGCAGGAAGCTGGGGTTATGGCCCCACCAGGCGGACTATATTTGAAGGATGTGAGGTATGAAGGGTTTAAAACTTGAAACCCTGGCCCAGACCCGCCTGCCGGATGGCGGGCAGGCCTGGCATGCAAGGGTATATTTGCTAGCTATAAATTTTATAATTTTACGAATCAGGATTATTTTCATGCGATGTCGCGCCAGGGCGGGCTTGAGAAAAACAACCGATATGCATAAGGGAGCAGGCAGCAAAAGATACCAAGTGTCGAGTTTCAAGCATCAAATTACCGATGGTAGATGATTCCCCTAAATTAATTATTATAAGCGGACCAACCTGTTCAGGAAAAAGCGCTTTAGCTGTTGAGTTAGCTTCAATCTTGGATGGTGAAATAATAAATGCTGATTCTATGCAAGTTTACCGGGGAATGGATATAGGTACAGCGAAACTTTCCATATATGAGCGAAAAGGAATTCCTCATCACCTCATAGACATTATTAATCCAGATCAGGAATTTAATGCTGCATTATTTCTCGTTCATGCCCTTCCGATAATCAAGGATCTTCATTCTAAGAGAATACCTATCATTGTGGTTGGTGGGACAGGGCTCTATGTCAGAGCACTTTTAGGTGGCCTTTTTAATTGTCCTCCATCAGATTTAGAATTAAGGCAGAATTTATGGGAGGAATGTGAAAAGGAAGGGCCATATTTTCTTCACCAAAGATTATCAAGGCTTGATAGGAATGCAGCAGACAGGATACACCCAATGGATAAGGTAAGGATTATAAGGGCGTTAGAAGTAATCCATCTCACCGGATACCAATTCTCTGAGCTTACCAGAAAGCATAGTTTTTCTAATAAAAGATTTTCTCCACTCAATTTTTCCCTCTATGTTGACAGGCACATTCTCTACAGTAGAATTAACAGACGAACCATATCTATGATAGATTCAGGCTTTATTAATGAGGTTGAAGTGCTTCTTAAAATGGGATATGATTCAAAGTTTAAGTCGATGCAGGCTATTGGTTACAGGCATATAGTAGGGTATCTTAAAGATAAATGGAACTTTAATGAGACTATAAGGCTCATTCAGCGCGATACAAGAAGGTATGCAAAAAGACAACTTACATGGCTCAGGGCTGAACATGACATAATCTGGGTGAATCCGGATGATACGACAGAAATAATCAATAAGGTGATGACATTTATGGCTGCGTAAACTTGACCCTCTAAATATTTTTATTTAGAGTCAGACAATGCGCACTATAGTCAAAAATGGCTGTGTTTTTAAGGTAGGATGAGTGACACATTGTTTTAAAAGAAAAATGATTGTGGGTTTGATTTTTCTCTTTATACTACCAGGTTGCGTTGTCGCAACCAGGAAGGATGTTGTGCCCCCACCGATAAGATCCCTGTACGAGGGAGAATCCAAGGTAGGAGAATATCTCAAGGATCATCAGCCGAAAACGGTAGCCATTTTACCCTTGAAAAATGAGACCAGCAAATTCAAGGCTTTTTGTATCCACTGAAAACTGATTTTTAGTGTCATAATTAAACAATTAGGATATAAAAGGTACATCATGGCAGTAGCAATAAAACCTTATTTCTGTCAAACTTTAGGCACTTTAAACTTTATATGGGGAGGTGGTTTTATGAAAAAGCTGGCAATTATCAGCATGGTTATTTTTCTTTCATTATTTTTTATTATCCCTTGGGAGGCTTGTGCCCAAAATGCTGTTGAGAGCTTTGAAAATGGTAAGATAGATTGGACAACAGGTGTTGCATCGGCAATAGGTATAGGTGCGCCACCAGCAAAACCCGTAAATATGGCCCAGGCGAGGGCCATGGCAAAAAGGGCAGCTGTGATTGTAGCCAGAAGAAACCTTTTGGAAATTATTAAGGGTGTCAGGGTTGACTCACTGACTCTGGTTAAGGATTTTGTCGTGCAGAGCGACATCATACGCAATCAGGTTGATGGCTATCTTGACAGATCTCAAGTAGTTGATATCGCGTATATGTCCGATGGATCTGTTGAGGCTACTGTAGCAATGAACCTCAGGGGCGGATTTTCCAACCTGATGTTACCCAAGTCAATACAGTCTATTCCGGCCATTAGACAGCCTCAAGTTTCTCCTAGCGCGCAAGGTGAAGCCTATACAGGGTTGGTAGTGGATACCAGGGGATTTCAGGTAAAGCCTGCTATGTCACTAAAGGTCGTGGATGAGGATGGCAACGAGGTGTATGGTTCATCATATGTTAGCCGTGATTATGCCATAAACCAGGGAATGGCTGGATATGCAAAAGATCTTACATCTGCCCAGACAAATGATAGGGTTACAAACAATCCCTTAACTGTAAAAGGGATAAAGACAGCAGATACTGGAGACTCTGATATTGTTATTAGTAATGCAGATGCGGCCAGGATTAAAGGTTCAGCTGACAATTTGACATTTCTACAAAAGTGTAGGGTGATGGTTGTGTTAGATTAAGATCACTGACAGTCATCACTCTACTATTTTTTTAATAATTTATTAAGAGGAGGTTAAGGCTTATGAAATTTTTTAACTATAGATATAGCTTTTTTGTTTTTTTAGCCTTTATTTCTTTGATTCTGGCAATAGGTGGTTGCGCTCCTAAGGCAAGGGCTCCGGTAAGTACTCTCGACACCCCGGAACACCATGTTTTTACCGGTATGAAATTGCTGGAAACGGGCAAGCTATCAGATGCCCAAAGGGAATTTAATCTGGCCAAAGAACTTGATCATAAATATGCTCCAGCTTACCGGGGATTGGGTTTGTTTTTTGCATATAAAGGAGAGTTCAAGCCGGCTTTCAAAAATATGTCCAAAGCAAAGAAACTGGCCAAGACCAAGGATGAAGTGGCACGGGTGTATATAGGGTATATGCGCTTGTATACCCAGCAGAGGAATAAAGACTGGTTAGACGATGTGGAGGATAATTTTAAAAAGGCAAATAAGATTCTTAAAAAGATACATAAAGAGTGGCCTGATCCCTATTTCTATATGGGCTTAGCCTATAAAGAGGCCTATAAATTCAGCGATGCGGCAGAGCAATTCAAAAAAGTCCTGGAAATCAACACAACTTTTGTCGACAAGGCAGACTATGAACTGAAACTCGTTCAAAAAATAGAAAGGGCGATGCCAGGAACAACAATAGGGAAAAAGGTTGCCATCCTGAAAAAGGTAAAAAGGGTCGATGTTGCCGCCCTTTTCATTCAGGAAATGAAGCTGGATAAAATCTATGAAAAGTTCCGGCCAAAAAAGTTTGATACATCCTTTAAATCACCAGGGCAGAGTTCTTCAGCATATCAGATGCCAGTTCCAGCTGATGTAGTTGATCATCCACTCAGGACTGATGTTCAGACAGTGGTTGCCTTAAAAATCAAGGGGTTGAGTGCTTTTCCAAATGGAACGTTTGCCCCGAATGAATTTATTACCAGGGCAAGCTATGCTATGATGATTGCAGATGTTATCGGCACCATTTCTAATGACCCCTCTTTAGACACCAAGTATATAGGAAGTGTGTCCCCGTTTGCTGATGTTAGGAATGATTTACCATACTTTAATGCAATCATGGTATGCACTACCAGAGGTATTATTGAGGCAGAAAGGGGTCTTAGACAAAATATTTTTAATCCTATGGGTAGTGTTTCAGGTGCAGATGCATTGTTAATTATAAGAAGAGTGAAAGAGGATCTAAAAATCTTTTAAGGACTTTTTGTAAAGATATGGTAACCGTTTATGGATTTCCCCCGATTTATCGGGGGATTCTGGCCTGCCCCGATATAATCGGGGTTAACGTTTATAGGATATGTGATGAATCAGATTAAGTATCCTAAAAAAACAGGGGGGCGTGATAGGCCGCCCTGTTTTTTTAATACTATGCTCCATATTTTATACCTCTGTCTTTTTTTGTCTCTTTTATCTCTGACGATACATATCCTTATAAAGGATGCTCTGGCTCATGAGATAAAAGACGATGTAATTGATGAAAGAATAGTAACAGGAACAGGAATAATTATTAATGAAAATGTCGCCCGTGCTCGAAATGAAGCCATATCCCAAGCATTTTTAAAGGCGGTTGAGGAGTATGTCATTCAAAGACTGAAATCCCAGGATATGGCAAAAAGTTTTCAACGATTGGATGAGGAAATTCTATCAAAAACAAAGGAGGAGATACAGGATTATCAAATAATTTCTGAATTTAGCACTGATAGATACGTTAGGATATTAATGAAGGTTCGGGTAAATAAGGCGATATTGGAGAGAAAGCTCGAAAAAATAGAATTGCGGGACGTTGATGCTACGCAGATTGATGTTCTTTTACTCGTTTCAGAGAAGAAAGAAGGCTCTTCAGCTATCTATTGGTGGGGTGATCCTGCTAATCAAACATCGCTTACTCAGACGGAGCTATTTCTTAGTCAGGTCTTTGAAAATAAAGGCTTCAGGGTTATTAATAGATCTTTTTTCTCTCCTCAAGAAAGTTATGATGAGAGCATGCTACATTTAACCTTAACCAATGAAGCAGCAGTCAAATGGGGTAAACTTCTATCTGCCCAAATAGTCATAGTAGGGGAAGCAAATATATATGGAACGTCGGAGGCATCAGTTTTTTTCAAAGCTATAAAAGTTATAGATGGAACAGTGGTTGCTCAGGCTTATAGGGGAAGGACACTCGAAAGCAACATAACAGATGATGATCGGAGTGCGATAGAATTAGCTATTAGTAGTTGGGCAAATGATATGATTTCCTATATAATTGAGGCCGCTCAGCCCACTCAAGAGGCTCTTAATCAAATTATTATAACAATAAAGGGTTTCAAGGACTTTAGAGATTTTCTAAATTTTAAAGAATTCTTGAAAACAAATTTTCCCGAAATAAAATCAGTATTAGAAAGAAGGTTGGAGAAAGGCTTAGTAAAGTTATTTGTAGAGGTAAAGGGAGATCCAAAAGGATTGGCCATAAAAGTGCTGAATCATTCAAAAAATCCATTCTCATTTGAGATTAATGAGTTAAGTGAACAAGGGTTTACATTGGTTATCAGATGACTATTCCAAATTTAATTACTATCTTAAGGGTTCTCCTTGTTCCGATTTTTGTAATATATATAATCAATGACAGAACCTTAGGCTCTCTTATAATTTTTGTTATCGCCAGTATCAGTGATGCCCTGGATGGCTTTATCGCCAGGGTTTTCCATCAAAAAAGTGATCTTGGAGTCTATCTTGATCCCTTGGCAGATAAAATCCTCCTTGTAACTTCCTACACAACCTTAGCGATATTGAAAATGATCCCTCCCTGGTTGGCTGTTTTAATTATAAGCCGGGATGTGATTATTTTGCTTGGAGTTCTGGTGCTTTATCTAAATCGACATCCAGTAAAAGTTCACCCTTCCCTTTTAAGTAAATCAACAACATGTCTACAAGTAGCTACTATTCTAATGATATTATCAAATAGTTATCTAAACATCGAACCTATTCAAATATACACTTTCTGGCTAACGGCTGGATTCACCATAGCCTCAGGACTTCAATATATTAGGATCGGGTTGGTGATTTTAACACAGGATGAGAAAACTAATTTTGCTTGACATGCCAACAACAAGATTGATAGATACTTTGTAAGAAGGCGCGTAGCTCAGGGGGAGAGCGCTACCTTGACACGGTAGAGGTCATGGGTTCAAATCCCATCGTGCCTACCATTAAAGATCAATAAATCAGAGGCTGATTGACAAAATTAGCCTCTTTTTTTTGGGGATATTCTTTGCAGCCAAATTTTGACATATAGGGTGCTATTTTTGTTCCTTCAGGCCAGATATTATGTATTTGCTTCCCTTGAAGTGCGTGCAGCGATGAAATTATAGAGCCACGCAAATATTGCACCAGCAATCAAGCCATCTATGAAAGCCCAGATAAAGCCAATAAAACTTCCTATGGGGCTTATGTTGTAACCTCGGTAAACACGACCAATCAATGTTACGTCCCCCGTGGCGCCTTCAAAGGCAATTATCCACCAAGTAAGAATGAAAAGACCAAGCCCCCAAATTATGCCACACGTGAGTGCAAAGGCTTTTACATTGAGTCTCATTTTTAACCTCCTTGAGTTGTGTACCTAATTATCGAGATAATGAAATTTTTATCGTTTAAAAAAATGTGGAAAAAACTTCATATTTTAGTGAACCACATGCAGACTTTATTCGACCTCATTGTTTATTCATCTCTTTCAATACTCCCGACCAAATCATACGTATGGGCCTCAGTTATATGAACCGGAACAATTTCTCCTACCATAGCTGTTCCTTCATTTATCAATACCTGGCCATCTACATCTGGAGCCATTGTTGCTGTTCGTCCAGTAAGTAATAGATCTGTTTCAGGGCTTAATCCCTCAATTATTACTGGCACTGTTTTACCAACCAACTCTTTATTGATATTTCTGCTGATCTCTGCCTGAATTTTCATAAGCTCCTGGACCCTTTTTTCCACGACACTCTGAGGTATGCTATTTTTGAGCTTTGCGGCATGGGTGCCTTTCTCCGGGCTAAAGGCAAACACACCTAATCTTTCAAATTTTGCCTCTTGTAAAAAGGTGCATAATTCTTTAAATTGTCCCTCAGTCTCTCCTGGAAAACCGATCATTACTGTTGTCCGTAATGTTATTTTTCTTGATCTTTTTCTTATTCTCTCTACAAATTGAGGTATCGACTCCGCCTGCAAAGGGCGTCCCATAGCCCTAAGGATATCCGGATTAACATGCTGAATAGGCACATCAAGGTATGGGCATAAAATTTCTTCAGAATCAATAAGCTCAAGAATTCCTTCAGTCAAATGATACGGATGAGCATAAAGAATTCTAAGCCAATGCAAACCGGATATAGTAAGAAGCTTCGCCAGGAGATCCTCAAGCGTATATGAAGGATCAAGATCATGGCCATAGGAGGTCGTATCCTGAGCTACAAGATTAATCTCCTTAACACCCCTTTCAACCATATTTTTTGTCTCGATAAATAGAGAATCTCTGGTTCTGCTTCGGAAAGAACCTCTTAAAGAAGGAATAATACAATAGGAGCAATGGTGGGAACATCCTTCGGCGATTTTTAGATAGGCAGAATAAAATGGTGTTGTCTGGGCTCTGGGTGCTGTGTGATCCGCTAAAAAACGAGGTCTGTCTATAAAAAAAACCGGAGTATCAGCCCCTTTATCGCTTAAAATTTCACCTATTCTGTGTATCTGCCCTGTACCAAGCCAGCCATCAACTTCTGGTATTTCTCTGAGCAGCTTTCGCCCGTATCTCTGCACAAAACAACCTACTACAAAAAGGTATGTTAGATGGCCTTTGTCTTTTAAACGTGCAAGCTCAAGTATAGTGTCTATGCTCTCCTCAACTGCTGGTCTGATAAAGGCACAGGTATTAACAGTCGCTATATCGGCATCTAAAGGATCATCTACTATATCATATCCCTGCTCCTTGATACGACCGAGTATATATTCAGTGTCTACAAGATTTTTTACACATCCAAGGTTGATAAAAAATGCCTTTGGCATAAGTCCTATAATATCATTGCATATGGTGGACAGGCTGAAATCTGAATAAGTTATGAGGGTAAAGGTTGCTGACTGCTAAAATCTTACCATTCTTTTTCTGCCTGAAGGCTTGACTCCATCCATCTCTTGATCATGTCTTCTGTATATGCACTCCTGAAACCATTGACAACCGTTTCAAATGGAAGGTCTGCAAAATGCCCATGATCTTTAATATATTCGATATGTAGATCCCCATCCAAATCATGGGAATGAAAGATAGCCGGATTATGCCCATCAAATTCTACAGGCTTTAAATTTAGCCTCTGACACATGCCTATATCAAATGTGGGTGTTACCTTGATCCATCTGCCGTCAATGTAAAGCTCATTATAGCCATGAAAAGCAAAAACATTTGTTTTCATCATGTTCCATAATTTTTGGGGGATTGAATAATTCTTAATATCGGCAAAGACAAGGCGTGCCGGTATGCCATGAGCCCGGGCCAATGCAGCGAGCAGAACTGCCTTCTGAACACAAAAACCTTCCCCTTTCTCGAGCGTCTTGCTTGCCGGGTAATGTTCTGGAAGGTAAAAGGGAGAATAGGGGGTATAAGGAATGCTGTCTCTCACAAATTGAAAGATAGCCTTTGCCTTTTCATCAGGATAAAGGGCCACAATTTCTTTGGATAACTTCGAAACCGAAGGTGTGTCGTAATCAATATAGTATGTTGACTTCAGGTATATGGATAGATCTTCCATAATATACTCAATATTATACCATTTAAAGTAGTTGGAAAGATAGCTGATTATAAAGAGGCTATCAATTATTAACAAAAAAGGTTGGATTAATTCCAAGCCCTTTCACTATTCAAGGCCAGATAGATGGTTTAATATCTAGTGATAAGATAAAAGCTTTAAATACTTAGACGAGACAAAGAGAAAAGGAATTATATTCTATCTTTCAAGGTGAATTCCACTATAAAAAAGGAGGAGATAAGGTAAGCAGCTTAACTATATTTACGGGAAAACGGACTTAAGTGTTTTGATCAACTTATTTTGACTTGGTGTGATTTATCTAGTGACAAGCAAGTGCTTTAACGGTGTCATATCTCTGACAATTCCGATGAATCTGAATAAGCGATTCGATCACCAATTTTCTTTCTATTAAATATTATTTCTTTGTGTGCTGCATTGTATACTAATGCCTCACGAGGAAAGGCACTTGCAACTCGTGTAATAATCTTCTTTTCTTCAGGTGTAAGTGGTTCAGCGTCTGCCTCTTTAGCATCTTTTATCTCATCAATTAAGTCTCTGTAGTTATCAAGCTGGGGTCCCTTGGGAAGGGCAGCGTAAGTTGAGCCAGTCATGCTTTCTCCAAGCTCTCGAAAGGCTACCATATCTGCATACCATAGGTACTTTGCTGCATAGAGCATCTTATCATACTTCTTTAAAAGTTTCTTATTCAGAGTAGACTCAAATTGTCTCAATACTAACTTTATTCTTGGTATTGAAAATTGTCGGTTCCCTGAATAATTATCGCCAGTTTTACTACTCCTGATAGCAGTACGAAGAAATTTATCCATCGATTTAGTCTGGATTAAACCACCTTCCCATCTCTTTATACTTGCAATTCCAACATTCATTTTCTTTGCAAAGGTCTCTTGTGTTAACCTCAATCTCTTTCTTCCTTCACGTATTTCTTCACCTGTCAACAGCCCAGATGCCTTACGGTAAGCATCAGAAATTGCTCGCTGGGTTGCAGCCGTCTGCTCAACAGAACCTGCTTCTATACCACAAACCGGGCATATGTAATGGTCTATCGGAAATGTAATATGCTTACCCCGGAATTTGATGGTTCTGTCTGATTTAATTATCGACATTTTCCCATGATCATTCGGGCAGTTCATTACTCTTTTTGAAATCGTTCCCATCTCCTGCTCCCCCTGGTTAGTGTAGAGATACTAGCCATATTACATTGTTTTTTAAAGCAAATTTTAAATATATTTCACAACCAAACTTCTTGCTTTGCCATGCAAAAGCAAAAAGTTCACATCCCTTGATCTTTTCTTTATAAGAGCGTTTAGGCGGACTTTGTCCTGCATAATCTTTTGGTGATATCTCATCCAATATATCAGCAAGAACCTTTTGAATATCTTCGAAAAGATAGCCTACTTTAATAGCATCAACAGCAATATCTACAGGCTCTAAAATAGAAATTCTACTTTCTGCTATCGCTTCTCTTGCCTGTTTGATCTTTGTATTTAGTTCTTTATAGGATGGCCTTATCATAAAATAGTATCAATTGATACCTTTGTCAACAATTTTTTTATAAGAGATGAAAAAAATTAAGTTCCCAACCATAAAAGCGTCATCTTATCTAACGTCATTATCTAATTGTTTATTTAAAACTAAAAACCCCACCTCTCTATAAGAGAAGCAGGGTGCAATTAATCATCTCTCGTCGCCCTCCACTAAGAATTATATTGAAAGAACGATCATTTTCGGCGGTGAGTATAAGTTAACAGAACATAAAAAGTCAAGACAGCCTAATTCCATCCATAAAAATTCCTTTCTCTTAATGAAAGATGAGGGGATATGAAAAAGCAAGCCACTACAACAAGCCCTTAATGAAAGATCCATAGGGGTTTTCTTTTCTATGTCTACCCTTAAAAGATGTAACCTTCGTAAATCCTTGTTTGAAAATACAATTATTTTAAGTGTATTTATTAACCTGTCCTTAAATAATAGGTATACCATATACCCATTTCATACCCACTAAAATACCCCTTGATTTTTTCAAGAAAATGTGCGTGTTCTACAAACAGTGTATTTTTGATTTAAAAAAGTCAAATTATGACTGCCTTAAGTATTAATGTAAAGGAGGTGATGAGGATGCGATCGAGTAAAATAAATGCTTGGGTGTTTTTAAGCCTGTTTTTTCTGATACTGGCGATTACACAACTCAGCCTGGCTGAAATTCAGGAGGTGACTATGAAGATAGACGGTATGGCTTGACACCTCTGAGCTCTGGAGACTCAGGATTCCCTATCCCGTCTGGAGGACGTGGAAAAAGCCAAGGTTAGTTTAGAGAAGGAACTGGGATTCATTACCTTAAAAAAGGAGAAACCTCTCAGGCCAAGCATGCTAAGAAAAGCGGTGAAAGATGCCGGGTTTACGGCCATGTGGATAGACCTTAAGGCTGTAGGCAAAATCACAGAGCAAAACGGGAAGTGGGTATTCCAGGTAGATGGCGTGGATCAGAGTTTTGTTTTACAAGAAAATAAACTCCTGGAAAAATTGAAAAAGATCGATCATCTGGTGAAGAAAACATTCATGTTGACAGGCAGGATTCAAGAGGAAAAAGAGCCTGTTCTAGTGCTTTCTGTCAAGGAGTTTGCTGTGAAATGATACATGAAATATATTGTGTGCATTGAGCTAAAAGTTAAGACACCATTTCTTAAAAAGAGTTAACATCACGGACTTTGCCAAGCGATTTCATATCACAAACTCTGTTTCAGTATTTTTCAATTCCGATATTATACTCAATATCAGGCAGCATAATCTAAGGTTATAAACCTAAGAACAAATTAAAATGGCATTAGACCTACATAAAAAGCCTTTTGACGAAGGAACCAAGGTAAAATTATCCCTTTACAAAAATTATATTCAAGAGTGGTTGCCCGTCTTCTTAGGGAGTAATCCAAAGTATAACCGTGTCAATATCTTTGATTTTTTTTGCGGGCCTGGGAAAGATGAGGAAGGACAAAATGGAAGCCCCCTGATCATATTAGAGCTTCTGGATCAATATTTAGAAAATATAAGAAAGCACAACATAACTGTTTCATTGTTTTTCAATGATGATAGAGAAATTAAAATAAAAAGACTTAAAGTTAATATATCCAATCGATACGTAGAAGGGGTTCCTTATGAAATAGAGTATTCGTCTGAAGAGTTCGAAAAGATTTTTAATTACCACATAGATTTAATGAGCGATAGACATTCATCAAATTTTCTGTTCTTAGATCAAAATGGGGTAAAATACATTACAAGTGATATTTTTATAAGAATTGTAAATATCCCAACCACTGATTTTCTATTCTTTATATCTTCTTCAACATTAAATCGTTTTAAAGATAACCCGGATATTAAAAAATACATTTTCATCCCGTCATCAATTCTGTCGACATCTAATTATTGTCACATCCATAGACGCGTTTTGGAATACTACAGAGATTTAATTCCTAAGCATAAGGAATATTATTTATGCCCTTTTTCCATAAAAAAGGGGGCAAATATATATGGCTTGATATTTGGAACGGGGCATTTGCTTGGAATTGAAAAATTTGTAAATCAATGTTGGAAAATAGACCCTCAGACTGGCGATTCTAATTTTGATATTGATAAAGATAACATTGATGAGTTTCAACCATCTTTATTTCCAGAACTTGATAAGCCGAAAAAAGTACAAGGCTTTGAAAAAGAATTAAAAAATGCAATAATGAATCGAAAGCTTGCTACAAATATAGACATTTATAAATTCACATTATTCAATGGTTTCAAGGCAGAGTATGCAAAAAGGGTAGTTACCAAAATGATGACAGACAATGAACTGCCTCGTCAAAAAATAAACATATCATACAGTGCGTGTAAACATAGTAATGCACCAAGACAAATAAAATATGGATAATGACTATGAGCACTAACACTAAAATAGAATGGACAGAAATTACTTGGAACCCGGTGACTGGTTGTACAAAAATCAGCCCAGGTTGCGAAAACTGTTATGCTGAGAAAATGGCGAAAAGGTTAAAAGCTATGAAGTCTCCGAACTATAAAAATGGATTCTATCCTACTTGTCATTCTCGTTTGATAAAGCAACCCTTGACGTGGAAAAAAAGCCAAATGGTTTTTGTAAATTCCATGAGTGATTTATTCCACGCTGATGTGCCAGATGATTTCATTTTTGAAATTTTTTCCACAATGAACAGTGCCACAAACCATTGCTTTCAAATCCTTACAAAACGATCAGAGCGCCTTAGTGAAATAAGTGAAAGGTTAAAATGGTCTAAAAATATTTGGATGGGTGTAAGTGTTGAAACTTCGGATTATTTATATCGCATTGATGATCTAAGGAGCACTAATGCATTTGTAAAGTTCATTTCTTTTGAGCCATTATTGAGCGCAATAAGATCAATTGATTTTCAGGAAATTGATTGGGCTATAGTCGGTGGAGAATCAGGCCCTAAAGCAAGGCCTATGGAAAAAAGATGGGTTCTTGATATTAAGAATGAGTGTGAAGAAAAAAACATTCCGTTTTTCTTCAAACAATGGGGCGGCATTAATAAAAAGAAGGCTGGCAGAATTTTAGAGGGGCAAACTTGGGATGAAATGCCTTGCTTCGACATAGCAATCCACGGATATAATAGGACATTATTATTCCACTAGGAAAATGGATTATAACATCCGCTTTCACGACGGCACCTTATAAAACGGGCCCGTGTGAAGCGGTATGTTATGGACCTAAATAATGATAAAGGCCATATGCATATTCCTCCCATAGACAATCTTATTGACCAATCAACAAGAATATTTAAGCAATTCCTCCTTGCCCAAAATGCTTTAAATATTGGCGGGAACACAATATTAGGCTTTTCAGATAATGCCCTCATCGTTGAAACTGTTGGTGTTGGGATTGAAATTGAACCTATTCCAATCGTTGAAGTGAAACATTATTGGTTAGAACTGCCAAAGGTAATGCTTGAAACGTTTCACGGAAAATTGGTGCAGGAATGGTATGAATGCCTCAAGACTTTATTCTACTTGCTAATGGATAAACATTTTTCAGGCGAACGGGTGTTCAAGGAACTGAAAAGGCGTCAGGCGACTATAGATTTTCGTGAGGATATCGACTTAATAGAGCAAACAAAATACAGTTTATCGAATAGCTTTGACTTTGATTCATATAAAGATAAGACGAAGTTGATCAACTCTGTATTTAACCCAGAAAACAAACAAGAGGAGCATTTAAAAAATATTCATAAACACATACAGATTAGGAACTCAATACAGCATAAGAATTGCACGATTGATGATTTTTTTCTTAAAGATCTCGGAGTGCAACAAATATCATTGTTGGATGATAAAGCCAAAGAAAAAATGTTTAAAGTTAATGACTGCATTGAACTATCGATTCCCGAGTTTGACTATTTCCGTAAATCAATAGTGTTGGTAGGACAGGTTTGGAGGGAATGGAATGGCTAATATTCAAATGGAAGTAATTCCAGAACCACAAAAAGGTACTGCTGCTGTCCTTGTTCCGGGGCCTGACGGATCTCAGATAATGTTTAAAGGAAATAGCAACGACAATTACATATGTGGGGCGTGCGGCAAGATAATTTGCGAAAATGTAAGCAGGGGAACGTTCATTAATTTGGTTTTTAAGTGTTTTGGATGTGGATCCTATAACAGAGTTCGCGGTACATAATAAAAGATTGCATAACCAGGTCGCTCAAGAGGGATGCGACAAAAATCCACCGCGCCCCTCAGCTTTTCGTTAGGATTTTGCTATTATTGGGAAGAATAGAAAAGCCAAAAACTTATGACTTGTGTTTGTAAGCTTGATAGAAGTTTTGTAAAATCAAAGGATTGACTATGGCACGCTATACGTAACATATCCTGCTTTATCTAGTTATATTGATGGGT